>PBLQ01000026.1 GCA_002721815.1 Myxococcales bacterium
ATCAACGCTGTCGATATCAGTGGCCCGCAAAGTGGCGGTGACGCCGATTCCCGTATTCCCACTACCTGTTCCATCTTGCGCCACAGGGGCGTCGTTCACCGCGGTCACATCAATTGTTAAGGTACACGGCGATGCTGAATACGCAGTGCCATCGTGGACTTTATACTCAAATGTAGCGTACGCAGCCCCATTAGCATTAGCAACTGGGGCAAAGGTGAGGTTGGCCAAATCTGAAACGCTGACCTCAAGGTCTATGGTCACATCAGTGCCATCGTATTCTAAGTCACCGGCTGACTCCAATGCGGTGATTTGGATTTTATCAAATAAATCACCATCATCATCATTCATCTCAAAGTCGGTTTCATCAAACAAATATGTCCCATCTTCGTTCATGGTGATGGTGTTACCTGTGCAGCTTGGGACGGAGTTGCCGATGGTCACCCCGGCAGATATCACGGTAGCGCTGTCAGCCAACCCATCGTTCAACGTGACTGCTACGGTGTAGGTTTCATCTTTGCTGGTTTCATCTGAAGCAATCGTCGTTTGCCCGTTCACCATATAAACAACCTGGTTTTCTGAAAGCGCAAAATCGAATATTTCAATCTGATCTAACTTTCCGATAAAAGGGTCACCCGCATGAGCACCAGCCGCAGTATCTTTGCCGATAAACAAATTCGCATCACTGGATGACACAAAGGGGTTATCTGTCCCAGATTGAAGCGTCCCATCGAGATACAAACTTAAATCCCCACCGTCGTTCACCCCCACCACATGAGTCCACACATTGCGACCAATTTCACCTGACGCACCGGTCCAGCTCGAACCGTTATAATACCCGATGCTCAAGACATCATCAGTTCCAATCGACATGCCATTTCGGTCTGTTGGTCCTTGCGAGTTTTGGAAAATGGTACTGCTGACACTGGTGCTTTCGGTAGGAATACCTTCAAAATAGACCCACGCTGCAAAAGAATAGGTGCCGTTTCTGGTGATGGACGGAACGTTCGTCGCTACGATAACATCATTGACCCCGTCAAATTGATACGCACCACCTTGATACCCGTCGTTAGTCCAGACAGGCGCGCTGTTCGCCGTGCCATCGCCCAAAGTGCCGTGGTTGGAATGGGTCGAATAATCAATGACCGCATCTGCAGTGGTGCCATTCACCGGAAGATCAAAAGACATGTTCACCACTGCCAATGACGTTCCATCCTTGCGCCAGTCGTAGTTGATGGTCACTGGATCATTCTCAAGATCAATGCCAGAACCGGAGGTCGCCAAATCGTCGATGGTGACCGGGTTGGTTGGAGAAATAACCGGCTGGGTGGCAGTGGGTGCGTCGTTCACAGGTGTGATCGTTACATTATAAGTCCCTTCCACAAGGTAAACCCCGTCTGAAACAGATAATTTGAACGTATCACTGCCATTTTCGTTCGCAGAAGGCGTATAGGTGAAGGCACCGGTTTCAGCGTTGGTGACCGTCACAGTGCCTTTGGCGCCAGTATGCCCCGCTACCACCGAGTAAGTGAGCGTGTCTCCATCAATGTCAGAGGCATTCACCGTGCTGGATACAGCCCCATCCTCTTCAACGGTCAAATCCTCTGGGGTAAGGGTAGGTTCATCTCCCGCATCTAAGATGCGAATGGTAAATACTTTGGTGTCGCTCAATGCGCCGTCGGTAACGGTGATGGTGAAACTGTCAGTCCCCACAGCGTCGGCATTGGGGGTGTAAGTGAAAGAAGCTGATTTGCTGGGGTCGGTATTGGAAAGGGTAACCGTTCCCAAAGTGGCCGCCTGAACGCCTTCGCCCGTGGCCACTGCAAAAGTGAGGTTATCGCTATCGATATCAGTCGCTACAAAGGTGCCGTTATAGGCCACATCTTCTGAGGTGGTATAAGATATCGCGGGCACTGTGGTACCACCCACATCATCTCCGCAAACGCCATTGCTGCTGCACTCCACAGTTGGTCCAAAACAAGAAACCGCCAGGCAGGCATTCGGTGGGTTTTCATTGCAATAGTCGGTGCTGCCTTCGGGGTGGTGCGTTCTAAAGTCATCCACTTGCGATTGGTTTACAATGGCGGTGCCCATACAGTCGCAACACCCCAAGCTCAAGGCGGTGCAGTCGGCATCAGCAGAGCATTGATACCAAGCATGAACGGGCACTTGAAGCACGGGCGCATCGTTCACGTTGGTGACCGTTACATTATAGGTGCCAATGGATTTGTTGGTGCCTCCATTGTCGCTCACCCACAGGCTAAATGAGTCTGAACCCGTAAAATCAACATCTGAGGTGTAAAAGAACTCCTCGCCAGATACGGTCACGGTGCCATTATTAGCATCAGTTTGAACCCCGTAGGTCAGGCTGTCCCCATCCTCGTCGAAAGCGCTAATGGTATCGCTGTAGAGTGTTTCTTCAGCGACCGTAAATGTAGTTCCGGTGATGGTAGGTGCGGTATTGGAGACTGTCGCTGTGGCCGACGTGGCAGGTGCGCCATCTGCCAAAGCGTCTGTTGGCGTAACCACCACGGTCCATTCATCGCCCTTAGTGGTCTCTTGGGCCATCAAGTTCGTGTTGTTGGGTGTCCCAGCGTTATAAAGTGCTTGTACTTGCTCTGAAGACAGGACCCGGTCAAAGATTAATATCTCATCCATCATGCCTTGGAAAGAACCGGATCCGCTGTACCTTTGGCCAATACGCACACTGTCTTGGGTCGCCAAGGAAAAGCCGTTTCCTTCATCTTTTAAGATGCCATCAAGGTATATTTGAGTTGCCGAAGTATCCACAGTTGCCACAACGTGGTGCCACGTGTTCTCTGATAAATCTGTAGAGACGATCTGTACCTTGTTGTAGAAACAAATATTTCCTTCGGTGTCATTGCAAGGACAGACATCCGTTGAATAAGGTGGCTCACCTGAAGCGGGTACACAAGAACTCGGAACGTAATCTTGCAACAACCATCCGTTTCCGTAACTGCCATCTCCTGACCCTGCAGCACTTCGCCCTTCAAACAGGTATTGCCCCCCATCGTTGGTCTCTGGCGTATTAAACCACAACGATATGGTTCTGGCAGAATGATTTCCCAAATCACTTTGAATATCAATATAGTCACCGCTGCCATCAAAAGAAAAGGCACCGCCTTTGAGTCCATTGCTCACCCACGTGGGTACCTTCGAGTTCGTACCACCGCCTAACGTGCCATGATTGCCATGGGATGAATAATCCTTGAGCGCATTGGCATCGGCAGAGGTGACACGGGTATCAAAAGGCATATTCAAAACGGCGATAGACGCACCATTATTTCGCCAATCGAAAATTCCGGTCACGGTATCCCCCACGTCAATATCGGCAAGGCCGTTGGCAGTGGCCGCTAGATCATTTGCCGTGGCCGGTGAGCTTGGGGTGATGGTGGGCGCTGCAGTGGTTGGTGCATCGTTCTCAGCGGTAATCGTCACATTATAAGTCCCCTCAGCCGAATAGGGCCCATCACTCACCGACAACTTGAAGGTGTCGCTGCCATTTTCGTTGGCATTGGGCGTGTAAGTAAATTCTCCGGTTTCAGCATCGGTAATTACCACTGTGCCTTTCGTACCCGAATGTCCAGCGACAACCTCATACTGCAACGGATCCCCGTCGGGGTCAGAGGCCACCACTGTTCCCGAAACAGTACTGTCTTCTGCCACGATAAGGTCTGCCGGTGTGATGGTGGGTGGTTCTCCAGACTCAACGATTCGAATGTAGAAGGTTTCGGTATCGGTGGCCGTTCCATCGCTGACTGTGATACTAAAACTACCAGTGCCTGCCGCATCCGCCGTGGGCGTGAAAGTAAACGATGCAGACTTGCTTGGGTCGTCATTCGTTACAGTTACTGTTCCCAAAACGGCAGAATTCGCAACCACTGAAAAAGTAAGATTGCTGTTATCCGAATCTGTGGCATTTAAGGTTCCGGTGTATGCAACATCTTCGGTGGTCACAAACGCGATGGCGGGTGTGCTACTCCCCACTTCACCACACGCACCGTTAGCACTGCACTCTATCGCGGGAGGCGAACAAAACCCATCAAAACAAAGCCCATTAAAATTATTTGGATCGTCACACCACTCGGAGGTGCCTTCTGGGTAACTGCTGCGAAAACTAGCCACTTGATTGCTATTGACAACTTCACTGCCCATACATGCATCGCAGCAGCTCAACACAACCCGCGTACATTGACTGTTGTTTGCGCATTGATACCAAGCATGGATTGGCACAACGAGTTCGGGGTCATCATTAACTGGCGTGATCGTAAGTGAAACGGTCACCGTATTGCTGTCTTCTGTACCGTCATTCGCTTTGTAGGTAAAACTGTCCGTCGTGGTCTCACCACCATTGTGGGCATAAGTAAAGGTTCCGTCATCATTAAGTGTTAAAGAACCATTGGAGACACTCGATACCAAAACGGCCTCCAATGTATCTGATTCAGCATCCGTATCGTTATCTAGAACGCTAGTGGTTTCGTTGTTCGTGCTGCCTTCGTTGTAGGTATAGCTATCGGTAACTGCGACGGGCGCATCGTTGATCGCAGTCACGCTGATATGATGAATCTGGCTATCGGTTCCCACCCCGTCACTCACACGAATGGTATATGTGTCAAGCCCGTTATAATCAGCGTTCGGGGTGTAAGTAAACACACCATCAGCAGATGTTGTGGGGTCACCAACGGTGGGGGTCACCCACTCAATTGAACCAAAAACGGCATTCGTTTCGATCGTATAAGTAAAAACAGTACTGTCGACATCTGTGACCTGAATGGTTTTATTTTCTGACGTGGTGTCTTCATTCACAGCAAAGCTAAAAGCATTGATGACCGGGTCGTCATTTACTGCCGTCACATCCACGGTTAAGGTACACGATGAAAGCGAATCCGCGTTACCATCGTTGACTTTAAAGCCAAGTGTTGCATATCCGGTCCCATTCTCATTAAGCGCCGGTGTAAACGTCAAGTTCGTAATATCTGCTAGAGCTATTGTGTCCCCGACAGATACAGCCAATTCATTATTGGAAAAATCCCCTGAGCCACCGATAGAAGTAACTGTAATTCGAGTGAGGGTGTCACCGTCAAGATCGCTGAATGGAAAATCAGCGCTCTCCAATGAGACCGCAGTATCCTCATCGGTTGTTTTGGTAGAATCGCTACAAGTTGGCAGGTAACCCGTAACCGGGTTCATGATAAATACTTTTCCCGTATTACTGGTATCTCTGGGCTGTCCAAAAACCAAAGTCGTTCCGAACAGGCCATGCATTCTTTGATATCCAATGTTGGAAGAAATGTCTGACGCGATACCTGCCCCGATGGTTGATTCATGTGAAAATGTTGTCCCCCTGCCTATAAAGATTTCGCCCATCCCAACGGCGGGTGAGCCAGCTCGGTTTGATACGATTAATCTGTCATTCTCTAATGCTACGGTGGTACCAAAATACCCGTAGTTGACAGGGTCATTAGCAATTAGTTGTGTGAAGGAACTCCAAGATGCGCTGCTAGAATAATCAGAGTCTTCCCGTGTGTGTATATAAACGCAGCCTTGCGATGAAGACGAAGCACTGTCGCACCCGGGCGCGCCGATAGCAAGGCGCTCACCGGATATGGAAAGAGAACGCCCGAACATATCACCACTCGCGCCATAAGCGGGGTCCAATGTATCATCAAGACTCCATACACCGGAGCCATCGCGGTAGTAAATGTAGACACGGCCTTTTTGATAATTGTAGTTGGGCGCCGCGACCGCAATTAAGTTACCCTCGATGGCAACCGCTCCTCCCCCTGAGGAACCACTGGGAGGATCACTGAACTTTTGCTTGTAGGTCCAAGACTCACCACAGGCGCTATTGAAACCGCATGGATCTTCATAACGAAAACGATAAGCTGCATTTTCTCCACTAGAGCCTATCACCATATTAATGCCGTCCATGGCTATGGAATAGCCCAAGCCATCACCGGCACCCACGTCGGTAGGGGTAATATCGGACCCACTGCTCCAGGTCGAACCAGTCCGTGTGAACGCAAAAGCGGCGCCAGCATTCGCACCTTTGGTGTCATCACTGGGTGAGCTAACAACGATATGGTTTCCTGAAATCGCAACCGACGTCCCAAAATAATCATTGTCGTCTGGTGACGGATGGACCAGTTTCGCTTGTTGGGTGAAGGTGTTACCACTTCTAACAAAAACATAGGCCGCACCTTGGTTGTTACCATGGGTTGGCGCACCGACCACCAGCGTATCGCCACTCATATCGACAGTTCTTCCAAAATAATCGTTGGTGCTCGAATCATCACCAACTACCTGAGTGATATTGGTCCACTCCAAGCCCCAGTAGTCTGTGGTGGTGTTTTGATTTGAGGTGTTCATACTTACCAAAGTGCCATCCCGACCCGACACCCCGGTCGCATTGTCTAACTTCGATCCCGAGATCACTTCCATATTGTAAACAGCATTCAGACCAGTCACCTCATAATTGCTCAACGAGATATCTTTAAACATCATGATCTGTTCTGCCGTACGCGTAACACTCCACAAACGTACCTCATCCATCAAGCCATTAAATTTATTGTCCGTTGAACGTCGACCAAGCCTTAAAGTTGAAGAAGTGGTCAAATTTGGGATGGTTCCGGTGTTTTCTAACACGCCGTTGACGTAAAGTTTGGTTTGATCGGTCCCGCTTCCCTCAAAAACGACGGCCACGTGGTTCCACTGGTCGGCCGGTACCGCATTGGCGTAAGACGAAACAGTCTTCCAGCCGTTGCTGCTGTCCGTCTGGAATTTGATGCGACCCTGTTGGCAGAAAAACATGTTGTAGCCCGCACCGTAAATGGTCATGGGGGTATACCCGTCAAAATGGGGTTTAACCCAAGCTTCAATGGTTTTGATTTTGTTGAGCCCTAAGTCCTGACCGGTTGGCAGCGTAACGTAATCGCTGGCTCCATCGAAATCTAAAGCTTGATTGGCCCCCGCCGTAGAGGCGGTTACCGAAAGGGATAAAAACACCGAAAATAAAAATGCACGCATAAACCAGCTCCCGTAACATCTTGAACCCGTCCAAAGTGACGATTCCCGATGCACCAAAAACTGTAGCATGCCTCTGATTTTACTCGCCAATTTGGTGGTGTATAAAAAGCAAAACCCCAACGTCAGATGGTTCCAAAACGAGGGTTTTGCACTTGGTTTTTGAAACAGGTATCCCCCCTAAAGTCAGGCCGGCCGAATGAGGTCCGCCGTTTTATGAGGATGTTTTGTGCCCACCACTTCCAACCTGCTAAAAACAATAGTTTTTTTTCTTTAACCCTGCTCTTAAACCCCGCGTTGGGGTGCAACGGTTCCCTAAAAGACGAGAATAGCGCCTCTGTACCGAGTTATCCCACCTTGTTGAGCCCGCAAATCAGCGCCTGCATTTCAGAGCCTCTTTGCACCCGGCCCATGGTGGTGTCGCACCGGGGCGAAGGCGGAAATGATCCGGAAAACGCCATCGCAGGCATTAAAGATGATTGGGTCAATCTGAACGCTGCTTCAAACTAAACCGGTTTTTCTTCTCTGCCGTCAGCGTGCCGGGCAAACCGTTCTTTCTTACCGCCATGGACAGGGTCACTGCCCTTCCAGGGCCACCCGCCAAACTCAGTACGCCGATAGTCACGAAACGCTTCTTGGATTTCGGCCTGAGTGTTCATGACAAAAGGACCATAGCGCGCAATAGGCTCGCCGATGGGCTTAGCTTGAAGCAATAGCAGTTCGGTTTCTTGGGAACCATTGGTGATTTCTACAGCGACTTCATTTTTGAAAATCACTTGATAGCGATTGCTCACATTTTGATTCGCCACGACGATGCCATCACCGGTCACCGTGTAAAGGGTTCGTGTTGTGCCTGCTCTCGACGCAGGCAGCGTCCACTGGGCATGAGGTGCCATTTTCACCGTAAAAATAGCGACATCACTTTCTGAAGTAGATGCCCAGGAATTGGGCGGCGGCGACAGCGCTGTTGCTTGGTCGTATTGACCTGCAATCACCGTCACCACTGTGGCACGACCAGCCGCATCTTTCGTTGATACAACGGGAATTTGTTTATCCCAAAACATGGTAAAATGCGGTGGCACGCGTTTTTGGGCCGCGGGTAAGTTCAGCCATATCTGAAAAAAGTTGGTTTCATTTGTTTTTTCTTTGTCGAGCAATGGGAACATTTCGGCATGATTAATGCCGTCCCCCGCAGTGAGCCATTGCACATCTCCTTCACCATAGCGGGCCGCTGCACCCAGTGAGTCGGCATGATCGATCAAGCCTTCACGAACCACTGTAATGGTTTCAAAGCCGCGGTGGGGATGTCGCGGAAACCCGGGAACCACATCGCCATGATACATTCGCCAACCATCTTTTCCTTCAAAGTCTTGCCCGATTCGGCGCCCTTCCAAAGACGCGGCTGGACCATGCTGTTCGTTGCCAGCGGGGTATTTATCGTTGTGGTGCACACAAAACAAAAAGGGTTCTTGCGTGGGCCAAGGTGTGGCGCCCTGAGGGAGGGCAACCGTTTGGAATTCAGGCTGGGTCATGGTGGGCTCTTTTTTTTCAACGGCGCGTGCTTTGGTGGACGGTTTCAGGCACCCCAAAGAAGCGGCGGCACCAGTGGCTCCCAATCCTTTTAAAGCATCTCTGCGTGTAATGTCTTTCATGAGCGAAATGATAACAACCGACCGGTTTTAAACCAACCGCTTTACGTTAAAAATCAGTCTGAAGATTTCAGGGGTTAAATATCAGCCAGCCAACCGATTAGGTCTAGGGCTGCCGAGACAAACGAACACCCGACCAGTCTGCGGTGACGCTGCAAGATTCTTGGATATCATAGCTGTTCGCCATAGCATCGCACTTTGTACTGCCGTCATGATAGTAGTGTGCCGCGTACAAACCCTCAGCATAACGACCGTTCATCTGTTTGATGGTCATGGTGATTTCTTCAGAAACAAGGCACCCGTCGATCTCAACGGTAGATTGTCGTGTTAAGGTCTGACCGTCTTGCACTTGTAAAACCAGTTCTTGCGTGTTTTCACCCAAGGCCATCATTTTGAGTTCACCAGTCTCTGTGTCCCACCGACTTTCTCCCATGAAAGGGGATTGGCCCAAAGATTGCGGGCAAAAACCCAGCACCAAATGTTGCAATCGCCAACGACCGTGAAGACTACTGAGCAAGCTTTGACTTTCTTCAGACAACTCTGTGGAGGATGTGGCGGTAGGTTCGCCACGATGCTCACCGCATCCAAGAGAGCTCACAGACAATAAGATGAAGATAAAACCGATTGATAATTTCATGGGTTTTCCTTTATTCCGAGCAACCAAATGTTTGACCGTCCGCATCTGAACTCGCAGGGCCAATGTCAAACCACCCACCGTGGCCAATCTCAATCGATTGCCCTTGGGCGTTCACATAGGAGCTGCTGGTGGCGGGATACAAGCAATCAAATTTCATGTCTTCTCGCCACGACGTTTCGCCATTCACCGTATAAACCCAGCCCTTGGTCATATCTGATTGAAACGCGCCAAAGCCGATCATGAAACTTTCATCATCCAACCATGCCATGGGCAAGAGGTTCACCAACATGGCCGGCTGCGCTACCCCCGTGGGGACCAGCGCATTCAAATCAACCTCAATGGTTTCGCCTTCGTGCTCTAAAGTGTGAGCATCGAGAAAAGAAATGGTTTGGGAAACGCTCTCGCAAGAACTCTCGCCTTTGAGCACCGCAAATCGTTTACCATCAGGGCTGGGAAATACCACCACCGGTGGCAAGCCACTAAAAGCGCTTTGCCCCCCATCACAGGAAACCATGGTCAAACCGGTCACCCGGGCCACCTGGGTTTGGGTGCCATCCAGCTCCATTTTATCAAAGGTGATGGTTCGTTCTTCGTTAGGGTTTTGTCCATTGCTCACTTCGGTCTTTTTCGACTCTCGTCCCACCAGGACGTACCCTTCACTTTTCATGTAATAGAGCGAAGTCATTCTTCCTGGCATGGCAGAACCCAATTGAGTTCCGGCATAATCGCCTTCAAAGGTATCTGACACATTGACCCGCGTGTAGTAATCCTTCTTTTGGGTGTGCCCGAAGGTTTTACGCGCCATGTAGCTGTGGGATACAAAGGCGACGGCCTCCCCATCGTCAGACCACACGGCACCTTCGAAGTGGCTGTTTTCGAACCAAAAACACCCACTGAAAAGAGGTAAAAACAAAAACGAGACGGCTAAAAGCTGAAAAGTAGAGCGAAGCATACGAAGTCTCCGTGGGGCTGGACTGAAAAGGGTGGGTTATTATCGTACAGTGTAAGTATCGGTCCTACCCTGCAGAAGTTGCTTGGGCTCAGATCTGCTATTTGCCTATAAGAATTAATAACTTGGGGGTACATCGGGTGCTTTTCAGCCCCCCGCAATTACCCACTCGACGAATCAGATTTTTTTCCTTAGCTTCCGCTGGCTTATGGAGCGATCCGGGGCTGCCGAATGAGTCCGCCACCCCATCGCCCGTTTTTGGGAGTCATCATGAACTTTTCTCGCACCGCCCGCATGGCCTTGGTCTTTGCCATCACCTATTGCATGGCCTTTACGACTTACAGCCAAGACAACACAGCGCCAGCCCAACCTGCGGCCAAAGCCGCCGCGCAAGATGCCGGCCCTGCCGCCAATACTGTTCCTGCCCAAGTGACCGAAAATTCTGACGCCGGTCCTGGCGCGGCTCAAGCTGAACCCGCAGCAGCCCCCGCCAAAGAAGAAGCCAAAGCCGACAAGAAAAAAGAAGGCAAGAAAGAGAAGTTCGATTGGAAAAAGTCTCACATCGTCGATGTGGCGAATGCTTTCGTCAAAGAAATCACTGCGAGCAACTATGAGGCTGCCTACAAAATGGGGGGAACGATTCTCCGGGAGAAGCGCACCCTCGAGGAATTCACTGCGGACATGAAGAAATGGGCATTTGACCGCCCAGGTAAAGTGGAATGGGATAACGGCAACAATGCGCTACCGGTGAACAATGGCTTTAAGCTCATGGGCAAATATACCCCGAAAGAAGGGGTGGCATTTCCCGTTTACATGCATCTCGAAGGTGATGCACACGTGGACGGTAAGACCCGAAATAGGGAATGGTCAGCAAAGACAAAGTGGACGGTCATGGATTATCGCTCAGCGAAATCAATGATGAGCCGCGTTAGCGACGGAAGCTCTACCATCCTCGATAAGATTCTCTTGGTATGCGCCATCGGTCTTCTGATCGCGCTGTTGGGTCTGATCATCGGTTACATGCGGGGGCTTAAAGGCCATCCGCGTGAGCTTTGGTTGATGTTTTTCACCAAGCTGACCGAATACAGTGCGTACGGTGCGGCATCATCTATCTTCGTGATATTTTTACAGCAAGACGTCATTATGGGGGGGGAACCCCTGGGTGATACCAACGGCTATATGTATTATATGATCTGGGGTATGGTGGCCACCATCATCACAATGATGGTCGGTGCCGTTTGCGACACCATCGGGGTCAAACAATGCCTCCTCATTGGTGCCGTCATGCTCTTGATTTCCCGGTTTTGTACGCCGCTCAGTCAAGACATCTGGGTTGTCACCTTCCTTGGCTTTTTACCTCTCGCATTCGGTTTTGCCATCACAGGGCCTGTGCTTAAAGTCGGCATCAAGTGGTTCACGACACTGAAGACAGCGACGCTCGGATTTGGACTCTTTTATACCCTGATGAATGTTGGCTTCACCGTCGGTGCAGAGATTGCCGACTACTTCCGCAAGCACCACGCGGACGGCATGGAAATTTTCGGCATTGAAATGACCACCTACCAAGCCATTATTGGGGTTGGTTTCCTCATCAATATCCCGGATTTTATCGCCATCTTGATCATGCGTGAAGGCGCTGAAATGACCGAAAACGGTGTGGTTATCCGCAAAAAAGACGGTTTATCTGGCGAGGCGTTATCCACTGAACTGAAATCCAACGTCGCTGAGCGCCGCCAGAAAATGATTCGCGAGTTTATCCGAAGCGTGATCGCTACGGTCATTGTGGGCTTGGTTGCGGTGGCATTTATCTATGCCGAAGTACACACGTGGAAAGTGGGCGTGGTCAAGTCCGGCATTTACTTTTGGTCCTTCGTCATCACGGCGGGCATCCTGGCAGTAGGTGGAATCATCTACGCCATCATGTCCCTGCTCGGTAGTCTCAATACCGGGGCCTCATTGGATAGAGTTATGAAATCTGTGCGTGATGCCACAGAGGAAACCATTAGACAGCTCAAGGAAAACTTTAGCCAGAAACCATTCTGGATTTACATGGCCATGCTGGGCATTTTGACCTTCGTCAAACTGGCGTTCTACATTTTCCATGTCATGTTCCCAAGCTATGCCACGCGGGTTTTTGGCTACGATTTTCCCGTGGTCAGTCTCTTCGGCACCTTGAATCCTGCGATGATTGTATTCTTGGTACCCCTCGTCTCTGTGCTCACCATACGGATTCGTTCCTACTCGATGCTGATTTTTGGTACCTTTCTTTCGGCCCTTTCGGTGTTTATTTGTTTTATTCCCGATGGACTTGCCCTCGCCATCGGCGATACCTGGTTTGGCACATGGCTCTTTGATTATTGGGTTGAAGCCCCCGTGGGCAACCAAGATCCTTTCGTCATCTCCTTGGTGCTCTTCATTATTGTCTTTACAATTGGTGAAGCGATTTGGTCGCCCCGACTGATGCAATTCAGTGCGGAGATTGCGCCAAAAGGTAAGGAAGGGGCGTATATTTCTCTCGCTGTTCTCCCCTATTTCCTCGGAAAAATTGGCGCCACGGTCATGGCGGATATTTTAACCGAAAAATACTTTGCCAGTGGCATGACGGAGTTTCCAGACCATGAAATGGCATGGCTGTGGATCGCCATCATGTGCCTCATTTCGCCCATCGGGATGGTGGTCTTTAAAGGTACGTTTACCGCCAGTGAACAAATGGCAGAAGACGAAGCCAACGCGGTCAGAAAAGCTGAGACGGCCTGATCCTGTTTACCCATTCGCCTGATGCGGAATTAAAAAGAGGCCTTAAGGGCCTCTTTTTTTGGGTAACCAGTCTGAATCTAACCATTCATTTTAAATCGCGACCTGTCCTTCACTCTGAACCTCATCCACATCATCGTTTACAGAGCCCATGGTGGCACCTTCTGCCTTCGAGTAACGATAGTTCAACAAAGTGGTCAGCTCGTTCCAGTTTGTCGACAAGTGTATTTCTTCAGCCAATTCTGGTGGAACTTCTTTAGCAGGCGGAAGGGAAATCGTACTGTTGCGTCGACCGGAATCCCCAGTTAAAACGATATTGGCAAACGTATCCATAAAATCGGGGTTGTACCGTAACTCTAATTCTGCACAAATCATTTGCATGACCTGTTGTGGATATAAGCAGAATTCTTCGTAATAGTAGAGACTACAACCATTATAACAGTTGAGAAACTGAATGTATCTTTTGCAATACTCGTCGAAAGAATCTTGGATGCATTTGGTCCAGCCTTGTTTTTTCGCACTTAAAAAAGATTCCACAGGATGACGCACGGTCACCAGCGACTTCACTTGATGCTTTTCTGCCGAGTAGTCTTTGACAGGGGTTCCCACATAGTCTCTGAAAAAGAAGTCTACGTGTGTATGGTCTCTCAGCACTAAATCCAAATCGTTTCGTTTACACAGGTCTGCCATCACCTCAAGCTGCACTTGAAACATCAACTTGCAATGATCGACAGAAAGAAGATTGGTATGTGCATGAAACTGCTGAACCATGGCGGTTGGATCGTATTTAACCCCTGTAAAAACATCTGGGTGTACTTCACTCAATAAAACCACGTTTTGTTGCGCAGCAATACATTTACTCATTAAGGTACCGCCCGTGGCAGCAAAATGATGGATGGTTCTAATCATCTTTGGGTTCCGTTCTTTCTGAGAGAGCTCCGATTATCAGGAGGGATTGCTCTTTATTGCCATCGAAAGACAGAATCCGAAACTTTAGACCTAACAGAAGAAGTCGGGTACGAAGAGCCTAAGGCTCTGTTTTTTATAGATAATACTGGTTTTCCCTTCCTGTAATAAAAAACCAAGATCGGGCTCAAGCTAACCCGGCTGATGGCCGATTAGTGGCATGAACCCCCATTTCACGGCGCAAACTATGATACCAGCAACCGAAACCTACGAAATGAACCATTTGGACCAACTCGAAGCCGAGGCCATCTACATTTTTAGAGAAGTGATGGCGCAAGCCCGCAAACCCGTAATGCTTTATTCGGTGGGCAAAGACTCTTCCGTTTTAGTTCATTTAGCCCGTAAAGCTTTTGCACCGGCCAAGCTCCCCTTTCCTTTATTACATATAGATACGGGATTTAAATTCCCCGAAATGTACGAATTCCGCGATAAGTTCGTCAAAGAAATAGGGGCCGAACTCATTGTTCATCAGGGAGAAGAAGGTTTTAAAGTCAAAGCCAACCCTTGGGATTTAGGCACTGTGGCGTGTTGTGGCCTTCTTAAAACTGGTGCGTTGCTCGAAAGTCTTAAGCAAGGTGGATACGATGCAGCCTTTGGCGGTGCTCGGCGCGATGAAGAAAAATCCCGAGCTAAAGAACGGGTATTTTCATTCCGAGACACCAACGGGCAATGGGACCCACAGGCACAGCGACCTGAACTTTGGGATTTGTACAATGGCCACGTTCGTAAAGACGAAAGTATAAGAGTCTTTCCATTATCGAATTGGACCGAAATGGACATCTGGAATTATATTGATAGAGAATCAATCCCCATCGTTCCGATGTACTACGCGGAACAGCGCGACATGGTGGTTCGCGGGGACCAGCTCATTCCTTTTTATCCTGGAACACGGTTGCTTCCCAATGAAGTCCCGGAAAAGGTGATGTCACGCTTCAGAACGCTGGGCTGCTCTCCTTGCACGGGTGCCGTACATTCAAACGCCACTACCGTTAAAGAAATCATTCAAGAAGTGAGTACCGCGCGACAATCGGAGCGTATCACACGGATTATCGATCACGACCAAGAAGGGTCCATGGAGCAGAAAAAACGTGAAGGCTACTTTTAAAGATATCGAACACCCCATGGCCCATGAAGACGCAACGCCCACTGTTCGTCCCAATGAGCAACACGACCTTTTGCGGATTTCCACTGCCGGCAGTGTGGATGATGGCAAATCAACCTTAATTGGACGTTTGCTCCATGAATGCAAAAGTATTTACGACGATCATTACAAGAGTATGATCAACGACTCCAAAAAGTGGAACCGTGATGGCATGGACTATGCGTTGCTCTTAGACGGACTAAAAGCCGAGCGAGAACAAGGCATCACCATCGATGTGGCCTACCGGTTCTTCTCCACGCCTAATCGTCATTTTATTGTGGCTGATACGCCCGGTCACGAACAATACACTCGGAATATGGCAACGGGCGCCTCTACCGCTGACTTGGCCATCATCCTCGTTGACGCCAGTAAGGGGCTGTTGCCTCAATCGCGTTTGCACGCATCTATTGCTTCATTGCTGGGTATTAAACGTGCCGTGGTGGCCGTAAACAAAATGGACTTGGTGGGTTATAAGCAAAAGTATTTTAGAGATATTGAACAAAGCTTTCGGTCCTTTGCAGAAAAGCTAAATTTCACGGATGTTCGCTTTATTCCCATGAGCGCTTTAAAAGGGGATAACGTGGTCAAAAAAAGCAAGGCCATGCCATGGTACGAAGGGACCGCGCTCTTACCCTACTTAGAATCCCTTTATATCGGCAGTGATCGGAACCTCATCGACCTCAGGTTTCCAGTCCAGTATGTGAACAGACCCACTGCTGATTTTCGCGGGTATTGTGGAACCGTTGAGTCAGGCGTCATTCGTCGTGGCGATGCTATCATGGTTTTGCCCAGCGGAAAGGAAACAAAAGTTAAATCACTGGTCACCATGGATGGTGAACTCGATTACGCTTACCCGCATCAAGCAATTACAGTATGCCTAGAGGACGAAATTGATATTTCCAGAGGGAATATTCTTGTACATCCCGGCAATGTACCCAAGATTGATCGCCAAGTTGAAGCCAATGTGGTTTGGATGAGCGAAGAGCCATTAGATATAACGAAGAAATACCTGCTCCGCCAAAACACCAATGAAGTCAGAGCAGTGGTTTCAAATGTGAAATATCAAATCGACACCAACACGCTACATCGAAAAGAATCCGACACCCTCCAACTAAATCAGGTGGGGCAACTGTCTATCGAGTGTTTTAAACCTTTGGCCTATGATGCGTACGAGCAAAACCGCAAGACAGGCGCATTTATTTTGATCGACCCTGTCACTTACAACACCGTGGCTGCAGGTATGCTTTTAGATAAACAAAATGCGACCTCGCTCTTTAGTGATGATGGCACTCAAGAACCCGTTGCCAACAACATCTACCGTTACAACGGAGCGGTCACTTCTTCCGATCGGCAAGGCGCTCTGGGGCAAAAAGCCTCTTGCCTGTGGCTCACCGGGCTTTCCGGCGCAGGTAAATCTACAGTGGCCTACGCCCTTGAAGAAGAACTGCTCCGTCAACACGTGCATCCGTACGTCTTGGACGGAGATAACGTCCGCCACGGCCTAAATCGTGACTTGGGTTTTTCGCCTGAAGAACGTCGGGAAAACATTCGTCGTGTGGCTGAAACAGCCCGCCTAATGATGGATGCTGGCCTGGTTGTTATTTGTTCGTTTATTTCTCCCTTCAAAGAAGATCGAGAAATGGCCCGAAAGATTATTGGCGATCGTTTCTTTGAGGTTCACGTAGACGCTTCCTTGGAAACCTGTGAATCCCGGGATCCGAAAGGTCTTTATCAGAAAGCCCGCAACGGAGAAATTGCCAACTTCACGGGTGTCAGCGCTCCCTACGAAGCCCCTTCCAATCCGGACCTCGTTTTGAACAACGATCGTGATGCGACTTTGGATGGAGCAGTCAGTCGCCTGATGGACTTTTTGAAACAACATAAAATCCAGGTTTAAACCGGCTCGGTACTTTAAAGGTTGTCCGATCGAAGCACCAACTGCTTTTCCACCTGCATGTCCCGCAAGGTGTAGGGAATCCCGCCAATCCCTAACCCTGATGTTTTCGCACCTGCGAAGGGCATCCAGTCTACGCGAAAAGCGGTGTGGTCATTCACCATGACGGTGGCCGCATGAAATCGGCTGTAACAACGCATGGCCGTATCAATGTTTTGTGTAAACACTGAATTCTGGAAAGCAAAGGGTAAACTGTTCGCCCGTTCAATGGCCTCATCCAAATCCGAATAGGCATACACACAGACCACAGGGCCAAAAATCTCTTGCGTGCTCACTTTGGCATTCATAGCGGGCTCAAAAAGAACGGTAGGCGTGTAACAAGAATCACCAATGGATTCACCGCCGCACAATAATTCGGCCCCACCGCTCACCGCGTCTTTGACCCAAGCATCCACCCGCTGGACCTCGCCATGACGAATCAGTGGGCCCACTTCGGTGGTCGCCTCTTTGGGATCGCCCACCAATAATTCTTTCGCACCTTGGGCGAGGCGTTCTGCAACCTCTCTCGCAATACTTTCATGGACAAAAATCCGTTGAACCGAAACACAAACCTGACCGGCGTGGTAAAAACCGCCCTTCAATAAACGAGGAAGCGCATCTTCGAGATATGCATCTTCCGCCACAACAACAGGCCCGGCGCCCCCATGCTCTAAAGCACAACGTGTTCCAGGTGCCAATTGACCACGCAGCATCCAGCCGACCTTTCCCGACCCAATAAACGAAAAGAAGGCGACGCGTTCATCCCTGACCAATCGACCCGCAACTTCAAAATTCTCAGTGTGAATGACCTGACACCACTCTTCGGGCAACCCTGCCTCACGTAATATTTCAACAAACCGGATGCAGGACAGCGGCGTCGCTTCAGCTGGCTTCACAATCACAGGACATCCGGCGGCAATGGCTGGGCCCACTTGGTGCACGATTAAATTAAAAGGGTGGTTAAAAGCAGAAAAAGCGAGCACCACCCCAATGGGCTCTTTCGAAGTGACGGCCAAGCGACCAGAAGAGGCTACATTTAAACCCATGGGTGTTTCCGCGCCCTGTGACGTACGGATGGCCTCCACACAACCTTTAACCCCATCAATGGCACGCATCATCTCAACCCGCGAGTCCATCAATGGCTTTCCGCCTTCAGCCGAAGCGGCCAGGGCTAATTCTTCGGCACGCGTTTCAATAATCGCCGCAGCTTTCTCCAAAACATGAATGCGTTCTTGGGTGGGCAGCCACGCCTCTCGCTCCATGTAGAGACGATGGGCCGTGGCCAACGCTTTATCGACCCCCTGGGCACCCACCGTGGGAACGGTGGCAAGGTGCGCCCCATTATAGGGCGCATATATCTCTAGAGGGGTTTCAGTTGGCTTCGCGCCTGGAACCATCAAAGGCATTTTTTGAGCCATCATCTCTCCTTATTGGTCATCATTTCCTAGGCGAGCCATAGCCTCTCGCATGCAACCGCTGTTGAGTCATCTCTAATAACCTGTGCCCGCCTCATAGGGAATACGTTCACAAGAGGGGTTGATGATGAAATCATCGCCTTCCAACCGGCCCGAATGGCCTGCAGGCATCTCATAAATTTTACAGTTCGCACCATCAAAAAGCCCACCATAAGGACAAGGATCAGCATCCGTGTTTTTGGAAAGATAAAAGTTATCGTCATAGATAAATCCGTTAGCGCCATCAGGTACTTTCATCAAAAAGCACTCGCCATATTTATACCGCCCCCCTACCGGACAAGGGTTGGCACAATTTGAAAGATGGTCAAAGGGTTCACAGAGTGGCTCAAGATAAAAACTTTCCAAACTTAATCGTGCGCCCTCATTGGTTTTATTGACAAAGCCATCACGATTTTCCGGAATCGCGGCAAACAAACACCCATCGTCATCCTCTGGATGCGTTTCAAAACAATCGTTATCACCGCCCCAAAAATCATCCCAACCGGTGATGCGATAATAAAAACTGCCATTTTCAATGCGTGCGACGTGACCGTCAGGCGCGCTCCCGACATAGCAACCATAACCGTCATATACCCCATGACCCTCACACGGATGACGACAGCCATGGGTCAAGGTACTTTCTTCGTTGCCCGCGCCCACGTAAAATTTATCCGACCATATAAAGGTCGGTGCCCCTGATGCCATTTGGACATGTAAGCATTCCCCATCGATATGGGTGCCACCTTGCGGACAATAAGGCGCACTGTTGGCTGCAATAGAATATAAACTGCTGTCCTTGATGTAAACAGCCACACCGCTGGGCAATGAGGCCACAGAACAATTGGCACCGTCGTAAGAACCACCCCACGGACAAGCGATGGACATCTCTGGGTTGTGTTTTTCGTACACACGAACGTAGTCTATTAGCATTTCTCGCGGTTGAAAATCATCGAGATCGGGTCGGTAATTGTAAATCACATTGCCGGCCCAAGTACCGATATCTGCAGTCATCGTATAGTTCAATAAAATATAGTTCGCTAAAGTCGGTACCTCCATAGCAAAATCATCGCCCATCTCGCCCATATCACCGTTACGAATGGTCCCGACGTACCATTTATCTACAAAAAATCTAAGTTCATTCTCATCCCACTCTACGGCGTACACATGAAAATCGTCGTCAAAGGTGTCATCCCTGCCAGACTGAGGGTAAAACCTTGACCTGGCTTTGTGCTCCATACCAGCTGCCGTTTTGATGCCCTGATCCTCGATGCCGTCGTGATAGGTGTGGTATACTTTTGCGCGCCGATGGGCCCAAGCCTCCATGATGTCTATTTCACCGCCATCCGGCCAACCGCCCCCTTGAGGCAGCATCCAAATGGCTGGCCAAGCGCCCGGGCCTCCTGGTAAGCGTGCTCTCACTTCAAAACGACCATGTTTTTGTAAAAATCCTTCAACAGAAACATTACCGCCCCACGAATAATGACGGCTGTGAACACCGCCTGATAACAGAGGACAATCCACCGTATAGTTCCCGTAACCGTCCGTGCGCTCATCGTCATACCATTGACCACAATCGTCATGAGAGGATCCTTGCGTGCGCGCGGATAACACAAGATTACCATTTTCGACTTTCACCTCTGAAGCAGAAAAAGCATTTTTCATCGCAGAAGCCTCTTCAAAGCCATTCATGTAGTTGTAAAAGTCGTAGACGGACCAAACACATTTGTTCAAATCAGCCATTTGCGCCGCCACATCTTCAGGGCAATCAATAGGCCCCCAAGCATTGTGAAACAAGCACTGAGGCGTGCGGGAATAACATGACAAATCATCACCCGGTTGAGGTCCATTAAATTCATCTTGGAAAGTTAATGACCAAAGCGGGGTGGCAGCAAAAGAAGCTGTGCTTTGAACGTCGTTCGCACCATTATCATCGCCATTATCGATGTCTTCATCATCGGTATGGGTGTTGTCATCATCGCCATCAGGTGTTTCGTCAGAATCGTTGGGGTGGTAGGTATCGTCGACGACCCCTGAATCAATTTCTTTAACACAATCGCCGTTTTCATTTTCAACAAAATTCGTTTGGCATTCACAAATACGGTTTTGAAAACTCTCACAGTTTTGCACTTCATAACTAAACGGGCCACAAGGTGGGGTACACGGAAGGCAATCTGTCCAATAGTTGTTATCGTGATCGTAAAATTCAGGGGCACAACGGTCGGAGGGCGGCATGCCCGCATCATGGGCCGTTTCGCTCCATTGGCCAGCGTCGAAGGAAATGTTCGCCTCTGGTTCCTCCCCTGAATCCAGCCTTTCAGTCTCAGGGTCATGCGCACCTGCATCCAACACTTCATTGGGCCCAACCGCACCACCATCCCAAGAAGACCAAGACCCAGGGACACTGGCATCTGCAGACGTGTGGGTTACGGGTGTTTCTTCGTTAATGCCTGCGTCTAAAACGGTGACAACCACCGACCCACCATCCGAAGGGTCCCCATGCGCTGAGCCGGCATCAGCCGATTCATGGTCACGCACAAGATCATCGGGCTCGGTCGGCGCATCTTGGGGAGCGGGCTCCTCAGTGGGGGGCCGCTCAGGAAAACACCCCAAACCGGTGCTCATCAAAACCCCCAGCAAAAAAGGCCTCCAAACCAGCGACAAAATCCTCATCATTGCTCCATTTTCCAAACCTGATGACCCATGAAACCTACAGGGCCTGAACCGAACCCCACTTGGGGTGGCCGTTGTTTTTAAGCGTATCAAAAATACATCGCACAGCTCAATGGTACCGCATTTCTTCATCAGGATACCGTTTTTATTATAGAATTCGAATTATTGAGGTAGCGCCAGAGGGCAAGGGAAAATTCGGCGGGCTCAAGCCACTCCCCCTTGGCGAACGGCTTAAAATCCCTTAAACAATGTCGACTTTTATCCCCCTTCAAGGAGCCACCATGCAACAATTGAAAATGATCTCTATGCTCGCTTTTTGCCTGTCCATCTCGGGCGCTTGCGTTCCGACCACCACTGGCACCACCGAACCCGAAGAAACGTTGGAAGAAGAAGAGCAAGAAGAGCAAGACGAGGAAGAAGAAGAGCCCACTTTAGGCGAAATTGGCGATTTCTGTAACTCTAACGCCGACTGCGAAATGGGCGACTGCCTCAACATCTTCAGTCAATACGACATCAAAGGGTATTGCACCCAAACCTGCACCGCAGACACGGACTGCGAAGGCTACTCCGATGAAAACGCCACTTGGGCTTGCAAAAACCTCGGCAGCTCGGGCAGCCACTGCATGATGGAATGCAACAATGAAAACTGCCCCAATGATTACGTTTGTTTGCGCAATGTGAACATTGGCCAACCCACCGATCTGTGCTTGAGCTTTGGCGAAGCCTGTGACGATGGGGTGTGTCCAGAGGGCGAATACTGTACCATTGGCTCCACCGGTTATGAATTCTTCTCCCTTTGCTCTGACGACCCTGTAGGTTTTATCAAGGGTGGCGAAACATGTGATGCCAATATTGAATACGGGATGCCCTGTACAGTGGCCAGTGACTGCCCCAGCGGCTACAACTGTCCTTCAGATGTGGAAGTGGCCGACCGCACCTGCCAACCCGATCAAGAAAACCGTTGCGCCGCTTACATTTGCTGGAACGATGGCACTTGCGCCAGTCCCTGTGAGGCTGACGGTGACTGCGCCTCGGGCGAAACTTGCCAAGGCTTCAATTTCAACGTGAACCGTTCTCCCGACACCACCGATGATGACGGCGTGGCGTTGGTGAAATTATGTCGCCCCGCCAAAGCCACCGGCGACAGCTGCACCAGCAATGCCGATTGCGACGGCACCGAGGTCTGTCAAATGGCCAGAGACACCAGTGGCAATTTGGTCATGGGCTGCCAAGAACCCGCATCCGGCGCACCAACTTTTGGGGAAGCTTGTGGAGACGACCCACGTACTCTAGATACCATCGAGCCCAGCATCGCCTGTGATACGGATGTGTGCATGGACGCCACCTGCTCGAAGTACTGTACAGCAGACACCGACTGCGGCGATGGCTACCAATGTGTGAGTAGCCTGACTTCGGCCATGGAAGGTGGTGCCGCGAAAACTTGTTTGAAGGGCGCATCCTGCAATGCCAGCGGTGATTGTGGCGCTGATGAAATCTGCCTGCCCACCCGAACGGGCAATGGCTATGTCAAACGTTGTATCACCGGTTTTGGTGAAGTGGCCGCCGGCGAAGCCTGTGATGCCACTGCGGGCCTTAAAGACAATGTCTCCTGTATGGATGACAGTGCTTGTGACGGAACTTGGGTGTGCGATCGTGCGAACCACCAATGCCGCCCTCCCTTGTCAGAAACCTGTGAATTCAGTGGCGGCGCCTGCTTCGGCACCGGCTATTGCTCCACTTCCTGTGCTACCGACAGTGATTGTCCTGGCAGCGACTACCACTGCCAAGGCGTTCCAAGCACCTACAATAACAACAACACGGGCGATGTGAGCGACGATATGGTGGGCCTGATGAACTATTGTGTGTATCTCCCAGGTAGCCGTACGGCATGTACCAAAGAGGCCGATTGCACCACCGAGGGTGAGAGCTGCCTCATCAGTCGCGATGCCTCAGGCGTTGCCCAAACGGTTTGCTCTTCCAGCCATGCCAGTGCCACGGGCGCATCGGGCGATGCATGTGGCGCCACCGCAAATGGCCCCGTACAGTGTCAAACCGGCTTCTGCGACTACCTCAATGGCGACACCTTAGGGCCAGACAACACCGATGATCCCATGCAAGGTAAATGCACGCATTTGTGTGCAACAGATGACGATTGCGATACGGGTCGCAGCTGCGAAGATTATGAATATGGGCCGACCAACAGCGACAGTGTGAAGATCTGCCGCTAAGTCCATCTTCAACACAAACAAAAAATGCGTGTCCGGTTCACCCCGACACGCATTTTTTTTGCCCGGTTTTACCCCATGGTTTAAGGCGAACTGTTCGCCACCCCTGGGGAGCCATGCATGGCGTCGCTGGCGTGCCAGTTTTCAGGCACGGCGTTGTCAGAAGAAGGATGACCCAACTCCAAGGACTTCCCACCGCCATTGGCCGCAGTGGGCCATCCCGCTGCAGCGCGAACGTCGTAAGTTACGGTATCCATGATTGCGCCCGTTCCATCGGTGAGGGTAAGCGTCTCTTCATCATTTTTGAGGTTACTGCCGTTCCATTCGATCACAGTGGCCGGTAAATTCTCATAGCTCTCTGGGCGGTTCACCAAAACCAAGAACGTGCCATTTTCGAAAGTGAAATCATCAAAGGTATGGACAATGCCGGAGGTGAAAGTCCAATTTTCAAGATTGATGGTCTGGCCAGCATTGTACAATTCTAAGAATTCATAATCGAGGTCGTCGCCTTGGGAAGTGGGCGGGTTGTAATAGATCTCGTTAATCACCACTTTGGTCTCAGTAATGGGCACACAAATTCCGCTCTCACAAAAGGCTGAAGTGCCACAGGCTTCGGTAGCAGAAGTGTATATACAATCCCCGTTGCTACAGGTTCCCGTTGCCCCGTAAGTGACGGCGGAATTGCCGTCACAAAAATCCGCGGGTGGGGTTTCGCAGGTTTGCCCCTCACACGGGTCCACCGCCATACACATGCCCGTCACACAGGTCTCGGTGGTGGCGCAAGGCGTCTCGGTGGGTGAATAGGTACAATTGCCATCACTGCACACACCCACCTCGGGATAGGTGATGGCGGTGTTTTCATCACAGGTGTCCGCTGGCGGTGTGTTGCAATCTACCTCGGCACAAGGGTCCGTGTTCGCCACACAAACACCATTGCTGCAAGTCTCGCCCGTGCCACAGGGGACGGTCGTCGTCACTTCGTAGGCACATAGACCTTCGTCACAGGTCCCAGTTTCGGCATAAGAAACCACCGAATTGCCATCACAAATGTCAGCGGGTGGCGTATTGCACTCAACACCATCGCACGGATCTGCATCGGGCACACAGACGCCTTCCACACACGTGGTCATTTCAACACATTCTGTTTCTGTGGACGGATAAGAGCACACGCCGCTGTTGCAAACCCCTACGTCGGGATAAGTAATCGCGGTGTTACCAAAACAAGCATTGGCGGGTGGCTCCACACAGTTGACCCCCGCGCATGGGTCACTGTTCTCTAAGCATACCCCGTTGCTGCAAGAGGTGTTTTCCTCACATGCCGTTTCGGTGGATTCATAAACGCACTCCCCCTCCACGCACGCTCCTGTGGCAGTGTAAGTCACAGTGTTGTTGCCATTGCAGGTATCGGAAGGCGGCGCATCGCACACAACCCCAAGGCAAGGGTCAGAGCCATCATCCACCACACACACACCTTCGCTGCAGATCTCCCCATCTGCGCAAAGGGTTTCCGTGAAATCGTAGGAACAAAAACCGTTTTCGTTACAGGTGCCGGTGGACTCATACACCACCGCCGTGTTGCCATTGCAGGTGTTCGCTGGTGGACTTTCACATACCACGTCCACACACAAGGCTTCTTCGTTGGAAAGGCACGCCCCTCCAACACAGGTTCGATCGCTCGCGGCACAGTTCAACCGGACTTCATTGAACAGACATTGGCCTTGGGCATCACACAGACTGGTGGGTTCGTAACTGATGGCCACCGCCCCTGCACACTTGGATTCTGGCACCTGCTCACAGGTGCTCGCATCGCACTGCCCTTGCCCCTCAGTCCCAGGGTCACAGGCCGATATGGCGCCCAAACACACGACTGCTAAAATTAACGACTTAAATTTAAATAGATACGACATTAAACCACCTTTTTGACGCTCTGAGCCCCGTCTGCTGACCCATGCTTCTTGGGAATGAGACCCCACATGAGTCCTTTAAAGGGTTTGCACCCTCCTGAAAAGCCCCCGAAGTACACTAAAAGCGCTTTCCACTCACCCACCGCCCTGGGATGGCCCACACGTCAAACGTTCTTCAACCACACCCTCCTGCACCAGCTGACGGATTCGTTTCGGTTCATCCATCTGGCCCCAAAAATAGCCATAATCACCTTCCGCCCCATCAAAAACGTCCAACTGGTCGAGGTAACCCCACAATAAAACACGATGTATCTGGGGATGGGTGAGCCGCAGCATGACATCACTGGCATGGACGAGCTCTTTGAATAAGATGTTGCCCGATTTCTCTACGGCGATCACCGCAATACGGTCGCGAGGCCAAGTCAACACGCCATGCCCGGGTGAAAAATAAGTTGGCCGCTCGTTATAGGTGAATCGGTTTTTTTTATGATGAAAAGAAACAGCTGCATCACAAGGCAGCCGATCCTGCCGCCGCGTTTCAAAAACACGTGACAACGCTTTCACCAAATCGGCCTTGGTGTGATGCGCACGCTCCTTTTCTGACAAAGGAGAAAAAGCCAAAGGATAGTAGGGCGCGTTCCCAACGCCGAGCACATCGAACAATATTTTGGGCACATCATGGTGATAAATGGCCTGCGGGATGGTCCTCCCCTTTGTCATGTTGGGCTCGTGAATCAACAATAAATTCCGACGTCCTTCTACATTTTTGAGTCTTGTCATCGCTAAATGGTCCGAAAGAAAGACCACCAACGTATTGCCCAGCATTTGCTCGGCCTGAAGACGCCCAAACAAGCTTCTAAGATTTTGGTCTAAACAATGAACAGCGTTTAAAATAGCATTATCACCCTCGCCATAGGGCGCACAGGATTTATCCGAATGGCCTGGGTCATGGGTGTCAAAATTAATACTTGCCACATGATAAGGCGCACTGCTTTGGTGACGTTTTTGTATTTCGGTGAAGACACGATCATATAGCGGCTTATCTCTCAAAACAGCGTAAGGCTTTGCAGACCCCGTCAGTTCTTCTGAACCCATCACTTCTTTATAGCCGTGTGACTGAAAAAAATTTCGGGTCCCAGCAAAATCCAAGGAGGTGCCTTGGGCAAACATTTGCCGATATCCCATCTGTGCCAATACATCCCCAAAGCATGTGAGATGTTGCGTGCCCCGGTAGAAGAGCGTTTTATTCATTTCCTGTTCGCTGCTAAAAATCTCGAACGGATAGCCACATTGTGACGCAAAAAAACCGCTGATGGTAAAGGCACCTCTGTTTTGTCTGAAATCCGAAAAGAACAGCGAGATCTCGCGAAGCTCGGTCAGAAATGGCATCAAACCCGGGAAACGTTCTTCATTAAGGTATTGGGCCTCGACACTCTCCAAATAAAACATCAAAACATTGCGCTGTTTTTTCATGGTCACATTTGAAATATCTTGAAACAATTGGCTTGTTGAAATTTCGTTTTTCTTAAGCGTCTTTCGGGCCTGCTCTAAAGATAACAACGCACGGCCTTCTTCCGGTGCCGCAAACATTTTCTCATAAAAATGAGGCATCGGTGAAAGCCACAAGGCCCCAACTAAAACAGCTGTAAAGCCCCACATGCGCTTTGGGGCGATACGCCACAATGCGGGCCCTTTGATGAATTGAATCTCTATGAACACATGCAGCACCAAAGTCGCAATGGTGACCCAGGCATGTTCGGGGTAAAATCCCATGAAAGTTACCGTGTTGAAATTGGCATGAACAAAGAAACCATCACCCAACACCACGCCTTCCACTCGGTAGCTCCACAAAGCCATGAGTAAAAAGAAAAGCAGAAGGGTTCTTAAGAGCGACAATAACCAGTGACGCCCCAAACCCATTGAGGCCATCTGAACGAAAATGAGCGGCCATAACACAACCGCGGTGAATCCATCGAAGATGCCTAAAAGCCCCACAAGCGCTGCGAGCACCATGAGACTTTTTATGATGGACACACGCGCTTGCATGACGTGCCTGAGCAAGGAAGATTGGGTCATGGGATATCCCAAAAAACGGTCATGGGGTCTCCATCACATCCAGATCTTCGTACACCACTGATCGGTGCATTTCTCGACGAGTACCCCCATAATCGTTCACCGCACAATGTTGCGTGGTTTTATTGTCCCACATGACAACATCACCAGCTCGCCATTGGTGTCGATAGACCGTTTCTGGTTTGATGATGTGCATTGACAATTCATCGATCAGCGCATCGCTCTCCGCATCTGAAAAACCGATAATCTGCCGGGTAAACGCTGGGTTCACGTACAGATATTTCTTTTTTGAATGAGGGTGACAGCCCACCACGGGGTGTGAAACTGCGGTTCCAACCCCAGGGCTTTTGTGAGCAGCACCGGGGGAATACTTCGCGGGATCGGTGATGCCGTGCGCCCGATGAATGCCCATCAAATCAGCAATTTTGCTTTGGGTGTCCTCAGACAAACGCTCATAAGCCAAAACACAATCAGCAAAAAGTGTATCCCCGCCGGCTTTCGGGAGGTCTATGGCTTGTAAAATCGTTGCCATGGGTGGGTGAGGTTGAAAACTCCCGTCTGCATGCCAAGACCCTCCAAAATTATATTCATCTTCTTCACGTTTAATCACCTGTTGCAAAAAGTTGGTAGATGCCACGCATTGACGACCTGGCGGTTTTCGCAAAGGACCAAACTGCATCGAAAATTGTTCATGGGCCAAAGGGGTCAAGGTTTGGTCGCGAAACACCAACATGCGGTGTTCGAAAAGCAGTTCTTTAATATAAGTGACCGCGACCTCCTCATTCACCGATTTGAGGTCTGCACCCAGGACACAAGTCCCCAATGCGCCATCACCCTTGATGATTTCCCAATCATCCCAACGCATCATCATCTCGTTTTTTGTTCAGTTGTCCCTCAGCAATAATGCCCTTGGGGTCCCATTGTTTCTTTAGCTCCTCCAACGACTGGCTGGCCCGAGGATAAAAAGCATTGAGATGAGATTCATTAAAGTCGTGCCAGCATCCGAGATACGGTTTCCCACCTAAGGACACACAATGCAGCAAAGAAGCATCCAAAACTTTTTTCACAGCACGCCAAGCCGCCTCATTTTTCAATGGGACCGCCCAGTTAATTCCGAGTCCAAACAGCATGGACGGGCTTGCCTTTTGTCGGGGCGAGAAAGGGAAAAAGGGAGCGTTGTCTTGCTTGCGAATGGCGTAAAAGGGAATGCGCGTCACACAGGCCGACGCCTCTTTATCCCCTTTCAGCAAAGACAAGAGTAAGTGGGCATGCTCACAGAATTCATCGTAGGGGAAACAATAAGCCGAATATAAGACCCCTTTTTTTTGTCGAACCTCATTGGTGTTAAATGCAATCTCATAGTGATGTTTCAAACGGTGGTTTTTTTCCACGTATGTATGTGCAGGCACCCCTTGTTGTAACCAAGGAGCGCAGACCGGATCTGAACTTTCGGCAACATCTTCACCGTACATGGCAACATGTGGCTCTTCGAGGCCAATGGAACCAACGAACTGTAAAGTTGCATCTCCGCGCCAAGATGAAATCCAGGACAGGCTTTTGAGAAACGCATTGAGGTCATCAAAAGTGTAGTGGGCAAAATGGGTATAAGGTTTGTAAGGAACCAGTCCCATGGTCGCTTCTTCGATCACGCCCAGCTGGCCTTGACCACAGAGCACGTGACGAAAAAGTGTTTCATGACTGTCCGGTGAAACCAGCAATCGTTCACCTTTGGGGGTCATTAAAGTGAAACTCCGAACATGCTCCACCGTTTGCCCCTGGGTAATGGAATGAAACCCCAACCCACCTGCGGACAAAACCCCGCCCAAACTCAAATTCAGGTAAACAGGAACCACCGGCAACGAAAGCCCATGTTCATTTAATGCCAATTCAAGTCTGCACAGGTTAGAGGAAGCGGCTGCCGTTGCCTGCGTCCCATCAAATCCTGACAGTCGCGCATCGCGCTGATAGCGCTCAATGAGCGTTCCGCCTTTGGACAGTGACTGCCCGGCACAGCCACGGCCAGCCCCACGTAAAGTGACCGAAAGTTGATCGTTCACGGCCTCTTCAATCAGTTGCTTTAGATCCGTATCTCTCCGAAATTGGACCACCTTTTTGGGTTCACGGTGAACCATACCGCCATAATCGTGGCTGTAGACATCTTTTTCCCGGTCACTGAGTTGTTCAAACAAGGGCATGAAAATAGCCTACTGCTGGTTGAGATTTTTGAAAAATTCTTTGTCGTATGATTGCCCTCATAAAAAGGTGAATAAATCCAGACATTTGGGCTCTCTTTGTTTTGAGGATCTCTGCATTATTTTTGAAACTTTTTTGTTTTTAAGTCCTCTAAAGAGTTAAGAATGGTTTGTAGCTAAATTGTGCGGGGATACAGACGCCAATACCGCATGAATAAAAAAGGAGATCCTCATGTCAGAACGCAAAATTACCAAATTATACGAAAGCTTACGCGAGCTAGGCCAAGTTTCCCCCGATCAAGTCCCTCAAGAGGCAATTGAGACCATCGCGTCATCATTTGAGGTCTCCGGCGAGATTCAGTCCAACGCAGTGGCCTTGTTGGCCCGAATTGCCAACGAAACCACAGAGGCAGAGTTCGTCGACGCTCTCGAATCAGGCGATCTTCCCGCCATTGCCCTGTCCGAAGCCGAAATGGAAACCTTCAACGGAGGCCGAAAACGCGCTAGGCGCGATAAAGGTGGTGCCAAAGGTGAAGAAACAAAAAAGAAAAAGAAAATCGACTGGTGCGGGCGCTGCTGGTAACCCGCGTTTTCTCCCATTCGAGTCAAAAAAGCCGTTATTCTTTTTGAATACGGCTTTTTTTATTGGTGCCCCTTATTCACAAAGGCTAGTTTCATTTCATGACTTTAATCAGCATGACTTATTTGCCGCCTCTTCATGGCCTTATCGAAGATTTGAAGGCGGACGATCTGTTACAAGCCATTGAGTTGGTCCCCGATGAATTCTTTAGTGAAACATCTCCGCAGGGTTTAAGCGAGGCTTTGGGCGATACCTTGAGCCACTTCATGCTACCTTACTCATTCCATTTTGTGGGCAACTCACTGTGCAGTGCAGACTTCCTTACCAACCACGACCCTGGCTTAAATGAATGGGATGCATACAAACCGATGTTGGTCTCAGACCACCTCACCTGCTCTCGCATTGGCGATATCGACGTCACCGGTAATCTGCCCACGCTTTATACCGAAGAAACCTTGGACATCACCGCTGAAAACATTCGGCATCACCAACAACGCCTGCCTCGCAACACTTCTTTCCTCCTAGAGCACATTCCCATCCCTTTCGAATTGAAGCAAAGTACTTTGTCATGGGACGAATTTTATTTGGGATTGATCAAGCAAACCGATGCTGGTGTTCTTTTAGACTTGCACAACCTGTATTGCGAAGAACAAAACAGTAACTTCAATGCAATTCAATTCATGGACCAGTTACCTCAAGACCAGGTTTTAGAGTTACACGTGGCCGGGGGGTATCTCCGAAAGGAATGGAATTACTATGTTGACTGTCATTGCCAGCATGTCCCTGAACGGGTTTTTGAGCTTGTCGAGGCTGCCATGAGTCGGTTTTCTCCCAAACTGGTCAACTTGGAGCGAGAACACAATTTCGTCGAATTTGATCGCATACGAAAAGACATTGAAAGGTTGAATCGGCTGTGTCGCAACTAAGGGATAAAATTGCAAAACGTCAAAAAGAAATCCTGCTTGGCTTGGTGCGTGGCGACGCAAAAAATAATGAATGGCTCGATCAAAACTTTAAATGGGCATACGAAGGCTTTATTCTAAACCGTATCGTCCCGGACAACATCGAACGCATCAAAGCAATACTGGCAGACTGTTTTCCCAATCATGCAGCCCACGCGCCCTTAGACCAAAACAGTATCGCCCTGTTCTGTAGCGCTATTAAAACCACCGGTTCGGAAGTGGAGTGCCTCGATCATTATTTTTCCGCCGTCCAAAATGCCATGCAAACGCAACCTGCAGACAGCGCTGCACGTGATGCATTATTTTTGGATTGGGCCCATGCGAGGGTGAAAGCCCAAGAGGCCATTACCCCAAAAGCTCTTTCTGATTTTATTCAAAATTTACCCCCAGACGCGATGAACGACGAGGCCTACATCGTGCACCCAGGCTTGGTGATCATTCAATGTCTCACCAATTTGATTCATTTCCTGGATGCACCTTTTTTCACCGTTGATATCGCCGTTGAGAACCCTGGCAACAAACCCTATGCCCTCATTTATAAGACCTCGGCACATACAGACAACAAGTGCATTCGCTTCTCAAGCATTGCAGGACTCAAATTTCAAAATACTTTTGCCGATTAATCTTAACCCCTTTCCACGGAGCCTGTGTGAGCAGCGATCATATCGAAGACATCAAACATGACCTCAAGGACAATGGCTGGTTTTTTGGTAAGTCATTATACACCCTCGAAGGATTTGAAGCACTGGGTCAGCGGTTGGGTGAAATCATTGCGCGAACCGATATCAGTATTGATGAAACCCGCTCCGTGTACCAAGTACGCACCGCTGGAGGGCTCACCTTGCACATGGACGACCCACCGGCACGCTATATTGCTTGGCTGGGGATGGTCACGCCCGAACAAGAAGAACCCACCAAATTTCTAGATACCCGTCCCATCTTGGAAATGCTTTCACCCGAAGAGCTGACGCGTATCAAATCCATCCAAGTAAAAGACGACAATGGTTTGATTCACCCCATGCTGGCGGATGATGGTGTTTTTCATTACGTGCCTTGGATGATCCAAATGCAAACGGTCACCGATAACGACACCTTTGAAGCGCTGGCGCACCTTCAAAGTCTCATTCGCAAAGCCACCCGGACCTGTCACACCATTAACATTCAAAAAGGCGAAATCCTTATCGTGGATAATACCCGAGTCATTCACGGTCGGGATCGCATTGCCGCGGATTCCCAACGACACCTCAAACGACTGTGGATCAAATGAGCAACCATCACGCACCAGTCCAGCATGAGCTCAAAACCGCTGACACACTGATGCAACTCTTACAGAAAGATCCATCCGGTGCCTATGACGCTATCTGGTCATGGATTTTTTGCGCGCCACCAGTGGCATCTTCACTCAGCGAAAAGCAACTGCGAGCACTGTCTGAATTACAACGTTCATGGTCTGCAGCTGCGATGCGCGACACAGGCCAAAGCAGCGATGGTTTCTTAGTGGAGCACTTGTACGGACCCACCCCAAAAACCTCACCGACCACTGTACCGCCCCCTTTTTCGATGACCACATTTCCTGAAGTGTGCGAAGTCCAAATGTCACTTTTGAAAGCCAATATTTCTGCCATCCAACATCAATCGGAGTTTCAGCAGCGTCTTCAACAAACACCGGACCTCTTTAGGTTGTCCTCTTGGGGGCTTGAAATACGACTTCACGAAAGCGAAGAAACCGATTGGGCATTCAATCTCGGCCCCTTGTTTAGAGATCACATGCCTCTTTGTACGGCATTCACAGCAGAAGACAGGCTGGAGCAACAAAAATGGCAGGCCAAATACGCACCACTCGACAGCCCAGACAGCATCATGCTGCCCTGCTGGATTGAAATCGATGCAAAGGATATCTCTTACCAAGGCCCTCAAGAAAATCTCTTTTTTAAAATTCATCCCAAGGCCACACCTGATGATATCAAAAATTCGCTCAACACGCTTTATCCACAACATCACTGGGAAAAAGCATGGCCACCCATCGAAACGTTTGCGAATCACCTACCAGTCGCCGCTGACTTTTTCCAACTGGGGGTGATGCAGCGACGCGATCACATCCTCAAAGCAGTGGCTTTTAATTTCGCCATAGAACATATGCTGGGCTTCCTAGATGCACTCCAGTGGCAAGGCAACAAATCACTATTGGTGGATGTTATTGACACCCTGAAAAAATATCCCGAGTTGAAAATTGCGCTCAGTTTGGATTTTGACTTTTCCGTTCGAGATTCCGTAGGGCTCGAAATTCATTATTTCCCTAGCGAAAGTCGTAACCTTTTTCACGAACCACGCCAATTTCAACAGTTGGTGCAAGATCAATTTTCATCCCTGATGCGGTTCTTGGCAGAGCCGCTTTTCAAAGATGTCATCACCGCCGAAAAAAGATTGGCGCTGGAACAGTACCCTAAAATTTTGGTGGGCCGGCCCTTTTATACGTACGCTTGTACCCTTAACCACGTGAAATTGAGTGTTGGGGAGCAATTAAAGGCAAAGGCTTACCTGTATCAAGAACTTCGCCTTTAGTTACAAAACGCTATAAATAAACCCAATATGCTTTCCACTGGATATCGCCGCCGGGCCGAAACGACACCTTAAGGTGGTTGAGCGCGATGGCCAAGTCGGAAGGGATATTCCGCCGCTGTGGTTCAATGTATTTCTGAAGCTCAATTATGGCGTCTTCATGGAGGGATTCCTTCACGATGGTACTGTTGAAAATCGCCTCTATTTCTTTGGATGACCTTCTTTTTTTCTGGTGACGTAATTTCAACTCAATCCCCAGTCTTTGCAGCTGGTGCCCTTGGACATCTAAAACCAAATTCGTTTGGTGGGCAGACAAACTTTCCGCTAATTCAGAGACCGCATTAAGGTGCTCACCCATGAATTGCTCACGAACACCCGTTGGTAATTCATGAAACAGCGTTGACAAGTTCCCCATGGGATAAGCCTTAAAGGCTTCCACACCCGCCGCGCATGAAACACCAATATGTTCTAAATGATGGGTCCCGCAAAGTGCTGTTAAACAATCAAAGTCTTCGTTCGAAAAAATAAAATTATGAGGAGAGAGTTCAGAATATGCGCGAGCCAAAAATTCGAAACCGTCTTGAACTTTTGGTGATTGGCGAAATGTAGCGACCAAGCCAGTTACAGC
>PBLQ01000027.1 GCA_002721815.1 Myxococcales bacterium
ATTTGGATGAAGATGGTGATATGGACGTTCTCTCCGCTTCTTCGAGTGATGGAAAAGTAGCTTGGTACAAAAATGATGGTTATGAAAATTTCACCGCCTACACCATTGCAACCAACGGGATGCACAGTGTACGGGCTGCAGACATGGATGGCGATGGCGATATTGACGTGGTTTCAACATTGCACTCCAATAAAAAAGGTGTTGTTTGGCACAAAAACAATGGTTCTGAAAGCTTTTCAACGGAGACCATTATTGACTCTTTGTCTATTCCAAAGGATGTCTTTCTTGCGGATGTGAATGATGATGGTTTTTTAGATGTGTTATCAGCTTCATCTGGTGATAATCTTGTAAACTGGTATGAAAATGATGGCGAAGGTAATTTTACAACCCGAACAATTGGGACTGCTGCTTACACACAAAGGGTTGTGCCAGCCGATGTGGATGGCGATGGTGATTTAGACGTGCTCAGCATGGGGCATACAACGAATAAAATTCTTTGGTTTGAAAATATGGGCGACAACTGCCCACAAATCGTCAATCCGAACCAAACCGATGCCGATGAGGATGGTATTGGGGATGCTTGCCAATAATGCTTTTTTGTCAATAAACCAATCATGCTAGCTAACCTCAAAACCCCCATCCTCTACCTCTCAGCCATCTCCTACATCGCGGTAGGCGTTTACCATTTCGTCAACCCCGATTTCTTTTTGGCCATTATGCCGCCGTATTTGCCGCTGCATTTAGAGCTGGTGTACCTCAGCGGCTTTTTCGAAATCTTACTGGGCGGTCTGTTGTGTGTTCCCATAGCCAGAAATTGGCGGGAAGGGGCCTCTTCCATCTTTTGGCTGCCGCCAAAATTGAGCTGCATCTGCCGAAACACGACAAGCTCGCCGTTTGGTCAAGCCTTCCGTACCAAAATAATCGGTCCTCATTCGCGCGCGGACTTGCCAAAAACGGAGCAAGTCGGTCTATTTAAGGCTCCATCGGTTTCTTCGCCTTTATCGTCAAAAAAATCTATTTTTGAAATCCATGTATGAACTACTAAGAACAATTCATTTAATTGCTGTAAGTCCTTGTTTAATTATAGGAGCATATTTAATTTATTTTTCAACCAAGGGCTCAAAAAATCATAAAAAACTTGGATGGATTTATATGATATTGATGTTTTTTCAATCAGGAGTTTCTCTATTTATGGAGGCAAGAGTAGGGCCTCAATTTTTAAATCATTTCGGATGGATTCATCTCCTAAGTATTCTGACTTTATATACCGTTCCAGAAAGTATTTATTATATTAAAAAAGGTGATATTAAAGGTCACTCAAGATCAATGATTATACTATTTTGGGCAGGCATAATAATAGCAGGAGGATTTACACTTGTTCCAGGAAGATATCTCCACGATGTATTTTTTAATTAAAAAACGGCTACACTATTATAGTATAACCGTTTTATTTTTATAGTAGATAACTCTTTTGAAATATCGAACTTTGATTTCACACCTGGAGAAAAAATTTTACCCTATGGAAAATTATATGGTTGGATATTTGGTTACCATAATAACCAAGTAACCAAAAAACCCACTCTTTTGAAGTGGGTAGTTTGGAAAATAAAAATAAAAATAAACCTAAAACATATTACTTAATATAAATCTTAATGGATTCGACTTGCATTCCCTTAGGACCTGTTTTCCATCTTACAGATGATAAAGTATTACCAATCTTATGTGGATTATACTTCCATCCTTTGTGTTTACAGATATCCCAAAGTGCTTGTTTCAATCTTGTTGAATTCCACTTATCAGTTACATCCATTTCAAAATCATTTCTGAAATCATCAAACATGCTAGTCCAAATAACTTTGTCTTTGAACTTTGATTCATTGGAAAGAACATAGTTCTCTATCCAATCAACTACCCCATCATTAACTCCATCACCTTCAATTTGTGATACAAATTGTTTTCTTTGGTAATTAGATTTCTCAGTTTGAAGTACACCTTTTTGTAAAAACTCTCTGATACATCTGAATCCGAAGTTGTAAAATTGAATCCAATCATTTTCAGTAAAAGCATTATCAATTAATCTCTTACCTAAGTATTGTTCAACTGAAACACCTTCTTTTGATTTTTGATTCCAATAATCACTAAACTCAATGAAGATCAGGAGCACGCCATGAATCAGTCCAAGTTGTTTACCCTCGTTGCCGCGACCTCTTTGAGCCTCAGCATCGGCTGCTCGTCCAAAAAGCCCGAAGCGCCGGCAAAAGAACCCGCGGCCGAAGCAAAGCCGGCGGCGCCTGCAACCGCCGTTAAAGCCGAAACCTTGGCCTTGTTTCAACCGGCACTCGAAGCCAAGGGCGGGGCGGGGCTGACCGACGCCCAGAAAGCCGTCACCGATTTGGGCCGTCACCTTTATTACGAAGAGCGCCTGTCGGGGAACGACAAAATCTCGTGCAACACCTGCCACCTCCTCGACAACTTCGGCGTGGACGGCGTGGATTTCTCCAAAGGGGTGCCCGGAGAAAAAGTGCCGCGCAACTCGCCCACTGTGTACAACGCTTTCATGCACGTGGCGCAGTTTTGGGACGGGCGTGCCGCAGACGTGGAAGAGCAAGCCAAGGGCCCCATCTTGGCGGGGAAAGAGATGGGCATGCCCAGCGCCGAGGCGGTGGTCAAAAAGCTCAAAGGCATCAAAGAATACCGGCCGTTGTTCGCCAAAGCGTTCCCGGCCGACAAAGACCCCCTCACTTACGACAACGTGGGCAAAGCCATTGGGGCGTTCGAACGCGAACTGACCACGCCCTCGAAGTTTGATGCATTCCTAAACGGCGATGCGGCCGCACTCAGCGATGCGGAAAAAGACGGCCTGAACAAGTTTGCTGAAGTGGGTTGCACCACGTGCCACATGGGCACGCTGCTCGGCGGGTCCATCTACCAAAAAGCAGGTTTGGTGAAGCCGTGGCCCAACCAGAAAGACCAAGGTCGCTTCGGGGTGACGCAAAAAGAGGAAGACAAAATGATGTTTAAAGTGCCCAGCCTGCGCAACATCGCCAAGACGGGGCCGTACTTTCACGATTCATCCGCCACGTCGCTCGAGCAGGCGATTCAGATAATGGGCAGCCACCAGCTGGGTAAAGATCTCAAGCCAGATGAAGTGAAGTCCATTGCCACCTTCCTGAACGCCCTTACGGGCGAGGTACCGACGGCTTACATCAAACGTCAGCCCCTTTAAGAAAAGACGGGGAACCTTTCCGCTTGGCCCAACTGAAACTTCCCTTACTGTATGTAAGCGCCCTCTTTTACGTGGCAGTGGGCGTTTACCACTTCGTCAACCCCGATTTCTTTTTGGCCATTATGCCGCCGTATTTGCCGCTGCATTTAGAGCTGGTGTACCTCAGCGGCTTTTTCGAAATCGTCTTAGGGCTTTTATTGGTCTACTCCAAAACACGGGTGTTAGCGGCTTGGGGCCTCATTCTTTTACTGATCGCTGTCTTTCCCGCCAACATCCATCTGGCCATGTCTGCCGAAGCCCAAGCGGCCTTAAAAACCACGGAAGCCGTAGCCATTGGCAGGCTGCCATTCCAATTACTTTTTATTGGATTGGCCTATTGGTTTACGCGGGATTGAGGAGCGTCAGGGCGGGGTGCGTCCCAAAAAAACAGCAGCCTGATTTTAATTCTTTGGCACGAATGGGCTATAGTGAGTGCCAAGACATCCGATGGGGTCATTCGTGGATTATAAAACGCTCTTTTGTACTGCTATTTTGTTGTTGCCTGCCTGCGCCCCAGAACTTGGCGATTGGGAAGAAGAGGCGTGCGTCCCCTTTTCCGAATGCGGGCCCGGATACCACTGCGAAAACGACGTTTGTGTGAAAGATGCCAGTGATGAAAGCAATACCAGTGGGGCTGATGGGGGTGTCAGCAACGGTGAGGGAGGTGGTAACAATACACCACCCAGTGAGAATTGCGGCAACAACACCATCGAAGATGACGAAGTGTGTGATGATGGCAATCAGGTGACCGAGACCGAGTGCGCTTATGGCACATCCACGTGCACCGCTTGTAATGCCAATTGCAGTGCCGAACTTAGTTTGGTGGGTCGCTACTGTGGCGACGGGGTAAAAGACCCCGAAGAAGAATGTGATGAGGGCAGCGAAAATGGTGGCACTGGGTGTTCCAACACTTGTGAGCTGGCAAGTGGGCTGGTCTTTTCTGGAGTGTCGGGTGAGTATGTCTTTATCGACGATACTTCAGGGGTACGTCTCATGTGGCAGGGGTGTCCGGCTGGTCAAACGGGCTACGAGTGTGAGGATAATTCAGTGAATGAAATAAGTTATTTAGAAGCGACAACTTTCTGCAGCACCTCGGATTGGGGAGGTTACACCGATTGGGAAATCCCCAATGTGACTCAGCTGCGCAGTTTGGTGCGAGGATGTCAGCCTTTAGAGCTGACGGGAAGTACATGCCCGATACTTCACAGTTGCGGCGCCAGCGATGAGCAAGAAGAACACACGTGCGGGGTAGATTCTTGCTCTGAAAACTGTCCTGGTGAACCCCCTGACGGCGAATGTCATTGGCCAGAAGATTTATGGGGTTCCTGTGATACCTATGAGCCTTACTGGTCCAGCACATTTTACTCGAAGGGTGCCAGTGAGTATTATTTTGTTATGGGATTTCACCACCCCGTGACAATAAAGCAAGACATTATGGGCGAGAATCAAGTCCGCTGTGTCCGCACGGCCCAATAAACCTTAGCCATTCGATTCTTTCACTTTTCCAAAAACCCGTAACACCCCATAAGCAGCCCCAGCGGCCAGCAAAATAGAAACCCACGGACTCAAACCCAAACCGGCGGGCAGGGTACCAAGCACAATGGACAAGCCACCCACGGTGAGGGCGTAGGGCAACTGGGTTTTCACGTGCTCCAAATGGTCACAGCCCGCCGACATGGAGGACAGCACCGTGGTGTCCGAAATGGGTGAGCAATGGTCACCAAAGCAGGCACCGGCCAACACACTGGCGGCCGAGGCCAACAGCAAATGGGCTTCACCCGGGGCAATACCGACCACCAAAGGAAAAACGATGGGCATCAAAATCCCCATGGTGCCAAAAGACGTGCCGGTGGCAAAAGCAATGGCCGCGGCCACCACAAAAACAGCCGTGGGACACAACCAGTTCGGCAAGCCTTGGCCCAATACACTGACGAGGTAATCAGCCGCCTTGAGTTCACCCAAAGCCGCGCCCAGCGCCCAGGCTAAAATGAGAACCACCATGGCACCAAAAATATACTTCATGCCATCGATGGTGTGCTCGGTGACTTCTTGAACTTTGGTACCACCCGCAAGCACGGCGCCCAACACGGCCAAGAGCCAACCCAAAATCCCACCGCGCATCATGGCGTTGTAACCGTCGGCAGCGCCGATGAGTTCAAAAAGCGGTGTGTCGGCTGGGTTTTTCGATGCTTGGTAACCCTGAATGTACAGGTCGATCAAAGTGGCCAGCACCAAGGCCACCACAGGAACGATGGCACCCCAAAAAGCCCGCTTGCGATGGGGCTCTTTCATTTCGTCGTCGGCGACGCCCGTATCTTCTTGGGGCTTTTGCGCATTTTCCGCCGCGCGCATGGCGCCATAATCACGGCCGGTGGCTGCCACCATAAAAACGAAGAACAACAGAATGATGGGATAAAAACGGTAAGCCCAACCTTCCATAAAAAAGCCGTAGGCGTTTTGGGTCATCCCCACCGCTTTGAGGCCGTCTGCCATGAGACCCACTTCAAATCCGATCCAAGTGCTCACCAAAGCCAAGGTGGCCGCCGGTGCCGCCGTGGCATCCACCAAAAAGGCCAATTTGGCCCGGGAAATACCAAAACGATCCGTGAGGGGGCGCATGGTTTGGCCCACCAACAGGCAGTTGGCGTAATCGTCAAAGAAGACCACCAATCCCGAAGCGGCGGTGACGGTTTGGGCTTTTTGCCGACCGTTCACCCGGTGGGACAACCAATCCAGCAAGTCTTGGGCCGCACCGCACCGCCGCATCACTTCCACCATGGCTGCAATGAGCAGGGAAAAAACGATGATTTTGGCATGGTCGCGGTCGGCCAGGGCACCCACCAAAAAGCCATCGATCACTTTCCACAGGCCTTCCAAAACGCCCACATCTAGTAAAAAGCCGGCCGAGAGCAGGCCACCCAGCAGGGCCAAGTAGACATTTTTGCCAATCAAAGCGAACAAAATCGCCAAAATGGCCGGGACCAAACTCAAAAAGGTGGGTTGAATGCTTTCCATGGGTCGAATTTCCGCCTTAGACCCCTTGTAAAGTCAAGGAAAAAGGGGAAGAAACCTCTTCTATTCTATTAATGATGATCCATCGAAAACGCGGCTGCAACAGCCACTACTTGGGAGTTATTGGGTCCTATGGTTCGTAAAATCAAAACGAAAAAAGTTCTTACCGAAGAAGAAAAAGAAGCGCTCGAACGCGAAAAGGCCATGGAGGCCGCTGGTCTGCAAGATGAATTCCAGGCCAAGGGCTTCGAAATGGTCGACTGGATGCAAGAGCACGCCAAATTGGTGATGATTGGCATCGGTGCGGTCGTGGTGTGCGGCGTGGTGGTCGCGGGGGTGACCTTTGCGGGTTCACAAGCCAACTTAGATGCTTCGTCTTCTTATGAAAACGCGTTGGCCATCCTCGATAAATCCGTCGACACTGACGCCGAAGAGTCCACCGGCAGTGATGTTTATGCCTCAGAGGCCGATCGCGATGCGGCGGCCATGGCGGCTTTAGAAAAGGTGGCCAGTGACCACAGCGGCTCCAAAGTGGCGCTCTTGGCCACGTTGCGCGCCGGTCAGTTGGCAGCATCCACAGGTCAAAAAGACAAGGCTTTGGCGCTGTACCAAACCCTCGAATCCAAAACCAACGACAAAGATGCGCTGCGTCCCGTGGTGTTGAGTGGTTTGGCGTTTGCACTCGAAGCCTCCGGCGATAACCAGAAAGCCGCTAGCACATTTGAGCGTTTGGTTTCGTTGCCTGGCGACGTACAAAAAGACCTGGGTTTATGGCAAGCAGCGCGTTTGTTTCACGGATTGGGTAAAACCGATGTGGCACGACAAAATGCAGAAAAGCTAATCAATCAATATCCCACCTCAGCCCTCAAGAAAGATGCCGAAGGGTTGTTGGCCCAGTTGCCCAAAGCCGCTGAAGCCAAGAAGTAAAAAACCGCTTGGCCCAAGCGGTTCCGTGTGCGTTTGATTGTTTCCCTCTAAGTGGATGACGCCGTGAAATCAGTTCGAATCCCATTCGTCTCAAATGGTTTGAAAGCCCGCTGGCCCGTTGGTATGGCGCTGGTCCTTGGGGTATTGTTCTCCAGCAGCGCCGGCTTGGCTTGGCAGGGATACCAGATGTTGTGGCAGCAGAGTGTGCGCAGCCAAGCCCCTTGCGCCGCGTCTCTCATTCAACCCCCCAGCGATAAGGAACGTTGCATTCGCTGGTCACCGCGCTTTGCCGGTGGTCCGGTGTTTCACGAAGATTTGCGTTTGATTTTGGTGGGATCCGACGACAACAACCTCACGGCTTTTTCAGTGCGCAATGGCGAAAAGGTGTACCAAACGGAGCTTCCCGGTAATTTGGCCAGTCAACCGGCGCTCACCGAAGATCAACACGTGGTTATGGGCACCGAAGACGGTTTTGTGGTAAAAATGGACGCCACCAACGGCCAAATCGCATGGTCGGTGAAGGTCGATGCCGAAATCCTCGAACCGCCGGTGGTCGACGGCAAAAACGTTTTCGTGGTGACTGGCTTGGATTCGCTCTACGCATTGAGTTTGGCGTCTGGGCAGGCCATTTGGCAGTACAAACAAGCCTTGCCAGCGGGAATGACCTTGCGTGGCCAATCTCGGCCGGTGTTACATCGGCCTTTGCCAGGCGCGCCGGCAGAGCGTGTGATTTTGGGCCATGCAGACGGCCACATTTCCTTCTTAGATGCCACCAACGGTAAAGCCATCAAACAAGTCAATCTTGGCAATGACGAGAATTTCGCGGACGTGGATACCGACCCGGTGATTCACGGAAAAATGGTGTTCGCAGCTTCTTACGGCAAAGGGGTTTACGCCTTGGACATTCGAAGCGGGGAAATCAAATGGACCCTCAGCGAAAAATCCATCACCCAGCTGGCCACTGACGGCGATGTTCTGGTGGCCGCCGGGCCCCAAAAAGCCTTGGCCATCGACCTTCAAACCCGAAAGGTTCGCTGGCGAACTTCATTCACCAAGGGTGCGCCGGGTCGCATCCATTTACAGGGGGGCCGCGTCCACATTCCCGTAGACCTGGGCCGCGTAGAAATTTTGTCGCTCAGCAACGGTCAGCCGCTTCAGGCACTGGGGTCTGGTTTGGGCGTTTCCGCTGACATTCATCTGAACCGAGATTTACTCATTTACTTATCTAATTCTGGCTATTTAATAGCTACCACCAATGCGCTTTTGGGCGGGTCGCGAGCTGTCCCAAGAACCAAGAGCGTGAAACATCCATTTCTTGAACATTGAAGGTAGAACATCCATGAACCAACTGGAAAACAACAAACCAAAAACCCTTCGCGTGGTTGCCGCTCTTATTCGAGACGAAGGCAAAGTCCTCTTGACCCAACGTTGGCCCGGCGGTCACTTGGGCCTCACTTGGGAATTCCCTGGTGGTAAGGTTGAAATGGGTGAAACCGATGAGCAAGCCTTGCGCCGTGAACTTGAAGAAGAACTGGGTGTGGTGGCTGAAATTGGGACCATGTGCTTTGAAACCAAACACGGGTATCCGGGCCGAGAAATCCACCTGAGGGTCTACCGGGCAAAGTTGATCAGTGGTGAACCCAAGGCCATCGATGTGAATGACATGCAGTGGGCAGAAGTGACCGGTTTGCTCGATCGTCGTTTTCCACCCGCTGACATGCCTTTGGTGCGCGGCCTGGTCGAAGGCTTGGTGCCTGAATTCGAGGAATCTGAAGAAGATGAGGGTGACAGCTTTGTTCCCGCCAAAGTAGTCGGCTTTGTGCCGCAAACCAGCAGTTAAAACAGCGACTTAGATCCGCTACCTAAAGTGAACCATTGAAGCCCTGAGAAGCCTCAATAGTTTCTTTAATTAAAGCGGCTTCAGTGTTGTTTTTACACCTTCTTTGCCTTCCGGCTGCCATTCTAGGCGCAAGGAGGCATTTTTTTGGCTTTTTGCCGTGCTGAACCGAAAAAGAATCAACAGCTCCTGCCTTTGGGCGTCCTGGTGAAGCCAAATCTGAGCTGGGACCGCTTTGCCGTCTTCGCTCTGAATAAAGGCTTTGAGCTGGGCTTGGGCGGGCAAATGTGCCGTTTTTTGGTGCCAAACCACCACATGGCCTTGGGTAATGTCACCACTCCAAGGGGTCAGCTGCGCAGTGTGATCGGCATTCCAGACCAATTCTTGGCCTGCAGGCCCAGCTTTTTGGGGCTTTTCGCATTTGAGCTGCAATTGGGTTTTGGGGAGCTCAATGGCAGCAGGACCCGCATCTGAGCGGTGGGCATTGGATGTTGAGGCAGCTCGTTTGGAGCCGGCCATCTGTGGGTCGCAATTGGGCGTCTGGGCCAGGGCGCTCAACAGCTGGGGGACCAGGGAATCGAGCTGAGTGGGCGCATGGCCGGGAAGCGCCACACTGAAAAATTGGGGGGTGTAAAAAACCGGTTTGGACCGCGCTTGGGTCCGCGGGCCCGCATCATTTTGGGCAGCGGCTTGGGGCGCATTTGGTTTTTCATCTTTGGTGCAGCCAGCGAGCAAGAAGCAACCAATGGCAGCGGTCATGGGCAGGTTCAAAATGGCAGATGGTTTGTGATTCATGGTGGCCTAAAAGGGTTGGCTGTGGGCGCCAACCGAACGGGTGAAACAATCCCATGGGACATGCCATAAATGCAAAGGGGCCCACAAGTCCCAATCTGGAATTGCTTCAGAATGCTATATTTGTCCGATAATGTATGTTATGTAAACTTTTTATATCAAATCAGAGAGGGCCTGTAATACCCGTATTCTCAGGGTTCACCAATCCATGGTCATCCAACTTCCCTAACTTGGGCGTTTTGGGCTTCTCAATAAAAAAAGACCCGGTTGAACCGGGCCTCTTTGATTGATGCTTGTTGGATGTTGTTGATCAGTCTTCTGGAATGTTGGCCGTGGCTGCTTCGTGCAAGGCCCGCTGCGCCGCTTGCTCTTTCTCCCAGACGCCTCGCGCAATCTCTCCAGCCAACTCCCGGCATCCCAGACCGAAAGCCAAAGACAGCGCCAAACACACTGCGCCGAACAGAATCAAAAAGGCGTTACGAAGGATTTCGGTCCCTATTTCAAGCTGGTTCAGGGCCATCATGGCCACAAAGATAATGATGGCATATCGGGCCACCTGAGAAAGCATACGGGCCTGGCGTATCTGGGCATTGGCACTGGCGGTTTGAACCACTTCAGCCATAAAGGACGCAAAACTCAAGCCCAATATGAGGATGACCACGGCCAGTACCACTTTGGGAATTACGGCAAATACGCTCTTAAACACCACCTCTGCTTCCGTGATGCCCACCAAATTCATGGCAATGAGCAAAGTGAGTAAAAGAAACAACCAATAAATGGTGACGGAAACGGCCCCCAGCGTACCGCCTGAAATGTTACCTCTGGCCAGGAAATCGTCCACCCCTGTCTTTTGGGAAATGGTATCCAACTTGATGATTTTCATGACCTTGACGCTGCCCGAGCGGACCACTTTGGCGACGAGCCAGCCAACGACCAAAACCAGGACGGCCGCCAAAAGTTTGGGACCGGAATAATACAGCCAATGGTGCATTTGGTTGATGGTTTCGCTTAAAATACCCTGTAAAACACTCATGAGGACCCCCTAGGTGGAAGAGTTTGGGTTTGTTTTTTTCTGCTTTAGGAAAGATCATGGAGGTTCAGATCGTTTTAGGCAAAAAAACGTCCTAACCCCCTAAAAGAACGAAGAAAATCGCTGTGCGGTGAAACCCCCTCGAGGGCGTCTTGGATCGGTTTAAAAAACAGCCTTTTACGGTGGTTTTCAAAAGTGATACTTCCGGTTCTTGTGTGGTGATTTTCCGACCCCTTGACTGAACGCCTCCCGATGGAAGTTAGGCCGCCGGCCCCCCGGCCTTGGTCCCCTGGCCCTCTATCTCTAACCCCTTGTTTATTAGTTAGAAAAAGTGTTTTTTTGTGCACGCACTCATTTTTTTTGGCTCAGGTTCTTGCACCCAATTCCGTATTGTTGCATGCGAAAAAGACGGTGAGAATTTAACGATCTCTTTTTGGGGACTTGTTGAGGGATAATAGTATGGATGAAGATTACCAATTGTTGGCGACCTTTGATTCCGAGGAAACGGCCGAAGCCGTGGGCCGCGCGGTGAACCAATGGTTTACCTGGATCATGGAAGGTGATCATGCCGATATTCCCGAGCTGTTTGAAGATTTCGGCCTAGCCACCGATGAATATGTTCTCGATCGGGACAGTGAGGTGGACTGGAATGATACCCCGATGGCCGAAGTAAATGGCGGTCGTATTTTGGTTTCATTGGAGTCCAATGCCACTTTTGATACCCTCCAGGAGCTTTTCGAGGCCTTGGGTGCTTTCGATGTACGGATTTTAGGGGAAGATGAAGTCGACGATGATGGCGATTTTATGGGTTAAATGACGGCCTTATTAGAACTTTCTCTTTCAAACCGATGGTAAAAGGTGTATCCCGAGGCCCAAGTTTTGGTTCGATAAGTGTTCGTTATTGGCCATTTATTTTATTTAGGAGCGTTCATGAAAAGCGTTGAATTGAGAGCGATATGGGTTTTGACCTTGGCTTTGGCCTTGGGGTCCGCCTGTGAAAAAGAAAAGGCAGCAGCCCCTGCGGCTCCCAAACCCGTGGCTCAAAAGGCCCCGGCCGTCCAGAAGGCCAAAGTGCCCACTGCCCCCGCCTCTGGTCCCAAAAAGTCAGATGATGCCTGTGTTGGGCCGGTGGCCGATAGCCCCACGGCAACCATCAAGTTTGGCGAAGCTTCCATGGAGCGAAAAGGTTCCACCATCACTTTGCAGGGCACCGACCCGGACGATCAGTTTAGCATTGGACAGCTCAGCGATGTGAAAGACCATACGCCCAAAAATATTGCTAACATCAAGGTGTTCCTAGAGTGGTTTAAGGCACAAAATGTAGACGCCATCGTATTGAACGGTGACTTGGGCGAAACCCAAAAAGGTGTCGAGCACATCCTCAACACTGTGGCTGAAGGCTCTTCGGTACCGGTACTGGCATTCGTGGGCAACCGTGAATGCAAGGGCGATTTCAATAAAGCCATCGCTGCGGTGCAGAAAAAGTACCCACAAGTGGTCAACATGAACACGGTACGGGTCTTTAACGCTGATGACGCGTCCATTGTGTCTCTGCCTGGTTATTACAATCCCACATACCTGCACTGTGCAGAGGGCTGCCAATACTTCCCCGAAGATGTGGCGGATCTAGAAAAGCACGCGGCAAAAACCACCGCCCCAGCACGGGTTTTGGCGGCGCACGGTCCTCCTCGCATGAAGTCCCCTATGGGCCTCGATCGTATTCATGACGGTGTGAATGTGGGCGATCAAGATTTGGCGAATTTCTTGGCAGCGAAAAAGCTATTCCCCTTCGGTCTTTTTGGCAATATTCAAGAAGCGGGTGGACACGCCACGAACCTCGATGGAACCAAGAAAATTAAAGAAGGTGTTTACGCCGACGCCCTTTACTTGAACCCTGGCCCTTCCGACCCTGTGCCATGGACCATGCTCGACGGCACCAGCTCCATCGGTATGGCCGGTGTGCTTCAAATCAAGGGCAAGCAAGCGAGCTACAAAGTGCGTCGTCTTAAAGAAGGCGAAGCCAAAGTACAGTAAATGTTGAATGCATTCACTTTGTTTTCAAAGCCGGTGACCTCACGTCATCGGCTTTTGTCGTTGGGCTTGATGGCTGCCGTTTGGTTTGCCCTGCCTCACCCATTGATGGCCATTGAACTCGATGCCATGGAGAAGCGCGCCGTCAAAATCAGGGCGGCCATGCGCAGCAAACTGATTCAGTTGGAAACGGGCGAAGAAAAGCCAAAAGCGGTTGAGGCGTATTGTACCGCTTGGCAGCCCGATGAGCTTTACCGTCGTTTCCCGCTGCTGAAGGCACAGTTGCGAATTTGTGCGGGAAGAGCGGCCATGAAAATGGATCAGTTAACACTGGCCAAAAAGCGGTTCCAAGAAGCACAATACATCGCAAAAAGCGCCCATCCCGACCTTTTTGAAAGCCGGGCAGTACAAATGGAAAGCGCTTACCGACAGGCCGAGGTGACCCAAAAGAAATTACTGTCTCAGACTTCGTGTATCGGCACTTTGGGGCTGACCAAGCTCCGCCGTTTTCAAAGTGAGCGGTTACTGCGTCAGCAAAAAGAAAGCGAAATGCAGTTCATCCAAGTGGTGAAAGCCAAAATAGAACCCTGGTCGGCGTTGGCCGCCATTCGAATCGCCAGTTTGCATCAGACGTTCCTGAGTCAGTTTTTTTTGTCGCCGCAAGGCTCCTTTCGAGGCGTCGATTTGCCAGAGCCCTTCGAAATTTTAACGGCAGCCCGTTTTCGCTTGGGGGAAGAGCTTTATCCGCAATACCCCCTTATTTTGGGTGAAGTGGACCGCTTAATCTCCGAGCTGGAGAGTCGTTCTGAGCTTCAAGAGCACCGTGATGCGGTTCGCAATCTTAAAGCCAGACAGCAAGAGCTCAAGGCTGGCATGCACAAGGTGGTGACGAAAGTTAAAAACCCCTATTACAAGGACGAAGAGCTGCGTGAAGGCACCATCTCTTGGCATAAAGGAAGGATGGTCCGCAAAACCCTCACCGGTTCTTGGCGGCCCATGGAACCCAAAGAGCAGCAGCAATTCATGAAAGCCATTTTCGCCAAAGGGCCCTTGCCCACCACGGAATTTTTGTTGGCTTGGAGTGCCTCTGTTGCCAGTGGGAGTAAGTTTGTGAACGAAGCTTGGCTCGATTGGGCGCTCGGGCACGAAGACCCGTTTACCGTCTTTACCGGTTTGTATGTGCTTCAGATGCGCCCCAATGCCCGGTATTTACCCCAACTCTTGCGGGTCTGGAAAACGGTGAACCCGTCGGGGGATCCCGGATTTAATGACGTTTTTCGAACGATGAGTGGCGCTTTATTTGGTTTGCCTGAGCGCACCCTTCTCGCCTTGCGGGCCCTCGTGAAGTACCAGCGGCAGACAGCCATTACGCTGTTTTACAATAATAAAGACTTGCCGCCCGCTGAGCGGGCATGGGTTTTGGGCGATTTGGGTGACCCCAATCTGATTTACCGTTACCACGAGATGGCAGCACACGCCCAAAAAGAGGTGGCTGCCATCGGTTTGTATGCCAGCTATTTTACTTCGGGCGGCAAAGCCACTTGGCTTTTAACCACCCAATCCAGGAACAAAGAGCCGTTGGTTCGGTGTGTGGCCAAAGCACTGCTCGCCTTTGATGAAGAAAAAAACACCGCGGGACAAAAAAAAGATTAGCGACGGTAACCCAGCTTGTTGAGAGATTTGGCGTTGGTGGTCCAATCTTTCTCTACCCTGACGAATAATTTTAGCATCACTTGGCAGCCCAGCAGACGTTCAAGCTCTTGACGGGCTCGCGCGCCAATGGCTTTGACTCTTTGTCCGCCTTTGCCCACCACGATGCCCTTTTGAGAGTCGCGCTCCACGTGAAGGACGGCCTCAATGGTGACCAGGGGTTTTCTTGGGTCGTCGCGGCGTTCCTCATCGAAGGTTTCGACCACCACAGCGATTCGATATGGCAGCTCTTTCGCCAATTCGAGCATGGCTTTTTCCCGAATGAGCTCCGCCGCAATATCACGCTCTGCCGCATCGGTGACCGCCTCAGGGTCAAACATAAAATCACCTTCGGGCAGGCCTTTGCCGAGGGATGCGAGAAGCACATCCAGATTGTCTTTATTGTGGGCCGATACTGGGACGATGTCTGCGAAAGCATCTTGCTGGGCCCATTCTTGAATAATGGGCAATAGTTTATCTTTTTGGGGCAGTCGGTCGATTTTATTGATCACCAGAATGGGTTTTGGGGCGTGACTCCAGTGTTGTTGAACCAGTTCTAAAGTTTCTAAATCTCTCGGGTGGATTAAACTCGAACCGCCGCTTTCGCCTTTTTGATTTCCGGCCACTTCCACCATGAAAATGACTTGGTCCACATCTTTAAGTGCGGATAACGCTTGTTCCACCATGAACACATGCAAACCTTTGGACGCTTTGTGAAGTCCCGGGGTGTCGACGAATACAATTTGCCGCTCATCGGTGGTTAAGACCCCTTGAAAACGGCGTTGGGTGGTTTGAGGCTTGTGGGTGGTGGCAGCGAGTTTTTGGCCAAGCAAGGCATTCAGTAAAGAACTTTTGCCCACATTTGGTCGTCCAACAAGTGCGACGGTGCCACAACGGCGTGGTTGGTTTTGATCGGTCATGATTTTCCTTTTTGGATATTGTCGATCTTCTGGATAATTCGTTCGGCCAGTGTTTGGGCGACCCGTAACAATGCCCGGCGGCGCCCCTCTTCGGTGCTCTCCATGGCTTTCTCGGTGATGTATTCCTCGCTGGCTTTAAACAGCTCGAGCTTTTTAAGGGACTTCCCTTTATGGTCCCGCAGTCGAATTTTGACTTCCACAGTGACCCGATAGGTGCCTGCCACCAATTTGCCTCGTTCGCCGCTGTAGAGCGGCCTATCTTTCATGCCCACCACGGTACCGTCGAGGACCAAGGTCCCCTGCCCCAGCTGGGCAGTGAGGAGGCGTGGCTGACGTTTCAATATCTCATTGCGGACCGCATTGGCGATGTCCAACCCCAATGTTCCTTCGGTGGTCTCATCCACAAAAACGGGGACATAAATATTGTTCTTCCCCATGGGCGGGTGAATGGTATTGGCAAATCGATATTGCAAACATGCGGTGCTGCTCAACCCAAGGGAAAGCAGGAGTACAACCACCATTCGGGATGCGCGGATACCGTTTTTCATATTGACCATCATGGGTTGATTACTCGTTAGGTTGGTACTCGCCATTGCGTAAACGGGTCATGTAATCATCCAGAGCTGCCCGTACTTTACCACTAAGTAAAATAACGCCCAGAATGTTTGGAAAGGCCATCCCCAAAATCATGAGGTCGCTTAAATCCAAAATGTTGGTGGAGGTGATCACCGAACCCAGAAACGTCATGCCCAAGAAGAGCAAACGGTAAGGCAAAGTTGCTTTATCTCCGAACAGATAGCAGGAGCACCGTTCGCCGTAATAGGACCATGAAATCATGGTGGAGAACGCAAACAAAATGACCGCGACCGATAGCAAATAAGGAAACCAGGGAATTACAGATTCGAAAGCTGCGGACGTGAGTGCCGCCCCCTTGTTGTTTTTGATGAGGTCACCATATTTACCCATGTCGTAGGCACCGGTCATTACAATGACCAAACCCGTCATGGTGCAGACCACAATGGTATCAATGAAGGGTTCGAGCAGGGAAACAAAACCTTCGCGAACTGGGATTTTGGTTTTGGCAGCAGAGTGGGCAATGGCAGCTGAGCCCACCCCTGCCTCGTTAGAAAAGGCCGCACGCTTGAAACCGATAACCAATACACCCAGGAATCCTCCATACATTGAGTCGGCGTTGAAGGCCCCATCAATGATGATTCCAACGGCATTAGGAAGTGCGCCAATGTTGGCAAAGATAATGTAAAGACAAGCCAATACGTAAATCCCGCACATGGCAGGGACGATTTTCTCGGCCACACTGGCGATACGAGAAATGCCGCCCAAAATCACCACGCCAACCGCAATGGTCATGATGAGCCCGTAGATGGCAGGGTTATCGGCAAAAAACGGGACCGTGCTTTGGACGGCATTGAGACTTTGGTTCACCTGAAAGCTGTTGCCACCGCCGAAGGAGCCCCCAATACATAAGATGCAGAAGAGCGCCGCCAAGACCTTGCCCAAGGTAGGCATCTTAAGGTCTGCCAAGCCATCGGAGAGGTAGTACATGGCGCCACCCATGACACGTCCATCTTCACGTTTTTGCTTATAAGCTTGGCCCAGAGTGCATTCGGTGAACTTTGAGGACATGCCCAGAAAGCCCGCAACGATTAACCAGAAGATAGCGCCTGGCCCCCCTGTGCCCACAGCGATGGCCACACCTGCGATGTTTCCAAGCCCCACTGTGGCCGAGAGCGCTGACGATAAGGCCTGAAAGTGAGACACCTCACCGTGGCCTTCGTCATCATGAGAGCTGTATTTGCCGCGCACCAGTTCGACGCCATGCCAAAAGCCCCTGATATTGATGAAACCCATGCGAAAGGTAAAAAAGATGGCGCCCAAAACCAACCAAATGACCACAAATGGGAGCTGATGATTGGTCTGCGCGTTGTTATCCCAAAACATCACATCCCAGAACATGACGGTGGCAATGGGGCCCACCAAATAGGTGCCAAACAATTTGTCCACGGACTCAAAACCCGAGACCTGGTCGGTGGGGGTTGCTTCTGCAACTGCTGGGGGGGCTTCAACCGCTTCGCTGGGGACCACTACGGATGGGTCACTGGGCACGGAAGCCGGCTTGTCGGCTGCACCATTTTCTACCACCTCATCTTTGACGGCATCACCCTCAGGTTGTGCTGTTGTGGTGGTGTTCATGCCAAACAGCATGATGAAAACGATGAAAAAATTGCGCATCCTACGTCCCTTCTCTTTGTTCAAAGGCCACCCTGCCGAAAATGACCCCTGGGCGTCAACCATCGGGCTGTTGAGCCCGTGAATTTTTTAACCCAACTATAGGATTTTCATGAGCCATCGATCCCAGCGGAAGTTGGGCAGCACAAAGTTCCCTATGGACACTGAATTTTGAGAGCCATCCACGCTCATCCAAATAAAAAGGGCTTTGCCCTTGACGTTTTCAATGGGCACCGCGCCCCATCGGCGCCCATCGCTGGAATTATCCCGATTATCGCCCATCACAAAAATGTGTCCGGGGGCCACGGTGCAAGAGCTCGGTCCGCATTTCAACCCAGGGAGCTGTAAGGGACGGCCGTCAAACCCCAAAGTGGGCCAATCCAACTGCGTGGGCGATGAAATATAAATGCTGTGCCTGTGGTCGTTAATGTCCTCCACGCGGTGGTCGGCCACTGCAGGCAACCATTGCCGGGTGACGTCTTGATAATCTTTGTACGTGGCTTGTCCCAGCATGCGTTCATGGGTGTACGGTTCGCCATCTACGTGGAGTACGGACTCCTTCATAAAGACGGTTTGTCCTGGGCCCGCCACCACCCTTTTGATCCAGGCTTCCCCGTGGTTAGGCCCGACGTAAGGAGGGGCTTCAAAAACCACCACCTCACCGGGCTGGGGTTCGGACCACTGGTGCCAATAACCCGTGCTGCCAAAGGGTTTGACGATGCCATAGGTGCTTTTTGAAACAAAAAGATGGTCCCCCACCAGCAACGTCGGAATCATGGAGCCAGAGGGGATTTGGAAAGGTTCTAGAAAGAAAGCGCGCAAGGCATAAGCCAAGGCGAAGGCCACCACCAAGGAGGAAAAGTCACCCAACCGCCGCTTTGGCTTGTTCAACGACGCCAGTCGTTCGAGTTCCTCGTGGAGACGATTGACTTTGGTCTCAAGCTCGTCTGTGGTTAGGGGGGTTCCCACGCGCTCATTGCCTTCTCCTAGGGCTCGTTCCAGGTCTGCCACCCCGTCCCTTACGGCTTGTCCTGGCACCTCAACAGCGCCGCCATTACTCTGGGCAAATCGCTTTTTCTCTGTGGTTTTGAGAAGCTTCGTGCCTTCGCGCATCAAAATGCCCGCCTGCCGTACCAACGTGGCCCGTTTTGGATCGCCGCCATGAAAAACCCGGTCTTGAAAGAAAGGACCCAGGTTTGCGGTGAGCAAATACACCAAGGCCAGCGCCAGCAAAATACCCAGCATGACGTTGGAGCCCGAAGAACCTGGTGTATAGACCCAACCCCACCCCAAGAACATCAGTCCTAAGGAAAGCGCCAGGGCCACCAAATAGCCCAGTTGCACAGTAGAAAACAGCTTCATCAATCCACCTGCAAAACGGCCAAAAAAGCCTCTTGGGGAATCTCGACTTTACCCACCTGCCGCATGCGTTTTTTACCCGCTTTTTGCTTTTCGAGCAGTTTGCGCTTTCTGGAAATATCGCCCCCGTAACACTTCGCCGTTACGTCTTTCCGCATGGCGCGAATGTTTTCTCGAGCAATAATCTTGCCACCAATTGCGGCTTGGATTGGCACTTGAAACATTTGGCGAGGTATAATCTCTTTCATTTTTTCACATAATATCCGACCGCGTGATTGGGCTGTATTCTTGTGAACGATAATGGAGAGCGCATCCACTGGTTCTCCGTTAACCAAAACATCAACTTTCACCAGTTTGGAACGTCTGTATTCGTCCATGTCGTATTCTAGGCTCGCGTAGCCCCGAGAAATGGTCTTTAGACGGTCAAAAAAGTCATAAACCACCTCTGCCAAGGGCAAAAGATACTCCACAGCGACACGGTTTTCGGACAGGTAAGTGATGCCTTTTTGCTCGCCCCTTCTGTCTTCACACAGCGTGATAATTGAGCCCACATATTCATTGGGGGTATGAATGGATGCTTTAATGAACGGTTCGGTGATGTAGTTGATTTTTGTGGGCTCAGGCATTCTTGACGGGTTATCTATTTTAAACCACGTGTCGTCATTCATCTTGGCATTGTACACCACGGTGGGTGCCGTGGTGATCAACTCAAGGTTAAACTCTCGTTCGAGGCGTTCTTGAATGATTTCCATATGCAGCAGGCCTAAAAATCCACAGCGGTAACCAAACCCCAACGCCTGAGACGTTTCGGGCTCAAAGCTCAAGGCAGCGTCATTGAGTGCCAAGCGATGCAATGCTTCCCGGAGATCTTCATAATCTTTGGTGTCCACAGGGAATACACCGGCAAAAACCATGGGTTTAACTTCTTGAAAACCTGACAGCGGCTCTTGGGCAGCATTTTTCACCGTGGTGATTGTATCGCCCACTTTGGCGTCAGCGACTTCTTTGATGTTGGCAATGACAAACCCAACGTCTCCGGCCCGCAGCTCTGGCAGTGGCATGGGGTGAGGTCCGAACACGCCCACTTCTTGTACATCAAATTCTTTATCATTGTGCATCAGCTTGATGGGTTGCTTGGTTTTGATGACGCCTTCTTTCACGCGCACCAACATGATGACCCCCCGGTAGGCATCAAACCAAGAATCAAAGATGAGTGCTCTTAATGGGTCTGAAGAAGCGTCTTCGGGCGGTGGAATGTAATCCACGATGGCCTGAAGCAGTTCTTCTATACCAACCCCTGTTTTTGCGGACACCAAAGGGGCTGCCGATGCATCGAGACCTACGACATCTTCCACCTCTGCTTTGACACGTTCGGGGTCGGCGCTGGGCAGGTCAATTTTGTTGATGACAGGCACAATTTCGAGGTCATTGTCTAAAGCCAAATAAACGTTCGCGAGTGTTTGGGCCTCGACCCCTTGGGCGGCATCCACGATGAGCAAGGCCCCTTCGCACGCTGCCAAGGAACGACTTACCTCGTAACCGAAATCCACGTGTCCTGGTGTATCGATGAGGTTAAAAGTATATTCTTGCCCGTCTTTCGCGGTGTAGGACAACCGCACCGCTTGCGCCTTAATGGTGATGCCGCGTTCACGTTCCAATTCCATTTTATCGAGGAATTGCTCTTTCATTTCACGATCAGACAGCGCACCGGTGGCCTCCAGAATGCGGTCGGCCAAAGTGCTTTTGCCATGATCAATGTGTGCGATGATCGAGAAATTACGGACGTTCAATTCGGTCATGTTGGCTACGTGTTTCCTTGCTGCTCTCGAAAAAAGCTGGCGGTTTGCCCCAGACCCTCCGCAATGGAGACCTCGGGCCGAAACCCTGTATGCGCCTTTAAAAGGGAGGCGTCAATGACACTGCGCAATTGCTCGCCCAAACGGGCGGGTGCCATTTCAATTTCGCCCAATCGGTTCACGTGGGGCCGCATCTCTTCCCGGAGGACATTGGCCAAGGTGAGGACATCGGTTTCCACCCCGGTTCCCACGTTGAAGGAGCCGTTCAACTCATTGTCAATGGCGGCACTGTGAGCGCGGACCACATCTGCGACAAAGACGTAGTCGCGGGTCTGTTTGCCATCGCCAAAAACGGTGACATTTTGTTCTGCCAACAGCTTATTACAAAAAATGGCGGCCGCCCCGGCCTCTCCGTGGGGGTTCTGCCGAGGACCGTAAATATTCCCGTATCGCAGTGAGCAGGTCTTGAAGCCGTAGGTACGATGATACCAGTCTAGGTAGCGTTCACCAACGTATTTGCTTAGCCCGTAGGGGCTTTCAGGGCGTACAGGGTGTGATTCGGGCGCGGGATGAACGTCTTGTTCGCCATACATGGCCCCACCGGATGAAGCGAAAACGACCTGCGTGAGGGTTCCACCTTTACGAGCGCCTTCGAGGATGTTGCAAAAGCCGCTGACGTTGATTTTGGCGTCAAAAGCGGGATCCATCACCGAATGCCGGACGTCCATTTGGGCTGCATGATGGGAAAGCACCTGTGGTTTGAATTTTTCAAGGGTTTCGGCGGCTTCTGGGCTACAAATGTCTGCCTTTAAGAATTCGGCGCCGTCATTGAGGTTCTCGATCTTCCCAGACGATAAATCGTCAATAACCAGGGTTTTAAAGCCCTTCTCCAGTAATGAGTCCACGATATGGGAGCCAATAAATCCAGCCCCTCCGGTGACCACTGCGCGTTTTTCCATGATTTTCACCTATTCCTTGTAATGATCGCGCACTTTTCTTAATGAAATTTGCGCCTTTAATAAAGAGGGATTGACCAAACGGGTAAATACGGTTCAACATACCCCTGATGACACAAATGAGGATAATCATGCGGAAAAACGTAACAACCATCTTACTCACAGGCTTGGTGCTCGGGCTCACAGTGGGCCGCGCCAGCACCCAGTCGGCTCAAAAGAACGACCCCGCCGCAAAAAAGAAACCCATTGGGCAAGAAGCAAAGAAACTCGAGAAGGCCGAGCGGTTGATAGGTTCCGATGATTTTGACCCTGACGAATTCCGGAAGCGAGAGAGCGACCTCAACTCCGATAAAGTGGTTGATGTGACCGAATATTTTTTCATCGAAGGTGAGCAAGAGGTGTTGGTACGCAAAGAAGTGGATGTGAATTTCGATAGAAAATTCGACGTGATTCGCTCATTCAACAAGAAGCGTGAACTCATCTCCGAACGCATGGATACGGATTTCGATGGCAAAGTGGACGTCGTCAGTTTCTTTGAAGCCACCGTACTGGTCCGCAAAGAATACGATACCAACTTCGACAACAAGGTCGATTTGTGGCGCTTTTTTGAGGACAACAACATCGTAAAAAAAGAAGCCGATCTGAACTACGACGGTGATATCGACTACTGGGAATACTTTGAAGGCGGGAAACTGGACCGTGTAGGTATTGACCGCGATTCTGATGGCGAAGTGGATGACTGGGAGCTGACCCAGCTCAACAAAGGCTAGTTGCGCGCCTTTACGGTTTCAGCAAGTAAGACTTTAGACCCTCTTCTCGACTCAAGCTTTCTTGGGCCATCATTGCCTCATCCTCATCCTGAAATCCCTTAATTTGGACCGGGTACAGCAACCCACCATTGGCGCTGGGCTGTTCGCGCAATCGGGCCTGATACCCTTTGGTCTGCAAATGATTCACCAGTGAAACCGCCTGCGTTTTACTGGAAAATGCCGACACCTGTATCTTCCAGCCTCCTGTTTTTAAAACAACTTCTGGCGTTTTTGGTGTACTGAAAGATCCGGCCCCAGGCAAAGAAGGCACACTGGGCTCGCCCAGCAGACGTGCCAGGGCTGAAGCCATCTGGTCCCCACGGTTGATGTTGGTCGCTGGCGGTGGTGCTTCATCCTCTGTGGGCGCCACTGCCCCGGCAACGGGCAGAGGAACGTCTGGAGTGCTCTGGGACGCCTCCACGGCTTTTTCGGTTTTCAATTTCTCGGCGCCAGTATTCACTGGTTGGGTCGCCTGGAGTTCGGTGGCCAAATGTTTCGGGGGTGGCTGGGTATCGAGATCGAGAACCTCTTGTTTACTGGGCTGGCGCAGCTCATCAAAAAAGGTCAAATCGGATTTATTCAGCTTTGCGGCGTGCGCATCTGCATCTGCACTCACCCCATTCAACTGATTCTGACCCCACAGCGGCCGTTCCTGGTCGTTCACGCTGCGATAAGAATACCAACCGGATAGAATCCCTACGCCAAAGGACAGGCCCACGCACAGGCCCAAGGCCACTGCGATGGATGGCCCTTTATCAAAGAGTTTGGCGGGAATCATGGAAATGGCCATTTCAGGGATGGTGGTCATCCCCAGGCCCCCGCCTCTGCGGGATGGTTTCGCGAAATCAAATGAACGGTGCTTGTGGGTCATGGCGGCTATTCATCCTCGCTGGGTGCATCGGGTGCTTGCATGTGGTCTGGCGCACTGATGCCCAAGATATTTAATGCATTTTTTAACGTTTGTTTGACCGACGCCACCAAAGACAGGCGGGCCAGCGTTAAAGGGATGTCATCGGAAATCACCCGCTCTGTGGCGCGATATTTAGAAAAATACCCGTGAAACAAAGCGATGAGTTCTTGGCAAAAATAGATCAGCCGATGGGGTTCGGATGCTTTGGCGGCCCCTTGAAGAATGTCGCTAAAGGCGGCCATCTTTTTGAGCATGTCGCGCTCTTCGGGCAACCGGAGTCCTTCGAGGTCAGCCACTGCAGGCGGCGACTTGGGGTCGAAAGGAATGCTGGCTTCAGCAGCACGACGCAGGAGCGTGGTGGTGCGCGCGTGCCCATATTGTACGTAAAAAACCGGATTATCGTTGCTTTGCCGCAGCGCCAAATCGAGGTCGAAATCAAATTGGGTATTGGCAGACCGCATCAAGAAAATGAATCGCGCCGCATCGGGGCCGATTTCATCGACCAACTCGTCAATCCCGTAAATCTGCCCCGCACGTTTAGAGAACCGGAGTTCTTGGCCATTGCGCATGAGCCGCACCATTTGAACCAACAAAAACTCTAAATCTGAATGGTCTTTGCCTGCAGCTTGAATGCCGGCTTTGATTCTCGGCACGTGGCCACCATGGTCCGCACCGAAAACGTCGATCATGCGGTGAAAACCACGCTCAATTTTATCGATGTGATAAGCCAAGTCGGCAGCGAGGTAAACCGGCGTCCCATTGGCCCGTTGAATAATTCTGTCTTCGTCATCGCCAAATCGAGATGTTTCTAAAAACAGCCCACCAGCCTGTTGGTCCTGGTACTGGGCTGCTTTGCTGTCTTCGCGGCGCACGCGCTCTTCTGCGCCGCGCGGTTTCTCGGCGCGGTAAGCCATACCTGAGCTGGCATAGGCTTCGATGAGGCCCGCTACCTTCCCACTTTCGTGAAGTGATTGTTCAGAAAACCAGGAATCAAACGGAATGTTGATATTCTCGAGGTCTTTTTTAATTTGTGCCAAGTTGGTTTGGACGCCTTTTTGAACGAAATATGGCAGCCATTGCTCTTCTGAAGCCGAGAGCCATTTATCACCATCTTGGTCTTGAATGCTTGTGGCGATGTTTTTCACATATTCTGCGGGATATGCATCTTTAGCCAGCTCCACATCGTGACCATGGGCTTGTTGATAACGGGCGTAGATGCTGCGTCCGAGTACGAGTACCTGATTGCCAGTATCATTGATGTAAAATTCGCGGGTCACCTCGTAGCCCGCCGCTTCGAGCAAGCGCGCCACGGCATCACCGGTAAATGCACCTCGTGCATGCCCCAAATGAAGGGGGCCTGTGGGATTGGCGGAAACAAATTCCACCAATACTTTTTCACCGTTGGATTCTTTGGCCAATCCATAGGCGTCGCCCTCACCCAAGACTTGGTGGATGATTTGGAGTAAGGCGTGTGGGTTCACACGCAAGTTGATAAAGCCGGGCCCTGCCACTTCGGATTGAACGATGATTTGGTCGGGGTCCACCCAATTGGCAACCAGTAGCTCTGCGATGGCTCTCGGCGCTTTTTTTGCTGGCTTGGCCAGGAGCATGGCCACGTTGGTGGCATAATCCCCATGATCTTTGTTTTTGGGGAGTTCCACCGTGAATGGGGGATTTGCCTCGGACACCGCTTCGGGCAGTTCACCTTTGGCCACCAAAGAAGACAGCGTTTTGTTAATAATATCAACGATCTGTGCGCGCATCGGGTTCTCTCCCCAGCCTCTCCTGGTGTCTCCCAAAAGGGAGATGTGGGGCCTACTAACGGCCCTAAGCTCCAAAGGCCTACATTGTGTGACACCTAGGCCGTGAGGTCAAAAAAACGACCAAAGGTCAATGGGTTTGGGGGCGCTCGTTTGTTTAGAGGAATTCCACTTTGAGGTCGTTCCAAAGTTGCTTGTCCCTGGGGGATGTCCATTTGTGGCCATAGGTCTTCAGATCGAAGTCTGGCCGAAGACATTTGCCGCCCACAAAAACTTGGTTGTAGCCATATATAGAGCGAATGCACGCGTTCTCTTTAAAGTTGGCTTGGAACGCCTTTTGCCCCTGATCCAAGGGTTGTTCAAAACCCACATCATTGATGAAGTTGGCAGCAATAATGCCTTTGGGCGCCAGCAGAGGGACCAAGTTTTGTAAACGGCTCGGGAATGGTACCCCACCCCGTTCTACGTCGAGGTGCCCGCATTTATAGAGGTCGTCAATGATCACATCGAAAGAACCTTCGAGGGTTTTCAGCTTTTGGTCCGCATCCCCAAAAATCATTTCAACTTGGCAGTCCTGAAGCCCCATATATCGGTTGGCCGCCCTGATTAAACGACGGTCGATATCGAGACCCACCAGCTTCGCCTTCGGCCAAAGGCGACGGATTTGTCGCAGGGAGGTCCCCCCTGCCACCCCAAGCATCAAAAGGCGTCGGACCCGTTTGTAGGGGGTCAGCGCCGCCGCCGCCGTGATGGCATCCCAGGAATAGCCGGTCAGGAGTTGGTCGGGATGAAAAGTGGCGAATACCGCTCCTTGGACATCCATATCCACACGTCTGCCTCTTTGAACGATACGGTAGTTGGCGTAGGGCGTTTGTTCTTCGTGTAGGAGTTTCATTGCCTTTGTAACATTTCTGTGTCTTTGGGATAAAAAGTGGCCATAAGCCCTTTGAGACCCTGTTCAGCTTGGTAAGGACCGGTGTGGCCCAGGTCAAGTGAAAAGGATTTATTATGCAAGGATCAAAAGAAACAATCATCGAAAATCACCTCAATCACACCTTGAAATCGGTGTTGTATCCCGCCCCTGCCCGCAAAGGCAAAGTGAGAGACATCTTCGAAAAGAATGATGAACTCTTTTTGGTGGCCTCCGACCGCGTCAGTGCTTTTGATGTGGTGTTAGGCACGATTCCCCTCAAGGGCGCCATGCTCACCGAGCAAACGACCTTTTGGTTGAACAAAGTCACGGAGATTGTTCCTACGCACCTCATCGACCGACCCGACGCCCAGGTCATGCGATGCAAAAAAGCCAAGCCTTTGGCGGTAGAGATGGTGGTTCGAGGTTACTTGGCAGGCTCTTTGGCCCGTGAAGACGCCAATACCCGTGGTTCCAAATATGGTTTGAAGCTGAACCCGCACATGCGAGAGTACGAAGCGTTTGAAACCCCCATCATCACACCCACCACAAAAGCCGAAGTGGGCGAACACGATATGCCCTGCTCCATGGACGAGTTGATTGCCTCTGGCGCAGTGACCAAATCCCAAGCCGAAGAAATCAGTGAAATCTCTTTGGCGTTGTTCAAAACAGGTCAAGCATTCGCAGAAAGACAAAACCTCATTTTGGTGGACACCAAGTATGAGTTCGGCATTCACAACGGCAAGGTGATTCTCATCGACGAGATCCACACCGCAGACTCCTCTCGTTACTGGAAAAAGGATTCTTACGATGCCAAACTCGCTGCGGGCGTGGCCCCCGAAATGCTGGATAAAGAGCGTTTGCGTCGCTGGCTTATTTCAGAGCACAACTACCGCGGCGAAGGGGAAGCACCACAGTTGTCCGACGATATCCGTACGGATCTCAGTGTTCACTACTGGGAGTTGACCGAGCTGCTCACCGGCCAGCGTTTTGAAGCCCCTACGGCCATGGCGTCAAACCGTGTGCCTGCATTGCTGCAAAAACACGCACTCTAGTCACTCGCTGGGGTGATGCAGTCTGCGGTAGACCTCGAAACTGGTCACCGCAGCACATTGAGCCAAGTTGAGTGAACGAACGGGCCCCGGTTGCGGCAAAGAGAGCAACCGATGGGCCTGTTTTTTTATGATGGCCTCGGGGATACTGCCGTCTTCTGGTCCAAAAACCAACACGTCACCCCATTCGAAAGGTGCCTCCCAAAGGGTTTTTGAGCCGCCCACTTCAATGAGCCAAGGGGTTTTGTCGAGCAACGCCAAGCACCGGTCAACGCTGCGGTGGAAATGTACCCGCGCGCCTGCCCAATAATCCAAGGCCGCCCGCCATTTGGTTTTATCTGCCTTTTTCTCAAAAATGAGAGGTCCACAAACATGTACTGCCCCATTTAAGGCAGTGGCCAACCGCACAATGGCGGCGATGTTGGCGGCCATTTTGGGCTGTACCAAAACGATGTGGAGCATTGGCGTCATGGGGTTAGCGTTGGGCATGGGCAATGGAATCTATTTTTCTTGGCGGTTCGCCAGTCATTCAGCACAAATTTGGTGTTCGTCGGGGTGGATGTAGAAATCTATAAACGTCAGTAATGACTCGCCGAGGGCATTGGGACTTCCATTCGAATTCACGAATTCATTAAACTCGTGATTATGGGTGGCATCAGCCGGTGGTACCACACCCAGTTTGGATTTATAGGCCAAAATGGAAAGAGCTGGGATATCATTTCCCTGTAATACCCTGCCGTAATTGGACGAACCGTCGTTGTAATGGCTATCGGGGCGGAAATAATTGGGTGCATTCTCTCGCACCGTGGTTCGAAAAAGATCGACGTTATAAACCGAATAGGTGAAAAAGCTCGTCCCAGGGCCGTTAACGTGACACGCAAAACAGGAGGAACTGGTATCGCCGAAGAAGTCGTACAAACCGGTTTCAACCAAAAAGAGATTGTCGTCCGCAGAGTTTCTCGGTCGGCACTGAGGGGGCGGTTCGATGCATTCAGAGTCATCAACAAAGCTGCAGTCAGGCAAGCAGGTCAGAAACCCCGTGGCTCCGGACTGAAAGGTGTCACAGGTTAATCCAGGGGGCATGGCTTCCCCATCACAGATTTCTAAGGGTGGCTCAATGATGCCATTACCACATTCGGGGTCCGTGTTGCCCGGTGTGCCGGCATCAGGATGGGTGATGCCACCGTCATTCACCGGGATGATAGGCGCCGGGGTTTCACAGCCAGTGAGATCAAAACTTTGGCAATCCGCTGCGCAAGTCAATTGGCCTCCCATTCCAAAGGTGGCACAGGTGGTACTTCCGAGCGCATCCCCATCGCAAGCTTCCCCAGTATCTAAAATACCATTGCCACAGACCGGCAGGCCGCTGGCAAAGCCCCCATCTAAATCCATGCCTTGATAAGGATCTACATACACCGAGCCGTCATAGCTGGGCGGAGGCGCGTAGGGGTTATAAAAAGCCACCGGGTCAAAGGAGATACGGCCGCAGCTGATACTGCAGGTAATTCCTAAAACCCCAAGAAAAACGGCGCGCCACATAGATACCTCGCTCTCATATTATCGCATATCTGCCCGTTCTGTTGAGTATTTACCGAACTATTTTTTGTGGGCGGAGGTTTAGCAGTCTGGGCGCTGCCACAGGCCATTTTAAGGGGATAACGGACGGGGTGGAAAATCCCCATTTGCGCCTGCAAAACCCCTTTACGGGACCCCTTTGGACGGATAAAGAATGACAACCACCCAATGGAGTATCGGCATGGCATATCAACCCCCAAATCGTAAAATGTTCATCGCGCTGGCTGGAAATATCGGCTGCGGCAAAACCACTGCAGCAAAGCTGATTTCGAGAACATTCGATTTGGAACTTTTTGATGAGCCGGTGATCGATAACCGCTTTTTGGCCGACTATTACAAAGACATGGCACGTTGGAGTTTCACCCTCCAGCTTGAATTTTTGATCAAACGTACCCAGCATCACGAGCTGATTGCTCGCGTGCCCAAAAGCTGCATTCAAGACCGCACCCTCTATGAAGACCCTGAGATTTTCGCGAAATATTTACACGGGCTTGGTTACATGGACGATCGGGAACTCGAGCTGTATTTCGAGGATTTCGAGCGTTTAAACCGCGATCTGCATCGCCCTGATAAAGTGATTACCTTCACGGTGGACAATGTCGATGTTTTGCTGAACCGAATCAGTTCGCGAGGTCGTGAAGAAGAAAAAGAAATGCAAGCCAACTTTTTGCAGGGTCTCAACGGGTTTTACACCGCTTTCCCTTCAATCTGTGAAAAGAAGTACGGCATGGAAGTCTTAAACCTCGACGTGTCTTCCATGGATATACGCTCTGGGGAAGGCAAAGGCATGCTCCTCGATAAAGTGAACGATTTCCTTCACCATTAAGCGCGTGCCTCGCGGGGACCACCTCATGAATCCATTACATCAAGAGTTGGATTGCGCCTTGCGATTGGCGGAAGCTGCCGGAAGTTTAATCCTCGAGAAACGCAGTGTGGCGTTGGCAAACGTCACCCAAAAATCGAATAATCAAGGTCCCGTGACAGAAGCAGACTTAGCTGCCGATGCCTTGATCAGCGAAGGACTGCGACATGCGTTTCCTGATGATGTTTTGATCACAGAAGAGACGTGGGCCACCGATGATGATTTACCCCAAGCGTCGAGGGTATGGTGCGTGGACCCCCTGGACGGCACTTCAGACTTTTCTAAAGGGGGCCCAGATTACGTGGTCATGATCGGCCTTTGCATTGATGGTTGCCCTGCTCTGGGTGTGGTTTACCATCCGGTGAGTGAGACGTTTTGGACCGGTGTGACGGACGTCAATGGTGGCAAATCTGCGGAGAAAATTCATTCAGGGCAAAGAACGCCCCTGCAAGTGCGTCCTTTTGATGCTGAACGGGCGGCCGTGTTGGTGTCCCGCTCCCATCCTTCACGGGCTATTGACCAGATGCTTAATGAGTTAGGTGTGCAGGAACGCATTACCCGTGGGTCCGTAGGTCTCAAGGGAGGCGCCATCGCCCATGGCGAAGCAGACTTGTACGTTACCGCGACCAACCACATTAAGGTGTGGGATACTTGCGCCCCTCAAGCTATTTTACAGGCTGCCGGTGGACAGCTCACTGGGCTATTGGGCGCACCTTTATCCTACACTGGAAAAGCATCTCATCCGGTAGGGGTTTGTGCCGCGAGCAATGATGCGCACGCCCATTTCCAACCTCTGATTCAAAAGTTGTGGGATAGACGGCATCCAGCAGGTTAAGGGGTTTCGGGGGCCGGCGTCTCTTTCGTTTTGTCGGCGATTTCTTGCGCTTTATCGTGCACCGCTTTTTGGAGTTGCTTTTTGACTTCAGCACTTTTGTCTTCAATTCGAGATTTTTGAGTTTGGGCCTTGTCTTTAAGTTTGTTGGAGACCGCCTGTCCCATTTCTTTGAATTCGCCACTTTTGATGGCTTTTTTGGTGTGGTCTTTCAGATGGTGTTTTTCACCTGGCGTCAACTCACCCCAAAAGGCGTACCCAATGTAACCCCCACCTAAGACCACCAAGACCGCGACAATTTTGATCAATCGAAACATTTCGGACTCCATTTTTGAGGGGCCCATACAAACATATTCTGTGGAGAAAATGAAGAATAAGCCTCTTGATCTCCTGAAAATATCTGCCAGAATTCCTACACCAAAATGGAGGAGCGACCATGAACACAAATCCACTTCGCCTGGGTGTGAACCTCGACCACATTGCCACTCTGCGTCAAGCGCGCGGAACCACCTACCCTTGCCCGGTCCAAGCCTCCACTTTGGCAGTCTTAGGTGGGGCCGACCAAATCACCGTGCACCTTCGCGAAGACCGTCGACACATTCGCGACCGTGACGTGTACCTACTCAAAGAGGTCCTAGAGGTGCCCCTCAATCTCGAAATGGCGGCCACCCCCGAAATGGTGCGTATCGCTTTAGAGGTGCAGCCCCACACGGTGACGCTGGTGCCTGAAAAAAGACAAGAACTCACCACTGAAGGTGGTCTTGACGTAGTGAGCCAACAACGCCCGCTGCAAACCACCATTGCGGCCCTTAAAGAAAAAGGCATCAAAGTCAGTTTGTTCGTTGAGTCTGACGCCCAGCAGCTCGAAGCATCGAAAGCTTTGCACGTGGATGCCATCGAGCTTCACACCGGTACCTA
>PBLQ01000028.1 GCA_002721815.1 Myxococcales bacterium
AAAAAAATAAAAAACTCATTCAAGAACTCATCCTTCAATTTGAAAAAGCCTTGAGCACCAAATACCAGCTCCGCAAACGAAAAATTCAAATGGGTGATCGCTCGGGCACTTGCTTTTCTGAGGTTCCCATTTTTCCGCAATTGGCCCCTTGCGTTCTTATCAAAGAGGAGGCGGTGGTTTTTGCTTGGAATGAAGACGGACTCAAACAAGCCACCGCGAAAGAAAAATCGCTCCCAACAACAGATGCGCTACACGGCCATTTGGACCTGCAAGCCATTTCCAACGCCAATGCCATGCTCAACGATCAGCCCCTCATAAACCAACAAAAGAACCGCGTTGTGTTCACTGGCAACAAACAAAACTCGCAATACCGTTTTCAAGTCAACTGGCGACATGGGGAGAACCCATGAAGAAAATCCTTTTGCTCATGGGGTTGCTGTCTGCTGCAGCCATCTTGATCTACAATGGCTATCAAGAAAGCAAAGAGCTCCAACAGGTGGCGGCCATCTGTGAAGCTGCGGGCCAAGGGCAACACGAAACGGTGTTGGCCCAGACCGAGCAATGGTCCCGTTTTGAATACGACGCCCACAATGCGGTCATGTGCCGCGCATTGTCCTTGCTCGAAACCAACCAAACTTCTGCCTGTGCTGAACTCATTTGGCAGGCGGCATCCCAACAATTTCCTTCCTCGTGGCTGCCCCCGGAGCGACCAGGGTTGGCATTTCTCAATTGGGCCAACGCGGCGGCGCACGAACCGCTGGTGGCAAGAATTCAAAATGGCTATTTGGGTCATCTGCCCATTCAAAAAGCTGCTTTTGGGTTTTGGCAAAGACAGGGTACCGGGGCCGAAGCCATGGATGACATGTTCAAAGCCCACGGCAACAACAGCCCTGATCATGTGGCCATCCGACTGTGGTTGGGCAACGAATGGTTGAAAAACAACCAACACGAAAAAGCCGTGCAGGCTCTGTCTGGCATCCCTTCAACGCCCGAGATAACCCATCTTAAAGACGCCTTTTTTGACCTTCAACTGCGCACGCTGGGGGCCGCTGGCGAAGGAGCAAAGCTCCTAGAAACGTCTCAGAAATGGACGGCCAGTGGTGCCCATCCCATGATGGTTCAAGCCAAAACAGCGCTGGTCATGCATGCACAAAAATTGAAGAGTCCGGGCTACAATTCACTGGAGCAACTGCTCGATCTGGTCAGCCACCTCGACAAGATTCCAGATCCCAAACTTCAAAAAAATGTGGCCGCACGACTCATGGTTCACTACACCAGCCGCAGCGAATTGGAGGCAGCCCAAAAGCTCTACGCCCAACTCCCGGCTCACCTCGAGGTACCAAACCCTCAAGAGATGGCCCCCCAACAAACACAACAGACAGAACTGCAAGCAGATGGAACCTGGACTGTCACCTTCTCTTCCGACTGGCCCAAACAGATGGCTCTGTGGGTGAGTCCTCAGCACGAAGAAACAGAACCGCTGGCCCCCTACCGAAAGTTCAGCTTAATTCCAGGGCAAAAACTCACCCTTCAAACCACCTTGTCGCGTCGCCCCTTGCGTTGGGTGCTCAAAGATGGTGAAAAAGTAATGCAAGCGGGAACCGCCTGGCCAGGACGTGAACACATACATTCTGGCCCGGCGCCAATGGCTCCAAAACCGGCGCCCCCTTATAAAGAGTCGCCATGGGCGGCGGCTGATGGCCATCGAAAACTGGTGACCTTGTTCTTAGATTGTGCGGACTGGCATCTGATTCAATATGGACGCCAGCTGGGCATGCTCCCCTATTTTGATAAACTCATCACGGGCGGCCTATCCGGTGCCATGATCTCTGAGCCACCCATCACCGCCATGGCCATGGAAAAAATCGTTTGGCCCCAACGCCAATTGCAGCCATCAGTTCAAAGTTTCTTGTACCAAATGGGTGCCGAGTTGGGGGGTCTGGCGAGCGTGGGTCAAAATCCCCTAGAAGCGCTTCAATGGGTACTGCCACAAAGCCAAAACTTCTTTGATGTCATGGGCGAGCAGGCCCTTAGTGTGGCCAACATGCTTTTTTCTCACGGGGGCATGAATGGCGGACGGCAAGCCTTGGTCACGGGGCCAAAAGGGCAAGAACAAAAACTGTCTGTACCCATTGGGCGGCGTCCCATCACTTCTGCAGAGCATGCAGCATTGGCCGGATTAAACGACATTCACAAGCCCCACCAGCTTCAACAACTGGAGATGATGGCCGCACAAATGGACATGGTAGCGCAATTTTATGGGGAACGTCACCCAGACATCATGATGATGCGAATCGAGCCTTTAGACATTCTCACCCATGCCATGTTCCAAGGGGCTTTTCGAAATGGAACGGATAACGGTCACTTCTCACTCATGTGGGTTTACCGTTATTTGGATCACCGCTTGGGCACTTTCATGAAGCAAATGCAATCCGATGATCTTTTATTGGTCTATTCCGACCACGGAATTGAAACCGCCACCAAACACCATGAGTTGGCCTTCTTCGCCCTCTACGGTGCTTCGATCAAGCCGTCTACGCTCGATGGGCGCCCTGAATTTGCGGGCATCCCGCAACTCATCGCCGAGCTCATGGGACAAGGGGCTTCGTTCCCCCACACCGAGCTCGCCGATCAAGTGAGTGCTAAATCTACACCTAAAGGGACTGAGCAATAATCGCTAAGCCAGATTTGAGGTCTGTCTCCGTGAGCGTCAGAGGTGGCGCAACCACCACCCGCCCAGGCAACCCGCGTCCCAAACGCAAACCCGCATCGTAACACTTTCTTAAAAAGGCTTCGGCCGCGTCTTCATTGCCAAAGTCCAAAACTTGCCACATGCCCTGTCCCTTCACATCTACTTTGCCAGCGGCTTTGGCCAAACCATCTTCAAAGGTTTGGGCTACGCCTTTACCTAGGAACTTTTGCGCTTCCCTCAAGTGACAAACAGTGCGGCGCATACACACCTCGTCACCGTCCCAAGTGGAAATCAACGTTAACGGCTTGGGGACATAGTATTGGTCATCCACAAAGATTTGTCCCAACTGCGCCCCCGTGTACCAAAGGATCATGTTGGGCTTCACCTCGGTTTGTTCAGACACAAAGAGGCTTTTTCCATTTCGACCCAATGCCCCGGCAGACTCCACGAACACCAGAGGAATGCCGGTATTTTCTCGTAAGGTCTCTGCCGCTGCCAAAAACTCTTCTGAAAGAACATAGCCAGATCGTTCCCCCACCAGTTCTAAGGTGAGTGCTAAAATATTATCGGCACCTTGTTCATTGATGATGTTTTGTATTTGCTGAATGGTTTCTAATGTTCCCACTTCGGCGGGGTGAGACACCAACGGCCAATCAAAGAAAGCGAAGGGCTGCTGAAACCCTGCTGGATCGGACAAACTTCTCGCCGCCGCGGTGGTGTGACCCACGTATTGGCGTTGTAAACCGATGATGATCTGAGCGTCCTTTCTTTGAATACGCAAAGAACGCAGACCCTTATCCACCAGTTCATCCCGAGAGGAAGAAAAGTACACATGGTTTAGACCTTGCGGTGCCACTTCGCGCAAAACCTCGGCGTAACGCACAATCTCCGGCGTGGTCCAGTTGGACAAGGTGAGCTTGGTGCCCACTGGCTCCGTGAAATATCCAGCTTCCAAAGCTTCTTGAATCACCTCAGGCTGCAACCCCAAAGGCGCATGGACCGAAGAGGCCCACTCAATTTTACTTAAGCTTGGTACCCCTTCACGTTTGGTCAGCGCAGGGTGCTGCAAAGGAATACGGTAATACAAGGCCTGTGCTTGCTCATCACCGTATTGATTTTCGTATACCTCAACTTCATAGGCCCCTAACTTTTTGTTGATGTGGCCGATTTCAGCGGTGTGACCCACACGGTTGCGGCCCGTTACAAAATGATACCGGCTTTCGCCCAGCATATTTTTCTCACCCGCGGCCGCAGTGGCCTGTGCCAGTTTTAATCGGCTGCCCCCACCACATCGCCGCGCTTTTTCGTGCAGGGTGATATTGGCCGTGTAAAAGGAGTTATTCTTTCCGTGCATTTTTTCGGTCCCGGGGCCATCGACTTTAAATGCTTCGATGGGACCACCAAAAGCATACCCTAAGAGTTCTTTGCCCTCTTCGGTACGGCGCTCCAATTTGAAGCAGAGACTGCCTTCGCAATTGAGGAACCCATGTAAATCGGCCTCGCTGTCTTGGCGACCCGCTTCATAGGCTTTTTCTTCGATGGCCATCACATCTTGCTTCAGCTTCGGCCAGTGATCGGGCAAGAGCCGTGTGATGCGGCTGCCCAAAGACTGGGCCATGATCATGGCAGGATCTTCACCCAACGAAACGACCCAGGCTTGGAAACCCTCGTGGTTATCCAGACCTTTCTCTAAAGCATTTCTAATTTTACTGGGTTTATAACCATTGGAATCGTCGGCCCCCAAGAGTTTCTTAATCCCATTGGCCAATCGCTTCGCCGGCCACTGACCTTCGCGTTTCAATATCAAGTCACATACTTGGTGCTGAGTAGCCATGTCTAAAGACAATGCCCACGCCAAACGTGCATGAGGCTGCGACTCCATCCCTTCAAAGGTGGCAATCATGTCTTGGGGTTCTGCTTCGGTGTCTTCGTCATCCACCCAAGCCGGCGCTTTAAAGGTGTCCAGATGCTGTTGCACCGCGGGCCCCTCTAAATCGCCCACAGAATCCAGAATATAATTGAGCGCGTCGGCAATACCAGCAAACAATCGGTTTAAATCTTCTTGGGTCATCAAGGTGTTCAAACGATAACGAACCGTCTGACTGCCGGCGATATATACCATGAAGCCCCGATAAAAACGCTGCGCAATAAGTTGCTGGGCCAGATTTGGAGAGGGCAAATCAAAAGCAAAAGCAAACCCACAAACGCGGGGTTTGAGGACGTGTTCCGGAAACCATTCTTGCAGCTCTTTCAATGATTGTTTGGTCATATTTTCTAAGCGTTCAAGGTCGAATGCTTCTAAATCTTGGCCATGAATCAAACCGCGTTGGGCTTGTAAAACGTGTGGTGCACCGGGTCGGGTGTCTTCCCAGCGAGACAATACCACGCCCAGCTGGGCTTTCTTCGCCAAGGTGATGCAATCGGGGGCATCGGGCTCTCCTTTGGCGTTCTCCAAGTTGAAGAGGTCATGCCAGTAAAATGGACCGCCCAATCGAAAACCCACCTGCACTTCATCAAAAATCAAGGGCACATTGTGGTGTCGGGTTAAAGCCCGCAGTCCGTTGTAAAAACGTGCGGTCCCGTAGTTATCACCACCTTCAGACTGCATGGGCTCAACAATGACGCAACAAATATCGCCGCCTTCGATCTGGCCTTTCAGCTTGGTGAGGCTTTCGATTTCTCGGGAGCGCAGTTCATCACCATCACTTTCAGGAATTTCACCGTTGGACCATGCTTGAATCCAAGCCGAAGTCACCTCGGGTTCGTTGTCCGGGGTTTTGAAATCGGGGTAAGCAACAAAATCACAAGTATACCCATCGAACTGAAAAGGCGCCCGCTTGGTTTTGTTCCAAGTGGCTTGCAAGCTCATCATGGTCCGGCCGTGAAAAGAACCTTCAAACGCGAGGATGCGTTTACCGCCGGGCCCATTCATGCGACACAAATCAAAAGCCTTTTCGTTGGCTTCTGCCCCACCATTGGCCCACGCCACGTATTGAATGTCATCGTGGGCGCGCTCTAGCAGAAAATCCGCATAGGCTTGGGCCGCGTCACGTTGCTGGGCCATGGGACCCTCTTGATCTTCGTTCACGAAAGGCGCGGTCAAATCCCCATTGGCCACAATGCTGGCATCCAGCGAGCCATCGTCCAGGGCACGCAGGTAACTGTCGGCATTGAAGCCAGTCCCCAAAGAAGCAATTTGGCTGGCCGCATCGTTAATGACCAACGGATCGGCATCTGAAGACCTTAAAAAGATCCCCCGTGACCGACGCATGTCCAGAACAGACTTTTTCTCCACGGGCACAAAACCATCACGATACAGACGTCGCAAAAAAGCATCCGAACGCGGCATTTTCCCTTGCAGCGGCAAGTTCACATCCGTGGGTCGCCGCAACAAAAGCTGGTCAGCGTTTTCAGCGAATACTTTAGCCAAGAAAGAATCCAAAGCTTTCAAGAATTCACCGGTGCGGTCTCCCGATGGAATTTGAACGCAAACCCCATCATGCCGGCCCTGACCCACCTCAGCCCCTTCCCAGTGACGGGCGGAAAGAGGCTCACCATTCAGAGTCAATCCGCAGTAAGACGAGGCCAGCAGATCAATGCCTGCCCCTTGGGCATCATCAAAAGGAATTCCGTACCGCTCAAGCAAACGCTCAGCATCGTGCCGCGCCAGCAAGGTTTGCGCTTCGGTGCGTAATTGCGACGCCAAACCATGAAACGGTTTTTGCAGTAAAGCTGGTGTTTGCACATCGCCACACTCTTTTTCTTGGATTGCGACCGGAAAAGTGCTGTAACGAACGGCGTCAATTCCCGCCGCACGCTGGTTGCCACTCTTACCCACCCCACCAAATGGCAGCATGCCCGAAGCCCCATTGGTGCTGCGATTGTAATTCAACAAACCAGAACGGGTGCCCACGTACATTTTTTCAAAGTTGTCTTTGTTTGCAGTGAAAATAGAGTTCGACAGGCCGTAAGGGCTTTGGTTGATCTGGGCCATGGCATCTTCAAGATCTTCCACCACTTCCACACAAATGTCAGGGCCAAAGAGTTCTTCATCTAAGTAGCCCGGCACTGCCACGCGCTGGCGGTTAAAGTGCAAAGACGGGGTCACAAAAGCGCCGCCCCCCAATGTTTCGCCCGCCACCAACATCTCTAAGCCAGCCTTTTCTGCCAACTCCCGCCGCTGCAAAAACCCTTTGAGGGCATTTTCTGATGCCAATGGCCCCATGAAAGTTGTTGGTTCTAACGGATCCCCCGGTTTGATGTTTTGGGTTGCTGTCACCAAAGCGTCTAAGAATTGCTCCGCCACGCCTTTTTGCACCAAAACACGCGAAGTGGCCGTGCAGCGTTGGCCCGCCGATAAAAACGCACCCTGCACCACTTCAACCAGGGCTTGATACAAATCAGCATCATCCAACACCACCGACATGTTTTTGCCGCCCATTTCTAAGGCCAACATTTTCCCAGGATAATCCAGCATGGTCTGCGCAATGGCGCGTCCAGTATTGTAGGATCCTGTAAACAAGACACCGTCGGTCAAAGCGTGGGTGGTCAATGCTTGACCCACATCACCACCACCTTGAACCATGTTGTAAACGCCGTTCGGCAAACCCGCTTCTTTCACACAATGCGCGTACAGCTCACCCACGCCGGGCGTGATTTCACTCGGTTTGACCACCACCGTGTTGCCCGTGAGCAAAGCCGGAATCACATGGGCATTCACCAAGTGAGCGGGAAAATTATAAGGCCCCAATACAGCCAACACACCCTGGGCACGATAACGTGCTTCACCCGCCACCCCTGCAGGCGATTCAGCTGCCACCCGGGACAAACCATGGTGCAACATCAGATCAATACGGGCGCCCAAAGAAGCAGCTTCGCCTTTGGCCTCACTGAGCGGCTTGCCCATTTCATTGACCATGCGCTCTGCCATCTCACCTTGGTGCGCAACAAATTGCGCTTTGAGCTTGAGTAGAAAATCGTTGCGCGCAGATTGGGGCAGAGACATCCAATTAGACAAGCTTGCTTTCGCGGCGTCCACTGCATCATTTACTTGAGAAGAAGCGGTGGTGGTTTGAAACACCGGTTCGTAATTTTTCGCAGGATTGGTGCTCAGCAGTTCAGACCCGTCACCCTTCACAAATGCACCGTTAATAAAACTTCCACGACCTTCGATTAAAGACATGTTCGCTCCTGTGAACCCTTCTTAAGAAGAAGTTCCGCCTGTTGTTTCAAACCGTTGTAAAGCGCCAAAGCAATTGCCACTGCCCTGACGTGTGAATGACATGAGGCCCATGTTCGCCTCTTCGGCGACCTCGACCGCGAGGGAGGATGCCGCAGATACGGCCACCAAAATGGGGACGGCGGCTTTCCATGCTTTTTGGGCAATTTCAAAAGAGATGCGACCGCTGACCACTAAAATACTGTCGGCGAAAGACAAGTCGTGAGAAAGGCCCCACCCAATCACTTTGTCGGTGGCGTTGTGACGTCCAATGTCTTCGCACACTTTGATGCAATCACCGTCTTTGGAAAACAGCGCAGCCGCGTGAAGGCCTCCGGTGCTCTCAAAAATGTCTTGCGCCTTTCGCATTTGCTCGGGCATTTGAGCCAAAGAGGTCAGATCAGCTCGCCAATTCACCGGCATGGGCCCCAAATCTTTACTGAGGTTCTCGAGGGAAGCTTTGCCGCATACCCCACAAGATGCATTGGCAAACAGATGTCGTTCTTGCGCGTTCCAGTCCATGTGGATCGATTCGTCCAACCGGATTTGTAAAATATTTTCTTCAGCCTCAGGCGTGGGAACAGTGCTACAATGTCTGATGCTTTGAATGTCTCGGGCATTGGCAATGATGCCTTCACCGAACAACAAACCTTTTGCTAAATTGAAATCGTCGCCCGGGGTGCGCATGACCGTCACCCACCTGCGGCCTGCAATTTGAATTTCCAACGGCTCTTCACACACCAAAACATCCGCTTGGGGTACTAAAGCGTTGTCAGAAAATTTAGACGTTCCTTTGGAACGGATGCGGGAATCCTCACCGGACATGACAAACCTCCCCAACAGCTTAGATCCCTAAAACATGCTGGCAACACCCTTTTATGGACTCACTGAGTCATAATAATCCTGGAGGGCTTCGGGGGTGTTCACATTAAAAAGCGTGGGCTCAACCAACGGCGAAACCGGTATTTTTTCGGGGCTCAATTGGGCCAATACGGGCATCAAGGCGCGCTCTCCATCTAAAAACGCGTGTCGAAGTGCCCCGAGGCTTTGAGGCGCCAGGACCAGCGGAAAGGGGCGAAACGGATATTTTCTAACGTTTCCCTCTCCTGTTGGAAGGGCGTAACAACGGGCCAACACACTGTTATTAATAGACTTGTCCATGAGGTAGCGGAGACTGGCCGCTTGGAGGCCCGGCATATCCACCGCCACGCACATCAAGTATTTACCCGGGTATGCCCTCAGGACAGAAATGAGCCCTCCCAAGGGACCTTCGCCTTTCAGTTCATCAGAAATGACCGGTGCGGGCCAGTTGTCTTCGCCCGGCAAATGGCCTGAGATAGCGGTTTGAATGTTTATTTGCTCAAACAAACCCACCAAATGGTCCAAAAAGGTGCCGCCTTTGGGGTGAGCTAAAAGAGCCTTATCTTGACCCATTCGACGGCTTTGCCCGCCCGCCAACACCACCCCCATCCACTCAACCGAAGAAGCCATGGCCACCCCTTGACAATTAACCCTCACAACAAGAAGGTCTGCCTCTCCAAGTTGTCCTTTTGTAAGGCAAAAAGGAAGTCCTTTCTTTTTATTTCCACCTTGAATCCCGAACGATCAAAGGAATTTCACATGTTTGAATTGATGAAAAAGACCCTACTCCTTTTACCTGCTTTTGCACTCTTGTTCGTGCCAGGGTTGGCTTTCAGCGCAGGCGGTGGGGGGCAAAGCCTCGATCTAACCACCTCATGGGTGGGTTATGTGGCCATCATCATCTTTGTCATCGCTTACGCGTTGGTGATTTTAGAGCACAACATTCACATGCGAAAAAGCAAACCCGTGATCGTTTGCGCAGGCATTATCTGGGCTTTGGTGGCCTACTCTTACGCACAAACAGGTGATCACCACACGGCCGAGCATGCCGTGAAACATAACATCCTTGAATACGGTGAACTCTTTCTCTTTTTGTTGGCCGCCATGACCTACATCAACACCATGGACGAGCGTCAGGTGTTCAACAAGCTGCGCGTGGTTTTGGTGGGCGCCGGCCTGTCACTGCGGTCCATCTTTTGGGTGACCGGCGTATTGTCCTTCTTTATCTCGCCCATCGCGGACAACCTCACCACCGCTTTGCTCATGTCCGCTGTGGCCATGGCCGTGGGTGGCGAAAATAAGAAGTTCGTTACGTTGGCCTGTATCAACATCGTGGTAGCCGCCAATGCTGGTGGCGCCTTTTCTCCTTTTGGAGACATCACCACTTTAATGGTCTGGCAAAAAGGCTTGGTGACTTTTGGCGAGTTCTTTGCGATTTTTGTCCCCTCGGTGGTGAACTGGATTGTTCCCGCAGCCATTATGTCCTTCGCCATTGGGCCTGGCAAACCCGCTGAAGTCACTGATGAAGTAAAAATCCTCGACGGTGGACTGACGGTGGTCTTCCTCTTTATTTGCACCATCACCACTGCCGTATGTTTTCACAACTTCCTGCACTTGCCTCCGGTGGTTGGCATGATGACCGGCTTGGGTGTCTTGATGTTGTTCGCTTACTATTTGAAGATGAAGCAAGGTCACGGCCATGACAGCCATGAAGACAGCTACGATATTTTCCTTCGTTTAGAGAAATGTGAATGGGATACTTTGATGTTCTTTTACGGCATCATTTTGTGCGTGGGCGGCCTGGGACAAATCGGTTACCTCGCCGTGGGCTCCCAACACCTCTACGTTGATATGGGCCCCACTTTCGCTAACGTGGTGGTAGGGATTGCTTCGGCCATTGTCGACAATATCCCCGTCATGTTCGCAGTGCTCACCGAGCTTCCTGCCATGGACCACGGTCAATGGTTGTTGGTCACGCTGACCGCTGGGGTGGGTGGCTCCATGTTATCCATTGGTTCTGCCGCTGGTGTGGCTTTGATGGGCCAAGCTCGTGGCGTCTATACCTTCTTTGCCCACCTCAAATGGACCTGGGCCATCGCCTTGGGTTACGCCGCCTCCATCTGGGTCCATCTGCAGTGGAATGCTGAGCTTTTCGACGGTAAAGTTGTAATGCTGCCCGGTCAACAAGCCAAACAGGTAGAAAAAGCAGATGCCGAACCCACACCGAAACAAGCAATTGAGGTGCAAAAAGCAGTGGCCCCCGCAACGAATGCTGCCGAAAATGCAGCTCAGGATGCAGCGGCCGCAGCCCCGGCAGCGGATTCACAAGAAGCAAAAGACGCTGCTGCCAATGCTGTTTTGAATGAAATGAAAAAGGTGAAGGCAGAAGGTCAAGTTCCCGCAGCTGACACCGCCAAGTCCCAGGATGCAAAAGCAGCACCAGCAGAGAAACCAGCCAACCCGTAACCAGAGCACGCCCACCGCATGAAGCATCTGCGAGTTTTCTATTTATTATGGATGGCGGGCGCTGGCGTCGCCTGTGGGGAAACCCCCATAGCAGATAGCAAAACGCGGTTGGATGCCAGCGATTACGATCAAAGCTGCCTCGACATTACCCATTGTATTTTGGTGGATCTCGAAGCCTGCACCTACTGTAATTGTCCTGACGCGGCCATTTCGGATGAAGCTTTTGAGGCGTACGTTGCAGACAGAAATGCACTCCAGGAAACTTACTGTCCTGAAACAGATAAGGAGGTGTGCCCCTCCTGCCCATTACGGGAGCCCAGATGCTTCAATAAACAGTGTGAGATTAACTGAATTTATTTCTTAAAGATCATGCCGTACGAATGGGGACTCGTGCGCATGCCCAACGTGATTTCATGTGCTAACCCAGCAGGCCGCACCATCTCCAAGACATCGTTTTGTGAGTACGTATCTCCATCGTTCCCCACCAAGGTCATCATGATGCCAAAGCGCAGGCTTTTGAGGGGGCCCGTTCGTGCATCGTCCACCTCAAAATCTTTGATCAGCATCCGACCACCCGGACTTAACGAATGAGATAATTGAGATATCAGCCGTTGATTGGCTTGCATGTCAAAGCAATGCACCAAATTAGAAAGGATGATCAAATCGTAACCCTCACCTAAAGGGTCTTCAAAAAAATCGCCACCAAGAAAATTAACACGATCCACAACTCCTTCTGCGGTGGCCACTTCCTGAGCCAGCCCAATTGCATTTTTTCGATCCACCCATTGGCCTTGGGCCTGTGGATGAGCCTTTAAGACTTCCCATAAATAAGTGCCAGCGCCCGAGCCAACATCCATCACCCGCGATAAACTAAAGTATTGGGTCCAACTGGCCACCTCGGCCGCCACATCTAATGAGGCATGGTGCAAGTAACTCAAAAAACCTCGGCGATCCGCTTCTGACACATCGCCACCACTACCGGCCACCTCAAGCGGAACACCTGTTCGCAGAATTTCATCCGCGGCCAAAAAAGTGGTGAGGCGCTTCTTTAAACCCTGCAACCGGTTTCCGTGTCGATAGGACTGTTCGGGATCAAACAGATCGCGATCCCCATCCAAGAGCGCATATTCATCGCCATTTTTTGCCATGAACCCCAATGCAGATGCCAAGTTTAAAAACCGACTCAAACGAAATGAATCGGTTTGGGTCGCTTGGGCCAATGCTTCGGCACTCTGCGCTTTTTTAAAAAGCAGGTCGAAGACACCCAAGTCAACCAACGTTAAAATGGCAGCACTGTCTTCAAGTTGTTCCACCAAGTTCTCAAAACGTTGGCGGGTGCGCTCTACTTGAATGCTCATTAATTACGCTGCCGCCGATTCAATGGCCAAATCCGCCAATGCGATCTTTTGGGTGTGAGTGAGGCCTTCGAACTCCACTGCCATCCCTTCAGGACGTACCCATACTTTATTATTTGGGTCGTAATGGTCTGAACGGACCACTGTGGCCTTCACATCATGAAAATCAATTCCTGGAGAACCGAAGATGCTCATGGTGATCTCCTTGCCCGGGGGCAATCCCATGGTGGTCTCCAAAAACAGGCCCGTTTCAGATGCGTCCACTACGTCGGCTGCCATGTACCCTTCTTCATCTTCGTAGATGACTCGAAAGTTGGCATTGAATCGAAAAGAATGTCTTGCAGTCATGGTGTCCTCACTTTGCGGTTTTAGGGTTCCTTGTGCCGTTCTGTGCCTACACTATCCCACACGAACCTACCCTCCTATTTTTTGGTCCCGCAAAGGTGAGTTGCATCACACCCGCCCTAAACCTTTGTTTTTTTGTGTCTTTATAGCGACACCCTGGGCCCATCCTATTGAGATGCTTGTTGTGCCCGTTTCAGTGCCTCAAATGCCGCCTGTTTCACATTGTCTCTGCTGTCATTCAGATACCGCTCAATAATGGGAATGGCTTTTTGTCCGTGGGCGCCCAAGGCCAAGATGGCTGGTGCCACCAAGACCCTTTTGGGTTCTTTCTCAATGTATTCAGACACCTTTTGGCGCTGGTCTTCTGTGAAGGCCATATCTGCAATGAGAGGCACGACCCTTGTTTTGACGTAAAAGGACTTCTCCTTCAACAAAGCATTTAGATAGATGGCCGACGCTTCCGGTGATTTGTTCATGCGCATGCTTTGGAATGCCGCCACCCGAAGGTATTGGCCATACTTCGATTGGTCCGCCAAATAAGGCTGTATGTGATCGAGTACTTTGGGGTGGCCCGCGTTGGTCAAGCCCCGAAGGAGCTGAAGCTTTCGCCAAAGATGCTGGGCCTTGGGCAACTCGCTGAGTAGAAGATTCACGCCACGGTTGTATTGTTCCAGATTGTTTTCTCGGCGAACGGAATTGGCCACCATGTAACAGGCTTGTTCTGACACGATTCGATTGGTGGGATCTTCGTAAGGTTGTTTCACCAGATCGTGCAAGACGGCCTCTCCCACATCGGAAAGTTTGGGTGACTTGCCCAACGCAATGACGCCAACCGACCTGAACTGGGTACGCAAGTTGGGATGGCGAATGGCACGACCCACCAGAGCTTCTCCCGCCTCCCCGCCGTGGGACACTGCGGCGCGAATCATTAATGCCGCTAAGTTGGTATTGTATTCACTTCCTTTTAGGTGGCGTTCAAACAGTTGCATCATCAAATCGGGATTGGCCCTCGACATATCGGCCAGTTCACGTTGGATGCGTGCGACTTCTTTTTTGTCGACATTTTGCCCTTGCCCAACAATAGGCGCTATCTCGTTAATAAATGTGTTGAAGTTTGCCTCAATGTTTCCACGCTCCTCGTCGGTGAGATGGCGTTGCCTGTATGTCTTTCGTTGCGCCAACAGTGCTGCATCTAATTCATTGGAAAGAGGAAATACCTTAAAATTTTGTAGGTAGGTATTGAGATCTGCAATATTCGTCACCGGCGTGAAGTTAGCCAATTGGCTCCGCGGTGATTGAACAATTTCAACTTTTCCAGATGCGTCGGTGACCACGTACTTGTTGTCTATGTGCATGCTTATTTCACCGATGGAAGATGTCACCACACCCGTGACCGGAGACCACGTCATGACCATAGCGCCCGAAATCGAGATGTGATTGGGGCTTTCAACAATTTGTAGGCGGTCCGTGGGCTGATGCGAAGCGGGCAGTTGAAGGTACTTCGTTTTTGATTTTTCGATTTTCCATACGGTGTTGTCTGCAGCGCGCGCTTGATATTGTGCTTGGTATTGCCCCGATACATCCCATTCTTTTTTAGACCAAGCCGGGGGCGGGCCCTGCACCATGGCCCCCTGAGGAAACTGAATGTACAATGCATCCACCAAAAACAGGAAACGCGAGATAACGTCGGCGCTCATTTCAGCGTGTGCATACAACGCCTCAATTTCCGACTGGGGATTCATTTTTAGTAAGAATGGTGCCCTGCCCAATTCCTTCGTTAAGCCATACTGGAATGCCTCATTCACCTTGGCCTGATCCGCGTAGCCAGGCACTTCAAGGGTCGAACCCTCATCATGCCATTGCATTTGCATCCAGCGGTTATTGCCAGCGTCACGGCCCAAATCGTCTAGGCTCAACTTACCTTTAAGGGTTTGCGTGGTGTGTTGGGTGGGCATGTTCACGCTGGGCCGCTCCCCATTGTGCGATGTCATTTGGGCCAGATAATCACCCATCCCCTGGGAATTAGCATCCAATTGGGTGGCCAGCTGAACGTCATAAGCCAACTGAGCGGGCTCTTCAAATTCTTGAATGGGATTGAGGTTCCACTCCTTCATGAGTGGCCCTTTCTCGTCTATGGCTTTTTGGGTGGCACTCGTCGATGGGGCGAGCAAGCCCGCCAATGAAGCGCCCGTTAATGCCCCCGTGTTCGCTTGCAGCATCTCCAACAGATCTGATCGCAACAAGCCCGCCTCAAAGCGCGCCTGCAAACTTTTAATTAAGGCCTCGCCCCCCCTATCAAAGCCCGTCAATGTCGCACGTGCTAAGTCCATTTTTCCTTGCAACAAATGAACACTGGCCAAAAGCGTACGAACGACATCGTTGCCAGAATCATTTTCGAGCAAACCACTCAAAAGGCTCTCAGCATCTGCGTAGCGCTCCTGTTGAAGCAAGTCAGTGAGGGTGGCCTTATCTTTGGCACTGACCGACCCTTTTAAGTTGGCCATGAGCCCTGCCAACGAAGGTTCTTGCTCAACTGCCACCGCATTACCGTTGCGTTCCGCAGACCCTTCTTGCGTGTTGAATGGGAAATCTGGACCGCAAGCTGTGGCCAAAACCAAGCCGGCCAAAGTGGCACCCAACATTAAAATGTTCGTCATTCTCAATCTCCGTTTTCTCTTCACCGATTGATTGCCTCTCAATTCGTTCCCTTTTCGTCGCCAAAACAGCAAGAACAGGAGTCCCCACAACACATCGGAACCACCACTCGTGTCACAATCACACCCGCCGGAGGGTGGGTTTTGGTCGTTGTTTGCACCTGGACCCTCAACGCTCATTGAACCTGCATCGCTGGATGGCAGACCACCTGCTTCCGTACCGCTTCCAGCATCGATCAGGTTGGATTCAACTGACTCACCTGCATCTGCCACTGCTTCCACCGGCGTGTCTCTGCCAGCATCCATCGCTGGATCTTCAGGCACAGACCCGGCGTCGGTTTCCGGGCCTACGGGTGGATTTTCAGTGCCAGTACCTGCATCAACAACAGGGTCGACGGGTGGATTCTCAGCGCCAGAACCTGCATCGACTGCCGGGTCATCTGGTGGCGTCTCAACGCCAGTGCCTGCATCGGCAACAGGGTCAACGGGTGGCTGGCTGCTACCAGCGTCAGCTCCAGCGGGGACCGTTGGTTCGTCACTGCCCGCATCAGATGTTTGCGTCACTGGGTCTTCCGTCGCTCCCGCATCTGGTGCATCTGTCTCGAGCGTACCAGCTCCGGCATCTAATGTCGGGTTCAAAGGGCCCTCCGTAGTGCCCGCATCGGAGACGTTACTGACAGGATCCGGTGTACCGCTGTCCAATGTTGTTGGCATGCCGGCATCACTCCAGTCGGCCTCGCCCACAAAGCCACTGGAAAAATGAGTCACTTCGGCCACCACAAAGCGACCGTCCTCGTTTTCTTCTACCGCACTGTCCAGTAAATCGTAACCTCCCGTTTCATTGGACCAATACATCCCCACGCCGCGCACATCGCCTGTGAAAGGCAACATCACTTTCACAGGTTCAACGAAAGACAATCCATCCGGACCGAAATGGTACAACGGCGAAAGCAAAGTATAATCCGCAACGCAACGCACCTGGGTTCTCTCCACGCTGATTTCCACAGAATCAGCCAACGCCCCGGACGGTACTTCTAAAGATGCGCTGTTGGTCAGTGTGATCACCCCTCCGGATACTTCCATATCCTGTATTTGCAATTCCCCTTCGGCATCATCCCAACAGTCAGGCGGACAGTCGTTCTCAGGGTTATCGTCACAAACGCCACAAGTATCGAGCGTGGCGGCGCCGCCCCATTCATCATTACAGTCTTGGACGCATGCCTCAGCCCCAGAGTTGCCGCCGGTACAGTTCCCGCAATTGTCCACCACAGCGCTTCCGGCCCAATCACCATGGCAGTCTTGGGTGCAATCATTACTCGGATCATTGTCGCAGGTGCCACAATTGTCTTCCAAGGCATCACCGCCCAAGTCTCCGTTACAATCCACATCGCAGTCATTGGTCGGATCGTCGTCACACGTTCCACAGTTGTCTTCATAGGACTGACCGCCGCATTCCTCGGCACAGTCTACAACCTCAATGCCGCCCCATTGGCCACTGCAGTCCTGAATACAAGCCACCAAACCCGTGGTGCCTCCCACGCAGGTGTTGCAATTATCCAGCTCTGCCGTGCCCCCCCATTCGTTGTTACAATCTTGCGCACACGCTTCTAAGCCGGTGGTGCCTCCCGTGCACACGTTGCAATCATCCAGCACCGCGGCGCCGCCCCATTCACCGTTGCAGTCTTGCTCGCAAGCAACCACACCGGTGGTACCACCGACACAGTTGTTACAGTTGTCTAGCGCTGCCGTGCCACCCCATTCGTTGTTACAATCTTGGGTACACGCTTCTTGGCCGGTGGTGCCCCCCGTACACACATTGCAACCATCTAGCACCGCGGTGCCGCCCCATTCACCGTTACAGTCTTCGGCGCAAGCGGTAAGGTTGGTGTTACCGCCCACACAGGCATCACAGTTATCAAGTGCGGCCGAACCACCCCAATCCCCATTGCAATCTTGTATACAATCATTGGCAGGGTCGTCATCACAGATATCACAATTGTCTAAAGTGGCTTCGCCGCCCCAGTTCCCATCACAGTCTTGTACACAGTCATTGGTGGGATCATTGTCACAGACATTGCAGTTGTCCAGTTGCGCATCGCCACCCGGGGCACCTGTACAATCGTTGTTGCAGGCGCTCTGACCTGTAGTGCCTCCCACACAGTCACCACAATTATCATAAAATGCACTGCCATTGTTCACGCCGTTGCAATCATCACAAAAGGTGTCAGGCCCGGCAGCGCTGTCACCGGCGGTGTTGGTGAAGCCTAAATCACAATCGATGCACTCATGACCCTCAACCCGTCTGTCCGCTTCACAGTACACTATTTCACACGCGTTTTGGTTCAGTTGGTAACCCAATGTACAACTGCTGCAAGCCGCCGTGTTATGGGAGTTACAATCGAGCCCAGTGGCCGCTGTGCCATTTTCACAGGTACAGACATTCACGATACAACTGCCGCTATCCAGGTGGTAACCATCCGCACAGGAGCTACAAAGCGTTCCTGCATGCACGGCACAATCAACACCCACAGCGCCTACGCCATTATCGCATTCACAAATATTTTCCACGCATGCATTTCCATTGAGATGGTAACCATCGCTACAAGTATCGCATCTTGAAGCGTCATGAGTCACGCAGTCAGCCCCCGTGGCTCCCACGCCGTTTTCACAAGTGCAAACATTCTCTGTACAGCTGCCGGCTTCAAGATGATGACCGGTGGTACAACTCGCGCACCAAGCCGATTGATGGTTCTCGCAAGCAACGCCCGTCGCTCCGACGCCATTGGCACAAACGCACACGTTTTCAGCACATTGTTCATTTTCGAGGTGAAAACCAGTCTCACAAGAAGCGCACGTCACCGTTCCATGGGCATTGCATGCATCTCCGGTGGCGCCAACCCCGTTGGCACAAGTACAAATGTTTTCAATACAGGCGCCATCATCCAAGTGATAGCCGGTATAACACTGACCACAGAGCGACTCACCGTGATTTGCGCAATCCAGTCCAGAAGTACCAGCCCCATGGGCACAATTGCACTGGTTTTCGTCACAAGTAATTCCATCGCCATGGTACCCCGAAGGACAATCACCGCATTCAGCTCCCGTACCCGGTGCAGGTACGTCCAAACAAGAAACGCTGTCATCAAAACAGGGGGCCGACGCACAGCCATCGATGTCTTCGCCGCAGGTTTCGCCTTCGTAACCTTGCGCACAAACACACAAAAAGCCATTCACCTGATCTTCGCAATAGCCTTCATTTTGACAAGGGTTGGGGCTGCAATCGTCAATATTCGTCTCGCAATCATCGCCCTCGTACCCTGCAAAGCATGAACACGTGTATGCGCCGGGCGCTCCCTCACTACAACTGCCCCCATTGAGACACGGATTGGGGTCGCATTCGTTTATGTCGTACTGGCATACGTCCCCATTGAAGCCTGGCAGACAGTCGCATGTGAACTCCCCGATGCCGTCAACACAAGTCCCGCCGTTGTTGCAGGGATTTCCTTCACAATCATCAGGGTTGATGTCGCAATGCTCGCCTTCCCAGCCCGGGTCGCAAATACAAACGTAGTCGTTTTTCAGATCTTTACAGGTACCTTTGTGGCAATTAACCCCTTCGCATTCATTTATTTCTAAACAGCCTCTGGGGTCGTCAGGGTTAACCGTAAACCCATCGGGGCATGAACATTCGTAGGAGCCAATGGTGTTATTGCAGTTCTCTTGGCATCCGCCGTTCAACTCTTCGCATTCGTTAATATCAGAGCAAGTGGTGCCGTTCGGTTCCAACTCGTAACCTGCCGCACACCCACATTCGAAACTGCCATATAAGTTGGTGCATGTGCCTTCGCAATTATGGGTACCACTGCCGCACTCATCGATATCCTCATCACAGGCAATGCCTGCGTAATTGGGAATCCCGCTCGGTGGTGGCGTACAGGAATCACAACCCATTTCCTCATTGATTGGGCAGTTTGGCATTCCCAGCGCAGGCACACCATTGGTACACTCACACCGGTTCTCGTGACATGAATCATTTTTCAAATAATATCCCTCGTCACACGCCACACAAAGCAGATCACCATTTTGCTCACACACCGGGTCGTCTGTGCCCGAGCCTAAATCGTCACACTGCAAATAATCTAAGAGATCTTGGAGCAGCAAACCCGCGGTCACCCTTTGCTTCAGTGTGGGCCCTAAATCGCTCACGCCCAGGTCGAGAAGCCAAATGTCCCCAGTGGGGATATCACCGTTGAGGTACAAAACCGCTGCAAACAGCATTTTCGCCACTTCGTTGTTCGCGTCGTCCGTCACCAATACTTTTAAGTAATCCGATGCTTTTTTGTAGTCGCCACCAACGTCTTCACCGTGTTGCAAGAAACCCGCCAACTCTTCCTTTTGGACTTCTGTCAGTGCGCCACGCAACCCTTCAGGCCACCAGGTTGGCTCGCAGGTTTGACCAGGAGAACCTCCACCCCCAGCGACCGTTGCCGCAGTGCCATTGGGGCAGATACAACTCATAGTGTCCACGCACTGATTGGCTTCGTTGATGTACCAATCCGTATCGCAAGAGGTACACAGATTGGCACCATTGGTGGTACAATCTGTTCCCGTAGCCGCGGTCCCATTTTGGCACGTACAAGAATTGCCGGCACAAGTGTTTCCGTTCAGATGGAAACCTGCTTCACAGTCCCCGCATTTTTGGTCACCATGATTCGGGCAATCCACCCCAGTCGCGCCAGTTCCATTGGCAGGACAGGTGCAGACTTTAAGCAGGCACGTATGTTCATCACTCTGAGATGGCGGATCGATGGGATCCTGTGGGCCTTGCGGTCCATCATTAGACCCGAGTTCGTCACCATCGCCAGCACCTGCATTATTGCCGCCGGCGCTGCCACTGCCAGGCCCCAAACCATTATTTCCTTCGCTACCTCCACCCGCATTAAGGTAATACCCATCAAAACATGAAGCACATTTCATTTCACCGTGGGTATCGCATTCGCTTCCAGAGGCTGGGGTACCATTGGCGCACAAGCACACGTTCGCCACGCAATAGTTATTGACCAACCGGTAGCCTACCTCGCATGAGGCGCAACTGGTGGCCCCATTAAACGGACATGCACTTCCTTGAGACTCTTGGCCATTGATACAGAAACACGCATTGGGCAGACAGCTTTGGCCGCTGGCATAATAGCCAGAGCTGCAACTGGTGCAAATGTTGGCCTCGTGCGTGGTACAATCATCACCTGTTGCAGCAATACCCCCGTTACAAGTACAAGTGTTGGCCTCGCAGGTGGGACCGTCTCCCCCGGTACAGCCAGAAGCCTGGGTGCCGTCTTCAGCGCACACACACAGATCAGCTGCAACCTGACACTGCGGATGGGTGAGGCAAGCGTTCGGGTCGCCCATGTGGTCTTGGCAATCATACGCCTCATTTTCTAAATGATAATTCCCGGCACAAGACTGGCAAATGGTTGCGGAATGGGTATGGCACGCAGTCCCGGTGGCTGCAGTGCCATTGGGGCAAGCACAAACGTTATCCACACAGGTGCTACCATCCAAGTGAAACCCATCATGGCAGGAGGCGCACGTGTTCACGCCCACATCTGGACAAGCTGCTCCAGTGGTTCCCGCACCATTGGTACAAGAACAGATGCGTGATTGCCAATAGAAGACCGCAGGAGATGGGTCCCAATTAGCGTCAGCGCTGCGACCATCCTTCGCTTTTACCTGGAAGGTATGCAATCCGTCGCCTAAATTATTGTAGGTAACGGTACCGCTGTCGCAATTTTCCCAAGCGCCCGCGTCCAGTTTGCATTGGTAGACCCCACTGCAGTGTACATTATCCGTACAAGAAAATGCGAAGGTCACCGAGGTGGCATCAATTTCATCTCCTTGGGGTCGAGCGGTAATCAAAGTATCGGGCGGCGTTGTGTCGGCCACACATTGGTGGTTCTCACAGGCTTGACTGGTGCCCGAACAATCGGAATCGACATAACATTCTGCCCCTTCGCTGTAACTGTTGACGCAGTTGCCTTCTTCAGAGCAAACCCACATGCTCCCCGTTTCACCACAATCGGAATCTTGGGTACAAGCCACGCATGAAGCACGACAGTCTTCGCCTTGACATGATTCAATGCTGCCATCAATCACATTATCAGTACCGCGTTCCACACATTTTTTACCGATGGCGCCGCAGTTCACATTCTCCCAAACGTAAGTACACGCATGGGCTGGACCAGAATCGTCCTGGACACAAGCCCCGCCCAAACCGCAAGTATTGGAACCCGGCATACAAGTGGTCCCTGCTGAGACGAAGGTACCATCAATCAGAACCCCCTGGCCATCGCATACAAAGGCCAACTGACACAAGCCCGGGGTACGTCCCATTCGTAATGTTAATGAGTCGTTGCAATACGACGGCGCTTCAACGCACGGGTTGCGCCCTTCGGAACCTTGATCGCAAGAACAGATTTGACAATAATTGCTCTGACCCGGCGCGCAAGGATTTTGGCACGCGTCCTCGTTAAAGGACTGCGGCTTACACTCGCCAGCCTCACAGACTTCGCCCGATCCACAGGGAATGATTTCCAGACTCTCCGTGTAATCGCAACCGATGTCTCCTCCAGAATCGAAGCATGCGCCAGTCCAAGCCACGTAATTGCTATCGCTATCGTCTTGCCCCCGGTACACCAATCGGTTCACCATGGCGCCAGCTTCATTGGGGACACAAATGGTTTCAGGCGGCCAATGCATGGGGTTCGCGGAGTCTGCACAAATCACGTCGGGATAGGTGTCGAGGTTTTCGGAAGTGATGGCATTAATGACATCGTCACCATCCAGGTCACATGGAGAATGGTATACGGGGGTGTCCACCAGATCACTGTCCATATCAATGGGGTCATCACTCAAGGCAACGTTTTCGAGCAAGGAGCACATGGAGGGTGGCATTTGATATTTTTCAAACAAGGCGACCATGGGGTTATCCCGCGAATGATGGATGTCGAAGAGGGGCACCACCAAAGTGGCATTGTTCGCCAGGCTGGTGGCAGGCGAGGTCCATTTGCCGCCGCCCACAATCGGTATTTTGACACTTACAAAACCAGCGATATCAATGTTGGGGCCAGTGAGGTCCATGGTCCCCGTTAAATCCACATTGATTTTTTGCCGATCCCATCCACTGTCGAATTTCCCCTCTACCCCTGCGGTGGCCACATCCCCGCTGGCCGACACGCCAATGCTAATTTTGATGCCGTAAAAATTCAGATTGGTGAGCTCAATACTGCAATCTACATTCACCCCACTGCCCACATCGGCATTGGCCGCAATAAAGGCAGGGGACATGGCCCCTTTGATTTGGTAGTCAGAATCGAGGCCCACTTCTAAGTCAATGATGTAATCGACACCCAGCAAACTGTAGGTTCGGGTGAATTGCATGTCATCGCCCCATCCCCCGTCATAGCCATCGTAATCAGAAGAGCCCATGTCGCTTCCCGCCCAAGCATCGTCATTGTTTTCATGAGGTGCTGGCACCAAGGGGTTACACGCAAAAGATGCTGCCGATAGGAATTTATCAAAATGCGGCGCATTCAGATGGGGCAACCCCGCGCCATTGAGATTCAAATGGTTGATGTCCGGAATCGTCAATGCCCCCAACAAAGAGTTCATCACGCGTCGGTTGGAAATGTTGTTGATGCGCCAAGCATTTTTGAGGAACTGTAAAAATCGTTCAGCACCGTAGCTCGTGAGATGCCATTCACCTGCACCACCGAACTTGATGAGACACGCATTTCCAGAATTATCATCCAAGCATTGTCGGCATAAGTCCGATCCACAGGACAATGTGGGGCCATGGAACTCGAAAAAGATATCTGGCAATTCATTGAACAAATTCACGTTGAACGAAAAGCCATCGAGCCCAGGAATGGCCCAGTTGGGATCCGGCCAACCACTCAGAATACTTCCTTCACCACTGTGAAAGGTGTTCAAATAATTGAGCAGCGCACTCCAGCCACTAATGCTACCATTAAACCCCGGACACATGGGTTGGCCATTGGGGAATTCGGCAGAAGCGTTCCCCGTCCAGCTGCTCAATGTATCAAAGAGGGTGCCCACGAATTGAATGTCATCTTCGGTACCATAAAAGCCGTCTGGTCCAGCCTGCCGGTATTTTTCAGTCCAAACGTCGTTCACGTTGTCATACAGCTGGCTGGCGAATGGGCTGTCGGCAATGGCCGCGCCACTCTCCGAAATCATATAACGCGCATTGGCAAAGGCCATGAGGAGGATTTGAAACTTATCCACCAATCCGGGGTAATCTTTGGCCACTGCTGGGAACGTGGTGAAATGGCTGTCCAGGTGATGCAAGATCACCCGAAACCCGCAGTCGTAACTCTGACCCGTAAAGTCCGCTTCGTCACCAAAACCGAAAGATGGCGGGGAAAAAGTAATGAAATAATCATAAAAGCCACTCAGCCCCGGAAAGGTTCGAAAAAATTCGGGGGTGGCCACATCGATCCGGAAATCAGGCAATCGAAATGGCAGACCAGAGCTACCAAAACTCATGGAGTTAAACTCAGGCGCCAGATGCAGCTGAGGCCAACCCAAGCTATTTATTGGCACACTGGTCAAGATCGCCGTGGCGTCTCCCAGGCTCAACCGCAACAAGTTGGCCAAATGTGGGGTTTTCAAAAGAATGCCCATTTTATCAAAGTCGGCATTGCCCAGCTGAATACGAGGCAGTTGATAATTCGTCCAACTGAATTCGCAGTTGTTGCCCGGCGCCCAGGCGCACATGTTTCCGCAAGGACTTTCCGGCGTACCGGAACATGAAAAATCAGTGTTGTCCAAAAGCCCGAAGGACGGAATGGTGATCCCCGGGAAGGCCACCCCACTGCCCACGCCCCACGTGCCAAGATCGATGCCATCCCAATCTCCAAAGTTGGGCAACCCACTGCCCAAGTCGATGCTGATGTGCGGCAAGGTGGTGTTAATTTTCATTAAGTTCGAAGGCACCTGCAGGCTGCTCAAATTCAAACCGGCCCGCAGCCCTCTAAAGGGATTTAGATCTGCGTCACCCACCCCGGTCATGCTGAAGGAAGGCAGCGCAAAACCACGCAAGCCATGATCGGGCCAATTCAAAAAGCTGTCACCGCTGCCGGAATCCAATTGAAAACGTGAGCACAAGCCAAAACGGGCGACAGGGTAAATGTCTGACTTCCACCTGAAAAACAGACCTGAGCTTTTTTCACCATTGCCCCCAAAATCTTCACCGCAATCCGCCAAAGAAGGCTCGGCCAATAAGAAAAGATGGGTGGTCGACGGTGGTTCGTTTTGTACGGTGACATCGGGTGCGTTCGCGCCATGAAAAACGCTATTGGCGTTGGTGCTACCGCCAATGACTTCTCCGAGCACGTAGACCCGCCCCAGTACACCGGCGTTGAAAAACTGGTCGTCCTTACTCAGTTTACCAGACAGCCACCAGGTGCCATCGAGTCCAGCAGAGTCATCCCCCAGAGCCTCAGTGCCTTGACGGGCACACTGCGCATACGAATCCCCACCTTGCCATTGCATTTCACAACCACAAGAACCCTGGGGCTCGGGCCCGCAGTCGGTGACCAAACCACCGATCCCCGAAGTAATGGGCTCGGGGGCATTCCCCCAAAAAGAAGGGTTGGTCAAACAGTTGAGTTCATTGGCCGAACCGTTGCTCACGTCAGCTAAAATCGCACCAGCACAAGTGGTGGACTCGCTTTCGAACAAACATCTTTCGTCGCAAAAGGCAAAAGCATTACAAACATTTAAGCACGATTGACACGAGCCGAATTCACCACAAGTCGTGAGGCTTTCACCACCGTTGTCACAAGACCAACCACAATCTGCATCTGTGCCACAAACATCATTGCAATCCGGCGCATACCCTGCAGCCTGACAGGTGCTGTTAAAATAGTTGTTATCCTCTTCTTTTAAACAAGCTGTGGCGCAGCTGTCTGCATCTCCCACCATTTCGTCACACAGACTCGAACACAGAGTGCTTTCACATTCTTGGCACAACACTTCATTATTGGTTTCACTGTATTCACCGCAACTGTTCAGCCAATCGGGGTCTTGAGTAGCGTTGTCAAGGTCGCCGTCCACGTCACCCACATAGCCTTCACCGTTATACCAACAAGCGCGATCGCAGGCCGCATCGGCATGACAAACATCGGTATCTGGACAACTGGCGCACATGGCATAAGCCCCACATGAGCTGGGCTTGTTCCCGTCTGCACACAATGTCTCGCAGGCCGTAGGAGCACTGGGCACATCTTTGAGGAGAAAAACCGGTTCTCCCAAATTGTGAGGGTGGGTGGTGCCCGATGTCAAAATCAGGGTACCCGGAACCCCGCGGTTCCCGATTTGAAATGATTTAGACTCTGCATTGCAGTTGTTCCCACAGTTGGGGTTCAACCAAACGGTGCCCTGTTGTGGGAATGCCCGCGTATCGGCCAGCCAAAGTTCGGTCACCCCACTTAGAGCAGCATGGTGGACGGTAGATTCCACCCGCAACGGGTAAATCGTATCCACGCTCGAATTGCTCACCCCAGTATGATGGGAGGGCAAATAAATTATGCCTTCGTCTTCCCCACCTGCTTTATTGTCATGGCTGATGTAATTGACGATTTGATCACCCACGCGCAAGGCGCCGGTATACGGAAGACCGGTGGCATCTTCAACGGCGAGCTGGGTATAAGTCAGCCCGTTGTGTGTGGATGACGCAACACTTTCGAGCCCCACTTCACGTTCACAAATGGTGGCACATTGCTGACACTTGCCAAAGTCATGACAGGTGGTCATGAAATAATCGGTGTCGTATTGCTCGCTCCCGCTGTTGGCGGGCAAGTTGGCATTGTTCCAATCGGTGTCTGTATTCCCTTCGGTTTCATTGCCCCCCATCATCATGCAAGGGCTGTTACAGGCGGTATCCCACTCGCATAAATTGCCACAAGTGCCGCAAGCGAAACCGGTTTCATCGCCCACGAATTCGCTGCAATAATGCGCCGAAGAGCCATCATACCAACAACTTTCACCGCCCGATGCACACCCACTGCCCAGGTTGCATTTCACGCGGCAATCGTCACCGCAAAAATTACCTGTGGTCCCACAGTTTGTGTAGGCACCGTCCAGCCAACATCCTTGGGTGCAGGCCTTGGAGGCGTCGCAATAACCGTTGTCACAACTTTGAATACACGCCTCAGCTGCAGCGCCACATGACGTGTAATTGCCATCCGCCCAACAAGGGGTCCCGCACGCCGTGCTGTCGGTGCACAACAAGTCACAAGACTGATTACACGTTTCACCGGCCTGTCCGCAGGATTGGTACGCTCCATCCTTCCAACAGTTGAGCCCCACAGGTGGACAAGGGCTGCTGGCATCGCAAGTTAAAGAACAGGCTTGATTGTTGGGGTTACCGGAACTGGCACAGGTGGCGTCGGCACTGCCTTGACCACTGTTGAGGTAGCAGGCTTTATTGGGCGCGGAGGTATACGTGCAATGATCGGTATTGCTGCACTCATTGCTGCACACCTGGTTGGAACCCTCTAAACAGTGGGTCCAGCCACTCACTTCGCCCGTTCCAATGCAGTCGGTGTTGCACGTGGTGTTCGACCCACAAATGTTACTGCACATTTCATTACAAACCCCAAAATCACCACAATTGTCTGCCCACACATCCGTGCAGGGAAGGCCGCAAGATTTGCTCCAAGAACAGGTGATATCACAAGCCGGATCATTATTGCCCCCACCGCCATTGCCATCGCTGCTCCCCCCGTTGCCATCGTCACACACACCAAATTCGCCACATGAACTCATGCCATCGGCTTCCACGCAAACTTGTTCACAATTAGAGTCCGATGTGCACATCTCGCAAGCTTCTATTGCAAGCGCAGCGTGTGACCACCACAAGGGGCAACCAGCAAACAATAAAAGTATTGCATTGAAAAAAGGATGTCTCATGGCGCTCGCCTGTTCTGCACATGAGTGCTTTTGAAAGTTTTTTTTGGGGGGATGGGATGCGCGAAATTTCGAACGATGAAAAGCATGCACAAACGGTCCTCCCAGTGGCCAAACCTCAAATATTTCGGGTTCTTGGCCACTGAAAAGTGTAGCTCGATATGAAACATCCATCAAATCGAGCCCGCTAAAAAAGCAGGGCTCCGCGGCCAGAACTGAAACAAGGTGGTGGGTCGGGGCACCAAGTCTACAAGCGACTGTTTTTGTTAATTTAATTTAGGGTCTGCGCCGCTGCTGTGCCTATGACTTTTGACGGCCTGCCCGGCCCAACCCGGCGGCAGTTCGCTTCGCTAACAAGGCTTTGAGATCCTCGGCGGGGATCGGTTGAATTCGACCGTAGGAAGAAGCCGCACCCAAAATGCGCGCGTAGTGTTCAATGAGTTCTAATCGCAAAAAAGCTTGCTCTAAATCCACACCCACAACCAACACACCATTGCCCGCCAACAAGACACCATCCGCATCACCTTCGTTTAAGGCGTGGGCCAAAGCGGCTTCTTGTGCAGCAGATTTGGGCAAAGCGTAATCCAACGTGGGAATGTTGGCCCCCAGACTGACCACCATTTCTGGCAAAGCAGGGGTCCCTAATGAGCCGCCCGTCACGCCCAAAGCAGTGGCATGTACCGGATGGGCATGAATCACCGCGTTCGCATCGGGTCGGGCCTTGTAACATACCGCATGCAAATGCCACTCAGAGAAAAGGCGTCGACGACCCGACAAGCGTTTGCCCGCAATGTCCACCACGATGTTGTCGTGCGGCTCGATGAGTCGTTTGCTTTCAGCAGTGGGCGTGGCCATAAAACGTTTGTTGTCCGCCAAACGCGCAGACACATTGCCGTCGTGGTTGGCCACCCAGCCTTTTTCGTAAATCAGCTTCGAATAATCACTGACCGATTTTTGTAAAACGCTCTGTCCTCGTGATGTCATTTACATTCCCGATAACTTCTTTGATTCTGGTTTGTATTTCATAGCCAACTTTTTGGCTTCAGGCAAAAAGGCGCGTAAATTTTTAATGCGTGAATCGTTGGAGGGGTGGGTGCTGAAAAACTCAGGCGGCTCACTGTCTTTGCTGGCTTTCATGCGTTCCCAAAGTTTGATGGACTCTTCAGGATCGTACCCCGCCATGATCATGAACACCAAGCCTAACTTATCTGCTTCCTCTTCGTGCAACCGACTGAACTTCAGCATGCCTAAGCCTGACCCTACACCGTAGGCCACATTCCAGATTTCTTTTTGTTGTTCGGGTTCGCCCGAAGTGCCAATGGCCACCGCAACCCCGCCAAGCTGCGCCGCCAATCCACTGGTCATGCGTTCTTGGCCGTGTTTCGCAAAAGCATGGGCCACCTCGTGACCCATGATGGCCGCAATGCCATCTGTGTTTTTGGCAATGGGCAAAATCCCCGAATAGAAAACCACCTTGCCACCGGGCATACACCAAGCGTTGACGGTTTCATCCTCAATGAGGTTAAACTCCCATTCGTAACTGTCGGCTTCATCGGCCATTTCATTTTGTCGCATGAAAGTATCGACGGCCTGAGAAATTTTATTGCCAATCTCTTTAATGTTCTTGGTTTGTTCGGCGTCTTTTGATTTTGGGTGCTCTTTTAAAAAGTCGTCGTACTGCTGAAAGCTCATGGGAAGAATTTGCGAGTCAGGAATTACATTCACCCGGTTGCGCCCCGTGATGGGGACCGTGCTGCAGGACGCAACCCCCATGCAAATCGCACAACCCAAAAGTACTGGTCTGTACAACCTATACTCCTTGCTCAATGGCGTCGACGATTCCCACCACCACCGAACGAATGGGCAATGCCTCTTTAACGGCTTTCTCAACGGGTAAACCTTGTTCGCGACCAAAGATTTGACGAATGCCACTGCCTTCGCGAAGTAACAGCACGCGATCGCCTTTACCCGCCTGAGCCTTATCCACCGCAATAATTCGATCGCCTTGAGGCTGATAATCTTTATCGAGGGGTTGAACCCACAACAAACGTTGGCCTTCGTATTTTTCGTGTTTGGCGGTCATCACCACCGTGCCCACCACATCGGCAATGTACATCTTAAGCCTCCGAGGTATCCAATTCGTCAATGATGCCAATGATGGCGCAATCGACCGGAACAAAAGTAGGGTTACAGGCCAAAGCGGCTTCACGGGACCCCACACAGGTGACCACATCCCCTTCACCGGCACGAACCGTATCCACAGCTACCTGCCGCACACCTTTAGGTTGTTGATCATCGCCCAAGGGTTGAATCAGCATGAGTTTAAATCCCTCAGTACCTTCGTATTTTCTGTTGGCCACCACATTGCCAACCACGCGCGCTAAAAACATGGGTCACTCCTCAGCCTGGAGCATGCCCTTTTTTGTGCTTTTCAGGCAAGCTCTCCTTTCTTTTCTATGCCTCTGCTGAAACCCAAAAAAACGGCCCAAAAACACAATAATTCCAGCATTCAAGGCGCAACTGCCGCCTCCCCTTCCCATTAACCCTGCCAGGTCGCCCCCTTTAAAAACTGACTTTCTTGTATTTTTTGTACTTTTAACAAGTAAAACGTCACAAATTAGACGCCAAACCAGCTCGTACTTTTGATCTGCGCCTTGGCGGTGGCCCGAAAATGGATCAAACCATCAACACCGTTCAGCCGAAGCACCCGACAAAATAAGCCAGATTGTAATTTTTCTTACTAAAATCTTGGCTGTGTAAAAATTTTGAGCAATGGCCACGAGAATACAAAAGACAACAGAAGAAATGCGTGTAGCGATTTAGGCCTGACTTCCGCTCGCAGCATCTTTGCTGACATTTGCATCTTCTTTGTCAGGCTCCGGGAGCGGAAAGAAGGTCCGCCAGAAGATGAGAATGGCCCCCACCACAATGCATGAATCAGCCACGTTAAAGGTGGGGTAATGGGGCCAACTGGGGTCATAAAAGCCGGCGTAAACGTCAATAAAGTCGATCACATAGGCCAAACGCACCCGATCGATGAGATTGCCTACCGCCCCGCCCGCAATAAGCGACAAAGCAGTCATGAAAAGGCCATCAGGCATGGGGTACCGAAAATACCAAAACAGCAAGACGATGAAACAAATCAAACTCACAATGACCAAGAAGGGCCGGCGAAACCATTCAGGAAAAGACTGGGTCAGGCTAAAGGCCGCCGCCGGGTTTTCACGATAAATGAAGTTGAAAAACTTGGGAACGATCACGATGGTGTCGGAATGCCGAAACACTGTTTTCTCAGTGGTGACGGGTTCACCGTCAACTACCTCAGTGACCGGAATCGTTCGCGGTGTGGCCAAGCGCTCTTGTGCCCAGATTTTACTGGCTTGATCCGCCACCACCGAAATCAACATAATGCCCGCAAGCCAGATGAGCTTTTGCTTCCAAACGAACACTGAAAAAGCGGAGGGGACGTAATCTTTAAAATCTTTTGTCATTTAGGACCCCGCACTCGGACGTGATTTACTGCCTTTACGCTCTTTCGACTTCATGCGTCTTCGTTGGGCACGGTTCATTTTGGCGGGTGGTGCGGAAGCCCCCGGCATTTGCCCGTTGTTTCGCACCCCTGTTGGCATGCTGCCTGCCCTTTGTGGCATTCCGCCCGCTGGCTTTCCTTTTTGTGCACCACCCGCTGACGGATGCGATGCCACCATGTTGTCGGCTTGTTTTTGTGCACGGGCCATTTGTTCACGACGCAACGAGGCAATTTGGTCTTCGCCATCTGCGTTTTTCACCGTGGCTTTAAAGACCTTTTCGAGGACTTCATCACGAATCAATGCCATGAGCATTTCAAACATTTGGAAGCCTTCTTTTTTGTATTCTTGCTTGGGATCTTTTTGTCCGTACCCGCGCAGGTGAATGCCTTCACGCAAGTGGTCCATGGCCGACAAATGCTCTTTCCAGCGCTTGTCGATGGTCTGTAAATACAAATACGTTTGCATCTCATTATAGACTTCGGTGCCCATGGCTTCTTCGCGCGCCTGGTAATACCGATGGATGTCACCGAACACCTGGTCTTCGAGATCTTGGCGAGCGCCTTTGAAACCCACCAAATCCACATGGACACCTAAGAGTTCAAAAAGAGTTTGAGAGAGCTCTTCGATTTTCCAATCAGCAGCCGGTACTTTTTCGGGTGCAATGCTGGCCACTTGGTGAAGCACAAATTCCTCGACCAGATCTAAAATGAGTTCTTCGGTTTTCTCACCGCCCAACACCTCGCGACGCAAACCATAAATAGACTTACGTTGCATGTTCATCACGTCATCATACTCAATCACGTTTTTACGGGAATCGAAGTGAATGCCCTCCACCCGTTTTTGGGCATTGGCAATGCTCTTATTCACCCATTTATGTTCGATGGGGATGCCGTCTTCCATGCCCAGGCGCTCCATCACGCCAATCATTTTTTCGGAGCCGAAAATCCGCATGAGGTCATCTTGCAAGGAAAGGTAAAAAGACGAAGAGCCAGGATCGCCCTGACGGCCCGCCCGACCACGTAGCTGGTTATCGATGCGACGGCTTTCGTGACGCTCTGTGCCCACGATGTGCAGGCCACCGGCGTCGAGTACTTTTTGTTTTTCCTCGCTACAGCTTTTTTCGAACTGGGGCAGCACCTCGTCATAATACGCCAAGGCTTGGTCATAATAAGCTTTGCGATCTTCAAAAATCGCGCGCTGCACATCCTCCATACTGCCCGGCCCATCGGGCATCACAAAGTCGTCCCCTTTTTTGGCAGCTTCTTCTTGCAAGCGTTCTTGCTCAGCCTGCCATACTTGCTCGTGGGCAATCATGAACTTGAGATCTTTGGCATCGTTTTGCGCCATGCGCTCCGTGTTGATGAGTTCGCGGTCACCGGTCAGCCAACCAAATTCTGCCACCTGCTCATCGAGATGGCCCATGCGGCGCGCCACTTCTTGCCGCGACAAATGCTCGGGATTGCCACCCAACAAAATATCGGTACCACGACCTGCCATGTTGGTGGCGATGGTCACTGAGCCCAGCTTACCCGCCTGCGCCACAATACTGGCCTCATCACGGTGCCGCTTGGCGTTGAGGATATGATGGGCAATGCCCTTACGTTTGAGCCCCGTGGACAACACTTCGGATTTCTCCACCGAAACGGTACCCACCAAAACGGGCTGGCCTTTGTTGTGGGTGGTTTCAATATCATCCACGATGGCCATGTATTTTTCTTTATCTGTTTTATAGATCAAATCGTTATCATCTCGACGAATGACCGGCTTGTTGGTGGGAATCACCACCACATCGAGATTGTAGATTTTGGCAAATTCTTCGGCCTCGGTGTCCGCCGTCCCCGTCATGCCTGACAGCTTGGTGTAACCTCTGAAGTAGTTTTGAAAGGTGACCGTGGCAAGGGTTTGGTTTTCTTTTTGAACCCGTACATTTTCTTTGGCCTCGATGGCCTGGTGCAAACCGTCGGACCAACGACGACCGTGCATCAAACGCCCGGTGTGCTCATCAACGATGACCACTTCGCCGCCTTCTACCACGTAATCGCGATCACGCTTGAACATGGTTTGACCACGCAATGCTTGATTGATGTGGTGAAGGATTTCGATGTTCACCGGATCGTACAAATTATCGATCTCAAACAATGACTCACTGCGCTCCACCCCTTCTTCGGTGAGCAGCACGGTGCGGCCTTTTTCATCCACCACGTAGTGTTCATCTTTTCGCAGTTGTGGAATCAGTTTGGCGGTGCGGTGGTAGCCCTCAGAACGGTCGTCGGTGGGGCCAGAAATGATCAACGGCGTTCGGGCCTCATCGATCAAAATGGAGTCCACCTCATCCACGATACAAAACGCTTGCCCTCGCTGTGCGTAGTCGGTGAGCGCGAATTTCATGTTGTCGCGCAAATAATCAAAGCCAAACTCATTGTTTTGGCCGTAGGTGATATCGGCTTGGTAAGCGGCTTTTTTGTGCTCGCTTTCTTGATTGGGAAT
>PBLQ01000029.1 GCA_002721815.1 Myxococcales bacterium
ACAACCCAAAGTACCACCCAACCCCGGTTCGCCCGGAAAACCAAAGTCGTCAAATTCACTGCCACACAACAGGGAGTTGGTACAGGTCCCACTAACGCAGCAAGCCATCGACTGCAGACAGAACCCATTCATACAAGAATCACAACTCTTTTGGTCAACGTAATCGCACTTACAGTTGCCAGGCGAAGAGCAGTAACAGTTCGCCTTTTTCGCCGCAGTATGCTTGTCTAAACACACCGCTTCACCATTTTGGTTGGAACAACTTGGGCTGCATACTGGGACATTGCAACGGGTGCCGCTCCAACCGCTGTTACATGAACAGCTGCTCGAACCGTTACAAGACCCATTCACGCAGCTGATACCGGTCCCCCCACAACTGCCCGAACTGCATTGATCGCTGTATGTGCAGTTGTTACCGTCGTTGCAGCTGGTGCCGTTCGATTTGTTGTAACAGCCACCGTTAAACCGGTTGCAACCGCCCGTTTTGCATTCGCCAGAACAGCCACAGGGCACGCAGGACCCATAACCGCTGCCCGGCGCGTACGTTCCGCCGCCGCAAGTGCTGCAACCGGAGTTACCGTAACCACTCGCGTAGTACCCCGAGCCACAGGAGGAACATCCAGAGTTCCCCGTTCCGCTGGCATAAGACCCTGGAGAGCAGCTGGTACAACCGGAGTTACCATTCCCGCTGGCGTAGGACCCAGAACCGCAGTTGGAACAGCTGCTGGCGGTGGAGTTATTGTTGGGCTGATAGGTGCCTGGGCCGCATTGGTGACAAGAGGCATCAGAGGTCGTGCTTCCATTGCTGCGGCGATGGCCCGCGGAGCATTTGCGCCAACTGCTACAGCCGGAGCTGCCGTATCCCGAAGCGTAGGTTCCGCTGCCACAGGTGGAACAGCTGGAGTTGCCGTAACCGCTGGCATAACCCCCTGGGCTGCAATTGGTGCAACTGGTGGCCGTGGAATTGTTGTTCGGCTGGTATTTCCCTGGACTGCAATCGTGACAGGTGGCATTGGCGGTGGTGCTGCCGTTTTGCCGGTAGTGACCCGAGGAACACTTACGCCAACTGCTGCAACTGCCGGCCGTCGAATTGTTGTTGGGCTGATAAGTACCCGAGCTGCAGCCATGACACGTGGCATTGGCGGTGGCGCTGCCGTTTTTGCGGTAGTTGCCTGCGGAACAGGTACGCCAGGTGGAACAACTCGAGTTCGCGGAGCCGCTCGAATAGGTGCCTGAACCACACGAAGAACAAGAGGTGGTCGTAGAGTTGTCATTGGGCTGATACGTTCCCGCGCCACATCCGGTACAAGTTTTGCCGTCGCCCGTCATTTTATAGCCGGGATCGCAACTGCAAGTATAGCTGCCAACGGTGTTGTGACAATTTTGGCTACATTCATTTGAACCATTACACTCATTGATGTCACTGCATGAACCACTCCACGTGTCGTTTGCATCGTTCCAGGTAATGGAGCCAGTGTATCCCGGGTTACAGGTACAGCCCCCGCTGCCATTGGCACTGGAGTTATTCGGACACACTTTGTACGAGCAACTAACGCCATCACCGGCATAGCCGGGCTTACAAGCACAGGAGAAGCCACCATTGGTATCGGTGCAACTTGCGCTGGGGTGGCAATTGTCTGCGCCGATGGCGCATTCGTCCACGTCCACACAACTGTTGGTGTAATTTTCACTGGAGGCGTTCCAGCCCAATGGGTTGTAAACGCTATATGCTTGAGCATCGCTGAGCTTACTGCTCCAAATCCGGACGTCGTCAAAGGTCCCCGTGAAACGGCCGCTGCCGGTAAAGCGACCACCGATTCTCACGTCTCGACCCAAATCAGGATCGTGTCCATTAGCGGTATTCTTGAGCTCGCCATCAAGGTAAATTTTACTTGATGAGCCATCGGTGGTCAAAACCACATGATGCCACGTGTTGTTCGACAACTCGTTTGATTTAACTTCTGCCCTGCCGTTAAAACAGATATTACCGTTGCTATCTGTACACTGACCTGATCTGTAGTCTTGGAGGTACCACCAGTTCCCGCCGTTCCGACCATCGAGCAGATATCGAGCACCTTCATTGGTATTCGATTTCTTAAACCAAAGCGCGATACTCATGGCTGACGGGTTGCCCAAATCACCGGGGATTTCGATGATGTCTGAGGTGAAAGCGTAGGCCCCGCCACCCACTTTTGCGCTGGAAGTCCAGGTTGGATTGTAGGACCCACCGCTAATGCCTAAATTCGCATGGTGGCCATTGCCGGAATAATCTTTGACCCTGTACTCCTGCGTGGAGTTTTCTTGTTGATCGAACGTGAGGTGCAGCAACTCAGCCGGTGCCATCACCACTTCATAGCCACTGTTACATTGACATCCTGGCGCACCACTGGCGTTGGCTGGGCATGAGCGAGCACTACAGCTCGTACCGCTGCCCGTATAAAACTCGTCACACTTACAGGTGTAGCTGCCCACAGTATCGGTGCAGGTTGCGTTGGCGTGACAGTTGTCGACCCCATCACGGCACTCATCGATATTGGAACAAGAACCGCTCCAAGTGTCGTTAGAGTTGTTCCAGGAAATGGACCCAGAGTAACCGGTGTTACACACGCACCCATTCCCGGACCGGCTCGAATTACTCGGACAGCTTCGGAACGTACAGCTGGTACCGCTGCCATAAAAACCGGAGTTACAGGAACACGTAAACCCACCCGTATTATTGTTACAGGTGGCATTCGCATCACAGTTATCGATGCCAGCAGAACATTCGTTCACATCTGAACAACTGCCGGAGTAAGAGCTGCCATTCCATGTCAAAGTCCCGCTAAACCCAGAGTTACAGACGCAAGGATTGCCACTGGCGTTCGAGGGACAAGACGCATTGGAGCAACTGCCAGAATAGCTCTGAGACGAGGCGTTCCAGGTAATGCTCCCCACGTACCCCCCGTTACATACGCAGTTGCCGTCGCCGCCCTTAGAAGAGTTGACCGGACATGAAACATCGCCGCACGAACCAGCATTGTTGCTGTAGCTAGCGGTACCGGTGGGACAAATGTTGCACAGTCTGTCAGAACTCGCGCTGCCGTTGGAGAGAACATAAGTGCCAGGGTCGCAGGTGGAGCGCGCGACGCATGCGTCCATGTTGCAGGCGGGGGTGTAGGTATCGCCACTGCAACCGCCACAGGTCCGATCGGCGGTGTTCGCCGACGTCCCGAAGAATCGGTTTTGGTTCGCGTTATAAATATCTGAGACTTCACCACTGGACAGCCGCTTGCGGTAAATCTGCATAGAAGCCAAATCGCCTTTAAAGCTTTCCGTGTATCGGTAAGTGGCAGTGCCGCCGCCAGGGCCAAACTCGGAAAAGTAAAAGTACTCGCTGGTGCCATTGTCTCCATTGTCCATGGAGCGGGAATCAAATTCTACTCCGTTGGCGTACCAGGTCGCGGTTCGGGGGCTGGACGATGTATCGAAGACCAACGTGAAGTGCATCCAGTCGTTTTGTAAGTTCCCACCGGGGATTGTGGTCGAGCCGAAAGAATACCCATTATCAAGCTTTGCTTCGGTTCTAAAATATGGTGAGCCACCACCCTCGCTTTTGAGTTCCACATGATTCACGGTGGTGTTTCCGTGAAGAATGCGTTGTCCGGAGCTCTGCGTACCGGTGACACGCATCCACCAGGAGTAACTGACGCCGTTGGTGCCGTTACGGATATCTGTGATTGCGGTATCAAACCCAGAAATATGCTGCCCAATGGGATTTCGGTCACGATCGCCATCACCAGCGAAGGAGAAATAACCGGCGGGGTTAAAGGTTGGCACACCCGCATGTCCGCTCAGCGTTACATTATCGTTACCAATGGTGTCCACCCAGCTGGTACCGCTCCCACCGTATGAAGCTGGACAGATGGCGTCCAGGTTAACGGTGAGTTGGTCAACCACCATATTGGTTCCCGATGAGCTGGTGACCTGTTGACCTGGCGCACAAACGGTCATGTTTTGACAGGAGGTCGCATTGCTTCCGCTAGAGAAGGTATCACCCGTACAGTTGGTACAAGTTCTGTTAGCGCTGGCGGACCCGGCAAAATCAATGCGCGTCCCCGCCCCACAGTTGCTCCAAGGCGTACAGGAACTTGCCGTTGAGTTACCATTGGGCTGGTATTGATTGCTTCCACAATCGTGACACGTTGCATCAGCGGTGGCGGAGCCGTTTTGTCGATATTTACCAGCGGGACATGTACGCCAAGTTTGACACCCAGAAGAACCGAGTCCAGTACCAAACCATCCTGAGTTACAGGTGCAGTTATAACCGCCAACAGTGTTGCTACAGGATGCGTTGCTGTTACAGGTATCGGTACCTAACGAACACTCATTGACGTCCGAACAGGAGCCGGTCCAGTTTTTGGTGTTGCTGTCCCACCCGATGCTGCCAGAATAGCCTGTGTTACACACACAACTGTCGCCGACCCTGGTCGAGTTCGCTGGGCAGGCCCGCTGCGAACAGGTGACACCATTGCCATGATACCCAGTGTTGCAATCACACCCGAAATCGCCCACGGTGTTTTGACAGGTTGCATTGGCATTACAATTGTCTGTACCAGCGCTACATTCGTCGATGTCCGCGCACGCACCTGGCTTGCCGATTTTTAGATTGAAAAACTGATGATAGCCATAGGTTTCACTGCCGTATGGAGATGAATCACTTCTTCGATTGGTGAATGTGTCTGGAGATGAACCGTTGTACTTATACCTAAACTCCGGGCCGCATCCGTCACACGGGTATCCATACACCAAGTCGGCAATCAGAAACGATAATGACCCATCGCCATCATAAGTGAATGGTGTATCCAGAGCGATTTCAAACCAGCCGCTTTGATTGAAAACCACGTCCCCCTCAAAAACCAAGGTATGCCCGCTGATCAGGGCCGCTTCGTTGCTGTGAGAGCCTGGCGGTACAGTGGCACTACCAACATCAGCCAAATAGATTTTTAGCCCGTCGTAGTTGTAAATGCTGGTACTGGCGACATCGAGCCAAATACTGGAAATGGTGGTGGGTGTGTCGGGCAGCATAGAATCGGGATAATAGGTTTTGGACCAACTGTAGTGGTAGAAATCCATAAGAAGGTAATCGCTTTTAGATGTTCCTGCGGTGGCCACATCGACTGGCTCAGTAGACGCTTCGTAACCACTGTCGCAATCGCAAGAGTAGCCATTCAGCGCGTCCACACACGTACCCGCCCCACAATCAACACCGATACAATCGTCAATGTCACTGCAGCCGGTTCCCCCTGTTTTGCCGTCACCTTCGTAACCCGTGTTACAAGTACAGTTAAAACCGCCGGTGGTGTTCGAGCAAGTGGCGTTTCCGTCACAATCATGGCCCGAGCCTTCACCGGCACATTCGTTTTGATCATCGCAAGAAGATCCGTTGCCATTCAGGCTGAACCCACTGTTGCAGGAACAATAAAAACCACCTGCCGTGTTGTGGCAGTTTTGCGCACAGCCACCATTGCCCGTGCTGCATTCGTTGACGTCACTGCAGGTGTGTTGCCACGACTGCGTGCTGGAATTCCAACTTGGCGTGCCGTTGTAGCCGCTCTTACACGTACATGAGGGCCAATTCTCTGCGTTGGCCGGACAGGCTTCTACAGAACAACCAGACCCCGCGGGATAACCATCTCCGCTGTAACCCGTGGGGCATGCGCAAGTGAACAAAGTATTGTTCGGATCGGCCTTGGGGTTAACGTCGGTGCATATCGCATTCGCTGAACAAGCGTTCGATGGGAGGGTTTCGGTGATGAGGATGTTATCGACCGTGGCACCCACGTCGTTGTCGTCGGTTCTTCTAAACCTCAGAGAATAGGTTTCGCCCGCTGCATTACCGCCACTGAGCGTGACACTCTGGTTGTAGGTGGTGTTGGGATCCGGTGATGCGCTTCCTGCATGCGTGATCAAATTGACAGCGATGGCACCGTCGGTCTCGTTGTACAGATCAACGTAAAAATCATCGCTGCTACTGCTGTAGTTCCAGAACCGGTAATCGAATTTGATCTGCAGAGTTGTGGAAGCGGGCGTGAACGAATCGGTGACCAAAGTGTGGTCTTCATATCCACAGTAGGAATACCGGCTATCGGCCCAGACGCCGCTGCAATTAGAGCATCTAGCGTCCCAGGAGCTATGAGAAGAATCTCTCAGTGTCCAGGCCGTGCAGGTACTGCTCCCGTTGTTGATCTGCCACAAGTCTGAAGAAGAAGCGGATGGCACCGTGCCCGTGGTCCAACTCTCAAAATTCTGTGAGACCAACGACACCAGGTTTCCGGTACATTCATCAATATTTTGGCAAGACCCTGCAATCTCTTGGGTGCCTGGAATACAGCCGCAAACGTAATCGCCTTGGGTATCGGTACAGTCTTTGCCGCCCGAACAGGGATTCGTGGGTGAGCATTCGTTGATGTTGCTGTCACAATCCTTGCCGGACCAACCGGCATTGCCAACTTGGTTTAGATTACAGGTACAGGTGTAATCTAAAATACCATCGGTGCAGGTCCCGTTCGCACAAGGGTCTGGGGAGCACTCGTCGATGTTGTAACAGTTTTGCGACCCACCCGCGGAAGCGAAACCCGTGGGGCAATCTGTACAGCTGGTACTGTCAGCGGTGTTTCCGGCCACCGGCTGATAGGTATTGGGTGGGCAATTCGAACAGACATAATCGGCGGTGGTACTGCTGCCATCATTCGAAACATACTGCCCGTAACCACAGGGTGTTTTTGCTTGGCAATTGCCTGAATACCCGGTTCCGAAATACCCGCTGTTACAGGCGCAATTGAAAGAGGGCGACGTATCTGTACAGGTGGCATTGCCATCACAGGTATGAGAGCCCTGGGTACACTCGTTAATATTTTGACAGTTACCACCGTTACAATCAAACCCCCCGCCTTGGCACTCATAACCGGAGTTACAGGTACAAATATACCGACTGCCGTCCAGATTTGGATCTTTGTTAACGCAAGAAGAATAAGAAACATCATCGCAGGTGTGTAGCGAAGCATTGGCGCATTCGTTGATGTTGGTACACCCTGCAGTGGGGGAACCTTCATAGCCAGGCTGGCAAGCGCATGAGAAACTGCCTTGGCTGTTGGTACAGTTGGTGTTGGAGCCGCAGTTATGGGTACCTATGCTACATTCGTTGATATCGGTGCATCCAGACACAGGATCACCCTCGAAGCCGGGCTTACACTCACAGTAAAAGGACCCCGAAGTATTCACACAGTTGGTATTGTCGCCACAGTTATGCCCACCATTCTCGCCGTTGCACTCGTTGAGGTCTTGACAGCTACTGCCCTCGCAATCGCTGTTACCTGATGCGCACGAAAAACCAGATGCACAGGTACAGGTGTGCTCGTCATAATTTTGCGTCGCCGGATCGAAAGCCACATTGGCGCAGGCTGAGTTGCTCGGACAGTTTGCTACACCGTTGTTGCAAGCATTGTTGCCATAGCAGGAAAAGGAACATTCGCCACCGATACAATGAGCCACATCGACCCCCAATGCGGCATCACAATCGTCATTGCTGCTGCAGCTCACCTGAGACGAGCCCGTGCAATCCACCGAAATCACGCAAGTGGGTGCGTCTGGATCGCTCCACGTGAGGGTTTGGCCACAGTTGCCGACCGAGCATACCTCTGCTTTTGTTGGAGGTTGGGTATCCCCAGGCTGGTTACAGGTAATGAGGTCGCAAGTGGAACCAGCCAAGGTCAAGCTATCGCCGTAGGTACAAGCATTACAGTCGTCTTGGGTTAAGCATGTATAACAAGCCGGGCATGTAACTGTGGTGCCACACCCATCATCTAAAGTATTCTCGCAGGTCGCCACAGTGCATGTGATGTCTTGTTCATCACAATCGCAATTGGAGGTGTCGATCGTGCTGCAGCTGCTATCACACCCCAAAGTACTGGCGCTGGTGTTCAGCCAGGAGGTTTGCGTATTACAAGATTCAATGCCGAAATCGCTCCCGTCACAAACTTCGCCATCATCGAGCACTCCGTTCCCGCAACAGCCGTCTGTATGATCGATCTGCTGGAACAAAGAACAGCCACTGCTGCATTTCCACTCCACACGGGGACATGCATTGCCTTGACCGGCGGCAGGCGGTGGTACGTCCATGTGAACGTCGCAAACCTCGGCACCCGCTTTAATGTTATCACCACAGGAGGTGTAACAGGCTTGCCCCGGGGTGTCGCAGTACCAACCGCTCTCAATGCTCAAGCAGTTAGAGGTGCAACCATCGCCGTTGGCGGCGTTGCCATCATCACAAACCTCTGCACCCGCTTTAACGCCATCGCCGCACTGGGTGGTACAGGCGGATGGTTCTCCGGTACAGTAGTACCCAGACTCAGGAGCACAAGTGGCCGAACAGCCATCCCCATTGGTGGTGTTACCGTCATCGCAGCTTTCAGTGCCGGCCACATAGCCATCTCCACAGGTCGTGCTGCAAGTGGATGGCGCACCTGAACAATACCAGCCTGATTCGATACTGCAGGAAGCACAGCCATCCCCAGAGCTTGAGTTTCCATCATCACAGGCTTCGCCACCAGGCCAAACATTCCCATCGCCACAAGTGTTGTTGGTGCAATCGGTTAAGCAACTGGCCGATGCGCCGTTAGCGCCAGAGCCCAAATCACACTCTTCAGTACCGGTGGTCAGCGCATCCCCGCAGTAGCCACAAACATTGTTCGTGGTTGGGTATCCGTTGGAGCATGACGCGCAATCAGAAGCACAATTAGGGTCGCTGGCGGTATCACAAGACTCGCCATCGGTCACTTCGTCATCACCGCAGAAACGACAGGTAGTGCCATTACTGGGCGAGGAAGCGACGGAATACTGCCGGCCCTCATCTTCACATTGGCAAGTGGCGTTACAGTACGTATGAATGGTATGGTCGCATTCTTCACCCAATCCATTCTGCAGAAGATTATCCCCACAGTAACCTCCGGTGGTTCCACTCACCACATTACAGGTACCGGTTTGGCAAAAAGAACAAGTGGCGTCTGCCAACGTTAAGCCACCGGGGCAGGTGTAACTTGGGACAAATGGGTAGCCGCTGTTGCTGTCACACTGTTCCCCTGTGTCTTGGACCCCATCGCCGCATGAGGGCAGCAAGCAGTTAGTTCGACACGCATCCACAGCAGTGTTGCTGTTCGCCACTGAGCCATTATCGCATTCTTCGCCTTCTGCGCCCTGGGTAACGCTGTCACCACAGTAGTTGAGAACGCAGCCCGCAGTCTCACAACCAGCCTTGCAGTTTCCGTTATTACAATAGGTTTGTCCCCGCGTCATGTATTCGGTATCGTTATTGCCGTCATCACAAACCTCGGCGCCAGCCACGATTGAGTCGCCGCATTGAGTCACACATGTGGAAGGCGCTGCGCCTGAGCAATACCAACCAGACTCCACTTCACATGTTGCCGAACAGCCATCTCCAGAGGTGGTGTTCCCATCGTCGCAGATCTGACAACCAGCTGCGCCTGAGGCACAACCATCGGTGGTATCTACCGTTCCGTCTCCACAAGCGGAGGCCTTACAGTTGTTTCTACAGGCATCGTTGTTGACCGTGTTTTGATCGTCACAATCTTCGTGAGGACTGTCGGTAACACCGTCGCCACAGTAATTCGGTGTGCCCTGCCCAACCTGACAATCATCCATACAATAAGTACAGGCAGAGTCTTGCTGCGTGAAGGCCCATGCACATTCCGAAGAAGTGGGCGGATCGCACGCTTCAGCTGCCACCGCATGATTGTCACCACAAGCGGCCGCCACGCAAGGTGCACCGGGCGTGGGACAAGACCAACAGGGAACCACAGGACTACTGCCACAAGTCTCGGTAACGCATGAACTGGAACACCCATCACCGCCAGTGGTGTTGCCATCATCACAAGTCTCTTCGGGGTCCACAACACCATCACCGCATCGGGTACACGCACCACCCGTGGCGTTGCGACAGTTGCCAATCCCCCCCGCAGTGAGATCGCAAGTTTCTCCGGAATCAATCACCCCATCACCACAAAAGGCACTTTTACAATTGGTTCGACAACCGTCGACTTGGGTGTTGCTGTTGGCAACGCCGTTGTCACACTCCTCGGTGCCGGCGCCCGTGTTGTACACTTTACCGTCGCCGCAGGTCGCGGTTTTGCAATCAGCTAAGCAGAGGGCGTTGTTGGAGTTATCTTCCCCATTATCGCATTCTTCGCCGCCAGCGGTATCCAGTACATCGTCGCCACAAACGGAGGTGAGGCCAGGCCCATTCTGGCAGGTGCTGTTACAGACCGTACAAGAGGATTCACCGTAAGCGCACGATTCAGTGACCGCATTACCATCGTCGCACTGCTCATAATCGGACTGGATGTTTCCATCGCCACAATATTGAACGGTGCCGGAAATGGAATCACAGGACTCGGGGTCACAGACCGTGCAAGCAGAGGTGGAGTTGTATATACAGAGCACCGTATTATCTGCGCCATCATCGCAGGTCTCGTAAGTGATGCCTGGACAAGTGCTATGCCCAGCGGTGATCCCATCGCCGCATGATTCCGCGCAACAGGGCGATCCAGCCGTGCTGCAAACCCATCCAGCATCGATGGCAGAGCAATCAGCAGCGCACCCATCCGCTCCAGCTTGGTTGCCGTCATCACAAGCCTCGCCACCCACGATGAGCCCATCACCACAAACTTCGGTACAAGTTCCGCTTACACAATTCCATCCTGTGTCGGCGATACAATCTGATGTACACCCCTGAGTGGTGGGCTCACAGGTTTCGTGGTGGGTCACGAGTCCATCACCACAGGTACGAACAGTACCGGCCACCGTTTTACAAGATGTACAGACCGAACAGCTGGTGTTGTGCTGCGGGCAGACTTTATTCGTATCGTCAGGGTCACACTCTTCTTTTGCATCTTCAGCGCAGGAAGGATTACCTGCCGCCACAGCGCCATCGCCACAGAGCGCCGCACAGCAAGGCTGCCCGGGTGTGGCGCACTCCCAACCGGTTTCGAGCTGACACTGGTTGCTGCAACCATCGCCGGCAATGGTGTTTCCATCGTCGCAAGTTTCACCGGAATCGATCACACTGTCACCGCAGCCTGCAAGCGTACAATCGGTGCGGCAGCGATTCATGATGGTATCGCTGTTGTTCGCACCCTGGTCGCATTCTTCCACCGAGTCCACGATATAATCGCCGCAAAAGTGAGGCTGCCCAGGGGTGAGGGTACAGTTACAACAGACGTCACCGCATAGCGCATCGGCCGCCGATGTGGCCATGCTGTCATATGGGCAACCACAGGTGTTGTTTAAACCCTCATCGCAGTTTTCACCGGTGATGATGATGCTGTCGCCGCAGCCGCCAGAGTTACAGCTCGATGGTACGGTGCCGGTACAAATCCATCCCTCATCCACACCACTGCAATCGCCTTTGCAGCCATCGCCGTCGATGTTGTTGCCATCATCACAGGCCTCAAATTGGAGGTTACCAGTGTGGGCAGAGGCAACTTGCTCTGGGGTCAGTTCTTTTTTATACAGTTCGAGTTGATCGAGGCCGCCTTCATAAAAACTGCTCGTCCCCGCGCGGGCACCAATGAAGAGGCTCTCGCTGGTGTCGGTGGGATTAAAGGTCCCCACGCGCTCGTAGTTGAATTGTCCATTGAGATACCCTTTTAACTTACCGCTGCCATCGTAAGTGATGGTTACGTGGCTCCAGGTGTCAGCCGGAACATCGTACACCAGCCCGCCTTGGATACCGGAGTCCTGATTCATGAACACCACAGAGTTGCTGCTAGTCAGGTATACGGACACCATGCCATTGTTCACATCTTGGCCTTTTTCAAAGATGGATTGGTTGCCGCTGCGAGCGGCAGGTCGAATCCAAAACATGATGGTGAAAGGGCCATCGTCAAAACTGACGGAGGGGCTGTCGGCAATCTCAAGGTAATCATTACTGCCGTCAAAGTGGTAAAAGGTATTACGAGAGCTGGTATTGCCGGTGTCGTTTGCAGTTTCAAAGACCAACTCGTTGAGCCAAGAGCCACCACCGGGGGTGTTGGTTAAATAGATGCGCCAATAACGTTTTGCGCCTACGGAATTCCAAGAAACAGAATGCCACCCCGCCCCGTTGGGGTTCAAAGTCCCCAATGTGGTGTAACTGGCACCATCGTCTGAATATTCGAACTGCCACGTGCCGGCATAACTTGTGACGGCATGGATTTTACCTTTCACGTAGGCTCTCTCGTTACCGGCCCCCAAGTCCACAGCCAAGTAGGCGCCAGGACCAGCGCTGTCGGTGTGCCACCCATGGGTGCCAGTATTGTTATCCACAATAGCTGACGCAACATAAGCGCTTAATCCGCTCTGTGAGAGCATGTTCGAATTGATACGATCTTGGGTGGCGAGAGATGCCCCCTGCCAAGCGTAGTTGCACCCATTACATTTCACTTCCGCATGATTCATCAAATAAGTGGAATCCAACGTTCGGCCCGAAAGTTCGGTGTTCATGGGCAGTACCATGGAGACCAGTGAATCCACCACACCATCACCACAGCTGGGGTTCACACAAGTGGTGCGGCATGCGTCAGCCGTACTATTACTGTTGTCAACTCCGTTATCGCATTGCTCGTCAGAAGATTGCAGGACGTTGTCACCGCAGTAAATTCGAGTACAGGGGACATTGGTGCAACTTGGGCCACAAGTGTTCGTCGGGGCCTGGTCGTAAGCACAATCCTCTAAGTCTGTGTTACCATCATCGCAAGCTTCTACGCCCGCTGCAGTTTCACCGTCACCACAAACAGTCACACAAGTTCCACTAGAACAATTGTAACCGGTCTCTTCTTGGCAAGCCGTTGTAGGCACGCCGTTCACGACCTCATTACCGGAACACCCGTCCCCGGAGATGGTATTGCCATCATCACAAGCTTCGCCGTTGTCCACAACGCCATCACCACAGGCCGGATTGTTGCAGGAAGTTCTACAGGCATCTGGTGTGGTATCGCTGTTATTCCCACCATTGTCGCACTCTTCGTCGGAAGACTGATGTACACCGTCACCGCAATATCGGGTTGGACTGGTTTGGGTTTGGCAGTTACAACACACATTACAAGCGAGTTCGGATTGTGACCAAGGGCAGTCACAGGTATTTGCGGTGCCATTGTCGCATTGCTCTCCAGTTTTGACTTGATTATCGCCACAAATCGGCGAGCAAACCAAACCGTTGGGGCATTCCCAACCGGTTTCCACTGCACAGGTCGCGGAACACCCATCGCCGCTGGTGGTATTGCTGTCATCGCAGTCTTCATTGGCATCTTTGGTGCCATCACCACAAACCTCTAAGGTACAATTAGAGCGGCAACCATCACCATCTGCGGTATTACCATCATCACAAGCTTCGTGCCCAGACTGTAAAACGCCATCGCCACAGGTGATGGGGATACCAGGACCTTCCACGCAAGTTGCAGTACACACCACACAGGAAGTAAGCCCGTAGCTGCAATTGTTCGTGATACTGTCACCATCATCGCATTGTTCGGTATGCTTAACTTGACCGTCGCCGCAAATTGGCGTGCAATTCACCTGATCGGGACATTGGCAATACGCCTCAACCACGCAAAATTCGGAACAACAATCGCCATTGGTTTTGTTACCATCGTCGCACTGTTCTCCTGCATCCACCACGCCATTGCCACAATCTAAGGAGGGACAAATGGCCTCCCCGATATTACTTTCGTAAACCAAATCGCCGAACAACGGGTCGGCTGCCACTTGGATTTTGTACTGGGTGTTGCCCGGGAGATCGGGCATATTCTCGATGGAGAAATCGAACTGAACCACACATTGTTCGCTGGTATCTTGTCCTTTAGCGATTAAGGTGGGATTTAAAACTTGAGCCCCGCTGGGACCTTGAAGCTCCGGTGCATCGAAGAGGGCATCCAATGCGAAATAACGAATCGACTCACCTCCAAATGATGTTTGAAGCTCGACTTTATCAGCATAAGAGGACATGTCGGGCACAAACAAGCGCGCGCGCGCCTTGGGGTATTCGACACCGTCTCGATATTTCACGAATTCGTCCGGTGTCGAGAAAGCCTTCTCGCCCGGACTGAGGCTTGCGTAATAAAGGGACATGGGCGTGGTCTGGAAGTTCCAGAACACATGTACCTTTCCCGTGCTGTCCACCGTAACCGCCGGGTGACTGCGATCGAGATCCGTTCCATCATTGTTGAGACGGGTATCGAGCCAAACCCCGGAATCGTTAACAACGTTTCTTGGTTCGCTGATGGGATCGACCCAACTTTGGGTGTTGGCATTGTACCGGTGATAAACAATTCGATTGCTGCCAAAATCCCAATTGGAATACCACTCCGAAACGAGGTGAATAAAGTTGCCATTCGGCCCCCAAGAAGCCGCTTTGTACGCATCATAGCGACCGTGGCCATTGTTGGTGCCCACTACGGGATACGCCCCTGACATGTCGTTATTTTGGCGAATCGTGGCTTTCGTGCTGGTTTTACCCCGCCACACGTAAGAACAACCGGCGCAATAATTGTTTTTGTTGCCTCCCCAATCGTCTGGCAATGAGTCTCTGTTCTCAGAATCGAAGATGGCATTCACCACTTCATCGTGACCGCCAGATTCGAGCAAGAAGGCCTTCAATGCTTCGCCTTGGTTCCATTGGGGTGCAATCAACCAAACCTGATCTACATCTAAAGAAGAAACCGAAGGCGGACGTACGAGCAACTCGGTCCCCTTGTAACTCTCCGGCTCGTCGATGTAATAGATGTCGTTCGCGGGGCCATACTCATAAAAGCACGCGGCACCCGAGCAACCATCGGCAGGATGGCTGATCTTTGCGAATCGGTTGTGACGGTTCGCCCAGCCATCTTCGACCCACGAAAGATAAATCGACCCTTGGCTGCCTGCAGCCATCGAAAAATAGTGCTGGTATCGGTTACCGGGCTTGGTCGCGTCTCCTGTTCGTCCGTGGTAAACGCTGGTGTCCTCTGTCCCCACCAACAAACCGTGCGTGCTCCAGGGGTTTTTAAAGAAGCGCGAGTTGTACTCATCCCAATTTCGGGAATCTTCACCATCTTCACCGTGAACCACACAGGCGTCACGCAGCGCGGTGTCCGCATCGTCCCAATCCCCACGATACTTCCAACATTGCTTTTCTGAAGAACCGTAATAGGCTAAATGCCCCCAGCCTTGATATTCATATCCGTGGCCGTTTACCGTGCGTGCTTCACTTTCACCAGCGTTCAGTCCAGTGATGAACCCGTAATCTTGCCAAACCGCGTGTAATCGGTCTTGGCTGTCAATGACGATGGACGGTGCCCAATAGCGGGTTACCACCCGGTTACTGCCATTGTCTTCCCGCTTGGGCCAAATGGGACGCACGTCTTTCCAGCTCACCCCGTTGTCATCGGAGTAAGTGTGGAGAACTTGGTACCAGCCGCCGAAAGTTCCGTAAAAAGCCAAGTGAAGGTTGCCTTCGGAGTCACGCAGAATATTCTTTTCGTTGGTGGTGTTGGCTGACACAAAGCCTTGGCCGAACACGACGGAGGGGTCGATGCTGATTCGGCCAGAGCTGTAGCGCACCCACTCATTGGGTAATTTGGTGGTCACCAACAAGCCCTCAGGGACCCACTCAAAATGCCGGGCCAGCACTTTCTCGGCATCGGATTCATCGTAGGCCACAGCCTTAGGCAATTTAAAAACATCTCGTCGTACCGTCAGCTCTACATCTCCAGTGTGGCTGAACTCAGATTCGGGCGTTAGCGTCTTGCCGTTCGCATCGAGCGTGCCCCATCGGTCGGGCCCATGGCCAAAAGGCACCACCAACGCCCCACCTTGGGTTGAAAGTCCGGGGAGCAATGTTTGTAGCCACAGATCACTGTCTTCACGCATGATGCGTGATTTGAGATCATCGGACAGATGGAAGAACTCTTCCACATCAGCCCCATCGAAGCGGTATTCTAAATCGACATCTTCGACATACGAAGGGAAAACGACCTTACCCATCTTGGGCTCATTCTTTAAGAGAGGCGTGCTGGGCTTCCTGGCCAGGCTCCCCACTTCGTTTCCACCCTTCACTAGTTTGGCCGAAACGAAATTTTGGGAAATCTCTTCTCTGCCCTTGGTCGCCCTAAATTTGAGCGCACCGTTCGAAGACACCGTTACATGGCCCGCTTTAAATCCCGCTTTGTCAGGGTAAAACTCAGGGGCGACCTCAGGGAGTGATTTGCCCGGATTGTGCACTTCAACCCCTGGGGTTTGGGCACCACTGATGAGGGGCTCGCTGAGGAGATCTGCCACGTGGATCTCTTTTTTAACGCCCGTATCCTCGGACTCCATAGGCTCTGGAGTTGACAAGGAGCCAAAAAGTAAGATCGAAACTGCGGCTGCGAACAAGCAAGAAGCGTTTATTTTCCAAGCACTTGAGTGAACCAAGGGCAATCCCTTTATCCTTCGTCTGGGCGCCAAAATATCGCGCGCGCCATTTAATCACCAACCATAGATATGTAGCATGATTTCTAAGATCTTTCCCAGTAACCAGCCATTCAAAAATGAACTTTCCTGGTATCGGCTGGTCTTAGCGCGGCCCCGGTTCCAAATCGAGCCCTACATCACGCGAAAAAAACATGTAAATCACTGTTTTTAATAAGCCTTTACAACAGGCGCCCCTCAGCACCTGAGTCTGAATCCAGTGGCACTCCGGGAGAATGTATACCTACGCCGGGTCGCTGAGACATCGCTTCGTGGTCCTGTGCCTCTTGCGGCGTTAGCACGGGCGAAAGCGGCAGCACATCAGCCAAAGCTTCGAGCCAATGCGAAGACCGATGATGCTGAAAGCGCCGCCCCAAAGCCTGCCGGACCAACTGGCGGGACATGACCCGCATAGGCAACGAAAACGCCTTCATAAAAGGCCGATCGAGTTCTTCGGTGAGCAGACGCCAAAACTTTTGCTCCATGACAATCCCCAAGGCCAACTGGCCGTCTTTACTGGAGAAGAAATCATAGTGGGGCAAGACATAAAGTCGTAACCGTTCCAACGAGCCGTGCATCAACTGCTTTAATTTTCCGGGTTGTTTATCACCATCAAGCCATTGTGAAGGATCCGTGCCTTGGCTCCACAGCTGCACCCAATGATACAGCAAATCGACCATGGCCACGTCGATAAACTGACCCTTTCCCGTACGTTCACGCTGTAGCAAAGCGCCCAAAATTCGAACCACAGCGAGCATGGATGCACTCAAATCGGCAATGGGCAATACCGTCCGGCCTGGCGCCTTTTTGTTCTTTCTTTCAAGGTGTGAAAAGCCACTCATCGCTTGGAGGTTTAAATCATGAGCAGGTCGACGTGCCCAAGGCCCTTTTTGTCCATAACCTGAAATCGAACAAAAAATAATTTTGGGGTTCTGCTCCCCTAAAGCTTCAAAGTCCACCCCGAGGCTCTTGAGGGTCCCGGGTCGAAAGCTCTCGAGCACCACATCAGCAGATAGAATCAAATCTTTAACCTTGTCGATGTCATTACCGTTAGAGAGGTCAAATGAGCAAACCGATTTAGAATGGTTGAGCATTTGATAAAGCTTGTCTAAGCGACTGGCGGGGTCGCCCCCTGGACGTTCAACTTTAATGACTTCTGCGCCCAAAGAAGCCAACCACAGCGAGGTGTAGGGCCCCGGCAGGTTCTCACTAAAGTCCACAACCTTAATTCCCGTCAGGGCTTTGTTTGTCACGCGAGGGTCCTTGCTACAAAATACACAAAGGAGCATGACCCTTTTCAAAAGGTAGGGTCAAATAGAACTGCTTTAAAAACCCAACTTCTTGGCGCTTATTTCAGCAAGACAGCCCAAGCGGGGGGCGAATTGTAAAGGCTGTTTATTGGGCCATCAGCGTCGACAACTCAGCTTCGATGTACGCCATCCGTTCCGCGTATTGGCGTTTCTTCTTCTCCGCCATCGTGCGTTGACGGTTGATGGTATTGATGAGCTTGGTATCTTTATTGGTCCGAATCAGGCGCGAACGTTGTGCCTCGAGGTCATCGATGGTGCGCTGGTTGGTAAACAGGAGTCGTTTAACGTGTCGTTTATCTGCGAGCAATGAATCGAATTTTTTAGCGCGTTTGCGCTTTTGAAAATCAAGCTCTGCCTGCAGCGTATTCACACGTTTCAGCTGGACTTTCAGCTCGCTTTGCTGCTCTTGGTACAAATGAACCAGGGTGACCAGCATGCAAACCAGCAGTAAGCTGAGCAGCGTCACCATTCCGTACCAAAGTTCTTTGCTCCAATAGCGCATTTAATCCCCATCGTTTTTCATGGCCATATTTGCAGTCATTCATTACTGGGCCCTTCTGGAGGCCGATGAAATGGGCCCGGGGTCTAGTGAAATTGTAGGCTCCCCGCGTATAGCAGGCAAATTCTGGTACGAAAAACGCCCGCTCCGCAGCTGATTTTGGTCAATTGAGCGACAAAACGCGCCTTATATCTTTGAAAAATAGAGCGTAAGTAAATAACGCAGCGCGTTGCAGGTCTGGAGTGATTTTGCGGCCGATCGGATCCAATTCGTCTCGGAAAACAGCCTTTTTCATTGAATGCTGGCGGGCATGGCCAATAGGAATTGGCCTATTTCGGCATCAAATTCCCGCTGCTCCTCATCCACCATTTGGTAGGTGCCTTCCATGCTCCCCACTGGTGTCGTTAAAGGGCAGAAGGAGGAATAAACAAAAGACTCCCCTGGGTCTAAGACCGGCTGCTCCCCAATCACACCTGGCCCTCTGACTTCTTGGCTTTTTCCATGGCCATCGTTGATGATCCAATGACGGGATAACAGCTGAACTTGATGGGCCCCCTCATTGCTGATCTCAACCCGATAAGCGAAAAAATAGACGTCATCGGTCGGCTGCGATTGCTCTGGAATATAAAAAGACTGCACCGTTATCCGAATGTTTTCGGTGACCATCTCTGACTGTCCGGAGGGTTCTCTCATGGGTATGTCCTAAATTCTCGCCCTTTCAATTTCAAGTTGTTATCCTCTTTAAAGGGGGAACAAACAAGGTCATGCTGCAACATTTTGCCTTTGCGCCATTGCCCATATTGGCGGCCACGCTGCTGGTGGTTGTGCTGAACGCCGCTTGGTACGCGCCTTTCGCCTTTGGGAAAATATGGTTACGATATCATCAACGTTTAAAGAAAAAGCTGCCAGAGGCCAAACTCAGCATCGTCTTCACCCTTTGCAGCCAAATTTTGACCCTATGCATGGTAAGCGCACTGCAAAACGGCCTCGGCATCACCACATTTAACGAAGGGGTGCTTTTGGGATTTATATTGGGGCTCGGCCTCATTGGGCCCTTTAGTGCGGCCAATGCAATTTATTTTGGTCTGCCCCTGCAACTTTGGGGGCTGGATTTTTCCCACCACTTGCTGGTTTTGGCGTTCAGCTCGGGCGTTTTGGCTGCTTTTCATTAGCCGGATCTGTTGGAAAATAATACGTTTTGGTTTAGGAGTCTTCTTAAACACTATACCAAGAGGTTACGAACGTGAAACGAACAGCAATCGCCCTGATGATTCTCAGCCTGCCACTCCTGGCATGTAACAAATCTACCCCCGAACCTGCCCCAGCCCCCAAAGCAGAACCCGCCAAAGAAAAGCCGGCTGAAGCCCCAAAAGCAGCACCGGCCGCCGAAGAGGCCAAAGCTGAAGGTGAAGCCGCCAAAGCAGAAGATAAACAAGCCGCAGCCCCTGCTGCCGACGGCGTGCAAGAACTCGCCATCGAAAGCGTTGGTAATGAGATGGCCTACAACCTCAAAGAGTTGAAGGTGAAAGCCGGTGGTAAAGTCAAGATTACCCTGGTGAACAAGGCCACCTCCGAAGCCATGAAGCACAACATTGTCATCGTCAAAAAAGGAACCAGCATGAAAGTTGGGCAAGCTGCCATCAGCACCATGGGCGTCCCGCCTAAAACAGCTGATGTGCTCGCCGCTTCTGACATTGCCGGTCCAGGAAAAACAGTGACACTTGAATTCGCGACCCCACCCGCTGGTGAATATGAATTCGTCTGCACCTTCCCTGGTCATTTCGCTATGATGAAAGGCGCTTTTATCGTTGAATAAAACGCCCCCGCGCGTTTCATTTTTTCAAACCGCTCGCAAGGGCGGTTTTTTTATTGTTAATTATTTGGTCTCCCCCCATCGGGCTTGTTACAAGATTCTTAGGAAGGTCACACGTTCTTCCGAGTCGGTGATGCGCATCGGCGCGCTTTTGGGCCAGCCACTCGGCGGCTTGCTCAACAGCAGGGGAAGGGTCCCCAGTGGAGCAATGCCGAGAAGGGAGGTGATCAGACGTGATAGACAGTTATAACTTACGTGAGGTGATGACCTCCTGACGGTGTTTTTCTCCATGAAAACCCGTCTGTAATTCTTGTAAATATCTAGTTTTACAGCGCAAAAACGAAATTAAATCGGTGCGCAGGAAACACCCTGTCATCGCCAGCCCCGTAGGCCTTTTGGCCTATGGGGTTTTTTTTATGAGTTGCTAGGTTGCCTCTACCTAAAAACCGAATATGGTTCGGCATACAGGAGGCAAACTTGGAAACCCAATTGTTACAACCCAAAGTTCCCACACAAGACCGTGGCCGGGCGCGGGTTGAAATCATTCGCAAAGAGGCGTTGGCTCTTTTGGCCCATGAGGAAATCGATCACATCTCCATCTCAGGGTTGGCCAAAAAAGCAGGTGTGGGTGTGGGCACCTTTTACCATTATTATCCCTCCAAAGAAGCCTTGGTCTTAGACCTCCGAAATTTGATTCTTAAAGAGACTGCGGCCTCATTGGCTGAAGAGTTTCAGCAACCCGTTGCCACCAAAAAAGAATTTGTCCTGCTCTTTCAAAAGTTGGTGAACGAATGGCTGACCTCTTTGATCGAGGTGAAAAACCTGGAACGCGCGGTGTGGGCCTACGCGTTCAAAAACCCAGATTTCGCCTTGGCGTTGCGTTCGCAAGAAACGGGGCTCCAAGCTATGGTGAAAGGCATCTTAAAAACCTACCAGTCTTCCTTGAGACCGGCTGACCTGGACAACGTCGCCACAACTTTAGTGATGTGGGTCGACGGCACCATGTCTCGGGTCCTGCGAGATGAGTCTCTTATTCAAGATCACCAATGGCTTGTAGAAGAACTCACCCGCATGTTGGGCCATTATATTTTTCCCGATGGAGCGAAGACATGAAAAAATTTCTTTTCTGTATTGGGTTAAGTTTGTTGTGCGCGTGCCATCAACAACCCGGCCCTTCAACTACAACATTACCGTCTGATGAAGCGCCTCAACCCATTCTCTTCAGCCAAGATGCTGGTTCCACCGAAATGGATTCAGGCCGCACAGATGCCGGGCCATCTACACCCATTGAGCTCTTCGACAGCGGACTACAGTCATCGCCAGTAGAAGACAGTGATGCAGGCACCGATGCGGGCTTTCTCTCTGTCAATTCGTGCTTTGCCGATATTTACGACCCCACCGTCCCGGGTCCTGACTACGATCAATTCATGCCCACGGTGGGCAGCCATTGCGCTGGCACCCAACATCAAAACATTCAAAATGTGGAACGGGTCGTCTTCTTAGGTGACTCTGTCACCATGGGCTCTCCCCCCACCGAAAGTGGTGATTTTTACCGAAACCGGTTGACCGATTGGCTTGCCAATCGTTTTGGGCTGAGTGCCCCAAATGGCCTGTGGGAAAGGTACAATCCCCTCGACGGTGAAGCCTTGGTGAAGCAATCCGGTGATTTTTGGAACTGCGCCCGGTGGGGTGCACGCACCGATGATCTCATGGAAGATAACAGCCAAGTGATGAATTGTTTTCCTCAAGAAGAACGCAACAAAAAAACGCTGGTGGTCTTAACCATCGGCGGCAACGACATCTCCAACCTCACCCAAAATGGCTACAACCAAACTTATGAACACAATTTAGAGCAAACAGAAAACTTTGTTCGCCTCCTCTCAGAGACCATCGAATGGCTTAAAAACCCTGACAATGTTCCTGGCGGTACCTACGTGGTATTTGGCAACATGTTTGAGTTCACCGACGGCACTGGCGACATTGGGTCTTGCCCCACATCTTCATTCGCCGGGTTCGAAGATTGGGAAGATACTCAAATGCTCGAAGAGTTGGTAATCTGGGCCAATGAGCAATTCCTGTCTATCGCTGTAGACACCGGAAGCGATATGGTCTTTATGCTCGAAAGTTTTTGCGGCCATGGATTTAACCACGACAACCCACAAGGGCGTTGTTATCGCGGCCCCAACACCGAACGATGGTTTGATCTCACCTGCATCCACCCCAACCCGTCCGGGCACTCAGCGTTGGCAGATTTGTTTCAGAATGTGATTGCGGGCGATAACAACTGAGCAACAACTAATGAATGCGACCCGCTGAAAAGATCACTCCACCACTGGGGCCCACCGCACTTTGGGCTCGTCTTTTTCTGCGAATCATCAGAATGGCGCGCCGACGCAATTGGCGCCACTTGTTTTTTGCCCGTTCATCCCCAAACCGCCCCATGCCGATAATTAAAATGGGCATCAAAAAAAGGGTGAAGGCATCAAAAGCATGAAAGGCTGAACCGCTGTTCGGAGAAAAAATAGGTCTCATGACCGCCGCCAACAAAAAGAGGGTGAAGGCCCAACCGCCCACCACCAAGCCTGTATAAAAACAACGGCGCACGGCATAACCCATGATGGCATGGCGCGCATTCCCGGGATAAACTTGGCGAAACAGCCACAAATAGCCCAAACATCGCATTTGAAACTTCAACCCATTTGGCACTTTCATATAAATTTTGTATCAAGAAGCCAGGTTATCGCCAAATTCTACTGCTTTTGAGAGGTTTTTTTCATGCGCACCGCCGATGAATGGTTCGATCTTTACGGGGAAAGTCACCAAAACCCCACCAACAAACTCATTCACTGGTTCTGTGTGCCCGTGATCTTCTTTTGTACCATTGGCTTATTTTGGTCCATTCCCATGTTCTCCCTGCCCAGCGCCATTCCCACTGCTTTAAAACCTTTCGTGAATTGGGCCACCATTTTGATCGTTTTGGCCACTTTTTTCTACTTGCGATTGTCCCTCAAACTGTCTGTGGGTATTTTGAGCTTCACGTCACTTTGTATTTGGGGCAATCACGCCATCGCACAAAGTGGCTTCATGCCCCTGTGGCTCTTTTCACTGATCGTTTTTGTGGTGGCATGGATTGGCCAATTCATCGGACACAAAATTGAGGGTAAAAAACCGTCCTTTTTTGAAGACCTGCAATTCTTACTCATCGGTCCCGCTTGGCTCATGCACTTTCTTTATAAAAAGGCCGGTATTTCTTATTGAGCCAACCGAGTCAGGGCCTGCTGTTCTTCGGCGTCCCAATTCGCTCTTAACATGATCTGCTTTTGGGTTTCAGGGTGTCTGAAGTTCAAGGTGCGCGCGTGCAGCATCAATCGATTAAGGCCCGTTTGTCCTCGAAACAATTGATTGATGGGTCCTTTGCCGTATTTAACATCGCCCACCAACGGATGCGATATGTGTTTAAAGTGTCGTCGAATTTGGTGAACTCTACCGGTTTTAGGCCAAGCCAATACCCATGAGAACACTTGGGTACCTATCTGAAAGTCACTCACCCTTCGATACCGCGTTTGCGCGGGCACTTTTTGGGTTTCACTGCGGTTGAGCAAAGGATGCTCAATGACCCCAGACAAAGGCGTCCGCCCACGAACCGCCAGCATGTAAATTTTTTGCATAGGTGCTTCATTGAGTTGTTGGGCGAACGCTTTACGTTTGGCAAAAAGAACAATGCCACTGGTACCGCGATCCAAACGGTACAAAGGATAGCTCGCCACTTGGGCTGTTTGTTTTTTCACCCAACCTGCCAAAGTGGGCTCTTTGAGTCCTTGGGTCTGATGCACCAAGACGCCGGAGGGCTTGTACACTGCCAAAACAGCCGAGTCCTCGTACAACAATCGAATGCCTTTGATCTGCGCCTGAACCCAATGAAGTGGTTTTTGCATGAGCTTAAACCAAAACCTTGGCGGGCTCTTTGGTTTTGGGGTGACTCTCGAAACAGGCTCGGCTCGCATTACAACCATCAGGACACGCTAATTGATCGTCAGGACCCGACGGCCAAGCGGTGTGCAAACACGAAAAAGACACGTCACCGGACGCCATGGCATTGATCACATGTAAAGGGCTTTCCACATCTCGGTGGTAGCCTTTCCAACGTAAATAACGGCACCAGTTATCTGGAGTTCGTTTCATGTAACCACCTCTGCAAATGCAGCCAACAAAGAGCGAACCAAAGCCTCACGCCGGTATTCCTGGCCAGGCAAAGGGTTTAATTTGGGCAAGTGTTTCACCACAAAGTCACGATCATGCAGAACAGTCCACGGCTGTCCCATCGCATTCGTTTCGATTTGGCCGAGACGCAAGGGCCGTCGTCCAACCGCTCCCACACCCAGACGCAGCCATTGAATGGTTCCCCCAGAAACTTGGGCGTTGATGGCCACTTCTATTTCGGCCCACTCGGCCATTTTTCGGGATGACAAGCGAAAATAATGTTGGGTGTTGCCTTGCTTTTGTTGGTCGAGGTGAAGGGTGGCGATCAACGCTCCCGCGGGCAATGCATTGTTTTGCTGTTTGATATCAACATCAAAATCAAAAAACTGCGCCATAGACCACATGTGAGTTTCAACGCCAGTGGGTTGAAAAATTTGTACCTGCATTCGAGCTTCCAGTGCCAGTAACGCCAAACCCAAGGTGGATGCATGTAGCGCTGCGCAGGTTTTGTTATCGATAATGGCATAAGGAAATCCTTCATCACCTTGAGCGCGGCAAGCGGCATCACCGGAAGATGAACAGGCGTCTTCTCCATGACCCAGATGCGGACATCGCGATGATTGGCACAATGCGCCACCCACCGTGGCTTGAGACCGAGTTTGAGGGTTGGCCGTATGTTGGCACGCCGACACCAAGAGTGGAAATGCTTTTTTTAACTCGCCGTGCCTCGCCAGAACAGACAAAGGGACCGAGGCCCCAATATGAGCAGCCCCTTGTACCCATTTTATGTTGTTGAGGTCTTCACAACGAGACAAGTCGAACCATGGCTGTTCGTTCCCGTGTAACATGGTTTCAGTGGCCCCACCCACCCAAATCCCTGCAGGTTGCTTGGTTTTGGCATCACCGGCTGCGGGCAATGTTTCTATAAACGTGACCTTGCCCATGGGTTACCCTTCCAAATACTTAAGAACCCGTGACGGGGTGAGAGGTGTTTGAGTTGCTGAAGCCCCAGTGGCTGCATGGAACGCATTGGCCACCGCCGCTAACGTGGCCACGGTACAATTTTCACCAATACCCAATGAACCCACTGGGTTGTTGGGCGAAGGTTCGTCATAGAAATGCACTCTTATTTCGGGGGCATCCGCAATGCCTAAAATTTTGTAATCTTCCATGTTATCATTGAGCAAGCGCCCTGTTTCCTTATGGAAAAGGCGTTCCTCGTAAAGTGCGTAGCTGAGCCCTTGAATCACCCCGCCAGTGACTTGAGAATGTGCAGTGACCGGACTCGCCAAAGTTCCGCTGTCTAGAGCTACATCCACTGATAAAACGCGTACCGTACCTAATAATCGGTCTACTTCGAGTGCCACCGCTTGCGCTGAAGCCGGGGTATCCTTGGCCATGGCAAAGGGAGAAAGGTGCGCCACGAAATTGAGCCACGATGGTGGAAACATAAAGCCTTCGAGATCCAATGGGCGATCGCCCACAAAAACTTGGCCAACTTTGGGCGCGCTGGCTTTTTGGTATTGCTCTAAAGCATGATGAAGCGCAGGCACAATGGACGATGTGGTGATGCTCCCAAAAGAGCCTGGCGCCATGGCCAAATCACTGCGACCCACTTTCACTTTAATTTGTTCTGAAGGTTTCTTTAAGAGGCGCGCTGCATAAGCAGCCAATGAAGTGCGGGTGCCCTGCCCCATGTCTTGGCTGCCCGTTGAAATCAATATTTCATTGTTAGGCAAAACCTCCACATGCACTTTTGTATTCGGTGCACACATTTGAAACCATTCCGCGGTGGCCACCCCAACCCCTCGCGCAAAGCGCTTGGGATCGTCTGCGGGCGGTAAAGGCTGGTTCAACAGTGGAGCGTTGTCGCGAAGCAGTTCATACACTGCGCGGTGTCGTGGCCGGTTTTCGTTTTCCAAACGCAACAACAGAGGATCTTTACCGGTTTTTGACGCCAACAGCTGAACCGTCTGCTCGAGCGCAAAGGCATTGGGTGGATGACCGGGCGCGCGAAAGGCACAGGATGGGGGCGTGTGGGTCACCACATTTTGGTCGAGGACTTGCACCTCGGCCATGGGGTAATGGGCTTGCGACATACGTGACGCTGTCTCGCCGACGGCTGCCCCGCAATAAGACTCATTGTGATGAACGATGTTTTTGATCTGCCCGTTTTCATCAGCACCCATCTCAACCCGATGCTGTGTGCCCGGCCGATTTCCCCCCAACAGAACATGCTCCGGTAGTTTATAAAACAAACGCACGGGCCTTTTGGTTTTTAGGGCGAGCCGGGTGGCCATGAGGTGTTCGGGTCTGAATGTGGCCTTAGCGCCAAAGCCCCCGCCCACAAACGGCGCAATCACTTTGACCTTTTCGGCATCCCAATCAAAAGCCTCCGCCAAATCACTGGCCAGGTTTTTCACCGTTTGGGTGGTGGCCACCATCACCAATTCGTCGCCCTTTACTTCAACGACACAGCCATGGGGCTCCAAGGGGATGTGCGACTGCGATGCTGTTTGGCCCTCGAACGTGACTTGAACCGGGGCTGATTCGATGGTCTTTTGGGCGGCTTGATAATCGTCTTCCGAATGAAAAACGCCCGGGCCGCGTACATTGCCTTCCCACTTGAATAAGAAAGCCGGTGCGCCCGGCGCTTCTTGAGCATTAGGTGCATCCCCGTGTTCTTTTTCGCTCCAGACTGGAGGGGCCAACATTTTTTTGGCCTCACTGGGAAGTACGGAGGGCTTACTGTTAACCCACTCCACCTCGATGGCCTTCACCGCCGCTTCCGCCTGCGCCAACGTTTCGGCGGCAACAGCAGCGATTTCTTGCCCGACCCAACGAACACGCGCGTAGCCAGACTTGGTTTTTGGCAAGTGCACCACCACGCCCTTCACCCCGGGCATCTTTTGGGCTTTATCGAGATTGATCCGCTTAACTTGAGCGCTGGCATGTGTGGCCCGAAGAACGGCAGCATGTAAAACCCCTGATGGGTAATAATCAAAAGCGTACTCTGCTGCCCCCGTCACCTTTTCAAGCGCATCATGCCTTGGGGTCACATCAGCGGACAAAGGCGCGGATGGACCAAAGCAACTTTGGATGGCCTGAATAATTTGGGGTTGCGCACCACATCGGCATAAGTTCCCAGCCATCGCATGGCCAATCTCTTCTAAGGTGGGCATCCGTTGAGGGGACTTCTCTTTATGGTCATCCACGAATGCAGCCGCTGCCATGACCATTCCCGGTGTACAAAACCCACATTGAAGCGCATCTGCGTCGATGAATGCTTGTTGGACCACATGCAGCTCTTTTGCTTTCAGGCCCTCAACCGTGGTGACACTCTGGCCTGCCACTTTGTACAACGGAAGATTGCAACTGCTTTGCACCTCGCCGTTCAAATGAACCGTGCAGGCCCCACAGGCCCCACTCTCACAAAAAGTTTTGGTTCCGGTCAGGGCCATGTCCTCTCGAAGGACCTGCGCCAAAGGCGTCTTTGCGCTCCGTTGGCTGGTCATGGAGCGCCCATTCACCTCAAATGACACCGTTTCAGTGGAAGGGGCGGTGGATGGCTGGGAATCCCCCAACGAAGGACTGGTCACCAAAGCCCCGCCGGAGACCGCAGCCGATATTTTCAGGAAATCTCTTCGGTTGGTGCCAGTCATAATTCTTCCCTTTGGAAACATTTAACACCAAACCCTTTTAAGCCCCCAATTATTCCTTGTTTTTTTTATTGTTGCCGGACGTCATTCCCCCATGAATTTTTTTATTTTTTTGGTATAAAACTGCCTCAAGGAGCACTCATGACCGAAAAACCCGCATCTGGTTCAAAACGTTTTTGGAAGCTGGCTTCCATGACAGCGGGCGTGAGCGGGCGCTTGGCCAAGAGCAAGCTGCAGCAAATCTTTCAAAACCAAGATGATGCCCAGCAAACGCACAACAAAATGCTGCAAGAAAACAGCGAGGCCATCGCTCAAACCCTTGGCGAACTCAAAGGCGCGGTGATGAAAGTCGGTCAAATGGCCTCCATCACCAGCGATATTCTGCCCAAACCTCTGGCCGACTCCCTGAAGCGGTTGCAAAACGAAGCGCCCCCTGTGGCCTTTGATGTTATCGAAGAACAAATTAAGGCCGAATTGGGTGCCCATCCAGATGAACTCTTCCAAGAATTCCAACGGGAACCCTATGCTGCGGCCTCCATTGGGCAAGTCCATTTGGCCCGATTGCAAGATGGTCGCCAAGTGGTGGTGAAAGTTCAATACCCTGGCGTGGACGATGCCATGGATTCAGATCTCAAACATCTCAAACTCACGTTAAAGGCAAGTGGCTTGCTCAAGATTGATGCCACCAGCATGGATGCCCTTTTTGAAGAATTGAAATCGCGGTTGCGTGAAGAGCTCGACTACGAACACGAGGCGGCGAATCACAAAATTTTCTACGATTACTATCGCAACGATGACAAGGTGGTGGTACCTGAACTCATTGCCGAACGCAGCAGTGGTCGGATTCTGACCTTAATCCACGAACCTGGCGAACGCTTTAGCGAGTTATGGGACGACGGTTACCCTCAAGAAACCATCGATGCTTTGGGCAGTACCATGTTGCGCATGATGGGTGAGCAAATCTTTATTTTAGGCGCTGTACACGCCGACCCCAACCCTGCTAATTTTGCCTGCCGTGATGATGGCACTGTGGTGCTTTATGATTTCGGGTGCATCAAAAAAGTAGCGCCGAACATTATCACTGCCTATCGCGATACCATTAAAGCAGCGCTCCAGCGCCATTACAGCGACGTGGAAGAGGGCCTGATTCTGTTGGGGGTGCGCAACCTTGAAGGGCCCCCCGTGGAGCATGCTTATTACGAAGAATGGCGCAATTTACTCGCGGAGCCTTACGAATGCGGCGGTGCATTTCATTTTGGAAAAACCGATCTACATCTTCGTGCAGCCCAAAAGATTCCCTACCTCATCACCCACAAATTGGAGAGTTTCAAGCCGCCGGTTGAAATCGCCTTCATTGATCGGGCCGTGGCCGGTCTCTTCGGTAACCTTCGTCTCATGGGCGCTGCCTGTGATGTGCGGGCCATTGCCGATCCGTATCTTTTTGGGGCCTTGGCCCCTTAACATTTAACTTTGGATATTTTCATGCCTCGAATTTTTATGCTGCCCATTTGTTTGTTGCCTTTTCTTTTTTGGCTGGGTTGCCCTGAGACGAACCCATACGAAGAACGCAGCGTGCAAGTAAAATGGCAAGAAGATGCGAATGACTTTTGGTCCTTGCCCTTTCCATCCGATCTTCGAAAAGAAAGCGATGGCTCTTTTGATTTCGAAAAATGGCCCGGCGATTGGAACAACGAACTGGTCTCCATGTGGCTCACCGCCGCCAACGAACGACTCCACGATGGCTGGGGTCTCAACACTGGTGTTTTCTTTCAACTCACCGGTGACATCGACACCGAAACGATCAATCAATCTTTAGAAGATGCCCTGGAAACCACCGCGCCAGTATTTCTCATGGACATCACCCCTACCAGCCCGGAATATGGCCGTTTGTTTCCTTTAGAAATTCAATTTGATTTACCCCAGGATGTGTACACTCCCGACAACCTCCTGGCGGTGCTGCCTCCTTTTGGTTTCGTGAAAAGACCCAACACCACCTACGCCGCCATCATCACCGACCAAGTGAAAAACAAAGAAGGTGAAAGCCTGGGCCGCTCGCGCGCATTTCACGATGCCCTGACCGATCATGAAGACGCGCCCGAAGCCCTACGCAACCAGCTGGCGCCGCTCAAACAGGCCGCCGAGGACCACGGGATAGATATCAACACCATTGTGGGTGCCAGTGTTTTTACGACCATGGATCCAAGCGCCACATTTAAAAAGTTATCTGCCTGGACAGAATCCCTCCCCATGCCCAATCAAAGCGAGCCGTGGACGGTGACCGAGGAATACGAAAGCTATCAAGTGCTCACCGCACGTTACGATGTCCCCGTGGTCCAAGAAGGCAATCGCCCGTACACCAATCTGGGTGAGGGTAAAATTATCTATGGTGACGATGGCGATCCGGTGATCAAAGAAACACAAGCCGTGCGCCTTGCCCTGACCATTCCCAAAATTGCACAACCTGCAGCAGGTTTTCCGCTCACCATTTTCATGCATGGGTCGGGGGGTAATTGGCGACAAGCCATCGACCGTTCACCCCTCCCGGAGGTTCCGAACGACGAGCGTCCCGAATACGAGCCCGGTAAAGGTCCCGCCGAATGGCTGGCGCGTCGCGGGGTGGCCACGGTGGGATTTGATTTTCCACTTCACGGCGATCGTCACAACCCGCCAGATACCAGTGGCTTGGTGCTTTACAACATCTTTGGAAACGTGGACGCCACCATCGATAACTTTACGCTGGCGGTGACCGAGCTTTCCCTACTTTCGCGGTTCATGCTCGACACCACCGTGAGAGCGGATCTTGCCGAGACACTTAACGCAGGGGGCGCCACTGACGGACTCATTCGTTTCGACCCCAAACGCCTCACGGCCATGGGTCAGAGCATGGGCTCCACTTTGGGGTTGCCTTTTGCCACCATTGACAAACGTCTAAAGGGACTCGTTCTCTCAGGCTCAGGTGGTATTTTGGCAGAAATCGCCGTTTCGGCCACCGAACCCTTCGCTTTTCGCTCCATGCTCGAAAGCATCGTAGAACTCACCGATGGTCAAGAATTGCACAACGCCCACCCCCTCCTGCACGCCATGCAACATTTGTGGGATCTCTTAGATCCAGTGGCCAAGGCGCGCCATGTGATTGCTGAGCCCCATGAAGGCCTAGAACCGAAAGATGTCTTCATGCCCGCAGGGATTATTGATGGTTATTTTTCACCCATCGCGCAAACGGCGCTGGCCGTGGCATTGGAGGTTCCATTGGTGGGAGAAGAAGTGGAGCCCCACATGGCAGCCATGCTTCAACTCAGGGGTTATCAAGCTGAAAATTACCCTTTAAGTGCCAATATCAACGGTAAAACGGGTTTTGTGGTCCAATACCCTTCTGACCACACCCAAGGGCACTATGTGCTTTTTAACCAAGAAAATGGACTCCACCAGTACACCTGCTTCATCAAGGGCGTGGGGATGGCCGATGGCACCCTAATTCAAGCGGGCGAAAATACCGACAGCGCCTGCCTGGTGGATGGCAACGACTGAAAAGAAGGCGCTTTTCCTGGGACAGAGCGCTTGACTCTACGGTCCGTTCTCTACAGAATGCGCTCTGCAATCTTAGGGAGCCAATATGACTCAAAAAATCAGGTTTGGGGACTACGTTCATGAAGTCTCCGTTCACCAGTACGAAATCAGCTACAACGATCTCGCCCCCAAAGTAGAAACCGATGCTTCGGGTGAAATGGTTCCGGTCAAGCAAACCAAGCTGGCCCTTAAAACCTCCGATATGTACCACCTGCTCAAGCCTTATTTGTCCGTGCGTTTCATGGATCAGGTACGGGCCGTGGTTCCTTTGGCGGTCTACCTGTTTTTGTTTCAAATCATCGTGTTGCGCCAAGCGGTACAAGACTCCTGGATGATCACGGGCGGGTTGTTTGCGGTCATCATCGGCCTCATGCTGTTCATGGAAGGTTTGACCTTAGGTTTGATGCCCTTTGGCGAAACCATTGGGAAAACCCTTCCGGTCAAATCACCCCTGCCCGTGGTGCTGCTCATCGCCTTCTTGTTGGGTGTGAGCGTGACCTTTGCAGAACCCGCCATCGGGGCCCTGCAACAAGCAGGTAAGATCGTCGACGTGAACAAAGCGCCGTATTTGTACGCACTGCTCAATGAGTGGGCCACCACTTTGGTACTCATGGTAGGCGCCGGGGTGGGCATCGCCGCCGTGTTAGGTACCATGCGCTTTTTGCGTGGCTGGAGCCTCAAACCCATGATTTACATGGCGCTCACCGCAACCATTTCATTGAGTGCCGCCGCCATGTTCAACCCAGACCTTCGCACCATCTTAGGCTTGGCCTGGGATTGCGGTGCTGTCACCACGGGTCCCGTGACTGTGCCTTTGGTGCTCTCACTGGGGATTGGGGTGGCCTCCTCTGGCGGTAAAGGCGAATCTTCCCTGTCCGGCTTTGGCATTGTGACCCTCGCTTCATTGTTCCCGATTATGGGTGTTTTGATTCTATCTTTATACTTAGGCGCCACCGTTACCCCTGAAAGCATTATCGCTGGGGCCGCCGGGGCCGCTGCAGCCGCAGAAACCACACCTCAATGGTACGAAGTGAGCCCAGGCGTCGATGTGGTCTTGGGCGTTCGCGCCATCGTGCCTTTGGTGATTTTCTTGTTCTTGGTCATGAAAGTGGTCTTGCGCGAAAAAATCCGCAACGCCGGTATGATCGCTTACGGCATCGTCCTGGCCGTGGTGGGCATGTGTACATTCAATGTGGGTCTCACCTACGGATTGGCGGCATTGGGTGGCCAATCGGGTGGCTTGATTCCTGCGGCCTTTGTCCAACTCAGTGAAGTACAGGGCTCTCCCCTTTATTCCTATGGACTTGGCATTGGGATTGCCTTTATTTTCGCTTGGATTTTGGGTTTTGGGGCCACCTTGGCAGAACCCGCGCTCAACGCACTGGGCATGACCGTTCAAAATCTCACCAATGGTGCCTTCAAAAAGTCCATGCTCATGTATTCCGTTTCATTTGGTGTGGCTTTCGGTATCGGCCTGGGCGTCATCAAACTCATTTTTGGCTTTCACTTGGCTTACCTTTTGGTTCCCTTCTATTGCTTGGGCGTCGTTCTCACCATCTTCTCAACCGAAGAATTCGTGAACGTGGCCTGGGACAGTGCTGGGGTCACCACCGGTCCTGTCACGGTGCCTTTGGTCTTGGCCATGGGCCTGGGTTTTGGCAACGCCGTGAGCGCCATCGAAGGTTTTGGCATTCTGTCCATGGCCTCTATTTGTCCCATTTGTGCGGTTTTGAGCATGGGTTTGATCGTTCAAGCCAAAGCGAAAAAAGCCAAAACTGTAACCCCTTCAACCGAACCATCCGCCAGCGCTGCCTAGGAGGCAACTATGAGCAAAAGAGAAATTACCGTATTAACTGATGTCGCTTTGATCACTTGTATTGTTCAACGAGGCGTGGCCGATCGCATTGTCGAGGCAGCACGCAAAGCAGGCGCCCAAGGGGCCACCGTGAGCTATGCCAACGGCACGGGGATTCGTGAACGTTTGGGTTTGCTGGGCGTGGCGGTCGAAGTGGAAAAAGAAGTGATCAATATCGTGGTGGCCAAAGACCAGGTGGATCGCATTTTCGAAACCATGTACCTCGCTGGTAACCTCGATACACCAGGGATGGGCTTCATGTACATCACGCCTTTGGAAAAAGCAGCCACCTTTATTCCTGCCGACATTCGCGAAAAATTGCTGAAGCAAGCCAACGCTTAAGGAGCGGTCATGACAGCTTCCAAACTCATCACCTGTATACTCGATAAAAGCACAACGTCCTTTGATATTGTTCGCGCTTTAAAAGACGAGCACCAAATCACCCGCGCCAATGTGGGCAGTGCACGCGGCACCGGGACCGGGGCCAAAGGTGGGCTCATCACCATGCCGCAAGAAAAGCACATCCTTCAAATTATCGTGGATGCTGATCGGGCCGACACCATTTTTGAATGGTTGCACGACCGGGTCGAGCTCGATTCCCGCTACGGTGCTTTCATGTTTCAAGAAGAACTGATCAGCGCCGGCACCTTCACCGTTCCCGATGCCCCAGAGGAAGAAGGCTAATGAACGTTCTCGTCACGGGAGCCAATGGCTTCTTAGGACGGCACATCTGTGAAGCACTGCGAAGCCAAGGGCATGTTCCCTTGGCTTTTGTGCGAAGGGCCGCAAGTGCCCAGCAACTTCAAAAAGCTGGGATTGATTGCCGAGTGGGTGCCTTTGACGATGCGCTTTCACTGCAGACCTCCTTAAAGGACATCTCTGCCATCGTGCATTCAGCCGGTGGCGGTAAAGCCTCCCGGCCCGCTTCTTTTTTTGAAAATAATGTGACCCCCACCGAGCAACTGCTCCAAGCGGCGTCGCAAAGCGATATGAAGCGCTTTATTTTAATCTCTTCTTTGGCAGCGGCTGGCCCCAGCCCCGACGGGACCCCCAAATTAAACACATCTCCGTTGACCCCCATCTCGCCCTATGGAGAAAGCAAAGTCCAAGCTGAAGAATTGGTGCAGCAAGCCAAAACACGATTTCATATGGGCATTGTTCGGCCACCGGCCATTTATGGCCCTGAAGACACCCGACTGCTGCCCCTTTTTCGCGCTGCTTACAAACGGTGGGCCCCCATCCCTGGTGGCCTCCGTAAAACGTTAAGTCTGATTCACGTGAAGGACTGCGCCGCTGCCATCGTCCGTACCCTCGAAGCGGACTACCCCAATGGGACTGCTTTTTTTGTGGATGATGGCGCCCCGCATCCGGTCACCGAGCTCATTGAACTGATGGGCCTGGCCTACCAACACCGTGTTATAACGCTTGGCATCCCCGGCTGGCTTTTTAAGCCTCTGGCCCTGGCCGGATACGGTCTGTCAAAAACACTGGGCCGAGAATCCATTATCACCCCCAGTAAAATAAAAGAGCTGCTTTGTCCCCATTGGGTTTGTGAAAGTACACAAACTCAGGCCATACTGAATTGGCAACCACAAATACCACTGGATCGGGGCATCGCCCAGACCTGTGAATGGTACCAACAAGAAGGTTGGCTGTAGGAACAAACATGGAACTCAACTGGGCCCTCAACGCTAAAGACATCGAAGTCCTCACCGTGCTCTTGGGAGGTACCTTCTTATTCTGTGTAGGCCATTACATCTGCCGCGATATGGTGATGGAGCGTTTTTTTGCCAAACGCACGCCTTTGGAACAAAGGGCCAATGGTTATTTTCTGGCCGTGCTTTTGCGAGGTTTGGTGTTGGGGCTGGGTTCTTTGTTTGTGGCCCAACGCGTGGGTTTGTCATTGGATTTTATGTCCCTTACACCGGGTCCGTTTTTTAAAAATGCGGCCCTGGGCGTTGGCATTTTTATTTTGTTATTGCCGGTTCTGTGGGGTTCCGCCCGAAAGAAAGAAATCCAAGCACACTACCCCGAACTGCGTTTGGTCCCCCGAGACCGCGCCATTGTTCTTAATTCTGCCGCGGGTTGGTTCATATTCATGCTTGGCTATGAAATTCTATTCCGCGGCTTGTTGTTGCACTACGGCATCCTCGAATGGGGGTTGTGGCCCGGTATTGCTGTGATGACTGGCCTGTACGTTTTGGCCCACCTGCACAAACCAGGCTCTGAGACCTTTGCCTGTTTGGTGGTGGGACCCGCTTTTGCTTATCTCACACTAGAAACTGGTACCATTTGGGCCGTCGTGGTTTTACACACATTAATTGGCATCACCAATGAAAACCTTGCCGCCAAATTCAACCCTGATTTCCAAACCCCTGACACACCCTGATGCAGGCTCCAGGAGGCCCCATGTCTTTTCAAATCGTTCCCGCCCAAATGGATGATGCTCAATGCATCATCGATTTTAACCAGCAAATGGCGGTGGAGACCGAAGATCGGCGTTTGCCCGACGACGTCATTGGCCCGGGTGTTCGTGACGTTTTATCCGACGCCAACAAAGGCTTGTACCTCCTGGCCAAAAACGACCGCGGGGACATTTTGGGTCAGCTCATGGTCACCTTCGAATGGAGTGATTGGCGCAACGGCATGTTTTGGTGGATCCAATCGGTTTATGTGGCGCCCACAGCGCGTCGAAAAGGGATTTACCGCAGCCTACATGAACGGGTTCGAAGCATGGCCCGAGACAGCGGCCAGGCCTGTGGCATTCGACTCTACGTGGAAAAAGAAAACATTGGCGCACAAAAAACTTATGAAGATATTGGCATGAAGCATTCCCATTACTTGATGTATGAAGAAGATTGGTCGACGCGCTAAGCGTCTCTTTGTTGCCACGACGCAAAAAACACCACCGCCCACAAGGTCCATAACACCTGGGCGAAAAACAAATGAATTAGCTGCATGTAGCCAGGGGCCCCCAGAAAAATATTGAGAGACCCCACCACGACCTCGAGCAATGTACAATGCATCAAGGCTTTACCCATCTTGCTCACAAAAACTTGCTGGTCTTTGGTTTCATCGAACACACGCAGGCCTGTCATGATCACGACGAGCGCAAAGATGATGGCCAATACCGGGTGAAAAATTCGCAGTCGAACCAAAAAGTGGCTCGTGACATCCAGATCTTCTTTGATGTGAGCAAAAAAGCCAGTCCCCTCGGTCACCGCCACAGGAAACAACGTATCGCCCAGCGCGGTGATGGCACCGGCCATGGCCACCAACACCATAAAAGCACCAGTCCCCCGAACCATCCAAGCGAGTTGAGGCGACATAGAAACGTGGGGAACCGGTTTCATGGCAAAAAAGGCGGCTGCAGCTGCTGAACCCGTTAGAAAAAAAGTATTCACCAAATGCAATGAAATCACCATGGCACGCGCTGAAGAAGCGTCGTCAGCCACCAGCTCTTTAAGAACCAGGCCCGCACCGATGGCCCCTTCGAAAATAATGAAAAGCAAGGTTAAGGCCTGTGCCACAAACACGCGGTGTCGCACCCCAAACCGTTTGCCCGCAAAGGCCAGCATGGCCAATCCGAAAATACCGCACAAGCCACTGGTGAGTCGGTGGGTGTATTCGATGATGGTTTCTAAGGAAGGCTGCAACGGAATGATTTCGCCGTTACAGGTGGGCCAATGAGCACCGCATCCCGCACCGGAATGGGTGATGCGGACCCAAGCACCAAACAAAATCACAAACACCAAGTAAGCCCAGAAAGCCCACGCCAGTCGTATGAACCAGTTGGAATTTGTTGACGCCATAGAACCTATATCCTTAGAGCTGCTCTTTGCTTCGAGTGATACCGTGAATAATCTGTCGTTTCATAAATGCACAAAAATCTCTTTCTGCCGGGGACAAGCATTTGGCACTCTTGGCCCTCTCAAAGTGCCCGATGGCTTCTTGAAATTCACCCTCACGGTAAGCAACAACCCCCAAATAGTAATTATTCCGCTTTGAATTGGGCCCCACGCGATGGGCCGCCTCCATGCGAGCGCGTGCTTTTTCTTCATCGGAGAGCGGCCAAGGGGCCAGCAGATAAAAAGCCCCCATGAAAGCATGTCCCAAACCGCTGTCGTACTTGGGGAACTTTTTGGTCATCTTTTCTGCATTTTCGACGTATTGGTCAGCCGCCCCTTTGACCACTGCATTCACAATGCCCCAAGCTGAAGAGCGGTACATGTAAGCGTCGGTGTAAGCAGCAAGGGCGCGAATGTCGTTGGGCCGCGCTTTGTAAACCTCTTCTGCCAAAGCCAATGTTTCGGGTCCCATTTGCCCCCAGATCTTTTTGTGGGGCTCGGTGTCGTTGGTGCCTTCGATGAGCGGAATGTTGCCGTGGGTGCGTATGCGCATCACACAGTTGAGTGCGTCCACCAAGTTCAGTTTGGCGTCCAGTTCATTGGGGGCCCCCGCCAAAGCGTCGCGAAATTTCTCCACTGCTTTTTTACAGTTGGCAAGCCCCCGTTTTTTGAGCAGGGCCAGTCCTTCTTCGGTGGCACTCGGTAAGGGCGCGGGCGCCGCTTCGTCGGTCTGGACGTTTTCTTCTCCTTGAACAGACGCCGCGGTGTCAGTTTGAGAATGTGCGGGTACGGCCACAAAAAGGACCATCACGAAGCTAATTTTTAAAAAGTTGTTTTGTTTCGACATATTATGCCCCCTGTGAGCGCCCAGCATAGAAGAAAAACTCCCATTTGACCAGTGCAGATGCAGCAAGAGCCTGCTTGCTCCTATGCCCGGGATATGATTGGATGGGTTGGCCTTTAAAATCAATGGAGTAGCCCATGAGTTTTTCCACAGAATACACAGAATACAAGATCAACGAGCTCAAAGAGCTGGGTGTTCATCCCGAACAACCGGATGCCGCGTACCAGGTCAATTCGAAAGATGTGAAGGATTACGATCTCATCAACAAAATCATTATCGCAGTCATTACAGTGCCCTGGCTCCTCATGGCGTTGGGTGTGGTTTTAGCACCAGCACAACACCATCCCGAACCTGCCGCAGAAGCCACTGAAGAAGCAGCGCCTGCCGCCGCCGCCGTGCCCGCTGAAGGTGAAGCAGCAAAAGCTGGTGAGGCAGGAGAAAAGGCCGCTGAAGCCCCTAAAGAAGAAGCCATGCCCGCCGGTGAAGGCGATGCCAAAGCAGCTCCAAAAGCGGAGTAAACAATGACTGTGAAAAACCTTTTCATCCTCTCTGGTTTAGGGATGATGTGCATGGGCGCATCCTTCACCCATGCCCAAGACACGACCGAATCGGGCTCCGAAGAGATCGAAGTGATCGAGGAAGAAGAGGAAGAGGAAGAGATCGTCGTTCCCACCACTGCGGACGGAAAAACCGATGTGGTGAAAGCACTGGGCACCGCGCAAACCAACTTCGATAACCTCGAATATGACGCGGTCCTTCCTTATATTGATGCAGTCCTCCGAGAGAGCAACCTCACCCCCGACCAAAAGCTACAAGCCTACTTGCTCCAAGGGCAAAGCATGGCCATTGTGGGTGATCCCGTAGATGCAGAGCGACCTTTTCGACTGTTGCTGCGGGTCCAACCTGACTTTAGTCTGCCAGAGGATACCCCGCCGAAAATCACGGGTGTTTTCTCCAGGGTTCAGGCAGAGGAAAATGCCATCCGGGACCAAGTGTATCGCTTGGCCAGAGCGCGAAAAATTGAAAAAATTAAAATCTCGGGCAAAGCCCCCGAGAAAGGAAAAGGTGGCCAAGCACTCGGTTTTGCATTCAACTTAGTTGATCCAGATGAAAGCGTCACCGCCGTGAAGGTGGGCTACCGAAGGTTGGGCGAAGGTGAATACTCTTCATTGGCCCTCAAGCGCGGCAAAGATAATGTTTATAATGGCGCTATCCCTGCCCAATGGACCGAAAACGAACTGGATTATAAAGTCGAGTTCTACGTTGAGACCCAAGACCGGGACGGCCCCCTTCGCAAACTCCACGACCAGGACAAACCAGGCCTCATCGAGATGGAAAACGGCATGATTCCCTACACGGTAGCGCCCAAGGTGGTTTACACCACGGCAGGTATCGCTGGCGCGGTCACACTCTTCAGCCTCTTGTCCGAAGTGATGGTCTTCAGCACCCAACAAACCAAAGATAAAATGGTCACCGAAGCTGAAACCAGTGGCGAAGTCATCCCAGGTAATCTCCTGGTACCAATTTTAGATCAAGGCAAAGGCTGGCGTACAGCCGGCTATATCGGCTGGGGGATTGCCGCACTCTTCGCGGGAGGGGCCTCAGCGCTCATCCCTTTTATGGAAGACGATGGGACAAACCTCAAACCGGAAGAATAAATGAAAAACGGCTTTGATCAATTTCACGGAACAAGTTCATACCTCACCAACGAAAGCTTAGAAGCGGCGGTCAACTGTGCCATTGCGCTGGAACGTCCGCTTTTGCTCAAGGGCGAACCCGGCACGGGTAAAACCCTCTTGGCCGAGGCCATCTCAGAAGCACTCAACAAACCCCTCTTGCGATGGCACGTCAAAAGCACCACCAAAGCTCAAGACGGTTTGTACATTTACGATACCGTTCAACGCCTGTACGATGCACGTTTCGGTGATGGTGATGTGCAAGATATTAAGAACTACATTCGGCTGGGCCCTCTGGGTGAATCTTTCGCCGCCTCAGAGCGGGTCGTCCTGCTCATCGACGAAGTGGACAAAGCGGATGTAGAGTTTCCCAACGACTTGCTCAATGAGCTGGATCGGATGCGGTTTTTTATCACCGAAACCCGCGAGGAAATTGTGGCCCAACAGCGTCCCATCGTTCTCATTACCAGCAACAACGAAAAAGAGCTTCCCGATGCCTTTTTGAGACGCTGTGTCTTTCATTTTATTGACTTTCCCGATGAAGACCTCATGCGGCGCATTGTGGAAGTGCATCACCCTGGACTCGATCAAAAGTTGCTATCTCAAGCCATGCAAATCTTTTACAAGCTGCGCAACATCGATCACTTCCGTAAAAAACCGAGCACCAGTGAATTGGTCGACTGGCTCTCAGCCCTCACCTCGGCGGGCATCAAAAAAATAGAGTGGGGCGGTAATCTGCCTTTTATGGGAACCTTGCTCAAAAAAGAGCAAGATGGCCAAGTGTTGGACGCCCTCATGCAACGTTCTCGCAACTGGCGGCCCTAAAACCATGCTCGTCCCTTTTCTGTATGCCCTCAGAGCTCAAAAAGTGCCCGTGGGTACCCAGGAAGTGTTGGCCCTCGCTGACGCACTTCAAAAAGAAGTGCACCATCACACCTTGCTGGGGTTTTATTACGTGGCCAAAAGTCTGCTCGTTCATTCCGAAAAACATTTGGATGCCTTCGATCGCACCTTTGCCCAATTTTTTCACGGTATTGAAACCCACCGCGAAGAATTCAGCAAAAACCTTTTCGATTGGCTGGAAAACCCCGTTCCTTTCTTGGACGATGAAACCCGTAAAATGATCGAAAGCATGGACCCCGATGAACTCCAACGTTTATTTGAAGAACGTCTAAAAGAACAAAACGAACGCCACGATGGCGGCAATAAATGGATCGGCACCGGCGGCACCTCCCCCTTTGGGCATTCGGGGGCCAAACAAGTGGGATACCGCATTGGCGGCCAAAGCAAACATCGAAGCGCCATCAAGGTGGCTGGCGAACGCAAATACCAGGGCTATCGCAGCGACCAAACTTTAGACATTCGTCAAATGAGTGTGGCGCTCAAACGCTTGCGCGCCTTTGAGCGTGAAGGGCAAGAGGAAGAATTAGATTTAGAAGCTACCGTGCACGAAACCGCGCGCAACGCTGGGGAGCTCGAAGTGGTTTTGCGCCCACCGCGCCGTCACAATACCCGGGTGATTTTGCTCATGGATATTGGGGGCTCAATGACGCCCTTTTCACAGCTGGTCTCCAAACTTTTTTCTGCCGCCAGCAAAGCGTCACACTTTAAAGAATTTAAATCCTATTATTTTCACAACTGTATTTATTCCAATGTGTATACCGACGTGAATCTTTACAATCGTTTTCCCATCGCCCGGCTCATGCAAGAATGTCGCCGTGATTATAAAGTGATCATCGTTGGAGATGCCCTCATGGCGCCCTATGAACTCATGGCGCCCAAAGGGGCAATCTTTTTTGATCATGAAGAAAATCGAACCGGCATTGAGTGCCTCAGAGAACTGCGCGATCACTTTCATCGTGCAGTGTGGCTCAACCCCGAGCCCAAAAAATGGTGGGCCAACACCACTATTGAAAGTATTGCCAGCATTTTTCCCATGTACAACCTGACGCTCGACGGTCTGCAAGACGCGGTGGCTTTTTTAATGCGACAACAAAATGCGCCGCCGCCTGTTCTTTAGTTGGGCTCTGTATATTAACGCAAGGAAACTAGCTCCCCGCGAAAAACGGAAAAGCGAGGTCTTCGAATTCGGGCGTAAAATCTGATGAAAGCTCATAGGCGACGGCCAACGGGTGGTCTGAAATTCCCAATATCTTGCGTACCGCATGATGTATGTGAGCCGGGGTGAGATTAAAGCCATTGTCTAAGTCGTAACTGTTGGTAATGCTGCCGTCGTTTTGAACGAGTATGTTGCCCGCGTAAACGTATTTGGGCGTTTTCAATACACCTTCGGGATGAATATCGCTGATATAACTGTAACCAAAAGATTTGCCAGGCCCAATGCCGGTATTTTCACCGCCCATGAGCATGGTGGAGGTGACGGGTGCGTGATCTTTGCCCCTGGAGTCGCCATTCAAGCGGGTACGGCCGAAATCAGAAGCCATCATGATGATACTTCGATCCCAAATCCCGGCCGCTTCTAGAGCCTGTCTGACATAATGGGTCAAACGAAACAGTCTTTGAAGGTTATCACAGTGATTCGAGGCTGATGAATTGCTGTTTTCATAATGATTGGAATGCGAGTCAAAATCTCCTGCGCCAAGAAAAGCACTTTTACATATCCCAGCTTTCATGGCAGCGACGAGTATCCGAGCCTGCTCTAATTCTGCTGAGTCATCGTAAGGCGCTAAGATCATCTCTAACGAATCCGCTAAAGGCTTAAAGTCTGGTTCTGCCAGCTGCGCTTTTTCCAAACGTTCAAGATTGTCTTTGACGTGGGGGGGCAATCCGCTGGCCATGAGGCGCGCAGCTTTATCTTGTTCGTAATTTTTCATGCGATCAACAAACAGGCTAGCCACAATGGGAGATGTGTCCCCCGTAGACGCCGACTTCACATAGACATCGGTTAAATTCATTAAGGCGTCTGAATTACCGGCTCTTGTGATGCTCACGAGGTCTGAGGTAAATTCGTAGCCCGTTGAATTACTTCCAAAGGTCATCGGGAAGGGTTTGGGGTAAGTTCCATCACCATTTTCTAACTCTTTGATGGCCCCCCAAAGGGCTGCAATATTGGGTGCTCCCACACGAATGCGGCCGCTCCATGCTTGGCGTTGGCCGACGGGGTGGGCATTACTTTTGGTATTCACGCCATTGAAAACATGTAAGTCGTTTCTGTAATACTCGAAAAAGTCGATATCCCCGGAAGGCCCGACCTGATAGGGCCCGATGCACGCTTTGCTTGTGTTGGTAAACGGTGCCACCTTAAAGCTATTGCTCCCGTTGTCATCCACGTGGTCGCGCGTGTAGGTTTTGACATCATAGGGCTGATCAGACTCTGTATCCTGGTGCCAAACAAAACGACCTTCTTGCGTGTTCCCTTCAATGTCACCGCCCATGCCAGCATTGATATCCAGTGGATTATAGGTATTCGGGGTTCCTTCCGATAAATAAGAATTGAACTTATTCATGGCATCGTATCCACGATAAAATCCGCGTTTGGTGATGGGGTCACAAAATGAAGTGGGATCCCAAGCGCGCGGTGCATTGATGCAAAACAAAAGAATATCATCGGTATCCTCCGCATGGACACCACGACTTTTAAGGAGGGTAAGCGCCCCCGATGAGAGCATCAAAGAAGACAAAATGGCTTTTTTCATAAAATCACGTCGGTCCATGTCTTCCTCCTATTCGTATAAAAATGCGTAATCACTGAGCATAGCGGTGAGCAACAGTTGCCATGCACGCACCATTGAATCTGTATCTGCGTCAGAATTAATTACGCGACGCTCAGTCAAACTGTCTAAGTTCTCATTCGTATAATAGTCTTTACTGGCATTGCACTGACTTGGAAAAACCGTATCTTGTAACAATGAGTCAATGGCGCTACAGGATTGAAATGCCCCGTAGGTATAGGGTTCACTTTCTTGAATAATGCCTATCCCCATCAACCATCGATAGATCAGCAATGCGTTGAAAGAGTGGCTCGCATCACTTGGCGCGTAATCATTCGGCAACGCGATGCCATTATTCTCAAGGTAACATAAATCAATGGCGTAATTCAGCAGTACTTGGGGTCCCATAGCGTCTAGAAAAACTGTCGGTGTCGTGCAACCATAGGCATTGAAATCCTCTTCAAAAAAGCTGATATAATAATGCCCGTAAGAAGTGATCGTTTCACCTTCATCAAGGGCCACATCAAGGTTATTTTCAGCAGAGCAGGTATTGTAGTCATTTGCCACGATCACCAGCAATCCTTGGTTCAATTGACGAATCCATCCATCACCATATAGATTTTCAAGACACCCGGCATGATTCACGAAATCCATCGTGCTCTCATTCGCCATGGCACTTATGTCTGTATCAAATACTGTTCGGGCTTCTGTATGCATTTCCAAATGGGCTTCGCAATCCTCGGGCGCAGCCGCATCAAGAACGTTTTTATTGTTTAGCAACAAATCCAGTGCGGCATCGATTTCTATATTGTCGGTTCCATAAAATTTTCCATGAAGTGCTAAGAACAACCACTGAATTTGCTCCCGCAATAGGGTTTCATCGGTTGTATCAATATCAACGAGCTGGAAAAGTTGTCGGTCATTCAGATTCTCATGTGAAAATTCTTGAGGCACCACCAAGCAGGACATTTGTACCGCCATACGTCGTGCAATGGCAGCAGAAATAGGGTTGGGATCGCGGTCACGTTCCAATACATTCTCATTATCAACGCCACCATACATGAGGTAATACGCCCGGTGGTGATCTAAAAGTTCCACGGTCCCATCGCTGGATTTGTTGGTTGTCCCCTCCCACGGGTAGCCCAACACATCTTTGAGCTTGCGATTCAGCTGTTCAGGGATCAGTCTTTGGCCGGCCCCCACTCCTGCGTATTTAAAGACATTGGCTCGATTGGTTTTCGCCTTCTTCACCTTAAAGATAGGTCCTGTGATCATGGCTGAAATGGCGGCCCGTAAATCATAACCGGTATCTTCAAAGATTTGCCGGACGCGTTCTATTTCGTTGTATTGCGCCACATAGGCCTCAACCATATCGTCATAGTCCTCATGGTACCTGTCTTTAGGTGGCTTCATGGGCTTTAAGCCCAAAAGCGTCTCGTGCAACCAGCGCACGATGGCCAAAGAAAAGCGCTTGTCCTCCGTTATTTTTTGAGCCAGGGCAGGCAATGCCCTTGGTGTTTCGTCATTTTCATCAAGCCAGGTGTCCGATGAGCCAAAACCGTAGTCTCTGCCCAACATCGAACCTTTAAAACATGGCCCTCGAACACATTCCTCTTCATCTTTTCGGTCAGATTGAGTGCAGAGCTCATCAGGAGACTGAAAGGAAGTCGTCGCACATTCTCCTTCATTACCATGGTCTTTATTAAAGAGGATGCGACCGGGCCTGGAATTACTCGGGTGACGGTAGGTCGCATTCGGGCTATTTAGTTTTTGGGTATAATTGAGAAAATGAGCGCCTACCGGATCCATGACCGCGTGACAAACGCGACAAGAAAAGCCGTTCATCGTTTGGTTCTCTGGAAGCGCTTGGTTTGGGTCAACGGTGAAATCGACCAAAGACATGATATCCACAGCCAAAAACTTCTCGTTGACTTCTTTGGAGCGGGTGCGGTTGAGGTTTGTCGAAGTAGTAAAGTATCTTTTTAGAAAAGTTGGCATGGTTAACACACCTGCCACAGAAGGAATCCTGCCAAGTTCTGCCACCCGATTACCTGGGCCTGTGATGTCTTCAAAATGAATGCGGCGCCATTCATTTTGGTCCAGTGGGTTATCAAAGAGCGGGGTGCCTGACCCATCATCGGTGATTCTACCGTTCAGATCTACCTTGCTATTCACATCGAGCCCATAAATATAAGCCACGTACGGGTTAAACACATAATGTTCGGAAGTCAAAATCGATCTAAAGTCATTGTTAAATGATTCGCCCACTGGGTTCTTCAAAATGTGTTCCATCAATTTATTACTTTGACTTTGCATGCCCTCGTTGGCCAACTGATGTCCAGCCACACAAAACGAATGACGACATTCCCACGGTGTGATGAACCAAGAGTTATTATGGTAATATGTTTCTGATGTGGCCGTGGCTGGATCATCTTGATTAATCAAGCGCCGAGGCTCCTTTTTCATCCATGGAGTGCCCTCAGGGATAACAATCTGGCTGTCGGCAGCGTAGAGGGTCCCTTCAACAAACCCACGTGAATCTAAATCACTTAAGTCGCTGTCCATACTGCAAAAATCTCTCACGTAGTAACATTTGCCATTGTGACAAAGGTCTCCAGCATTCGGACAAGTATCTGTACAGTATGTATTGTTTCTCCACACGCGACCAGTGAAACAATAGCCATAATAAATGGAATCTAAATCGCGAGACCGATAGTCCAGTCGCAGCTCAGCGCCCTCGTCACTCCAATCAATCAATTCTTCTAACTCTCCGGGGGGGTGCACGAAAAAGCCGAGCTCGTTAAAACTCGTACCCTGAAACCGCGACTCACAGCCCGGCGCCGCATTGCATGTTTCTTCATCCGCCGAGTTGTATTGACCACATTTCGGTCCCTGGCCGTTATCTAAGGGCGGAATATATTGATTTAAATTGTCATGATTCCCGATTTCTTCACAACACCCAAATCGCAGCATGCAGTCTTCTTCGGTATCGTAAGCAGGATAATGTGGGTTGTTTGCAAGGGTGCATTTCTTCGCTTTATAGGGCATGTCGATCAACGGCATGCAGGTGGCCCGCGAACCAGTGATGCCGATATCATTATCATAGCGGTGCCGAAACCCAAGCCAACGACCGGTGTTATCATGACCAAAACTGTCGTTCACCAAGTGCGAAAACAAGCCACCCACCTGAGTGCCTTTTTTGTGTAGTTTGAGAAGGTCTTGTAAAGCCTCTCCCATTCGTTTGTAAAATGCGGGGCGGTACATGATCGGGTTCGTAGTGAGATTGGGGATTTGTTCGTAGGCGTCGCTAGGATCGTTGTTTGAAGCGACGCTAGAGATGAGCCCCCCTATGGCATCAACCAGGTCTTCCTCTTCGAAGGTCTGACCCTCGAGCAGTCCTTTATACTCACTGGCTGATGGATATTCACCAGTCAATGTAAAGGTCGCACGATGGTAAAGCTCTGCAGCGCTGTATTCCACCGCCCCCTCATAAGGACTGTTAAATAAATACTCGCTTTCAGTGGGGCAGGATTTATTTTCATTGATACGGTCGATCAGCTCCCACATCAGGTAAAAGTCTTCGGAGCCCGGCTCGATCAGCTTGCCCCCGCCGTGCCCATAGGGCTTATCCATATCCTCAATTAAATCGGGCTGCATCAGGCCTGCGGGCTTAGCCAAAATATAAGGGACCTGCTCTTGACCGTTGTAGCGCTCATAAAAAACGCCACCTGCTGGTCCACTCAGGTTTCCTATCTGGTCAAGATTGACCGTAATGAAATCATCGCCTTGACCATTGACTGGCTCACTTTCTAGAACACCAAACCAGGTGTTGTATTCTCGAGCAATACCATATTCGTTATGACAACCGGTACACTTGGTAAAAACGGGCCCCATAATTTCGCGGGTAAAAAAGGTGCGCGCATTTTGACAGGCGGTAAATGAAGCTTCGAGATTATCGTATAAACCGACCCAGCCTTGGCTTTCGTTGTTTTGGGCAAATACATCAATGTAAATGGTCCCTGTACGGGCCGCACTCACCTGGCAAATCACTTTCCCGGTAGCGTCTGTTAAGCCTGGGCTGCTTGTATTACAGCTTTCTACGTTGACCGAAGTCCCAGACACGGTCAGTTTCACCTTTGCACCAGAGATGGGAGCGACGGTATTGGAATTTCCAAAACCACTGGCCGTTGATTTCATCACCGTCACTTCTATGGCATGGGTCATGAGACCATCGGCCTCCACTTCATAACCGTCATCTTCATTGGTCACCAAAAAGACATCAGAGCCATTGATATCAATGTCAGCGCCATGGGCCACGATAACGCCGGCATCCTCTTGAGGCGCCACGGGCAAACCGGCATCTTCGTTGTCCAGCTGAGTGCCCGCGTCCAGACTTCCCTCGAAACTCTCGTCTTCTATATAAAGCAACCACTCGTAGACTTGCTCAACGGAAATACTCGTATTCCCCGAATGGGATAAGTCCTCGAAGCTTTGTCCTGGAGGCATTTGGGTGTAGCCGTTATTTGAAGTGGCCGTTCCTTGGTTAATGAGCAGCAAATAAAGTTGACTGTTGTCAGGGTCGCCCGGAACCACAAAATCAAGATCATCTACCAGTAAGCTTTTAAAGGCATCAAGATTTTGAAAATAGGAGTTATAATAATGACATTGGGCGCAAGAGGCTGACAAACCCTCATAAATTTCTTCGGTGGTAAGTACATCTGAAAACCACACCCCGGCATCGACAGGTGTTTCTAAAACAGCTCCCGCGTCTGCTACTTCGGGTGCAGTGCTTGCGCCAGCATCTATAACAATCGGGGTATCGTCGTTGCCAGCATCGAAAACAATCGGTGTTCCTTCATCACCAGCATCAATAGGTTCTTCCATGGTTCCCGCATCTTGACCCAATGCGTCCCCCTCTAAGCCCGCGTCAGATACCGGGGGCGTTGCCGTTGAACCAGAGTCGAGCATTGGGGGTGTTGAGGGGGGCCCCGCATCATCCACCGGCGAACTGCTGACTGCTCCCGAGTCAACCGTCGAGGAGGGCAAAGAAGAGCCGGCGTCTTTTGCTGACGATTGAGGCTGGGGCACAGGCTGTGGCTTAGGTGCTTCATCGGGCTCCGCAGAAGGACAACCCGTAAATATTATCAGACAACTCGCAATCATTCGCATTTGGTGCCCGCGAACCATGCATCACCTCCCTATTCTATGCTATCGAACCGCAATTTAATCTGTCAAACCGGCAAGGCCAATCACGGGCAAATATATTTCGGGTCGAAATGAGGTTTACGATTCCGAAACAGCACATCAATAAAGATGCAGCGATGCTCGGTGACCTCTGATACGACCCAAGCAAGAAATATTTTTCAATTGCCAAGGATGCGCCCAAATTCTCCAACCTCTCGAAAACAAACTGTTTTAATTTTCAAAGTTTCCATAGGGCTGCGTGTCCCGCAGCAGAACAACTATTTTTACAGGAGATCCTCGTTAAAAATTAGTCCCTTGTGTATCCTATCAGAACGTGGGGATAGATATGAACAAACGAAATCAACATGTTTTTGCTTTTTTGTTTTTAGGGTTCCTAGGACTGGGCTGTGGCCTGCCTGATCCTGCCGGTCCGGACGAACCAGCAGCGGGCCAAGAGGTCACTACCATTGATGCTGGCCAATCCATTGCAAACGACAGCTCAATACCCGATGCGGGACAAGCCATCACACCGCCGCCACCCGCCATCGACGCCGGGTCCACAACACCGGTTCCAACCGTTCCAGATTCGGGCACACCTGTCACGCCTCCCGTGACGGATGCCGGCGTGACATCTACGCTGGGTACCGCCGATGGAGGTCCGCCCGAATGTAGCTCATCGAGCCAATGCGCTCTCGACGTGCCCTACTGTGATCCGCAATCCAATACCTGCGTGCCCTGCACCATCTCCTGTGCGGCCAACAGCCACTGTGAAGTCAATGCCAATGAATCCCAAACATGTGTGTGCAACGAAAACCATGTCTTGGATGCGCAGGACAACTGCATCCCGAGATGTGCTTCTAACGAAGAATGCGATCTGGAAAATGAACCGATCTGTGATGCCATTTCAGGCCTATGTCGCGCATGCGCCTCAGGAGAGTGCCTGAACGACGAGAAGCCTTATTGTAACCTCACATTGGGCTCTTGCTGGGATCCTTGCAGTGAAATGGCTTGCGAAAACTATCAGAATACTTACTGCGCCATTAACGATGCAGCCGATATGGCCAGTTGCGAATGTGTCTCAGGCGCCAGCCCGGTTGGCGATGACAGTGGCAACTGCGCTTACGACGATGATAACTCATGCACTAGCAATGCGGATTGTGAAGATCCACTTCTTCCTGTTTGTAATGACGCTTCGGCCTGTAGCAATCCGTGCGATGCCACATCCTGTCATGCCAACGAAACGTGTACCCTAAACGACGCTCTGCTCCCCTTTTGTGATTGCACAACCGGGTTTTATCGAAGCGATAATGGGTCCTGTATTCTCAATGGGACCTGCGGCAACAATGGCGATTGCAATGAAGACGTCCCCCTATGCCAAGCTGCTCAATGCGTTGACCCATGCGCAAATGCGTGCGATGCCAACGAAGACTGCACCCTCCTCACTGATCTTTCCATTGAATGTGAATGTGCAGTCGGCTTTGAAGATCCTGATGAAGATGGCACGTGTACGCTCGCGTGCACCGATACACCCTGCGCCGAACATGCCTCTTGTTACAATCTCGGCGGTACGCCCACCTGTATTTGTGACATGGGTTTTACTGGCGACGGTTCGAGCTGCATC
>PBLQ01000030.1 GCA_002721815.1 Myxococcales bacterium
CATGAAGATCAGTTCGGGCATTCTCCCCTACCCTAAGCTCAAAGAAGCCGGTCTCAACCTCACCATCGCCACCGATGGCGCCGCCAGCAACAACAACCTCGATATGCTCGAAGAAATGAAGACCGCCGCCCTCTTACAAAAAGTAGCCACCATGAACCCAGAAATGCTGCCCGCTGAAGAGGCGTTTCAAATGGGCACCCTCAACGGAGCGAAAGCCTTAGACCTCAACTGCGGTGAAATCAAAGAAGGGGCATGGGCGGATATGATTTTAGTGGACCTCAATCACGTGCGCCTGGTGCCCAACCACTGTCTCATTCAAAATCTTGTTTATTCCTCTCACGCCTCGGCCATTCACACCACCATTTGCGATGGCCAAGTGCTCATGCACGACGGCAAGGTGGACGATGAAGAAGAAGTGAAAGCCGAAGCCACCCGCATGGCGCAGATGTTAATCGATAAACTTTAATCGGCCAGGAGAAGGTTTTATGGCAACCATCACCCCCACCACCCACACACTCAAAGACGGGCGACAACTCACCCTTCGCTCGGGAATCCCCACCGATGCAGAAGCTGAACAAATTTTAAAAGTGGTCCACACCATTTTAGCCGAAAACACATACACCTTGGTGACCGCCGAAGAGCTCACCATTCCTGTTGAACAAGAAAAGGAATGGATCAAGGCACACCTGGAGCACCCCCATCATTTATTGCTCGTGGCTGAGCTCGAGGGTCAGATTGTGGGCTCTATTGATTTCACCAACGGCGTCCACCAACGCATCGCCCACACCGGAGAATTTGGGATGGGTGTCGCGAAGGCATATCGCGGCTTAGGGGTTGGGCAAGCACTGCTGGTGGAACTTATGGCCTGGGCCAAATCCAGTCCAATGATCAAAAAAATAAATCTCTGCGTGCATCACACCAACACCAAAGCCATCGCCATGTACGAAAAGCACGGTTTCGTTAAAGAAGGTCTTCGCACCAAAGACCTCAAATATTCCGACACCGAGTACGTGGATACGGTTTTAATGGGACTTTGGCTCGATACAACTTTTCAGGGCTAGTAAGACTGGCCGTTGGGCAAATACTGAAACGTCGTCGCGAATTCTGTTTTAATCTGGTACCCCTGACCAGGTATCAAATCACCGATACCATTGTAATTCCACTCAGGCATAACGGCTTGGCCCATATAGTTTTTGGCGATCACCAAGTTGTCCTCATCGATGAGCGGTTGCAAAGCAGCCAGCGCATCAGCACGCGTCATGCGCATATAGGCGATCATTGACCATCCTTCAGTAATTTCTATGGGATGGTCTCCGGGTAAATGCCCACCAAAAATGACCAAGGTTCTGGGGTTGGCCATTTTAATTTGATAGCCTGCACCGACTTTCCAATCCCCAATGGCACTATAATTCCATTCTAACATCATGGCGTTCCCCAAATAATCCTTTGCTAACAAGACATCCTCATGAATGGGTGGTGTGATATCATTCATGAAATCTCGACCTGTGGTATCAATGAAGGTTGAAATCATACTCCATCCCTCGGGAATATATAACGCCTGTGCCAATCGATCCCACTGGCAGTTGATGCCCGCGTAATCATCGGTACAGTCACACGAATAGTTGTCTTGCCCCTCTTCATAAAGACAAGTCCCTCCATTTTGACATGGGTTTGAATCACATAAATCAGCCACCGGCTCACAGGAGACACCATCTCCTGAAAACCAAACATTGCATTGGCACTCATAACCACCGGCAACATTCATACAGGTGGCGTTTGCGTCGCAATCGTTATCGTTGGCATTGGCGCACTCGTTAACATCTAAACAACTGACCCCGTCTCCTGAAAACCCGTCATCGCAAGAGCAAAGATAAGATCCCTCGGTATTTTGACAATTACCGTATAAAGGATGGCAAGGAGAGACTGCAGAGGGGTCACACTCGTTACGATCAACGCAAGCCCCAGAATTATTCATTTCATAACCTGACGCGCATTCACAACCATATGCTCCCTCGGTGTTCACACAAACGGTATTTGCACCACAATCATTGTCGCCGGTTTCGCATTCATTGACATCGGCACAGTCACAACCATTACCAAAATAACCTGCTGCACATTCACACTGCCCTGTTTGCGCATTACAAGAAGCATCATTGCCACACACGACGTTTTCACACGGGTCCGCTGGGACATATTTGACCACACATCCCCCAAAAATCAATTCATCACCGCATGATCCAGACAGCGACCCTGGTCTCAGTCCTGCTCTAATCCAGTAGGTGCCCGATTCAATTGTATGACCGGGTACCAAGGACCCTCCGTATTGATGGTTCTTAAAAAATCCGGGTGTTATGGATTGCAACAAGCCATCGGCAGTCATGAAACTCCAATGTTCTTCATAGGAAAGCGTGCCAATGCTGGGGTCGTCGGCATCAACAATATTTTGGCGTAACAAATAAAAAGAAGATATTTCCCACCAATAATTATCATCGAGTTGGGCATCACTAATAATATTTTTCATATCGATAAAATCACACAGCACCTCAGTAACCTCATCACCTTCAACCAAAGGCACTTTACCGTAGATGATTTTTGTCGGGTGGTTCACATTCGGCAGACAGCCTTCAAAATAACCACCCGTCTCAGAGAGCGTTGAATGGTAAGTCAACAAGCTTATTTCATCTAACGAAAAGAAATCAGAACCCGAGATATAAACTTCGTTAACGGGCGCATTGCATTCACATTCACCACCTGTTTCTTCCACACAGGTTTCGAATGCGCCACACACCGCATTATCGCACTGTCGCTCCTGTCCCCGCTCAACATCCACTTCACACCCCATAAAGCGTAGTTGTTGCGAACTTTTTGTAAATCGAGCAGACACACCGAACACTAATTCAGGCTCAAAAGGTTCTGGTGCATAACATTCGTCTGTTCCGTCACACTCGGAATATTGCCATGTTTCGCTGGGGTCACTTTCAAATTCAAAAAGATTTTGGGTACCAGTGTTATCTGTGAATGCACCGTCAATGCCCAAATAAAATAACATCCCACCGTTGGTGACCGGATGATACGGCGAGAATGGCGAGTAACCCACACCCGCGTGAACTTCATTCCAAATTTCCTCGTTATCATCATCCCAAAAAGTACACCGTATCCCTAATATGGTGTCACCCTGAAAAACATCCAAAGTCGTATTTAACGACATTGAATGTTCCCCAATTTCTTCAGGGCCGGCGATGTAATAGCCGCCATCCTCATGAGGGAGATAATCAAAAAGGTGATTGTTCTCCATGGTGGGGATATCGCGTGTATGGTTAACGTATAAAAACTCGCTCGGCTGGATTTGAAGCGTCACCGCTTGCAGGGAGGAAGAAAACAACAACAGCAACGAAAAGGAAACGAAAGATTTGTAATTCATAAACGCCTCAGATGTTTGAGTCGCTTCATGATGGGAAATGTGCTGTGAATTGTCAAACCATCAGAGGCTACGGCGCTATATCTAAGGCAATTATGGCGCAGACCCGAGATCTTCAGGCTTAAAGATGCCTTTTTCGGTGATGATGCCAGTGATGTATTTGGCCGGGGTCACATCGAAAGCAGGGTTTCTCACTGGACTTCCCGGTGACGCCACAGCCACCCCATGCACCGAAGACACCTCTTCAGCCGTTCGTTCTTCGATGGGAATGTCTGCACCACTGTCGCAATTAAAATCGATGGTAGAAAACGGCGCGGCAATATAAAAGGGAATGCCATTTTCTTTGGCCACCACGGCTTTTTCGTAGGTGCCAATCTTGTTGGCGATATCGCCATTGCGGGCCACGCGGTCGGCACCGGTGATCACCAAATCCACCTCGCCCCGATACATGAAATGCCCTGCGGCGTTGTCAGCAATAATGGCGTGTTCGATACCTTCTTGGTGCAGCTCCCAAGCGGTGAGACGTGCGCCCTGTAAGCGCGGCCTTGTTTCGTCCACGTACACAAAAATCTTTTTGCCGGCAGCGTGGGCCATGCGCAGGGGTGCCAACGCCGTGCCCCAATCTACCGTGGCCAAAGCCCCCGCATTGCAATGGGTTAAAATGCGGCAACCGTCTTTGATGAGTTCGGCCCCATGCTCGCCAATGGCTTTGCACGCCGCGGCACTGGCATCCACATAGGCTTGCGCCGCGCTTTGTGCCCGTTGTTGCACCTCACTGAGGTCATCTAGATGTTGAATGGCCGCCATCACGTGTTCGAGCCCGTGCTCTAAGTCGTAGGCCGTGGGCCGCGTCTCAAACAGCTGTTGTTTGTTTTGCCCAATGACATCCCAATCGAGTGCCTTCAGATGTGAAATGGCCTGAGCCAAACCAAATGCCCCCACCGCCCCAATGGCCGGCGCGCCCCGCACCACCATGGTGGCGATGGCGTCACACACCTCGTTCAAATCATTTAACCGCACCCATTCAATACGCTCAGGCAACGCGATTTGATCCAGCGTCACGATGCTGCCGCCTTCCGTATAAACCGTGGGAGTGTTTTTGCCGTTGATTTTCATGCACAGAGTTAAGCACATTCAGCCCCGTCGCGTCACCCCGCGTGTCACTTTTTTCAAAAAATGTGCTGAAATTTTTCTCGCGGTTCTTAAGATGAGTCATGACTGCCAAATCACTGGGCATTGCTCTCATCATGGGGTGTGTTTCCTTAACGCTGACGGGAAACGCATCTCAAAAGCAATCCGGCGCCTCGCGTTCCCCCGCTCAAAAAAATGTGCTCGGCCAGGATTTGGCAGTCTGTTCTATTGATCCGCTCACCGGCTTTTATCGCAACGGCCATTGCAACACCGGGCCCAACGACCGCGGCAAACACGTGGTCTGCGCCACCATGACCGACCGGTTTCTCGAATATACCAAAAGCAAAGGCAATGACTTGTCCACGCCTAATCCCCGTTACCGGTTTCCAGGTCTTCAAGCCGGTGACCAATGGTGTTTGTGCGCCCTTCGTTGGCGTGAAGCCGACCAAGCCGGCGTTGCCCCACCGCTGCGCTTAAAGGCCACCCATCAAAAGGCCCTCGAGTACGTGCCCATGGAACGCCTTCGAAAACAGCAGCTGTATTAAACGCTAGGGGCCCTTGGCCTTTTTCGCCGCCACCGATTCAGCAATGAGCCGCCGGTATTCCGTGGCCGTCTCTTCCACCACGGTTTCGGTGAGCCACTTCATCATGAAGTTGGGGATAAACGACGTGTCGGCAAACAACCGAATGTTCAGCTCACAATAGTGGGGATGCCCCACTTCCACAAAACGCGTCTTCATCCACGTCTTCGAATCTTCGGGCCCCACATTTTCAGAAACGATTTGCAAAGGCGGCTGGTCTTTGAACTTCCATAAAATGGTGGTGCGCGCTTCGATGCCCATGCCCCCTTCGGTGTAATCGGTGAGCAACGTATTCGTCCCGCGCTCCAGAACAATCACCCGTTTCACCTTTTCCATGCGCTTGGGATAACTTTCAATATCGCGCAACGCCGTAAACGCTTGTCGGCACGAATTGGGCACCACAACCTTGGCGGTAAAGCCCCACAGCCCCACTTCGCCCACCGGGTCTTTGTTAGTGGACACCAACGCTTCAAACGTGCCGTTGCTTTTGGCCTTTTGCGCGAGTTCGGTTTCGGTGGGGGTTGCCCAGGTGATTGTGGTGGTGAGGAGGATGAGGGTTAAGGTGAGGAATGGGTTGGGCATGGTGATTATAAATTCTTACAACTTTGCCGAATTGCCCTCTTCATGCGTTTGGCCAAGGCATATGACACAAGAGGAGGTACCGCATTTCCAATCTGCTTAAATGCGGCATTCATCGCACCGGAAAACTGAAACCCATCCGGGAACGATTGTAAGCGAGCAGCCTCACGAACCGATATTGTTCTGGCTTGGCTGCTATCATAATGAATATGGGAGTAACTGTCTTTGCCCAAATGCGCCATTAGGGTTCGTGCAGGCTGATCGGACTCCATTTTTCGCCATTTATTGGGAAACTTACCTGCATCGTACGGTGGTAGTATATGGCACGACAACGTGTGGTAAATTTGTGAATGCTCTGACACCCTATATCCGGCCAATTTTGCCTCTTCAACTGCCTGTAGGAACATTCGACGAGCTAAGGCCTTTGCTTCCGGATATTGATCACCTGGTTCCATGGCTTCAAAGATACCATAGTCGCGCGGCAGATCACGAACCCAATGGTCAGTAATGCCTTTTTTGCTTTCAAAACGCGGCCAGTTTCGCATAAGCGATTCATATTCACTTTGACGTCTTCTTTGGGGGTAACGAATCAACCGATGACTCCTCTTACCCTGATTCGCATACTCAAGGTGCGCAGTAATTCGCGGAAGACCACTCAATGCCATATGAGCTGTGACTGCTCTTTTAAGTTGTTGTCTAGGCTTCGGGACAGAAACGAAAAAGCGTTTCTCTTTGTCAGCCGATCCATTCAACGCAAAACGACGTGCGGTTGAATAGCCATGAGGCAGTTCAAAATAATGAGTGGGGCTCGGGAATGTAATTTTATCCAACGCCAGCTCTTTTGCGTACGCTATTAAGAACATTCGCTCTCGCATTTCTGGCACCCCGTAATGTACAGCATTCATTAGGCTATATGCCGCCGTGTAACCGCACGCGTTAAGGGATTCACAAATTTCTTCAGACAGGTTTCTTCCGCCATAGTTCAGGACGTCCGGAACGTTTTCGATTAATATGGCGAGAGGCTTTAGTTTTTTTACGTAGTCCAAATAACTTAAATACAAGCTACCGCGAGGATCTTTCAGATAGGCATGACTATCTTTTTCCAAGTCTCGTAATTTTGAGCGACCAATGCGCGCATAGGTTTGACACGGGGGCCCCCCCACTAAGATATCAATACTGTTTGGGGGGCTGCCTGCAACTCCAAGTGAGCCCAAAAGGTTCCTTGGACTGGTCTTGGTTATGTCTTTGGGCCTAGCATGAGCGGCGTGAAACTCACTGTTTCGGTGAAAATTAGCCGCATGGGTCTTAGAGGCGGCCTCGTCATTATCTAAAGCGCCCGCGACATGGAATCCAGCCCGCTCAAACCCTAGAGAGATTCCGCCACAACCAGAGAACAAATCAAGCACTCTCAAAGGATCGCCTTGTTTCACCCTATCAATTTTGTCAAGTATGACTCTTCTTTTCACATCGCCACCTCGCAAGCTGGTCATACTTTTATTCCATCATTTCTGCAACCTCACGCCCGAACAAACCCAGCTCTGGACTCGCAGGCGTCCCTACTAAAGCAACCCGGTCCAAAAATCTGTTACCCTCTTCACACCCCGTTTCTGGGATTAATGCGCACGCGTAACAAGCAGCCTTGTTTAAAGAGCCAATGCCCTGACCGGTGCTCGCGAGGCAAAGGGGGTCGTTTGAGCAAGCAAGGGTATCTAAAAGTGTATTTCGGAGAAGCTGTTCGAAGCGAGACGCATCGGCCTGTGAAGCAAGACCACCCATAGTGCCGTCCGCATCACCCGCAGCCGTATAAATAAGAATGCCGGCCATCTCTTTATCGTTTTCATCGCAGCAATAAATGCGTTCGCGCAAAGAAGAACTGCCATACCCGCACTCAAAGCTTAACCGCCTTATGAGAGCATGGGCCAAAGTATGTAACGCGAAAAATTCGCAGGAGAGATTCTCTTTAATATCTCGTTCTCGTCTTACACAATCAGCGTGGTGGCTTTCGATCATTTTTCTGTAACGCTCTTTCACAGAATCCTGTTGAGACCATAACTCGAGCCGTTCCTGATCTATTTTTAGAAAAATACCTTCTCCATAAATACGAACCGCTGGTAGCCAATTTTTCTTGTTGGTGCTCAAAGTTTTATGGTCAACCTCTGTAGGATTATTAGCTGGTTTTGCGCGACTAAATCCAATCAGCGCCCGGGTCACAGCAAGCTTTTCAACAACGCTAATGCTCGAAAAAAAACGCTTCGCGAAATCACCGTACGAAGCCATTGGCTGAGGCAGACAAAAAAGATCTCCCTCGACTTTTTGGTGCTCCCCTTGCAGCGAATTATATTCTTTTAAACGATAGTTCGTCTCGCTTTTATCCGCGTTTTGGTTGTCATTGAGCACACGCTTTAGCTCTTGAACAGGAATACCTTCCATTTCAGATAACATTGCCAGTCGTTTTTCTTTCACTTGCGCATCATCTTCGCCGAGAATCCATGCTTTCTTGTCTCGTATTATCTGTGCCACCTTTGCATTAAGAGGTGGAATCAAAATCGAACTAATAGATTTTGAGAAATATAGATTGGTAGCCCCTCGTTGATATGTCCTTTTATTTAGCTCGCATTCTCCTTTGCCCTCAACAGCCCCCAGCCAGGGTTTTTCACCGTTACAAGCAAGACCCTCTAGAGCGTTTTTTGAACAACTCCCATCCATTGTACGGAAACTGCCGCAGGTCGCGCATTTGATACGAATATTCCCTAACCCCGCTTTCTTGCCAGACAAATAGAACAGTACTGGGTTGTCACAAAGCTGAACGTTGTTAAGTTTCACTCCCGGTCGGCTATGTGCCCATTCAACCCATGGGAAATCACTGATGTGACTGTTTTCGCAAGCCGCGACAAAGCGAACTGGAATCATTATTTTTCGCTGCCAGGCCTCTAACGTTCCACAAAGTTTCCAATCACCCCCACGCGACAGCTTCACATCATTTTTGCAGGTGGGACGTACTTGGTCATTCCAACGTGTTTTTTCCATTCGTTTGCACCTTGGGCAATAGGTCCATAGGGGGAACCGAACCATCGGCAAACCCTTTACCGGAGGTTTCACAAAATAAGAACAATCAAGCAAACTGCTTAAACGATCGTCAAAAATCTTATCCTCGTCGTTGACATCATTGGGCCAAAAATTTAAGCCTGCAGTCATCAGGCTTTCTTGAGGAAAATCGCAAATTGCCCCAACCCCAAAAGGCGTGATGGCTTGGGTGGAGCGTACTTTTCGCGACACCGAACCCTTTACGTTTCTTTTTTTAGCCATAACTAACTCCTTGCCGGAATGTAAACCTGACATTCATTATCAACATTTCTCAATGAGGTCGGTATGGCCCAAGCCTCCTTCATCCATGTTCTTTTCGAAGAGTTACCGGCCGGCCACATTAAATTGTGCTCTTCGGGCTGACTTTCAGTTAGCGTGCCCCATTTGGAGGCATCCAAACCTTGCCATTCTTTAACTGCGTTTTCGAGAATCGTTTTGAACGCTACCAAATGTGCTGGGTCTATGGACTCGCATCGGGCTATCAAATAAGTTTTTATCTCTTCCATTTTTTCATGAAATTCCGTTGGCATTTCATCATGAAAATCTCTTGGGGTAGTGAAATTAATGTATTGCCGGGCCATCAAAACAAAGACCGCTCGAAGCGCTCGCTCCAGAACCCTAAGCGAAAAGGGAGTAACGCTGGTTGGCTCAACATGTTTGTAAAAAGTATCATGGTACGCACGAAAATTTTCGTAATGCGACCTGTCACGAGGTTTTCCCACGTTGTACATGGTGACCACTAAACCAGGCGCATTGGTATTACGTCCTACACGACTGCTTGCCTGAATATACTCCGAGGTGGTCTTGGGCTGCCCAGCCACGTACATCAACCCCAAACGGTCCACATCTACGCCCACTGAAATCATATTGGTGGCGAATAAGGTATCGATGGTTGTACCAATATCTTCCAGTCGGTTTTCTAACTGCTTGAGAATTTTTGGTATCTCTGTTTCATTTTTTCGACCCGTCAATTCCTCTATCGTATACACGCTCCTTTTGGGCGGTTTCGAGTCTATTTCAGGCAAACTCCTACGTGAACATAGTGACGGTATGTACTCGGGTATGTCTGCTTCTGCCCATGTTCGCGCTCGCCCCAATTCACGTATGCTGTTGAAATACTGCACCACGGTCCAATAAGCATCTCGGATAAAATCTTTATTTGATGCCGTTTCGATGCTTTTTGCAAACTGCAACAAGGCAGCCAAAGTTGCCCTTGCGGCAATCGCTGGCGATGATGCCGCTGTTGCTAACACCCCCACATAAACTCTCCCCGAAGCTTCATTTTTTTCCGTGGCAAAGTACGAGTCCGAGATTTCTAATCCTTGTGGGGGGAACTGAAAACTGTCACGATTGTACAACGCCCTGATTTGGTCCCAAGACCGGCGAATAGTGGCAGTAGAAGCAACGATCTTCGGCTTTTTTCCACCTCTTGAACATAAAAAATCTACGGCTGATTCGTATAACCCAACCATAGAGCCCAAAGGCCCCGAGATAAGATGTAGCTCGTCTTGGATGATTAAGGCAGGTGGCTCGGTACTGTCCGCTTCATTGTCCTGAAAGCCAAAAAGACTGCGTCCTTGTGGGCGCCACGCAAGCATTGCAAATTTGTCTACCGTGCTAATTATTAGTGTTGGCGGTTTGTCGTAAATATCTTCGTCGATCACTTTCACGGGTAACTCTGCTTGGCAACGGTGCTCGGCGCAGTTTCCTTCGGGGCAGCGAAAAACCACAGTGGGCGGTGAGCCGTTTTCATCGTAACCCAGGTTATGACGATCAAAAAGGCTGGTTCCGCACCAAGGGCAATAAAGAAGCTGAAAAGGATTTTTTGCATTCTTATCGCCCGTCACATATTTTTCTAAATCATCGCGGGCGCTCTTCCTATCGTTGGGGGTCAGCCCTTGACCCACCCACAAACCAATGGATATTGGATCTTCGCCGAGCTCCTCGGCATTGTTAAACCGTTTTTTCTCCATGGCGCAAATCAGAGAACTGGCTCTTTGAAATTGCTGTGCGGTGAGCAACCGCAACGTGTATCGCATTAAAACCGTACAACCTGCATTGCTCGGATCACGTAAGCGGCGAAGAAAAACAGTCAGTGCCGCGAGACCTAAATAAGCCTCGGTTTTGCCCCCCCCCGTCGGAAACCAAATTAAATCGACCAAATCACGCTCACTTGAGTTCTCATCGGCAATTGACTCAATGTTCATGAGAACAAAAGCCAGCTGAAAAGTGCGCCAGTGTCCTTCGTGCGACCTTCTGGGTGTATAGTCATTAGGTAAGGGTTCCCAGTGGTCATCTCCCGGGTCTCGTTTTTTTCTCTTAGAGTGGCGTTGTTGCTGCAACATGGCTTCGTTGGCATAGCGAAATGCTGTCATCAGCATTTCGTCTTTGTCGAGTAAGTCCACGCCCCTCTTCATCCGGCTCAGTAATTCCGTGCATTTTTCGAGGTTTTTTCTACCGATGGCATGATGGCTTTCATGCAGTGTCTCGAGTTCTGTATATCGGTCCTTTATCCAGCGCTCGTAATCATCGCACAAGGCATTAAGCAACTCTGGTATTTGGTCCAATTTATATTTTGGATTGAGTCCAGCAAGGGCATGCATGTTAAGCCGATCGCCCTGTCCATCAAGCGGTTGCACAACTGGTATGCGTCGGTTTGGGACTACCGCTGTCCAAATCTGAGCAACTTTACCGTCTTTTTCTTCTCCCCAGTCCACTGCACACCCATGGCCCAACCCAAAGTTTTTTATCTTACGGTAAAGTAAATCTAAAGCAGCGAGCTCCTCGCCTTCTGGCTCTTCAATCGAAAGTCCCATACGCCCTTTCTCTTTTTTTTCTTCGAATACGTACCCGCTTGATTCGCACTCAACGAGGAACCCCACTTGAAAAAAACAGTCATTGGTGTGCGGGGGACCGTCTTGTTTCGCTTCAACAGTGTTGACGATTGTGGCTGTAACCATTGCACTTTGACCGCCTCTTTGGGGCCGGACCAAGATCCTTAACTCCAGCCCATCACACACTGGGTATTCTTGACCGAAAACACCGTTGCCATTAATGTCGATAGGAACGGTGGGGAGGTTCAGCTTTACCCTTTTCCAAGTGTACGTTGGAATTTCTTTTGTCTCTCCATCCTTTTGGTATTCTCTCACACCTTTTTCTTTGAGGTATTTTGCAGCCCTAGGCGTAATCGACACATTTTCGCTCAGATCACTAACAACAAATGTAGCGCCCAGAGCCGAAGGTTTGAACTCGTTGGCCAAACGCACACCATCATCATAAGCCTCATTCTCGGTATTGCTAGCCGCACCAGAGCTTTCTTTGGATGAACCCTTAACTGAGCCATCGTCTATCTGATGCGAGACATCTTCATCATATTCTTCGCTCACGGAGGCTTCAGTGTTTTGCTCTTCGGCGGCCACCTCTTGAGTTTCAACATGAACCTGTTTTTGAGGGAAAAGAATGCCCGCGGTGTAAATTTGCAATGGCGACTCGGTCAAAGAGTCTTCAAAATATTCAGCTGGCTCTGCAACCTGAGATGGAAATGGTCCCTCATCGGGGCCTGTTATCTCCCGTTGAAGCTCTTGAATCAGTTTCGCTCTAAATCCGATAGCATCATCGATCATTTTTCGTTCACCGTACTCCCAAAAACCAGCCAACTCGCTTGGCTCACGCTAACGTTACCAAAACCACGTCTCACCTTCGAGCAATCTATTGGTTTTCGCTGTTCGCACTTCAACCACGTCATCTAAAACATGGTTCACTCTCACCAAACATGCGTTTTCTCCAAGTTCAGCCGTGCCTCCATCGAAATCGGAACAAATTTCTGCTGCCTTTTTTACAATTTTTTTAGCCCACGCTCTCGATGCTTGCTTGTGTGCCGAGCGCACTTTTTCAATGGCAGCTACGGCCCGTTCCAAATTCACGGAAAGTGTTTCGTCCTTCGTTGCATCAAGAATGATTTGAAGGTCTTGCGATGGGCTTGAAGGCCCAATTAAATCCTCGTTGTCAAGCCACAACCTGAGGGTTTGCGCGGTCTTATCAAATCCACAAGATTTCATTTTCGCATGCAACTCGGACGTTTTTAGATTGTGCTTGCGCTTATAGGTTTTCAGCGCTTGGCGCCACATGTCAGCGGTTGCGCGATCCGTTTTGTTTAACTTCTTATCCGCCGCTTCTTTAATCACATCCGTCTCTCGCCCAACGCTAAAAAGTATGGCGTCACCAGGCACAAGATTGTCCACCTTTTTATATTGTATGTTTTGCTCATTTTCTGTCGCAGCCCCATCAAGCAAGTGGGTCACAGTTTGTGCTTGGTAATGGGGGGTAAAAAAAGCGTGCTGCACCAAATCAAAAACCACCAAACGCGCCTGTGACACCTGATCTCCTTTTTCGCCCCTGGCGTCCCTGACTAATTGCCTTTGAATGCGTCTTTCCTGCTCTTGACCGAACAACTCCGCTTCCGAAGGAGGGGGCGATTCCACCTCGACTGGATTTGTCGCCACATCGACAGGAGGCCCCGAATTAATCCACCCTTTGATTTCAGGAAAAAATGCCGTTCGGTTTGCCTGCGCGACCCTTGCTTGCTTTCGCCTTCGGCAATCGTTTACAAATTGCTCATATCTATGAAATTCTTTTTCATATAAGATCATGGAAAGCTGGTTTGAGATCTTGGGTAGAAAATACTTTTTCATTCGCGCTCTGCTCGTCCATGCAGGCAATAAAAGCGGAGAGGTTGTTTCGCGCGACGGGGTAACTCTGTTTATATAATTTACATTTGGCGTGCTCAAAGACCCTGATACACCGCTGTTGATTTTTCGCTGCCCCAGTAAAACCTGCAAAGAAGGGTCTTTATCACTCATCTCTAAAATCTTTTTGTGTTTCGGGTTTTCTATCATTAAGGCTGCAGTTAAATGGCCAATTTCTTCTATAAGCATCCAGATAATTTCATGTTCTTTATCCGTGCAGTAACGTGCAACATCTCCTGATTGCCAAAGTCCCTTAACCTCTTCGAACCGAACAACGCCTCGACTTTGAGTGGTTATTGAAAGGGGGTCTGTCATTAGCAAATGAAGGGTACTGAATATTAACCCCGCAAAGCGGTCCAAACTCTCAGGGAGATCTTCTCTTGCCCTTACACAACGGGCCAGTTCCTCAGACAATTTCCATGATTTCTCTAAGTTTTCTTGGGAAATAACTTCGATATCCGGTGCCGAAAAATCAGCGCGTTGGATTTGATTTGTCCAAGAAACAATTAAATCATCATTATCTTCTGTATTTTCCCAATACAGCTTTTGAATATCCCTCGGCTCCCACTCCCATAAGCTGTAATCATTTTCGTTAAAATCATCTAGATCATCTGTGGCCTCTGCCCCGAGAAAGACAAGCGTCGGTAGACCGGCCTGTTTAATGGGTTGCCACAAATGGGCTTTTTTTAAGGTGGTGGCTGACTGCGATTGTACAATGATTTGTTTGATCTCTCGGTCGGTATTTCGCACAAAATTCTTGGCGATCATTAGATTGGGCGCAACCACAATGGTTGGCTTATTTGATTTTAGCGTGTGGGAAAAATGAGTCAGCTTAGATTCGTCGACACCAATGCTAGCAATAGACACAATATTTTTAACGGGCTGCTCGTAAATGGTGACCGTCTCGGCGAAATCTTTCACTCGTCTCACTTGATCCACCACCAAAACACACGAATTAGTATTTTGATTGATATTGCCCATGGGCATGTCGAGGATTCTTTCTAAAGCTGGAATACTTTTCTCCACACTGTCCATAGAATCATGTATTCGCCCCCGGGGCACACGACTATCATCTACTGGAGTCAAAAGATTTAATTCCTCAATAGTTCTATAATTAATGGCAGGGTTAACCTTGCCACCCTTTTTAGGATACTGCCGCAGTCCGAACATCTCTTTGCCGTAAACTATTTCAATACCTGTAAATTCAGATATTGAACCATCACTGGATTTCACCTTTTGACCCGGTTTAAAGTCGAGGGCGAGGGCTTTGTCTGACTTTTCTTTGTCATAAATGTCCAGAGCGCCGATAAGAGCCGCAAAAAGCGATGCGGACTCTGAAACAGGCTCCACTACGACCTTTATGGGCTTAACGTCTTTGCCAATGAGGGCGTGACAATTCAGGGCCGCGTTAATTGGGTAATACTCTGGGATTAGAATGTTGGTTTTTCCGCTCCCTCTCACACCGAGGTGTTTAAGAAATGGCCAATGGGAAAAAATTTTATCGATTAAATTTTTCCAAGGTTGACGACCTGGCTCAATCAACTCCACTGCGGTTTCTATAACGAAAAAGTCATCGATATAACCAAGAACACCCAAACTGTCATGAATGACATCATCTTCGTGTACGATGTACTTTAATGCAGCCAACGCATAGGACCTTTTTTCCTCTTCCGCTGAGGGTTCTTTGACAACTCTCACAAGAAAATCAACATTCTCATGAAACCGTTTATAAAAAGAGGGCCTTACAGAAGTTCGGATCTCTTCGACCACTTTGAGCGCTGGTTCGATTAGTTCCGCCTCTTTTAAGTCGTTGCCCAACGCGAATTCTAAAAGCATGTTTTCGGCTTGTTTTTTTTCTTCATCGCTCAAGGCCGGAGGACTAAAAGACACCTTTTTTCCGCCTATTTCTTCCACACGTTGCACCGCCCAATGAGCGACCCGCGCCACAGTCAAGGCAGCTATATTCTTATTTGGGTTTTGTGACTGTGAACTTATTTCAATACAAAAAGCTAATGCGCCTCTTACGACATCTTTAATTGCATCGCTCGATTCGGGCAATCGTAAATGATTGGCGAGCCAAGTGGTGTTTTGTAAGAAGCCGTCTTGGAAACTGGTTGTACTGTTTAACTCTTTCACCAAATGGCTGGTTTGTTGGAGCAGCTCCTTATCGCTTAGATTGTGGGTGCTTTGGTATTGCTGCAATGAATCCGAAATGGCTTCGCGATCCGCATAGGTCATGGCTAGAGACACGCTACCGTCCTCCCTAATACTGGGCGCCCAACCCATCCCATCAAAAAGTTTCATGGGCACCTCCAGTTAGGCTAATGGATCGGTTTGGCGGGTTCAAATTCCACGGGTTAAAAGTTCCTCTGGGTGTGCAGTTACAAAAATCAATCAAATTTAAGGATTTGTCTGTCATTGCTTTACCGACTGCCCTGCGCAGAGGCCGCTCCCGTTGAAACCACAACGCTTCGACGGGTGGTCTCACCAGGTTATTCAAGAGGGAAAAAGCCGAAATATCGACACGCCGACCTGTCGGGGTTTCCCTTAAAATCAATAGCTTATTAGCCATTGTGGTGCTCCTCAGAGGCCCATGCGGAAGGCAATGACTTCTTGGTTGGCACACCCATTTGTTTAATCTTCTCAACTTTGCCCACAAGATTGCCATGGCCAGTGGTTAATGCTCTTTTGGCCTCTGCAAGCCCGTTTTGTGCTCGCTCCATATTTCCAGAAACCTTTTCGAGTTTGTGAACGAGATCCACGAACTTGTCGTGCAATTTCCCAGCCTCACTAGCGATTTTCATGGCGTGCTGGTTTTGTCTTTCATTACGCCAAAGACTGTGAACCAAACGCAAGGCGGCCAACAAAGTATTCGGACTGGTTAAAATCACCCCTTTGCGGAAAGCTTCTTCTTGCAGCTCCGGAATAAATTGACAGGCGGCCAAGTGCATCATGTCATTGGGCATGAACATAAAAACAAAATCTAAAGAGTTCACCCCGATCAAACTTTCGTAATTTTTCTGAGAAAGCGTGGCAACATGTTTTTTCACCGCAGTGGCGTGCATTTTCAAGTGTTTGGTGCCGGCCTCTTTATCGTCGCATTTTTGATATTCGTAAAATGAGTTCAGCGAGACTTTTGAATCGATCACCACATTTCTATTGCCCGGCAAATCAACCACCACGTCAGGACGAACAATATTACCCTCTTCGGTTTTCCCGTAAACTTCGACTCGGTAATTATCCCCTTTTCTCATTCCCGTACTTTCGAGCAGCCGTTCCAACACCACTTCGCCCCAACAACCTTGCTGTTTGGTATCGCCTCGCATGGCTTTGGTTAAATCTTTTGCATCCTTGGACATTTGCATGTTGATACTGGATAAATTTTTCAGTTCATTACCAAGAGCGGCCCGCCCTTTTATATTCTCTGTATGAACCTCATTGACTCGACGGTGAAGTTTAGTGAGCTCTTGGTGGTAAGGCGCCAATACCAAACCAATCTGCTGGTTATTTTTCTTGGCCAAACTCTCACTGTTTTCTGTTAAAATTTTATTGGCCAGATTCTCAAAACCCTGTTCCATGTCTGCTTTGGCGTCTTTTAATGTCTGCAACTGCGCTTTGTAACTCTCTTCTCTTTCAGAACGAGTGACCCGAAGACTTTGATTCTCCAAATCTAATCGTTTGATCTCTGCCAAATTCTTGCACACCGCTGCTTCGAGGGTTGACTTTGTTTCCTCACTTTTACTCACAGCTTGGCTGAGTTGTTCAATGGTGGCCCGACATGCAGACAACTGTTCCTGTGACGAGTTTCGCTCGTTCAGTGCACTTTCTAAATGGCAACTGACGTTCTTTTTTTCATCAACAAGTCGTTGCCGCTCTAGAGTCCAATTCTCTTCTTTTTCTGCGAGGCGTCCCTGTTCAGACTGTAATTGAAGTATTTCCTCTTGCTGGGTTTTTAATTCTTGAGCTGTTTGACGCTGATTCTCATTGGCTCGCATCAGCTCCTTTTGTTTTTGCATCAAACAACTTCTCAAGTAAAAACATGCAAAAACCGTGAGGATAAGACCTGTCACAAATAAAACAAATAAAACGTTTTCGGTTGTCATAATTTATTTTCTCCTCAATTGATTAGCTGCACATTTCGTTTTCGGGCTCTAAGTTTTCCAAGGTCACCTGTGCGATGGCTTCCTGTAATAGGTCCATAAATCGAGGATGCATATGCTCCCCCGTCTGAATGCCGGCCACCATACTTTGTAGTGTTATTTCTGGCTGACAGGTCTTGGCACATCGCCCAAGGTGACTGGCTAACACCATGAAAAATGCTTCGGTGGCATCAATAAAAAATTCATTTTTTTCGTTTTCATCTTCGCATCCCTCTCCCCAGTTGAATAACGCCAGGTGCAATAAAGTAAGAAAGTGGTGCTTGTGATTGTTTGTCATTGTTATGCTCCTTAATGTTTCAAGCCGCGGAAGTTGCGATTGCGATAAGCGGTGATCACCACACCGCGGTGCGAACAGACCACCTGCACGCCCATGAATCGGCTTAAATCACCGGCTTCGTGATAAGCCTTTTTGACCTCTTTCTTGCCCAAGGCATAAACAACGGCGCCCCGGGTGAAGACTTCTTTGCCAAAGGTGATGGCAGCTAAGATGGCTTCTTCAGAAATGCTGCGTGAGATCATTCGCGCATTGGCGTGATGGGTCATGATATCGCTGGCAACGCTCGGCATGAGGTGCTCCTTTGGTGCATGGTTTGGTAATCTTTTATCCAACATGCAACAAACAAAGCAGGTATTTTGCCAACAAAAAACGTGAGCTCTAGGCTGCTGTTTTAAATAGTTTTTTTATTTTTATCTGGGATACAGAAAAGGATTCTCTTATATGTTTTATAAATATATTTACTTTTTATAAGGATTTTTACTAACGAGTACCTGTAATCGATGCAGGCTCAGCAACCAGTTTCAGATCTTTATGTGTCTGATGAATGAACCAGTCCCAAAGGTCGCTGTGCCGCTCTTTGCCTAATAATGCAAAATCGTCAGTGGCATTCTGACTCTCTTTTTCATCAAGGCTGTTCCCCATTAAAATCACACCAAGGTTTGTCAGAAGGTATCGGTTATGGAGAAGTCCACTGTGCTCAGGCGCTTGCCAACATTTAAAGTTTAGTGTGATCTCCGATGATATTTTTTCGCCAAGGTGCTCTCTCCATCTTTCTTGGTAGCCTTTTGCATCGGCAAATTTATCATTCATGTGAACAGTGAATGATTTAGATAAACTTAACTTTTCTAGAAGGCATAACAACACCTTACGAAAACGTTTTTTGCGAGGATCGAAATGCGGATCAATGAGGTGAATTTCCTTCGCGTTCTCCAGCAATGGAGCCAATGCTTCAGCGATTTGTGGGCCCTTTTTTAGTACGGTGACGCTGCGAGGCTTACCCCATAAAGGGTTTTCTGGTTCGCCAACCTTCTCTGCCAGGAGTACCGCTTGGTGCTGGCGCGGATTTTGAGACGCAATTATGGCGCCAAATTGAGCGCGTGCATACTCGAGTTCACAATTTAGTAACCAAGAA
>PBLQ01000031.1 GCA_002721815.1 Myxococcales bacterium
CGAAAAGGGATTGGTTCTTAAGCCAGTCAGGATTTGTTGAATTCGGCGTTGACCCGTTTTTCCATTGGGCCGTTTGGACCATTGCAAAGTTCCAACCAAACCATATTTCACTGCCAAACGTTTAAGTTCTTGAATGGGGTCACTGTGGTCGTTTTGTAACCGGGCACACATTTGAGCGAATTGCAGTGCAGCACTCACACCATCTTTGTCTCTCACCAAGTCACCAACGGTATAACCGATGGCCTCTTCGTATCCAAAAATGAAGTTATCACCCTTGTCCTGCAGGCGCTGCATGGCGGTGTTTGCAATCCATTTAAAGCCGGTGAGTGTTTCGGCGTGAGCCACATCTTCTTGCTTGGCAATGTGCCCCAACCAAGTGCTGGAAACCAGCGAGTTCACCAGCAAGGGGTTTTTGACTTTGCCTTTCGTGGCAAAAAGCGCGTCGACACCAAGCAACACACCGATCTCGTTGCCATTGAGCATGCGGTACCCATCGCCATCTTTGTAAGCCACAGCCAACCGGTCCGCATCTGGATCATTGGCCAATATCACGTGGGCGTCCACTTCTTTCGCCGTGGCCAAAGCCAGATCCAATGCCCCATCCTCCTCTGGGTTGGGAAAAGCAACCGTGGGAAAATGTCCGTCGGGGTCGGCTTGTGCTGAGACCACCGTCACGCCTTGAAATCCGGCCCGGTGAAGCGCACGTTGCACCAAACGGCCTCCAACACCGTGCATGGCGGTGTAAACGATTCGTAAATCTGAATTCGACGAAGCTTGAGGATGAAAAGCCCGTTTTAAAACTTCATCTAAATACGCTTCTGCCGTGCTGTCGCTGAGCATGTGCCGCAAACCCTGCTTGTGTGCCTCGGGCGGCGTGGGCCGACGCATTTCGGACACCAGCGGCGCCTTTTGAATGGCACTCGCGATTTCGGAATCGATGGGTGGAATGATTTGCGCCCCGTTTCCCCAGTAAACTTTATACCCGTTATCATCGGGTGGATTATGACTGGCCGTTACCATCACCGCCGCATTGGCGCGCTCGTGCAGCAAAGCAAAAGCACAAAGAGGGGTGGGTACCGGATCCATGAACAAACAAACTTCAATGCCCAAGCCGTTGAGAACAGCGCAGGTGTCTTCTGCGAATTGCCGAGACTGGCGACGACCATCAAAACCCACCACCACTTTTGGCGTGCCTTGGGTTGTCGTTTTTAAAACCTGTCCCAATCCCCAACTGGCTCGCATCACCATCACCCGGTTCATCCGCGCAGTGCCTGGCTCCATTTTTCCACGCAGCCCAGCGGTGCCAAATTCGAGTGTCGTGCCAAAACGCGAACGTAAATCTTCGATGGCCGCACCATCACCAGCCTTTGCGTTGGTGATCCATTGTTCGATCAGAGTTGTCGTGGATGGGTTCGGGTCTTCTTGCGCGTAGCGCTGAGCTGTTTCAATAAGGGAATTCAATTCAGCCACGGTGACTTACTCCTCCAACAGCACCAGGTACCATTTTTTGCTGCTGCGATCGATGATCTTCATTTTCTTCTCGCGCTCTTTGCCCAATACCGACTTGAGGTTCTTCAACCGTTTGGTTTCCGTGAGAATAAATTTACGTCCCGGCTTCTTGAGCGATTTGCGCATTTGCTCATTCTTTTTGGCTTGGTCATCTTGGTTGGCCGCATAGAATGTTTCACCTCGCCAATTCATTTGGTAAGCAATGAGTTCCTCACCCTCTTCGCGATTCTCATAATACGTTTTGAGCAGGTAGTTATGCCCCCAATGTTGGGCCAACCGGTTGAAATAGATTTGTGCACCAAAGATACCAAACACCAAGCCTGCCAATACAAAACCCGCAACGGTAATTGAGTTGCCGTACCGATGACTGGTCTTCCATGCCGTGACGCGATCGAAGACCACCCCCAACACACTGATGACCAAAACCGCCACCAAAGCAACTTGAATCCATTCCCCCCAAGGCAGGTCTTTGGGGAAATAGTATTCGGGTTTGTAGTTTTTATAATGGTAGGTAAAAAGGTCCACCAGCTCCCAGGGCGCCTTCACCAAGTCGCGGCCCAAAATATACGTGCCAAATAAAATAGCCGCCAACAATCCCAAAGATACGGGTTCTTTTTTGCGCAACCAGTCTGAGAGCATCAACCCCACCAGCAATGCGGCCGGTACCACCAGCGGAAAAATATAATGATGAAACTTGGTGGTCACCACGGTGAAAAAAACCATTTGCATGAGGGCCCAAATACCCACCAGTCTCAGAAATCGTTCCCCAGGATCTGAGGTTTGTGACAGCCCCCAGGGCCTCGAGAGACTCTTAAAAAACGCCACCGGAAACAACGCAGACCAAGGGAAAAATCCCCAGCCAAAATAGGTAAAATAATAGGCACTGTTCCCTTTATCGCCGTGCACCCCTTTGGTGGCACGTTTGAGCAGATCGTGTAGAATGAATCGTTTGTACCAAGTGCGACGCTCTTCGTCTTTCCCTTCAAACACCCACATCACTGCATACCAAGGGGCGGCGACGAAGAAAAACAACAAGATGCCCGTGATCAAACCACTGTGTCGCAACTGTTTCCATTCACCCGTGAGCACCCAGTAGGTCAAAAAGACCAAACCCACCACACCCAAGCCCAAAGGCCCTTTGGCTAATGTGGCCAAGGCCAAACAAAAACATGCACTGTGCAACATGGGGTCTTTGCCCCAACGTTTGAGAACCGCCAAAAACGCCAGTCCCCCCAAGCTGAGCAAAATGGAAAATCCCAACCGGCTTTCTGGTTCGGCCAAACCAAATAAAGTGTAGTGCTTAAAGAACACCGCGGTGCGCCCGATTTCCCACATTTGGGGCAAAGTAAACAGCGCGAAGATGCCCAGCAACCACAGGGGCAATTTCATTTGTTTGTAACGCTGCTCATCGTCGAAAAAGGTCAGCGCCAAAAAACAAACCGCCATGGCCGAAGGGGCCACAAACAACATGTCGGTGATGGCCTGTTTGGACATGAAAAACCAAAACGGTGTCGTGGCCAAAACCAATGCACAAAGAATGGCAGCGGCCAAACGCCAAAAGCGATAGACCGTCCAATAAAGGGTGGCAGCGGCCGCCAAAGAAAACAGAGCGATGGGCAAACGCGCTGCCCACTCCACCGAATCAGGCAAGGGACCTTGCAACACCCCTGCTCCCACTAATTTAAATGGGATGGCGGTCACCCAAAACAGCAGGACTGGCTTAGAGAAAAAATAGGCGTTTTTCCAAAAGGGATAAAGATAGTCATCGCGCACCACCATTTGGCGGGCCACCTCTCCGTAGTGGGTTTCCCAGGGATCATAAAAGCCCACCGAGCCCAACCAAGGGAGAATTAAAGCCGCAAAAACACCCATAACACCAATAAAACCCCATTTCGCCGCATCTGGCTCCTTGGCCCAAGATGCGATGGATTGCGCCAGGGAAGACTGGTTTTCGGGTGATTCGGTTAATTTCGACGAATTTTCGTTCAAAGCCTTTAAACTCCATGGTTTTTTGAGCAAAGTCGCATTGGGGTATGGCAAATTATGCCTCGAAACAAAAGGGTTCTGTAGGACTGACATGAGATTCAAGAGGTCACGGTTACATCGATGGGTACTTGCAGGCTGTCTGCTGGGCGGCGCATGGCTATTTCCTTGGCAAGTGGTCGCCGATCCTGTGGAACAAACCTATAAAAAGCTGCGTATTTTCGCCCATGTCTTAAGCTTTATCCAAAACAACTATGTCACTGAAGTGGATGAAAATGTACTTGTTCACGACGCCATTAAGGGCATGTTGCGCTCTTTAGATGCCCATACCGTCTATATGACCCCTGCAGAGTACCAAAAAACACAGGAAGACACCTCGGGTGCCTATGGCGGCTTGGGCATCGTGATCTTCAATGAGGGAGACAAAGGCTATGTCATTCGCAAAGTCAACGCCGACTCCCCGGCCGCCCATGCAGGCCTGCTCATGGGGGATCAGCTTTTGGCGGTGGACAACGAACCGGTCGAAAAGCTCTCCTTGAGCCAGCTTGCCAATAAAATTAGAGGCTTACCGGGCACCAAGCTCTTGCTAAAGGTCATGCGGGACGGTTGGTCAGGCCCCAGGGACATTCCGCTCATTCGCAAAAGGGTGGTGATGAAATCGGTCACCTACAAACTTCTCAACCGGAAAGTGGGCTATCTTGCCATTCGCAGCTTTCAAGAAAACACAGAGGTGGAAACCCAAGAAGCCATCAAGGCCATGGCCGAGAAAAATGGCGAAGCCCTCAAAGGCCTGGTGCTGGATTTAAGAAACAATCCGGGTGGCCTTTTTGATGAAGGGGTGAGTGTGGCCGACCGATTTTTGGCCAAAGGCAAGATCGTCACCACCGAGAGTCGCCATGCCCGTCATCGCGAAGTTCAAATGGCCAGTGCCGACGACACCAATACCGAAATTCAGCTGGCCGTTTTGGTGAACCGGCACACTGCATCCTCTTCTGAAATTGTAGCGGGTGCTTTAAAAGCGCACGATCGGGCTTTTCTTTTGGGCGAGCCCACCTACGGCAAGGGCTCGGTCCAAACGCTCATTGGCCTTGAAGATGGTTCGGGGCTCAAAATCACTGTGGCCAGTTACAACACCCCCGATGGTCAGCCCATTCCAGCAGAGGGTATCGTTCCCCATGCCATTCTTGAGCCCCCCGAACGAGACAATATGGCATTGGACCAAGATCCATGGGTTCAAGCGGCCCTGACGCACCTCAAATCTCAAGGTCTTTAGCTGGGCTAAGGCCCCAGAATCCTATGTAAAATAAGAAAACAAAATGCTTTTTTTGAGGGGGCACCTCGCATTATACTCTTAAGGTACTTTCTTGAAGAGGCTTGTTTGTGAGCGATTGGCATTTATTGATCCAAGACGATGAAGGCGCGGCGGTGGCGGTGCCACTCCAAATGAAGCGACTCACCCTAGGTCGAGACGAAGAAAACCTCATTCGACTCACCCAACGCAATGTCTCGCGACAACACGCCATTATCACTCATGAAGATAATAAGTTTGGGTTTGAAGATCTCAAATCCTCTAACGGATCGTTCTTGAACGGCAAAAAGGTCGACGGTGAAGCCCCGCTCAACAATGGCGACACCCTGCAAATCGGCGACTATGTGCTTCAAATTTATCAGGGTGATCTCAGCCAACTTCTCAACGAAGAAGACGATGAAGAGACCTTAAAAACCCAGCCCGGCATCAACTTGGCCGGACTGTCAGAACTCTCAGTGGAAGGGCGTTCGCCCATCGCTGGCGAGGTCACCAATACGGGCACCCTCACCCAAAATCTCATGCATTCATGGGGTGGCTTGGGCGACGCGCCACCCGACTCGGTATTGATTCATGCCTCGTTGGAAGCTTTACAGAATTTACTGAATCAGGCTGGCGACAGCGGTGAACTCAACGGTGCCACCATCGCCGAACCGCAGATGACCATCGAAAAAACCTTGGTGGTCGAAAATGCGCTGCCACCGATAGAAGAAGCGACCAAGGTAGAGCCAGTGGCCACCACCCAAGAACGGTCGTTGTTGTTGAGCTCCATGGACTCCGATCCCGATTTAGAGCAGGAACTCTTGCCCTCCAACCAACAACAAGGTGCACTCCTGGGTAACGTCCCCCACGTTCCTACCACCACCAACGCCATTCAAGGCGTCTTTGAAACGGTCACAGACGAAAATCCCAGCAGCACAGACAAAGCCCAGTTGGCCCTCATCGAAAGCAACGAGGATTCCGAACTCGAGCTCGAAACTGAAAACGAACTGACCGTAACGGTCAAAGAACAGGTGACCCAGCCCGCCATCCCCGAAATCCAAGCCCTTCCCCGATTGGTGATCACCAATACGAATCTCGCGGGCAAAACGTATCCACTCCTAGACAACAACATCACCATTGGGCGCATTCCTCAAACCGATTTTTCGATCATCCACCGTTCGGTCTCTCGAAGGCATGCTCGGGTTTATCGCGAAGGCAGCCAGTATTTTGTTGAAGATCTCGAATCCGCCAACGGTATTTTAGTCGACGGTGCCAACGAATCAAAAATGCAACTCGAAGGTGGTGAGATCATCGAGCTCGGCCGCGTCCAAATTCGATTCTGCCAAGCCGAAGATGACTTCGCCCTTGCACCGGAAGACATCGAAGCCGCCAAAGAAGCAGAAAAACAAGACTACAGCCTTTCCGACAGCAGTCCACCGGCGTATTCTTCTGGGGCGGTCACCCACATCAGCAAAGACCAACATCTTTTTTTCGGCCTGATTCCAAAACGCTGGGTTTTTTTTTGGCCGCTTGCCTCTTTGGCGTGTGTCTCGGTTTGGGCGCAGCGTACATTTTCAATCTCACCCAAGAGAACGCACTGCCAACCACGGCCAGTGGTTTATTAAAAGCCTCTGAGCACGCCTTTGTTGACGGGGATACCAAGGAAGCCAAGCGTTTAATTCTTATGGCCGAACGGGAAAGCATCGAAGACCCGGCGCTGTACAAATATTTTGGCCTCTTGTACGAAAAGATGGCCATGCCAGAACGCGCCCTTTTACACTATCAAAACTACCTCAAGTCCATACCTGAAGGTCCTGAACGCACCCAGATCAAACAACAAATAACCAAACTCCAACAGAATGCTGGAAAGCCAATTCAATGAACAGTCTCGAAGAAAACTTGTTGGGTGATGAAATACCCGCTGGAAAAGTCATACAACTGCAAAAGGCAGTGGCCCAACTCCGAGAAAGCCAGCCCTTTCGCGTCCGCGGTCGCGTCACCGAGCTCACAGGGCTCATCATCAAAGCATCTGTTCCCGGCGTTCGCGTGGGCGAAATGTGTTATGTGACATCTCCAAAAAACGAGGGTGTCCCACTCAAAAGCGAGGTGGTGGGCTTTAAAGATGGTTCCGTGTTTTTGATGCCCTTGGGCGAAGCGCGGGGCATCGGTCCCGACTCAGAGGTGATTCCAACCGGAAAGCCTTTTTCCATTAAGTGTGGCTACGAACTTTTGGGGCGAACCTTGGGCGGCACCGGTGAACCCATAGACGGTGGTCCCGCATTGGACCAACTCGAAGGCCTCCAAGATTGGGAAGTAGAGCGCGATTGTCCCGATCCGTATACCCGCCAACCGGTGGATCGTCCCATCGCGATGGGGGTACGGGCCATCGATGGTTTACTCACCGTGGGTCGTGGTCAAAGGGTCGGACTTTTTGCGGGTTCTGGTGTGGGTAAGTCCACTCTCATGGGTCAAATCGCCCGCAACACTGAAGCTGAAATCGTCGTGGTGTGCATGGTGGGTGAGCGTGGTCGCGAGGTATTAGAATTCATTCATGAATCGCTTGGTGACGAAGGCCTGAAAAAAAGCGTGGTGGTCTGCGCCACTTCCAATGCCCCCTCATTGGTCCGACTCAAATCCTGTTTTGTGGCCACGGCGGTGGCGGAATGGTTCCGCGATCAAGGCAAAGATGTGTTGTTCATGATGGACAGCTCCACCCGTTTTGCCCGCGCCCAACGTGAAATCGGATTGGCCTTGGGAGAGCCGCCGGCCCGACAAGGGTATCCCCCCAGTGTCTTCGCCCAAATCCCGCGCCTCATGGAGCGCACGGGCAACAACCACATTGGCTCCATCACCGCGCTGTACACCATTTTGGTTCAAGGTGGTGATATGGAAGAACCCATTGCCGATGAGGTGCGTGGTATTTTGGACGGTCATATCATCCTGAATCGTGAGTTGGGGGCTCGGAACCATTGGCCCGCCATTGATGTTTTGCCCTCACTCAGCCGGGTCATGAAAGCGGTGGTCTCTGAAGAACACACCCAAGCAGCGAACAAACTTCGCGAAGTGCTGGCCGCGTACGAAAAAAATCGAGATCTCATTTTGTTGGGTGCGTATAACTACGGCACGGACTCCAACGTGGATTATGCCATCGATAAAATTGAAGAAGTTGAAACTTTCTTGAAACAAAGAACAGAAGACTCCACGCCGATGGACGATACGGTTCAACAGATGCTGTCGCTCTTCGCTGACAGTCTTTAAAGGACAGCTTCGTGGCAAAGAAACCTTCTTACCGGCTTCAAACCCTGTTTGACATTCGCGAAAAAGAAAAAAGCCAAGCGGAAGATGTTTACGCCCAAAAGAAGAAAATTGAGCACCAAGAACAGGCGACACTCGATGAGATGAAACAACGTCACACCGACATGATTCAATTTCGGGAAGACAAGAAAATTGAATACGCCGATAAAATCCGCAACGGGGGAATGAACATCAACCAAATCAACGCCGGTGATCGTCACATCGCCCGCCTCAAAGAAGAAGAGGTGGCATTTTTGGGCGAAATTGATAAACAACAAGAAGTGCTCAAACAGGCACAGCGAGATGCCCACAACGCCATGGACGATATGCTCGAAGCCACCAAAGCCTTTAAGGCTCTGGAAAAGCATAAAGAGAAATGGCAAAAAGAAGTCAAAAGAGACCTCCGTCTCAAGGAAGAAGATGCCATGGATGACGTGGCACAAGCCCAATATTTTGCCCAACTGAACGAGCAAAAAAGTAAGGAGTAATGGTGTGAAGAAAATTTGGTCATCCCCTGTCTCTAAAGCCTTTTGGCTCTTTGCGAAAACGCTGGGCTCCACCGTCACCGCTGTGGTGGGAGCCGAAGTGGCCAAACGCGCCATGCGTAAATTTAACCACGATGATGACTCAAAAAAATGGGAGCAAAAGGCACAGGCGCAAGAGGAGAAAGTCCAGGAACTCCAGCGCGAAGTGGCCGATCTGCAACAACGGGTTCACGAGCTGAAAAGCCAAGCATTTTCAGTGCCTTGGCCGCCCATGCCCCCAGAGAACAACCCCACGGCCGATGGGCCGATAATCGAAGGACAAGCGGCTCATTTTCCCAAAGGAGAACCCTAGGTCATGTCGTCCCGAATCGAACAGCAACGCCAAGAACAAGCGCGTCAGGCAGAAAAAGCTCAAAAAACCCAAGACCGCGCAGACCGCGACCAACAGCGCGCCGATTCAAAACGCGAAACCTTTGCGAGCAAAATCAAGCAGCAGGGCGCCGAAAAACAGCAAACAGAAAAGCAAACCAAAGAGCACTTGGCCGGGCAACGACAAGGTGAACAAGCTCAGAAAAAACAAGGGCAAAACAGTGCCAATCGCATGAGCCGAGGCGGCTCCTTGCACGAACAACGCCTCATGCAACAAGCCAAGAGTTTTTCTGGGGTACTGGGACAACATCAACAGAAGACCCAAGAAGACGGTAAAGTGCAAAATCAGGCGCGCAACGAAGGACTGAACGAAGACAGCAGCTTGGTATCCGATCGAAAAGCCGATTTAGAGCACCAAACCGAAGACGTGAAAGACAGCGAAGAAGCCCAACGCACCGAAGAAGCCCAGCAAGAAGTGCAGACCGGTGAGGCGCGAGAAAACGCCATTGAAAGCGCGACCGATGCCCCGCGCAAAGACCAGCAGGGTCACCAAGGCGGCGGCGAAGGAGGATCTCCGCAGGCCCAGGCGATCGCAGCCCAAGAGGGCCCCCAAGGCGCGGCCGGCGCACACCCTATCCCACCAGAATTACTTGAAAAACTGGTTGCCCAAGTCTTTGTGGGCTACAGCCCCGAAGGGGAACAACTGTTTAATTTCACCTTTTCTGAAGGTATTTTGGACGGGTGCTCGGTGGAAATATCCTCCGATGGGAGCGGAAAAATCAACATGACCATCAGTGGTCTAGACGGCAATACCAAGAGATTGCTCCAGGCCTGCGAAGGGGACATTGCCAAGCGTTTGTCCGCCAAAAAATTGCAGCTGGAAGATTTCGAAGTGGTTTAAAGTGCCCTGTCAGGCCCATCCCTTATTTTTTTGGCGCGGTGGGCCACCGTCGTTGACCGCACCCAAGTTCATCGTCTACTTTGAACGTCTTAAACCGCCAACCTGGGAACCCCATGGACGTTCACCAATACCAACCCACCGGTCTGCTCAAATTCAATAAACAAGACGTGGCTTTGGTCAACGAGCTGCTCCGGTTTATGCCGGCCTCTCCTTTTTCAAAAGATTTTCGTAAAACCCTCAACGAAAAACTGTCACCTTTCCTCCAGGCTGATTTTGATGTTTGGCTTGAAAATATTGAAATCCTTAAGCCCCATCAACTCAAAGCCAAAATGCCGCCGTGTACTGCATTGGTTGAGGTGGGACTGCCCCCCAAAAGCAATACGCTCCTGCTCGAACTGGATTTGGCACTGGCCCAACAAGCGGTGGATCGAATTTTAGGAGGCCAAGGACTCGAGACCGATCCTGATCGTCCCCTTTCGGATATCGAAGAGGGCATCTTCACCTTCATTCTCTTGAAGGCCTTCGACCTTTGTCAAAATTCATTTGCGGATGAAATGGGCATTCAACTGCAACTCCTGGATCAAAGTCACAACCTGGATTCTTTGCTGCCCGAATGGAGCGATGAGGAGCAGCTTTACGTTATTGGTTTTCGTGTGTTCATGGACATCAAAGTGGGTTACATGCGAATCATCCTCCCCGAGCGATTACTCAAAGACACCGGTTTGCTGGCACCGCCTACCCAAGGCCCAGCATGGGAACGCCTCAAAACCAAATTGCTCGACACCTTCAAAATGCTCGACGACACGCTCTTCCCCATGCAAGTTGAAGCCGGGCGCTCCGAGCTGAGTCTTTCGGACCTCAAAGAACTGGACAACGAAGATATTATTCTTCTTGAAAGTACCAATTTGCAGGTGAGCGGCGAAGAAATATCTGGCGAAGTGCGTTGCACCTTTGGTAGTGGTGTACGAGGTTATTTGCGTTCAGACTTACAAATTTCAGACGAGGGGCAATTTCAGGTGATGGTGCAAGACATCATTCCCATCAGCCCCCCCACCCACGACACTGATGATGGAGACGACGAGTCAATGGAAGAACAAGACGAACACAACGAATCTGGCAGTGAAGAAGTAGAAGAAAACTTGGACGAAACCAAACACCTGCTCGAAGATGTCACCGTTCCCATGGTGGTAGAAATGGGTCGTTTGGGTCTCACGGCCATGGAGATTGCACAGCTGCGTGCGGGTGCCATCTTTGAGCTGGGTCGTGAGCCTGGCGCTGGAGTTCAGCTGGTGGTCGATGGTAAGCACATTGGAGAGGGCGAGTTGGTGGACATTGAGGGCCAATTGGGCGTTCGCGTTCTGTCTTTGCATCGTGGAGGCTCAAACTGATGATTCGGTTTGCCTCGCTTTTTTTCATTTTATTCACCACCGTTTCTGGTGCAAATGCCCAGAGCGCCGAAGGTACCGTTACGCCGGAACCAGCAGTCCAAACCGCCCGCCCCCCTGAGGCACCAGTGGTCCCCACACCAGACATGCCCGCGCCAACCACCCCTTTGGAAGAGCGTCCCAATGTCACCCCCCAACTGGATGGTGAATCCTTCACTTTGATTGATGCGCTCAAAGCATTCGCCAAAACCATCTTAATGCTGTTGGTGGTTTTGCTGGTGGCTTACGTTCTTTTAGGAAAAGGTTTGCCCAAGCTCATGAACCGAACCATGCAAAACAATCGCATGAAAGTACTTGAGCGCTTGCCCCTGGATCAAAAGCGCATGCTTTTCCTCGTTGAAGTTGACGGCCAAACCTATCTCTTGGGCGGTGCCGATGGTCAGGTATCGCTCATCGATAAATCCGAAACAGCGGAAACCAACTTTGAACAAAAACTCAAGCTCCAAAAGGCGGCTAATGATGCCATGAAGGAGGTGAGTTAATGCCAGTAAGGGAAAAAGCGCATCCAAAAGTCACCCAAACCACCAGGCTCAAACAAGGCGCCAAATGGTCAGGGCTCACCGCTTTTTTCATTCTCATTCTCACCGCAGCCCCCCCGGTGCTCGCCCAAGGCGTGAGCAAATCTTTCAAAAACATGGACCTCTTAGGTCAAGACTCCATTGCCAATCGTCCCCTCTTGTTGATGGTCGCCATGGCCGTTTTGGCACTCGTCCCTTTTGTGGGCATGATGGTCACCAGCTTTGTGAAAATCGCCGTGGTCCTGTCCATCACGAGACAAGCCATCGGTACCCAGCAAGCCCCACCCACCACCGTGATCACCGGTCTGGCCATCATTCTCACGGTTTATGTCATGCAACCGGTGGGCCTGGCCATTTACAACGACACGGTTGAGTTCATGGAGCAGGAGAATGCCGATTTCTTCGATGCCAAAAATGTGGACCTTCTTTTTCAAGCCGCGGGAAAGGCCCAAGAGCCCCTTCGAGAATTCCTACTCAAAAATTCTCATAAAAAAGACCGAGAAATGTTTTACCGCGTGGCTTTCCGCCTGCGGGCCGAACAAGATCGCGCCCAACTGGGCCCCAATGATTTTATTATCATCGTCCCAGCGTTTGTGATCACGGAGTTGACCCGGGCGTTCCAAATCGGGTTCATTATTTTTGTACCGTTTTTGGTGATCGATATGGTGGTCTCCAACATTCTGATGGCACTGGGGATGCAGATGTTAGCACCCACCACCATCTCTTTGCCCTTTAAAATCTTGCTCTTTGTGTTGGTGGATGGCTGGTATCTCATCACCAAGGGCCTCGTTTTGGGCTACCAGTAGGGGGACGTATGGCAATTCAAGACTTTGTCGTCCAAATTACCAATGAAGCGGTCCTCCTCACCATTCTGATCTCTTTGCCGGCCGTAGTGGTCTCCCTCATTGTGGGTCTGGCCGTGGCGATCTTCTCTGCCACCACGCAAATTCAAGAACAAACGCTGAGCTTCGTGCCCAAGATTATCGCGGTGTTTGGTGTTTTAGCCGCCACCGCGGTCTGGATGGGCAGCATCATGGTTCAATTTGCCGCCAAATGCCTCGGTGCTTTTCACGAAGTCGTTCCGTAGGGGCGAACATGAGTGAGCTTCTTTCCATCATCAATGACCAAGTCAATCAGACAAAACTGGTGGTCATTTTTGCGCTCATCATGGCCCGGGTCATGGCCATCGTTGTGCTGGTGCCATTCATGGGCGGAAAAAATGCACCCCCTGAAGTGAAAATGGGCATTGGTGCCACCCTCACCATTATTCTATGGCCCACTGTCACAGCCAATATGCCAGAAGGCCTGCCCATCACCCCGGGCATCTTTATTTTTATGATGCTCAAAGAAACTTTCGTGGGTATTGTCATTGGCTTTATTGCAGCGGAGATTTTTTACACCGTCGAAATGGCGGGCCAGCTCATCGATCTTTATCGGGGGGCGAATCAAGCCCAGCTGATGGTGCCGCAGATCACCGAACGCTCCTCAGCATTCGGTTCTTTGGGCTACCAATTAATTTTGGCACTCTTTGTGGCGCTTAATTTTCACCATATCTTTATAGAAAGTCTGTTTGAAAGTTTCGTGGCCATTCCCATCAATCGGTTTCCAGATTTAACGGGAGGACTGTATCCACTCACCGAAGCGGTCATGCGTACCGGGGGCGATATTGTTTTGGTGGCCGTGTTGCTCTCCATGCCCGTAGCCATCTTGGCTTTGATCATCGAAGTGAGCTTCGGTTTAATCAACCGGGTGGCCCCCCAAATTAATGCCTACTTCATGGCCATGCCCGGCAAAGTCATGGCGGGCTGTATTGTGTTTTTGGCAGCTGTGTCCATGACCATCGAGTCCTATATCCATCACTCCCACGAAATGTTAAACCGCCTCGACAAAATTCTAATCCTGTTTCAATAAAGGATAGTTAGGTAGCATTTCTTCATGTTGTTGATTAAACAATGCCTGTTTTTTTTTGGGCTGGTGATGCAACGCGCCATGAAACGCTGGATCCCGTCTGCTAATTCAAAAGCTTCCTTGGATGAGAGGGGCCCCCTTACCTATGACCTTGTTTTTAGACTCCCAAGCAGGTTTGCCTGAGCAGTTCTTTGAACCGGCCCAAGTCAAAGCCGTCCCTTGGCCGCATGCCGACACCCTGCATGAGCCAGACGATAAAGACAGCGTGCACCCCCTTGCCTTTTTGCCACCGGGCGACTTTCGTTATTTCTCCGTGCCTTTTGGTGAATTCAACTTGAGCTTCGCCCGACAAAATGGACGACTGTGGGGTTACGTGGACAGCGGCGGCTTATCTTTAGACGCGCTTTTAGAGAGTGAAAACCCAGAGAAAAGCGAAGCGGCATTGGTGCCCATCACTGAAGACGGGCACGGCTTGCTTTTTGTGAATACGGGAACCGGGGAAGACGCCATCATTCGAATTCGTTTGGATGGTCGATTGGTCAAAGCGGTCCTGGGTCAAAAGGGCGTGTTTGTGGCAGATATGGGTTCTTTGAGACCTGAACGACCCGACCCCCTGGTGATTCCTCCCCATCAAAAGGCCCTCACCCATTTGTCTTCATTCACCGACCCCATTGAAGTGGAGCTGCACAATGCGCGTCGCAACCTGTTCGTGGCGCTGGTGATGGATAATTTTGTGCCCCATATGACCGAATCACCGGTGGGCGCACGCAAGGTGGCCGCCGCAGCACTTCCCCATCACTTGTGGGCGCCGGTTCAATACAATGGTCAATGCGCTTTGGCCATTGAGGGGCAGTTGGCACACGCATCCATCCTGTGCGATCGCATCACGCTCATCATGGAATCAGGCGAATCCTTTTTCGGAAGATTGCCCGTTTAAAGGCTTATCCCAACAGCGACAAAACCTGACGCGTCTGATCAGTTACAGATTGGCTAAGAATTCCCGCACCGAACCAGCAATGCCATCGGCGTTGAGTCCGTGATAGGCATACAAGGCATCGGGTTCACCGGATTCACCAAACACATCGTTCACACCCAGGCGCAGCAATCTGGCTGGCGCGCGATTCGTCAGGACTTCGGCCACAGCCCCACCCAAACCGGCCAAAATGTTGTGATCTTCCACCGTAACCAAACCACGGGTTTCTTTGGCGGCTTTGATGATGGCATCTTCGTCCACGGGCTTGATGCTTGAAGCATTGAGCACCCGCGCCGAAATGCCTTCACGATGCAGCAACAGCGCGGCTTCAACAGCGTTGCCCACTGTGCCACCGGTACCGATGATCGTGACGTCTTTGCCGTCCACTAAGGTGGGAAAACGACCGACTTCGAAACGGTACTCATCGCTGTGAACCCGAGGCAAGTTTTGACGGGTCAAACGAATGTAGGCAGGCTGATCTGTTTGGGCCAAAGCATGAATCATTTGAGAGGTCTCAAGATCGTCCGCCGGCTGCAACACCAGCATGGTGGGCAAAGAGCGCATGCACGCCAAATCTTCGAGACCTTGCTGGGAGTAACCATCAGGACCAATCCCAACCCCTGCGTGGGTGCCCACAATGCGAACCCCTGCTTGGGAATAAGCCACACTCATTTTGATTTGATCAAAACGGCCCGCAATAAAAGCGGCAAATGAACACACAAAAGGTTTGTAGCCGGACAGAGCCGCACCAGCAGCGGTACCGATCATGTTGGCTTCGGCGATGCCCATTTCATAAAAACGCTCTGGGTGGGCTTCGGCAAAAATACCGGACTGTGTACTTTTAGAAAGGTCGGCATCAAACACCAATACCTTATCGTCCTTGTCACCCAAATCTTTGAGGGCCAAACCAAAAGCTTTGCGGGTGGCCATGGGTTTCACATCTTTAGGTCGCATTGCGCGTGGATCTTGACTCATGCGGCACCGCCTTTCAGCTCGTTCATCGCTTGTTTAAATTCGCCATCGCTAGGTGCCTTACCGTGCCACCCGACGATGTCTTTTTCCATGTAGGCCACACCCTTACCTTTGGTGGTATGTGCCAAAATCACTGAGGGGGCACTGGTGTTGGAGCGAGCCCGGTCACAAGCACGTCGAATGGCATCGATATCGTGACCGTCAATCTCTTGCACGTGCCAACCAAAGCTTTCCCATTTTTGGGACAGAGGATTGAGGGACATGACTTCTTCCACCGTGCCGTCGATCTGTGCTTTGTTCCAATCCACAAAAGCTGTGAGGTTGGTGATGCCCAAATGGGGGGCGCTCATGGCTGCCTCCCAAATCTGTCCTTCTTGAAGTTCACCGTCGCCCAACAATGCGTAAACATGCCAAGCAGCTTCGTCCTTGCCGTCTTGCTGGCCTCGAACTTTACCCGCCAAGGCGATGCCTTGTGCCACGCTCAAGCCTTGGCCCAACGAACCGGTGGAAGCTTCAATACAATCGAGTAACGCATTGGCGGGGTGCCCTTGAATGGGTGAGCCCAGCTCCCGCAGCGTCATCAATTGCTCTTTGGGAAAGAAACCCTTTTCTGCCAAAACGGCATACAGTGCAGGAACGCCGTGGCCCTTCGACAAAACAAATCGATCGCGCAAATCCCAACGTGGATCTTTGGGATCGTATCGCATCTCGCCGGAGTGAAGCGTAAGAATCATGTCGATGGCACTGAGTGAACCACCGGGATGCCCGCTTCCTGCTTTGTGAATCATGCGCAAAATATCTTCTCGAAGAGACTTTGCTGTGGCCTGAATTTCTTCTTTGGGTAGACGCTGGGGATCCCGCATTGAGTGCTCCTTTTTCAGGATGAATAGGGGTCTTTTATGGGGGTAAAATCAGGGCGCAAGTGGGCAATTGACTGGTGGGATGAATAGGATCTGATTTAAGGTCGTTCCTACTCCAAATCGCTCGAATAAGGGGAAATCTCATCTCATGAAAAACGGTCTGGACCCACGCCTGTTTCAAATTACCACATTGTCTATACTGTTGGTTTTGTTGCTTTTTTGGCGGCATCAGAGCTGGAACGGTTGGGTGTTTGCTGGTATTTTACTGGGAGGATTGGCGGCTCAACGCCTGGGCACCTATTGGGCGAAGCTTCCCTCCTTTGAGGTAAAAAGCGCTCTGATTTCCTGTTTATCGCTCATGCTTCTCCTGAAAACCAACCATTTCGGCTGGGCGCTGGGCATCGCCAGCTTCACGATTTTGAGCAAATTCGCCTTTCGGGCTCAAAATCGTCATCTGTTCAACCCCACCAATTTGGGGCTGGCGGTGGCCTTGCTGTTTACCGATCACGTGTGGCTCTCCCATGGCCAATGGGGACACGGTCTGTTTTGGGTGTTCTTCGCCTGTTGCACCGGGACTTACATCCTCTTTTTGGCCAAACGCTCAGATATTACCGTCGCCTTTTTGGCTTTTTGGGCGGCGATGGTTTTTGGCCGCGCGTTGTATTTGGGCGACCCCATGCCCATTCCCCTACACAGCATGCAAAATGGGGCGTTGCTCATCTTCGCTTTTTTTATGATCTCCGACCCCAAGACCACCCCCGACGCCCGTGTGGGCCGTATTCTATTTGCTGGTATCGTGGCGCTTGCCGCTTATATTTTGCAATACCATTTTTATAATCCCAATGGACTCATCTACGCGCTGGCTTTTTTGTCGCCGCTGACATTGGTCATCAATCGTATGTTGCCAGGCCGAGCTTATCAGTGGCCGGCACCTCCCAAACCTCAAATGCCTTTTTCATCCAAGCCCATCCCCGCAGGAGTTACTTCATGATTCAAAAAACCTTTGCCGCTTTAGGTTTCTTTTCATTTTCTTTCATGGTGTCACAACCCGCCGCGGCCTTCTGCGGTTTTTACGTGGCCAAAGCCGAAGCTTCGCTGTTTAACAATGCCTCCCAAGTGGTGCTCGCGCGACACGATAACAAAACCGTGATCACCATGTCCAACGATTACCAAGGGGAACTCACCGAATTTGCCATGGTGGTGCCCGTGCCAGAAGTTTTAAAGAAAGAGCAAATTCATATCGCCAATCAAAAAGACATCGACCACCTCGATGCCTACACCGCGCCACGGCTGGTGGAGTATTTTGATAAAAACCCGTGCAATCCGCCTCCCTTGTACGAGCAAAGAGCCCTGATCGGTGGCGGCGCCAAAACCAAAGAGTCCGCCCCATTGCCCCGGTCAGCGAAACAATTGGGGGTCACCATTGAAGCCTCCTACACCGTGGGTGAGTACGATATTTTAATCCTTTCCGCCAAAGAAAGCGGTGGCTTGGTCACTTGGCTCGAGGCCAATGACTACAAAATTCCAAAAAACGCAGGTGACGTTTTGGAAAGCTACATCAAACAAGACACGAAATTTTTTGTGGCCAAAGTGAATCTCGAAGAACAGGCCAAGGCCGGCTTTACCAAACTGCGCCCGCTGTCCATGGCCTTTGAAACCCCCAAATTCATGTTGCCCATTCGCTTGGGCACGGTGAATGCCAATGGGCCACAAGACTTAATTATTTATACGTTGTCGCCCAAAGGTCGCGTTGAAACCACCAACTACCGAACGGTCAAGCTGCCCACGGGACAAGAACTGCCCCCCTACATCAAGACCGAATTCAAACCTTTTTATAAAGACATGTTCGCCACGTCGGTGAACAAAGAAGACATGAAAGCGGTGTTCTTGGAGTATGCGTGGGATATGAGTTGGTGCGACCCTTGCGCCGCCGATCCTTTATCCAAAAAACAATTGGTCGAGCTCGGGGCATTTTGGGAACTCGCCAAAGAAACCAACACCCCACCCAACCGCCGTGTCAGACTTGGCAACAATTTAAAAACCTACGTGACCCGCCTGCATGTTCGCTATACCGGCGAAAAATTCCCCGACGACTTACGTTTTCAAGACACGGGCAACCGTGAAAACTTTCAATCGCGCTATGTGCTCAGACATCCCTATGGCGGTAACGATGAATGTGCAGCCATGGACAATTATCGCAAACGCGTTCAGGATCGGCGAGAAAAAGAAATGGTCACCCTAGCGGGACTCACGGGTTGGGACATGGACACCATTCGCCCCAAAGGCAAGCTGCCTTTTAAGCCAGTCGATACCCCGAAGCCCAATCCTCAATTGCCATGGTACAAACGCATTTGGGGTGATTAAACCTACTCCCCGAAACAACGACCATCGGGTTGGTTGTGGATCCAAACCCAAAAGCGCTCGCTGTCCGACACGTCTCCATAAGCCCACCAGCCCCAACCGCCCGTTTGGTTGGGCTCGTGAAACTCAGCCATTTCATACCCTGAACCAAAAGTGGTGCTGCAATAAGCATCCGCGTCCGACTTGGTGATAAAGCTATCGCCAACCACCGGGTCCGTTAGTTGAAGGGTTGCGCCATGGGTCCACAAATGAAAACCACCGTCACCCATGTCAATGCTATTTGGGCTGGGTATGTTGCCTGTGGAATTTGGTTTTAAACAAGCCATCGGTAATGCTTCTGAACAGTAAGTATCACCTTCATAAGGTTCACAATCATCTCCAGTGCAACTGGCGTGCCGAACGTCGGTACGGGTGACCACCACCTCATCTGCAACCCCCCAGGTCATCCCTTTTGTGGTATCTCCACTGCCAAAACACGTTCCGTTTGATTGATCGTCAATATCCACCCAAAACCGAGAAGCGGTGTCAATTTCGCCATAAGCCCAAAGGCTCCAAGCCCAACCGTCATGAAATTCGACCATACGATATCCTTGACCTAATTCGGTTTCACAATGGGCATTGGCATCCGCGAGGCTGTTTAAACTCGTCCCCGCAATGGGCGAGGTCAAACCCAAATGTGCCCCAAACCAGTCATTGTTATCGTCGATAACACTGCTATCAGGGTTAGGCTGAGGGGTGTCAGGTTCGATGGCACATAGGATTGGCAATTCGGTTGTGCAATCGGTATCGCCATTATAGGCATCACATCCATCGCCCAGCCCTGTTTCGGTGTTGTAGCACTCCACTGATTGCACCCAGGAATCGGGTGCAGAAAAACCGCAACCGTTTAATTCTGGGCCCCACCACCCTTTCTGATGACCAGTTTCACAAACCTCTGTTCCTGATACGTGCCCCCCCGTATACCCAAGAGATTCGCAATAAGCATCCATGGGGCCACCACTGCACTTTAAGCCTAAAATCTCGTCAGGATTACAGTAACCCATCAACGGTGGATAAACAGTTGTTGTGGCCGTAGAGGGCCCGCCAACGGAACAGGTCACACGCTGCACCGTAGTGGTAATGCTCGAGTCCACAATGGACCAAGTCATGCCTTTGGGCAACTCTTCATCACACAACAAACCCGTCCAACCTTCATCGCAAGTACAATCAAAGGCATCCACCGCATCGGCGCATGTTCCGTTCACACAGGGATTCGGATCGCAATCATCAACATTGGTCTCACAATTATTGCCCGTAAAGCCATCTAAACAATCACAAGTGTACGTATTGATACCATCCAAGCAAATGCCACCGTTTTCGCAAGGCTCGCCCACACAATCGTCAATATCGGTTTCACAATGATCGCCGGTAAAACCAGTGAGACAATTACAGGTGTAGCCATCAACATCATCCACACAGGTCCCACCATTTTCACAGGGTTCGCTGGCACAATCATCAATATTGGTTTCGCAATTCGTTCCGGTGAAACCGGCGGGGCAATTACATGTATACGCATCGATGCCATCCACACAGGTCCCACCATTTTGGCAGGGTTCGCTGGCACAATCATCAATATTGGTTTCGCAATTGGTGCCCGTAAAGCCAATGAGGCAGTTACAGGTGTAAGAATTAACGCCGTCCACACAGGTGCCGCCATTCAAACACGGTTCATCAGCGCAGTCGTCGATATCATTCTCGCAATTCGCACCGTCATAGCCTTCGGGGCATTCACAGGTATACGAATCTTCGCCATCAACGCATGTGCCACCATTTAGGCAAGGGTTCTGGGCACACTCGTTGATGGCCGTACAAGTCAGGCCATCAGCATTGAGCTCGAAACCATCATTACAAGAACAAGCAAAGCCACCCGCTGAATTAGTACAATTTTGCTCACACCCACCATTATCGATGGCGCATTCGTTGACATCTGAACAGGAATACCCATCAGCATCTAAGGCGTAACCAGGATTGCAAACACAAGAAAAAGTGCCGGGGGCATTGGCACACACATGGGCACATCCGCCATTATCGATGGCGCATTCGTCAATATCCGTACACAAACAATTATCTTCATTTAATTCAAAACCTTCATCGCAAGGCGAACAGGCAGTCCCTCCATCGGTTTCGACCCCACTGACTCCCGCGTCCGAACCGGAATCAGTGGTGAGGATCGCTTGAGGCGACCGGGCACAGGAAAGTAATAAAAACCAGAGCAAACCAACGAGGAATCTTGAAAGCATAGCGGAGTCCTTTGAAATAGGCCTCAGTCTACGATGCTATTGGCTGGTTTTCAAGAATCGGGGATGTTGCACCTAAACGGCATAACCGCAATAAAATCAAAGTTCTAAGGCGTCACCGTGACCACATAGTAGTCATTGTCATCGTGGTGTTTGAGCCAACCAAAAACCTGACCGCTGGCATTCGTTTTGAGTTCAAACAAACCGGTCAAATACAAACAGGTGACCCCATAACAACCAGAATCATACTCCATGATGAGTTCGCTCTCGAGATCAGACCAGTCCGAGTTCCAAGTGGCGAGATAGACTTCTTTACCGTATAAATCGGTCCCCCCCACCACGAAAGAACCATTAGGTAGAACGGCAAAGCTGAAGACTTCCCAAATGTAATTATAGCTATTATAATTTTCATCCATTTCGGTTTCACTTAACGCAGCGGAAGTGTTGTTCATGTTTTTATCCAAACGCACAAAGCCGCCGCCCGATAAGGGAATCAAAGTCACAAAAGAGTTGCTGCTGGCATCGTACTGGATGTTAGGCCCGGTATATTGCAACTCAACCCCTACGGAGAATTCAAAATCTTCCCGGTTCCATCCCGACGCTGTCTTGTAGATGAATTTGGCTTGGTAATAGGTGTTGCATTCCAAATACATCACGGCAGGGTTGCCAGCCGTATCCACGGCCATGTTGGCCGAATAACGAATGTCAATGCTGGATTCTGAAATGGTGCTACACCCTTCGTTGAGTTTGTTGGTGTTGCTGAAGTCCACGGACACCTGGCTCCAAGCCGCTGCATTCACGGGCCGTTCGTACAAGTAGATGTCCCGCTGAGCCGTAGGGGCACCATCGGCCATGCTGTCGGTTTGCCCCACCAATAAGAAGAGATCGCCATTGGCTGCCATTTCAAGGTCAAGGCTGAAATACGCTTCGGTGCTGCTCGCCAAAGTATAGACATCCCAATCACCGCCAAGGGTGGTTTCTGTGGCCACAATCAGTTGCTGGTGGCCGTCATCGATGGCTGCGAAAACGAGACGGCCATCGGGCAAGACCGCTAAACGGTTGTCTTGATTTTTTGAGTAAGGCGTGGCGAATGAAAAACCGGCAGGCAATGCGGAAGCATCAAGCGTATTGCTTTGGGTGGAAAACGTCGCGCTGTCGGATTGGCGGTAGAACTCACCGTTGCGTTTGGCAACCACCAAAGAACCGTCTCGGGGATCGATGGCGGTATAAAGATAATCTGCCCCATTCCAACGCGCTAATTCCGCAGGCCCGGACGGGGTACTGGTGGTGGTGCAGCTGGCGGTGTTCACGTTGCAATCGGTCCCACAAGTAACCGTGCCCGACGTCCCAGCGGGACAAGAACCGTACCCATTGGCAAATACAGTACCGTCGCACTGCTCACCGGCATCGATGATGCCATTGCCGCAAGTGGCTGCTGCTGCGTCGGCCACACACACATTGGCCACACTGGCACTGCCACAAGTTTCGCCCGCAGGACAGGTGCCACAAGACAATGTATTGCCGCAACCATCGGAAATGCTGCCACACTCCGCACCTTGAGCTTCACACGTGGTGGGGGTGCATTCGCCCGCCCCGCAAAGGTTTGCACCGCCCGCCCCACAAGTTTGACCCATGGGACATTCGCCACAAGTGAGTTGCCCCTCACAACCGTCCGGCAATGTACCGCAGTTGGCATTCAATGCCACACAAGTGGTGGGCACGCACGCCTCGTCTGCCATGGCCACGCAGTTGTAATTGTTAACGTCCGAAGGGTTCTCCCAAGTGTAACCACTTTGGCAGTTGCTCTCTTCACGCGCCTCGTCATAGATGCAAAAATCGGCCACCGTGCAGGGATGAACGATGGGCTCAGCGACGGGGCCGCCGCAAGCCACGACCAAACTCAAAAGACCAAGGGCACTCAGTAAACGGTTCATGACAAAACACTCCTGTTACAGATGAGGCGTTTCATCTAGCAGGTCATGGTCAAATCCAAAACCGCGCCCCAAACATCAAAAATCATTATATTTATCTGCCACTTAACTGTACTTTATGCCGCACCCGGCCATAGACCCGCCGACCGAAGAAGGTCTCTGAATGTGGCATATGAGAGGTCCAGCCTGTGAACTGGGTAACGCCCTGATGACGCCATTTGAGTTCAAGTAATGCGTAAAAACTCAAACAACTCTTTTGTATTCAGTGCCGGCACCACCAAATCTGGGTTTTCCTGAAGTAAAGGAGGGGCGTCAAAGGTGCCTGTGGTCACGGCCACCACTTCAGCGCCAATGGCCTGAGCCGCCCAAATGTCTTTGGGCGTATCACCGAAAACGATCACCCGCGAAGGAGTTTGCGATAACTGAGCCGTGCCCCGAGATAAAGAAGTTTGAAAAATATCGGATCGCTGTTCATGATCTGAGCCATAGCCACCAAAAGTAAAGTAGGCATCCAAACCCGAATATTGAAGTTTGAGTTGTGCGGTCGCGGCCAGGTTGCCGGTGCCAATTCCTAAAATAACATCCTCTCTGCGCTTTAATTTCTCGAGCAGCTCAACCACCCCATCATACGCTCGGCACGTATTGTCGCGTTGCAGCTCGCGCTCAAACGAAGTTGCATAAGCCTGAAAAATATCAGCCTCGGACACAGGTGGGACTCCCGATGCCTCGGCCGCAATGGCCTGCGCTTTGGCAAAAATGTCTTTATCGGTGGCGCCAGCAAAACTGAGGTGCTGGCAGATGTTCTCATAACCGAATCGGGCCTCAAACACTTTGTTGATGGCGAGGGTTCCACAGCCCCCCGCAGATATGAGCGTTCCGTCGATGTCGAAGATATACAAATGGGTCATAGGTCAACCTGGTTTATGGGGTGTACAAATACCAAGCTTTAACACAGGTGCAGCACCAACGACACAGTTATCGCCATCGGAACTGTGACCGTCATTACAACCCTCCATCATTGGACTCGCTGACATCTTGTTCTTCATCGTAAGGTAAATGATAATCGATGCGAACCTCAAAGTAATCCACCGCCACTTGGCTACGCTCTGCCGCCCCGTCTGATCCTTGGGTGGTGATTCAGGTGTGGAGTGTGTTGTCCATATTTAAAACCCGCCCAATCTGTTGTGAATCAGTGATTTCAAATTCCAAATGCCCCCCATGATTCACTTGGGTCAAACCATAGGGGTCTTGGGTGTTGTCAACTTGGCTTTCGTAACGAACCCCTGTCCAAAATTTTAATTGAGCCCCTGGGGTTGTTAATCGGCGAAGCTCTATGAGTAACAAAGAAGGATTGGGGTGGGTCATATCAACGGACACTTCGAGATTCGCCAAAGAGGTTTGTTCGGTTAAAACAACCGAACTTTCTATCTCGTTCTCATCA
>PBLQ01000032.1 GCA_002721815.1 Myxococcales bacterium
GCCCCTCGTTCGGGGACACCAAAAGATTTGATCAGGTCTTGATCTTCCATGAGTGCGATGAGCTTTGCTTCTTCGCCAAATCCTGCTTTGGCAATGATTTTCACGATGTCTACTTTGCTGCTGCCTTCTGGCACGGTGAAACGAATCTCTTTGCGCTTTCCGGTTTGGATGGCACGCAGCAGCTCAAAGGGGGTCATTGATTTATCAAGGACATATTCACCGGCTTTGATTTTGTGGGCTTCTTCGGCAATAAACCGGGCATATCGATAGAAAAACTCAGCGTCCTGAATAATGCCTTTTTCTTGCAGCATCCGGGCGACTTTTTTGGGGTTGCTCCCCTGTGGAATCACCAATTCGGCAATGCCATCACCACCCAATGATTGCTGACCATAATCCTTGAGTTTGTTCCAGTAATGGTAGGCTGCGCCGCCAACGACACCGACCCCGAAAAGTACAATTGTCATAAAGAGAACGAAGGCTTTTTTCATGTTTCTGTATCCTTTTTCGCGGGCTCGGTCTGATCTTGTTTTTCTTTTTCTTTATTTCTTTTGTGAGCGGCCTCTTGGCTTTGTACTTTCTCTAAGAATCGCTCCACGATAACCCGAGCGGCCTCACTGTCTTTGATCTTTTTACGTTTACTCTTTTTAACTTCCGATTGGGCCAATCGTTTTTCAGCTTCAAGCGTAGAGCCTGTTTCATCTTCAAGAAAAACGGGTACCTCAATTTCTAAATCGGTGAGCGTGTCTTGGAGGGTGTCGAGAAAACCACGGGCACGTTTGGCCATCATGCCTTCTTGTTTGCTGTCAGGGAGCAAGGGGTAGCCAATGACCACCGCCTCGACTTTGTGCTCTTTGACCAGTTCTACCAAGTGGGCGATGTCTTCTTTGCGAGATCGGGTTTGGAATGTTTCGAGCGCACGCACTGAGATGCCGAGTTCATCACTAATGGCCAGACCGGTCTTTTTGAGGCCTAAATCCACGCCAAGAACCCGCTTTGGAAAGTAGGTGGCTTCGATGAGCATGGCTTGGGTGATTTCGTGTTCTTTCACAATCTTTTCCTCTTTTTCGGCTGAGAGATAGCCTTTCACCCTGGCAATGCTTGCGGCCGTTCGGTTGACCCAGACGTTGTCTGCACCGGTCCGGACGGCCATCCGCATGGTCATTTGCCAGATGCGAACCGCCTTACGCAATAACACGGCAATACGCTCTTTGACCATTTCTTCGTAAACTTCTTTTTCTTCTTCTGTGAAATCAGGTGGGATGGGCAAGGTTTCAAGACTGTCGTACAGGTCTTCGTACAGCGTACCCACTTTATAGCCCGCGGCAGAGGACCATCCGGCGTGTCCATCTCGGATGGTCCGTACGTAGGCTTTTTGGGCGTTAAGAAGATACTGGCATTTTTTTTCGAGGCGCTGCACCAGCAGTTCTTCTAGCGTTTGCCCCGATGCCTTCACCTCTGCAGTGCTGGGCATGACCACGGTGAACTCGGCATAAATGTTACGTTTGAGTTCCGCCAGGTAAAACAAACTCTGGGCCGCATGGTATTTGCTGGCCACCCGCTCCTTGCGTGGCGCATCCATATAAGTTTTGCGGGCGCCTTGGAAACGTTCTTTGGCGGTATCGATTTGTTGCAACATGAAGTACCCAATCCCCGCATTGACCATGGCTTCGATTTTCATGGGGGTGGGCAATGTGGTTTCTTGAACCGCATCAAACAACCGGGCCATTTTGTCGTATTCTTTTTTTTGTGCGAACACATGGCCCTGTCGGAAAATGGCATCGGCACGATCTTGCGCCGTGGCATCGGGGGGAAGCATCTCTAAGTACAGATCCATGGACGCCATGGCGCGATCGTTTTCTTGAAGTTTCAAATAGCAGTTGCCCAAATTATATCGCGCTGGAAGAACGTAATCACTGGCTGGAAATTCGTTGATTAACTTTTCGAAATAGAAAATGGCTTCGGCGTAAGCGCCACCCGACATTAAATCCACTGCGCGCAGGTAAAGGGTTTCAGAGCTGTAAACCTGAAGGGCATCAGGACCCGTGGGTTCTCCGAGCACCATTAACTCTTGATCACCGTAGGCTTCAGATGCTGCAGAGGGTTCGGGTTGAAGTGCTACATTTTTTTTTGGCGTGGAGGCACAACCAATGAGCAGCGCCACCAACAACAGGTTGGGAACGAAAATTAGATTCGATTTCATAGGTTACTCGTCACAAGGCCTTGCAGGTGCAACAGCGTGCGCAGGCCTTTTGGGGTACTGAGATCTTCTTGGACCTCGGGAATTTGAAGGTGGGGGCAGCCTTGAGGCAGTTGCTGTTGCAACGCGGTGAGTTGGGCTTGTTGAAATGTCGCTCGTTGGCATTCCGCGTCGGTGGCTGCGCTTATTTTGTGCCACTGGGCCTCACTTATCCCCAGGTCATTGATGGCTTGGTCCTTGAGTTGGGGAAGCGTGTTGCGCAGGGACTCTTGGGTTTGACACACGCGGTTGGCGATCATGCCACCTAAGGGCAGACCGCGGGCTTTGAGTTCTTGAGCGAAAAAGGAAGCTTCTTGAATGGCCTGAGGATTGGGTTGGGTGATGACCAAGAACCGTGTTTTTTCGGATCCTAAGAGCTTTTGGAAAGCGCGGGTCCGTTGAATCAGAGGCGGATAAAGGTCGCGCATCAAGAAGAGAAAATCAGACAGTTCTGCGATGAACTGGGTGCCGGCAAATTTGTTGAGGAACAAATTAAACGCGCCTTGGGCGGTATCGAGAAATTGTAAGCCCATACGACCCAGGCGACCGGTCTCTCGCTGCTTGAGGAAGTATTGGAAAGCCTCGTTTTCCAGGAAATCGAAAATTCGATTTGGCGCGTCTAAGAAATCCAGGGCATTGCGCGTGGGCGGCGTGTCAAGAATGATGAGGTCCGGTTTCATGATCTCCCATTGCGAGAATAAGGTCTCGCAAGCAATGAACTCCTGGGCGCCCACCAGCTCTCGAGAGAGTTGGCGATAAAATCTGTTTTGTAGAATCCGGTCGGTCTCTTGCTCATTTCGGCCAACGCGCTTCACGAGGTCATCCCATGCTGATTGAAGGTCCAGCATCATGCCATACAGGGGGGCTTTTAGTTTATAGTGGTCGCTGCCCAGAATCTCAGGTTGGATAGACGCCACATGGGAAGAGAGCATGGTCAGACCCAAAGCGTCGGCCAAACGCTTAGCGGGGTCGATGGTGATGACCAGTGTTTTGCGGCCAGCGATGGCCGCACCGAGGGCCAAGCTGGCTGAGGTGGTGGTTTTACCAACGCCTCCAGAGCCCACGCAGACGATGATGTCTGGTTCTTTGAGTAGGGTGGCCAGTGAGGTCATGAGGGGGCCCCCTTCACGGACGGGACTTGCTGTACCAACCATTGTCCCAGTTCACGTAAATCCGGGGACCGCAGTTCGGCTTTCTCGATGAGGGGCAGCATGAGCATGGGCATGTTGGAACGCACACCTTTGAGCTTGTTGAGATACATGCCCTGTCGAGATTCTGCCTGCGCACGGTTGAGCGCAATCTGGAGGGCGTTTTTTAGCGGCGAGGGCACGTCATGATGAAGGTCCTCATGGGTTTGTGCGAGGTGTTGTAAATCTTCAGGTCCAAACATCGGCTCTTGAACCCCATTACAAATCAAATAGCCAAGGGGGGCTGTGGCCGATTTTTCGGCTTGGGCGATGAGTTCAACGGTTTCTTTGATCATCAATTCTTCAAGCCCGGTGACCACGTGAAGGCAAGAACGACTTGGGTCCTGAAGCGTGTGCATGATGCGGCGGGTTTCATCACCCATCATCCCACCCGGGGCCACGGAAAAGACGGTTCGTGCCACGTCTACAAATTTGAGCGCATGTCCGGTGGGTGGGCAGTCCACCACCACCCGGTCAAAGCGCCGACGCCGACCTTGCGTTTCTTCAGCGTGGTACCAGATTTTACCAAGCATGTTCAGTTCGGCCATGGAGGGTACGAATTTGAGAAATTGTTTGATGGTGGGTCGATTGACCAATGCCTCTGAAATTTTTTCAGACCGTATTTTGAGGGTGATGTATTCGGTCAATGCTTTCGCCGGGTCGATATTCACCACCCATAAGTTGTCTCTGGCTTGGTGGAGGTCTGCGGTGATGGGTCGGGTTTCCATGGGCTGGCTGTGGGCATCTTTGGCATGTAACTGCACCAACAGCGTTTTGTGCCCACCTTGCTCAAACAAATGGGCGAGGACACAGGAAACGAGGCTTTTTCCCACACCACCTTTTCCAGTGACCAGATGAATTTGACGGTTGAGCAAAGGAGTCATGACATTTTCCCTAACATTGCCTTGGGTTTGGGGCAACGTGGCATGAAAATCAATGCGGATGGTCCAGGAATGGGGTGGGGCAGCCTTTGGCCTTGGCATTGGCCCTTGGTCGCGGTACACCCTCAGAGCACATTTATCGGAGGATTTTATGACTGGCGAGACAGAACCCAAGACTTTGGTGGCCTCTATCGTGAATCTGGGGGAGGAAAAGCTGGGAGAATTGGTCAATCTGCTGCTGGCCAATGAGCGTTTTGTAGGAACCGTTCAAAGCACGATTTCATCGGGCTTGAACGCGAAAAGTACCATCGACAAAAATGTGGAGCGAATGCTGGGTTGGGTGAATGTGCCGACGTTGGAAGACATCGATCAGCTCAAAATGAAGCTGGATGAACTTGAAGAAGTGATGGCCGAAATCGGGGACCGTGTGCGCAGCATCAACGAAGCTTCTTTAAAGAGGGCCCAGGCCCCCAAACGTAAAGCTAAAAAGAAACCAAGTAAATCTAGCTAGTTACCGGACTTAGGGCGCCCCTCGACCGTTTGCAGGCGTTTTTCGAGCCGCTCGACCCGCGCGCGGAGGATGTCCATATCTCTGCCCACCTGGCCCAAATGGGACATGGCACTCAGGTATTTGTTGACCCGCTCGTCAATGCGTCGCTGGAGTGAGTCGAAAGCTTCGGTGGTGGAAAACACAAAGGCGCGAACCGATTTGGCTTCATTTTCGTCTTGCCCCTCTGTGGCCTCTGCTTCGGCGGGTGCAACGGGTGGGGCTGTCTCGGGCTCTGCGGCCGATTCAGGTTGCGTTTCAGTGGGTTCTTTGTCTTTTCGAACCAGGACGGACACGTGCTTTTCCACATCTCCACGAATCTGGTTGACGGGGTCATGTAACTTTTTCTGAAGGAATTCCCCGATGGCATCGCCACTGTTTTGAATGATTTCGCGAAGCAGCATCAATGGCATTTTTGCTACTTTTTTCTCTTCTTCAAAAATGATTTGGGCGAAGGTGACCGCAGTGAGATCTTCTTTGGATTTGTTATCCAAAATGCGGATTTCTTGGCCTTCTTTGATCATGTCGGCAATGTCATCTAAGGTGACATAGCAGCTTTGCACCGTATCGTAGAGCTTACGATTGGCGTATCGTTTGATGACTTTTGTGCCGCTGGCCACCGATTCGTTCATGATCTGTATTGACCCTTTCACCTCAAATCGAAAAGTTATAAAAACCAAGAGCGAGTGTAAAACCCTATTCTTGGAAAAGCTGCAAGCATGACCTATCAGCCGCAAAAAGCAATAGAAAACCAACCTTTGGACCAGTTGCCGGCCCCCATGGCCGTGGCGTGTTTGGGGCGAATTCTGCTGTCGATTCAAGATGGGCCCATGAGAACCACTTATTTGAAAGATCGGTTGTTGCCACAGACCCCCCAAGTGATGGTGCGAATCTTGGCCTGTGCCCACCGCGAATCCGCCTTGGGCAACCACCAAGCGGCCTGTTTGTTAGAGGTGGCCATCGATTTGTTGGTGCGTACCGGTGAACACGAGTCCGTTCGCGAGGAATTTCTGGCATCGACTTTAGAGCTGTGTGAGCACGGCGTTTGGGCCATTTTTCAACGCAATGATGAGGATGACCTTCGATGGGTGGAGGCGGAGAAACTTTTGCTCAACCCCCCGAAGGGCTCTTTGGCAGAGAAGGGGGAGACCCTGGGGCGACGAAAGTCGTTGGCACGGACTGCGCAAGGCGACCTTTTGGACAGACTGCTCATGGACCCACACCAAGATGTGATTCAGAACGTCCTACAAAACCCCCGAGTAGATGAAGATAAGGTGGTGCGTTTGTGTGCACGACGGCCGGTCCACCCTGGCGTTCTCGAGGTTGTGGCGCTTTCAAAGTTTCGAACCCGACCCGCCGTGCGGCGTTCTATTGTGTACAACCCAGCATGTCCCACCCCCTTGGCTTGTTGGCTCATGACTGGCATGACGAGGGCGGACCTCAAAGGTGTTGTTCACAATGAAACATTGGTGATGGGGGTGCGGGATGCCGCGCGACAGCTACTCATTCAAAAGCAGCTTTAGAAGTTGAGGCCACCGCGGACGTTGTAATGACTCATGGTACGTTCCGCATTATTGATGGTGTAGGTTGTGCTCGCGTAACCCAAGACGAGTTCAACCAAGCCCACCACCAAGCGAAAGCCACCTGTTTGCCGGGTGGCATAGCCTGCGTTGTCAAAAGTAAATTCATTGAGGGCGTTGAAGACGACGTTGCGGTCGACATCGGTGAAGTCAGAAGGGTCTGGATCGATAGTGTCGGAGGCAGCATGGGTGTAGATTTGCTGATAGCTAAAAAACGGGGTCAGTGAAAAATCACCCGCGATAGCGAAGTTTTTTGAGACCGCCAATCCTGCGTTGGCCGAGGTCAAATCCATTTGACTCGTGCCAATCAATCGATTGCCGCCAATCATAGCAGCGACGTCAGGAACCCATGTCATCCAGTACTTGGTGTTGAAGGAGCCCATTTCATATAAGCCCAGACGAAAGGCGGCACCGAGGGACCACATGTTGCTGTCACCAATCCAGCTTGCGCCCAGTTCTAGTTCGGTGGCGTGGGGGATGGGCAAGATAAAACCTTTTCGCGCTTTGACCCCTAGGGTTTGCAGTCCCAATGGTGGCGTTCGGTTTTCAAAGCGACCTTGTAAAGAGTTCTTCCAAAAAGTTTCGGATTCGGTGATGTCATGAAAGGAATAGTCGATGCCGAAATCAAAACCGGAGAGACCTGGGGTTTCAGCCGGGGCCAAGTTGATGTCGGTGATCACGGAAGACAACTCTTTGGCCAGACCGATGAAGCCCGCGTTGTCTGGCTGGTTGGCAGAATCCATCAAGCTGGAAATATCCAAATCGTTGGGGCCGGCATGAACGCTGGTGGCGCCCAAAGCGGTGAACAAGCTCAGCAAAATTCCAAATCGGCGCATGCGATTCCTCATGAATTCGGTCTCCTTCGCGTTACCCTGAAACTTTGCACCTCGGGCCACGGCGGGTCAAGTTTATGGTGTTCAGGCGCGCCCGAGAAAGGGGTTTCCCACCAATCGGGAATTCGTGCGCCCCAAAAAGCACTCAAAAAATCCATATTTTCTAAAAACAGCCGATAATTCAAAATTGGATCCACCATTTCCCACCAAACAGGGAAAATCAGATCTGTCTCACGAAAACAATATGAGACGCTGAACAAATGTTTAAAAATGGAATATATTGTGGTGGCTGGTTTGTGCCGCTCTGCCGAAAAAGTTAATAAAATAGGATGCTTGACGCATTTTGTTCCAAATGTCAGCTTACAGTGGAATTAAGTGGAATTTGTATGATCATGAATAAAATTATATGGAGTTGAGTGGGATTCATTTTCTCATTAGGCAATAAAGGGGCTGTTTTTCGTGTTTAGAGGACTTCATGAGCATTTACTGGATGATAAGGGCCGCGTGGCCTTTCCAGCGGGTTTTCGTGAAACCTTGGAACGCCTCAGCGGTAAAGACCAGTTCGTTCTGACCCAATCACTTTATGAACCCTGTTTGGTGGCCATCACGGAGGAAGATTTCTCCATGCAAGCCAAGAAGGTGCGCTCGCTGCCCGCGAGTAATCCGGCCGTGATGGAGTTCAAACGGGTCGTGATTGCTTCGAGCTGCGTGATGTCCATCGATAAAGTGGGCCGCGTTTCCATACCTAAAGAACTTCGGGCTTATGCGGGCCTGGAGCGAGAAGTGGTGTGGGCTGGGGTGATCGATCGAATTGAGTTTTGGTCCAAAGCCAGATGGGATGAGCGAACCGCACGTCGACTCCAGGACACTCAAACCCTGGAAAAGTTACGAAATACTTTAGAGGGGTTTGGGCTTTAGACTGTTTGTGGTCTTCGGAGCTCAGGTTGACGCGCACGTTTGAACATATCCCAGTTCTCTTTCACGAAGCCATAGATGCTTTGGCGCTTCGTGACGGCAATTGCGCCGTTGATGTAACGGCGGGTGGTGGCGGTCATTTTAGGGCTTTAATCACCCAAGTCGGGGAGACGGGCAAAGTGTTGGCCATGGACCGCGATTTGAGGGCGCATGCTGATGATGCGGCCGGTGGGGTCCACAAAGAGTTTTCGCGCAACACCCATTTGGTACACCGTCCCTTTTCTCAATTGAAACAATCGTTGTCAGATCTGGGTTGGTCCGGCGTAGATGGTTTGCTGTGTGACCTCGGCGTTTCATCTCCACAACTGGATCAAGATGACCGCGGCTTCTCATTTAAACAAGACGGACCGTTGGACATGCGCATGGATCAAAGCCAAGAACGCACGGCTTACGATGTCTTAGAGGCTGCTTCACAAGAAGAAATTGCCGATATCATTTTCAAATATGGCGATGAGCATCGCTCCAGGCGAATCGCACGCGCGATCAAAAGTGCTTGGCCCATTCCAGACTCCACTTTGTTTTTGGCGGACTTGGTGCGCAAGTCCAGTGGCTACCACAACAGCCGTGTCCATCCTGCCACCCGCACGTTCCAGGCATTGCGCATCGCGGTGAATGAAGAGTTACAAGAACTCCAACACCTGCTCGATGCGTTACCCGACGTTTTGAATCCGGGAGGGCGCGCGGCCATCATTTCTTTCCATTCTTTAGAAGATCGAATGGTGAAGCGGGCTTTTAACGCAGGCGCTCGGGGCAAAAATCCCATTTGGCAATTGCAAACCAAAAAGCCCATCACGCCATCCGAACAAGAAATTTATGACAACCCTCGTGCGCGGTCTTCCAAGTTGCGCGCCATCACCATGTTGAGCCCTGAAGGTTCAAGTACCCTCGAGGAGTCCCTTTGAACGCCCGTACCCGTACCGCTTATTCTTTGCGTCCCATTAGCTATTCAGAAGTTTCCAGCATTGTGGAACCACGAATGGAGCAGGAGTCTCTGTTGGGGATTCCTAAGAATTATTTCGTGATCTTGTTGGCATTTTTGATTTTGATTGCATCCAGTCTTTTTTGGGTTTGGGTGCGTGTTGAACACATTAAGACCGCTTACCATATTAACGACCTGCAAAACAGTTTGGTGAAGTTAGACGAGGAGCAGCGATTGCTCGAAGTGGAGCGTTCCTCTTTACGCCGTCCAGAGCGTTTACGACAGCTGGCCTATGAGCAGTTCCAAATGAAAGCGCCCACCCCAAACCAGTTGATGCTTATTTCTTCTTTATAAACCCACCCCGAGGCCCCGTTTATGCCCGCCCCAGTACACTCTTCATGGCTCGCTTCGAAATGGCGTTACCGAATGGTTTTCGGTTGTATTAGTACGGCCTTTTTGCTGGCGATTCTCAAATCGGGGTCGCTTCAATTAAACCATGGCGAGGCGCTCAAAGGATTGGCCGAAAAGCAATACAAGCGTACGTTTCAAGTGGCCGCCGCTCGTGGGATGGTCTACGACCGAGAGGGGCGTACGTTGGCTGGAACAGTGCCCATGGATTCTGTCTACGTGGAGCCACGGCACATTGTCGAAAAGGAAGAGACGGCTATAAAGCTCAGCGAAGCCTTAAGTATTCCCACGACAAAACTAGAGAAACGCGTTGCTGGCAGTCGATCGTTTGCTTGGATACAAAGAAGAATCCCTCCGGCAACAAGTGAGACCGTACGTCAACTGGATTTACGTGGTGTGGGTTTGCTGAAGGAGCATCAGCGTTTTTATCCCAATCATTCCGTGGCCGGACAACTGTTGGGAACGGTGTCCATCGATGGAGAAGGGCAAAGTGGTATCGAACGGGCCTATGACAGCGCTTTAAAACCCAAGGCACAACGGACGTCGGTCTTGCGGGACGCCAAAGGCAATCGATTGATGACGGATACGGGCTTAGAGCTCAGCGCCTTTCGCGGCAACGATGTACATTTAACCATTGACGCCCAAATGCAGCAGGTTGCCGAGCTGGCGTTGGTGGAAACCGTCCGAAAGTTCAAAGCCAAAAGCGCCTGGGCCATTGCCATGGATCCGAATACGGGCGAGATATTGGTTATGGCCAACGCGCCAACTTTTAACCCCAATACGCCAGGCACAGCACGTCGACATTCTCGCAACCAAGCACTTTCTGCTGCTTTCGAGCCAGGCTCCACCATGAAGACCATTACCTTTGCGGCTGCGCTTGAAGCAGGTGTGGTGCATCCTGAGGAGTCCATTGATTGCGAAAATGGCAAATACAAATTGGGTCGGCACACCATTCGAGACAGTCATAAATCGAATTGGCTCACCGTAAGAGACGTCTTTAAACATTCCAGCAACATCGGAACGCTGAAGATTGCGTTGGCCATGGGCGAGCAACGTTTTAAAGATACCCTCAAACAACTACATTTTGGAGAGCGGCTCGGTTTGGGGCTGGCAGGAGAGGCAAGAGGTCGGTTGCCAAGAAAAGACAAATGGGGGCAAACACGTTTGTCCACCATCTCCTTTGGACATGGGTTGATGGTCACATCGGTACAAATGTTGGCCGCTGTGGGCACTGTTGCCAACGATGGGGTTTGGGTGCAACCGCATGTGATTCAGCGGGTCACAGATGCTTTTGGTGAAGAAATACCTCAAAGGGATCGCAAACCGGCGCATCGTGTTTTTAAAACTGAGACGGCAAAAACCCTCGCCCAGATCATGCAAACCGTGGTGGAGCCAGGAGGGACCGGCACCCCTGCGGCCATTCCAGGAATCGCAGTGGCGGGCAAGACGGGCACCGCCGAAAAAGTGGACCCGGTGACTGGACGTTATTCTAAAGATTTACATTTGTCCTCATTCATTGGTTTCGCGCCAGCGGATGCCCCAGAGGCCGTGGTCTTGGTGGTGGTGGATGAACCCCAAGAGAAGAAATTCGGTGGCTTAGTTGCTGGTCCGGCCTTTCGTAAAATTACCGAGGCCATTTTACGTGCGAGGGGTATTTTTGCAGCGCCGAGCGAAAAAGAAATCGCCGCCTCAAAAGAAAAGCAAAAGAAAAACAAAGCGAAGTCAAAAATGATGGCCGCAGCCAATACCGTACCACCACTGGCGGTGGAAGAAGGGGCCATGCCTGACCTGCGAGGCATGACATTGAAAGAGGCATTGGTTTTTTTGAAGAGGGTTGGCGTTGTGCCACAAATCGAAGGGCAGGGTTTGGTGCAAGAGCAAATGCCTAAGGCAGGCGCTCCGATTGTGAACCCGCGCGCCATCGAATTAAAATTGGCAAAGGAACAATAAGTGTTGTTGGTGGATGTGCTCAAACAAGTACAAAGCGAACTCAAACCGGTGCATGTGGCGTCCGGATGGGAAGATTTGCACATCGATCATGTCACCATCAATTCCCAGAAAGTGGGCCCGTCCAGTTTGTTTGTGGCCTGTAAAGGCGTTTTGCCCACCTCTAAAGATGGCCATGAATTTATTGAAAAGGCGATTGCGCAGGGAGCAGCTGGAGTTGTTCTCGAATCGCTTCCTGAAAATGTCTCCACTTGGTCGGTTCCGGTATGGCAAAGTGAAAATACCAGACGAGATGTGGCAAGGTTGGCAGAGGTGGTTTGGGGCAGTCCGGCCAGTGAACTCACCACCATTGGGATTACTGGTACCAACGGAAAGAGCAGTGTGGCTTTTGGACTCTCCTCTTTGCTGACCGCGATGGATCTGTCCTGCGGGGTGATGGGCACGCTGGGTTTCGGTCGCCCTGAGCAACTGGAAGATTGGGGCATGACCACGCCAGAAGCAGAGGTTTTGTCGGCCAGATTAAGGCAGTTGGTGGAACAGAAGTTTCAAGCCGTGGCCATGGAAGTGTCTTCCCATGGGTTGGCCACATCTCGGGTGGCAGGGGTTGAATTCGATGTGGCTGTGTTCACCAATCTCACGCATGAGCATTTGGACTTTCACGGCAACTTTGATGCCTATTACGAAGCAAAAAAGACACTTTTCACCCAACATGCATTGGCTTCTTCATGTTTTGTCATTCCACACGACGGTGAAATAGGCGCGAGATTAAATGACGACCTGGCTCATTTACCCCAAAGAAAAATAACCTGGGGCCAGAGTACCAAAGCAGATGTTTGGGCCGATAATGTGGTGCTCAACGCTCAAGGGATTTCCATGACCTTGCAGGTGCCAGATGGTGCTTTTGAGATTGCCGTGCCATGGTTGGGTGCCTTTCATGTGGAAAATATTTTGGCCATTGCGGCGGTGGCCCATGCCATGGGTTTTTCGGGCCAGCGCATCCAAAAAGCTTTTGAACAAGTGGCGGCCCCGCCGGGTCGGATGGAAGTGGTGGCTGAAGCGCGCAGTACCAACTTGCCCACCACCATTGTTGATTATGCGCACACCCCCGATGCATTGGAAAGCGCCTTGGTGACCCTCAAAGAAATCTGTGAAGGCGAAGTTTGGGTGATTTTTGGTTGCGGTGGGGATCGCGACCAAGCCAAACGTCCCTTGATGGGGGAGGTGGCATCACGGCTCTCCCACAGAACGGTGATTACCAATGATAACCCTCGAAGCGAAGACCCCGCGACCATTGCCAGCGCCATCGCGACGGGCATTCAGAAACAAACCAAAGTGAACACCATCGCTGAGATGCATTGTGAAAGCTATTGTGTGGTTTTGGATCGTCGCCGCGCCATTGCACAAGTTATCGCTCAAGCCGATGCCAAAGATATGGTCTTGATCGCCGGTAAAGGTCATGAGAAGAAACAGATCACAGGCAACTCACAAATGAATTTTGACGACGCTGAGGTGGCGCAAAATGCATTGAGAGAGAGGGGGCACTGATGCGACTGGCAGCAGCGTTTCTCCAACAAAGTTTGGCACAGCACCTCCAAGCCCCCGTGCCCGCCGGATTGATTTGCTCCGGGGTGGAAACCGATTCCCGCAAAAAATGTGGCGACGCCTTGTTCGTTGCTTTGGCTGGTGACAGGTTCGATGGCCACGATTTCGTGGTGGATGTGTTGAGCAAAGGAGCGGTGGCGGCCATGGTTCATGTCATGCGCCCCGAATATCAACCTTATGCAGAGCGATTGATCGTGGTGGATGACACCTTAAAAGCGCTGCAGCAGTTGGCGAGGTCCCATTTGGATCGGTTGCCAGGGAAACGCATTGGGGTCACGGGTTCCAATGGTAAAACCACCACCAAAGAATTGATCAAAGGTGCATTGGCTGGGGCGGTTGGCTCTGGATACATTCACGCCAATGCGGGCAATTTTAACAATCACATCGGCCTGCCTTTGTCCGCATTGCAAGCGCAAACGCATCATCAATTCATCATTCTGGAGATGGGCATGAACCATTTCGATGAAATCACCGAGTTGGCTGGCATCGGACAACCTCAGATTGGCGTGATTACCAATATTGGATCTGCCCATGCTGGTAATTTGGGAGGGGTTTCTGGCGTGGCCAAGGCCAAGGGCGAACTTTATGAGTATTTGGCTCAAAACAACGGTGTTTTGGTGGTGAATGCAGACGATCCGCGGTGTTTACAGCAGGCGAAGCGATGGCCCGAGGCAGAAGTCATTCAGTTCGGTCGGTCAGAGATGGCACAGGTGCGCATCACCAAAAATGAAGTCACCGCTCAGGGTTTGTCCATCGGTTTTCAATACGAGGAAGAATCCATAGAGGTACATCTACCTTTGGTCGGGTTACACAACGCTTGGAATGCCGCTGCGGCCATGGCGGTGGCAGTGGCCAGCGGGATTTCTTTGACGGACGCGGCGAAAGGTCTCGAAGGGGTGCTCCCATCATCGGGCCGACTGCAACAAAAAGAACTGCAGCAAGGCATCACGGTTTTAGACGACACCTACAACGCCAATCCCGAATCCATGGAAATGGGATTGCAAACCTTATTGGCCATGGAAGGTCAAAGACACATCGTGGTTTTGGGTGAGATGTTAGAGCTGGGGGATATGGCTGAAGCATCACACCGATCCATTGGTGCCGCAGTAGCGCAAAAAGAGGTGGCGGCGCTCTTTGTGTGTGGCGCGTTGGGTCGGTTCTATTTGGAGGGGGCCGAGGGCGAAACCTCATTTTCGCCAGAGTTGGTTTGGGCGGAGAACAGTGATGCGCTGGGCCTCAAGCTGAAACAATTTGTTCAGGCGGGGGATGTTTTGCTGGTGAAAGGCTCTCGAGGGTCGCAAATGGAAAAGGTTTTTGCTGCTTTAGAACAAGAATAAAGGTTCAAATACGTGTTTTATACATTTTTATATCCTCTCCATACTGATTTCTCATTTTTGAATGTGCTGCGCTACCCCTCGTTTCGGATGGTCATGGCAGCACTCACTGCAGTACTCATTACCTTGGTGTTGTACCCACCTCTGATTCGTCGGCTACAAGTTTTTAAGTTTGGCCAAGAAGTTCGTAAAGACGGCCCAGAGGCGCATTTAGCCAAGCAGGGCACGCCTACCATGGGTGGTATCCTAATCCTGTTGGCGGTGGCCTTCGCATGCTTGTTGTGGTGCGACCTGAGCTCAGGGGCCACTTGGTTGTTGCTCTATGTGACCCTTGGCTACGGGGTTATCGGTTTTTATGATGATTACAAAAAAATAAAATTTCGTGACGCGGCCGGTTTGGCGGGACGTTGGAAGTTGTTTTGGCAATTCACCATTGGCGGGACCGCCCTTTGGGCTTACATGTCGGGTTGGGCGGGTCTGCCATTTTCCACCGAAATCACCTTTCCATTTTTGGCCGCCGATGAGTACAGCCTCACACTGCCAGTCTGGTTGTATCTGCCGTTTGCGCTCATGGTGTTGGTGGGCACTTCCAATGCGGTGAACCTCACCGATGGTTTGGATGGTTTGGCCATTGGGCCGGTAATCATTAGTGCCTTCACATTTATGATTTTGGCTTATGCCGCAGGTACGACCCTTAATGATTTTAATATTGCAAAGTATCTCAGAATCGCTTCGGTGGAGGGTGCCTCTGAAATGACCATTTTTTGTGCGGCCATCATTGGCGGGGGCATCGGTTTTCTTTGGTACAACGCTTATCCGGCTTTGGTCTTCATGGGAGATGTGGGCGCTTTGGCTTTGGGGGGGGCCCTGGGGCTCTTGGCCATCTTCACCAAAAACGAAATCTTGTCCGCAATTTTGCACGGGGTCTTTTTGGCAGAGGCCATCAGCGTCATTTTACAAGTGGCTTCATTCAAAATGACAGGCAACCGCATATTTAAGATGGCACCGGTTCATCATCATTTCGAGTTAAAGGGTTGGCCCGAGCCACGGGTCATCGTTCGCTTTTGGATCGTCAGCGTGATGTTGGCGCTTTTGGCGTTGGTCTCTTTGAAGTTGAGATAGGAAACAATGGGTACTTCTTTGCACATGAACAACCTGCGAAACCAGAAGATCGCTGTGATCGGTGGCGGGCGTGCGGGTTTGGCGGCCGCAGCTTTGTTGGTGGATGTTGGTGCAAAGCCATTTTTGATCGATGATGCGCCCAAGGGCCAGTTAGAAGAACGATTACACGCATCCGCTTTTGATTTGGACATCCCGGTGGTGGGCGGGGGGCTTCAGACCGACGCCTTTGCGGACACTTCGGTGGCCATTTTATCGCCTGGGGTCCCCAGGAAACACCCCGCTTTGGTGCCCTTGATCGCCGAAAACCGACTTTTAATCTTTAATGAAGTGGAACTGGCCCACGCCCAAAACACGGCCTGCGATGTGGTGGCCATCACGGGCAGCAATGGCAAATCCACCACTGCAACGCTCGCGGGTGCCTTACTGGCCCAGGCTGACCCTCACGTTTTTTGCGGTGGCAATTTGGGCACCCCTTTTTGTCAGGGGATTTTAGAGCGCTCCCAATTAAAAACAGCGGTTTTAGAACTTTCCTCTTACCAATTAGAAACCATCACCACATTGCCGGTCCGATTAGGGCTCATCACCAATCTCAGCCCTGACCATCTGGATCGGTACCCAGATGCCGAGGCCTATTACGATGCCAAGTGGCGTTTGACTGAATTGATGCGTCCCGATGGTTGGTTCGTGCTCAATGCGAAAGATGAAAGTCTGCAACAAAGACTTAAAGAAACAGAGATTAAGCGTCTGTTTAACTTTAATGTTTCAGCTGAACAACCAGGCGTCTCCTTCGCCGGTGACTTGGCACGGATACAGCCTTTGAGTGGTGCCGCCATTGAATTGGTCTTGGACAATGAACATCTCATTGGTGCACACAATTATGAAAATGCCGCGGCGGCATTGGCATTGGGACACCTTTACGGGCTGAACCCCGTTCAATTAGAAATGGGGATAAAATCCTATTCAGGGATGGCCCATCGCATGGAACGTTTGGGAGAGGCCAAGGGTGTTTTGTGGATTAACGATTCAAAGGCCACCAACGTGGATGCGGCCACCACTGCCATTCAATGTTTCGGGAAAGGTCTGCATCTTTTTGCGGGCGGGGTGGGCAAAGGTTCGTCTTACGCACCCATGGTCGACGCAGGACGCGCAAGCTTAAAAGGCGTTTATGTTTTCGGGGAAGAACGATCAAACCTTAAAGCTGCATTTGAAGTAATTTGTCCCACCCATCCGTGCGAAGACCTCGCAGAAGCGGTGACCATGGCCAAAGGGTTTGCCACCAAAGGCGATGTGTTCTTGCTCTCCCCAGCTTGTGCCAGTTTCGATCAATATGCCTCCTTCGAAGAACGAGGTGCGCATTTCAAAACCCTGTTTGAGCGCGAAAGGTTGCACGCATGAACCGTGTTGAATTGAATTACGGAATGCTTTTGGTGGTCTTGGCCCTGTTAGGGCTGGGCATGGTGATGGTCTATTCCAGTTCGGCCGTTTTTGCGTTGGAGACTTACGGGGATTCTCTTTTCTTCACCAAGCGCCAAAGCATGTTTTTGGTCATGGGTTTGTGTGCCATGACCGTTGGTTTGGCCATTCCTTCACGGTTTTTTTATCACAATGCCTATTGGCTTTTGGCCTTGGCAGTGGGCCTTTTGGTTCTGGTCATGGTTCCAGGATTGGGCCACAGAGCGGGCGGGGCCACGAGATGGTTGTCTTTGGGCTTTTTCAAGCTTCAAGTGGGTGAGATCGTCAAAGTTTGTTTGATCGCTTATTTGGCCATGTCCTTGGCGAAAAAGGCAGACCAAATGGCCGTATTTCGAGTGGGTGTGGTGCCCCATCTGATGGTTTTGGGCGTGGTGGCGACTTGTTTGTTGCAGCAACCTGATTTTGGCACCACCGTGCTTCTCACTTTGGTCACCTTGACCATGCTTTTTTGTGCCGGGGCACGGCTCAGGCATATTTTCGGTCTGTTTGCGGCGGTGATTCCCCTGGGAATTTATTTTGTGGTGGCGGCTCCTTATCGCATGAAACGCATCACCGCCTTTTTGGATCCGTGGACCCATCGGGAAGGGGTGGGTTACCAAGTGGTAGAAAGCTTGCTCACCTTTGGTTCGGGCCAAATGACTGGATTGGGTTTGGGCGATGGCCGTCAAAAACTGTTCTTCTTGCCCGCAGCCCACACCGATTTCATTTTTGCGGTGATTGGAGAGGAGACCGGCTTTGTGGGAACAGCGGCCATTTTGGGTCTTTTCTTCATCTTTATGATGATGGGTTTCCAGGCCGTCAGTCGGCAACACAGTCGTTTTGAACGTTACTTGGCGTTAGGACTGACTTGCGTTTTTGCTTACCAGACCCTGTTTAATGTTTTCGTGGTTTTGGGGTTGTTGCCCACCAAAGGCATCACGTTGCCCTTCATTTCTTATGGCGGGTCATCCCTTATCCTTTCCTGTTTTATGGCGGGTATGTTGTTGCGTTTGGCGTCTCGAGAGACGCCTGAAGAAACGTAGGAGTGTTCATGCGTTTGGTGATTGCCGGGGGCGGTACCGGCGGGCATCTGTTTCCTGGGATTGCAGTGGCGGAGTCGTTTTTGGCACTGTCGCCGGACAATGAAGTCTTGTTTGTGGGGACCCAGCGCGGCATCGAAGCCAGGGTGGTCCCGCAAGAGGGCTATCGCTTGGAATGCATCGAGGTCAAAGGCCTTAAAGGAAAAGGAATCCTCGATAAAATTAGAAACTTATGGATTATTCCTAAAGCGCTTATTCAATCGTTTTCAGTGCTGCGTAAGTTCAAGGCTGACGCGGCGTTGGGCGTTGGCGGCTACGCTTCCGGGCCCGTATTGCTCGCGGCGTGGTTGCTGGGCATACCCACTGCCGTCTGTGAACAGAACTCGGTGCCGGGTTTGACCAATCGGGTCTTGGGCCGTTTGGTTCGCGCCATCTATGGCACTTTTGGTCATGCTCAGAAATATTTTCCGGCTCAGAAATATCATTTGGTGGGAAATCCCATGCGTCAACAATTGGTGCAGGGGCGTGAGACAGAAAATAAATCAGTGCCCAATGCCACACCGAGAATTTTGATTTTGGGTGGTTCACAAGGGGCCCGCGCACTCAACGAAACCGTACCGCGTGCCGTCGCGTTGTTAGAGGAAGAAGGGGTGGCGCTTTCAGTGTTGCACCAATGTGGCGAACGCGATCATGAAGATGTCGAAAAAGCATATAAAGACGTTAGGTTAGAGATCGAAGTAAAAGCTTTCATTAAGGATATGTTGTGGGCCTATGGCCGCAGCGACGTGGCCATCACGCGCGCAGGAGCATCCACGTGCACTGAAGTGGCATTGATGGGCATCCCCAGCATCATGGTGCCTTTTCCTTTTGCCACCGACGATCATCAAACGTTAAATGCAAAAGAGTTGGAGAATGCCGGCGGTATCAAAATCATTGCGCAAAAAGAAATGACGCCGACCCGACTTGCACAAGAACTAAAAATACTATTAAAAGACAACTCCATTCACAAAGAAATGACGAAGAACTTGAAGGGTGTTGCGAAACCTTTCGCATCACAAAAGATTGCGCAGGCCGTCCACGACGGGTTTCGTCACGATAGCAACGCTACACTTAAAGGACTACTTTAACCATGAAACGATCTCTTTTTGCCGGTAAAGTAAAGCGGATTCATTTTGTGGGGATTGGTGGCGTTGGCATGAGTGGCATTGCCGAGGTGTTGTTGAATCTCGATTTTGAAGTTCATGGATCCGACATGAAAAAATCCGAAACGGTGAGTCGGTTGCAGGGACTGGGTGCTCAAATTCACATTGGGCATCGCGAAGAAAATCTCGACAGTCCAGATGTGGTGGTGGCTTCCACCGCAGTGACCCATACCAATGTTGAGGTCGCGCTGGCCCATCAGCAAGGGGTGCCGGTGATTCCGCGTGCAGAAATGCTCGCAGAGCTCATGCGCCTGAAGCAGGGCATCGCGGTGGCCGGCTCTAACGGCAAAACCACCACCACCTCTTTGGTGGCCGCCATCCTGCACGAAGCGCAATTGGACCCAACGGTGGTCATTGGCGGTAAAGTAAATCAGCTGGGGAGCAATGCGCGCTTGGGTAAGGGTCAGTATATGGTGGCCGAAGCCGATGAGAGTGACGGGTCATTTACCCATCTGTCACCCGTATTGGCGGTGGTGACCAATCTGGATGAAGAGCATTTAGACCACTGGACGGGGGGCTTGCCACAGTTGAAGGCTGGATTCACCGAGTTCATCAACCGATTGCCGTTTTATGGTTCTTGCGTGCTGTGCATTGATGAAGAAAACGTTCAAGACCTGTTGCCCGACATCAAACGGCGGGTGGTCACCTATGGCACTTCCCGGCAAGCTGACTTTCAGGCCCGAGCCATTGCACAGGGTGGCCTCAATACATTGTTCGAAGTGGTCAAAGGCGGGGAGTTGCTGGGGCAGGTGTCCTTGGCGCTGGTGGGCCAGCACAATGTTTTGAATGCATTGGCTGCCATTGTGATTGCCGATGAGCTCAACGTGTCTTTTGAGGTCATTCAAAAAGCATTGGACAACTTTTCTGGGGTGGACCGCCGTTTTAGCATGCGGGGACAGGTGCATGGCATCACGGTTATCGATGATTATGGTCATCATCCCACAGAAATCAAAGCCACGCTGAATGCGGCCAAACGCGCATTTAAGGGCCAGAACATCAAAGTTATTTTTCAGCCCCATCGGTATTCCAGAACCGCCACGTGCCTGATGGATTTTGCGCGCGCCTTTCATGATGCAGATGAGGTTTGGGTGAGTCCCATTTATGCGGCCGGTGAAGCGCCCATCGAAAACATTGATGCTGATCGGCTGGTGGCTGAAATGCGCAAACACGGCCACCGCAATGTGCAGGCTTTATCCAGTTTGGAGAATGTTAAAGATGAGATGCTGCCTCATGTGGTGCCGGGTGATGTGGTCATTACCCTTGGAGCCGGGACCATCACCAAAACCAGCACCGATTTGGTCAGCCTTTTGGAGCAGTCCAAATGAAGCGTTATCCGCCCCGAAAAACCATCAGCAACCCGCGGTTGCGGCAAGCGACGGCCCGAAAAAGTACTCGTAAGGGCCCTGAGGGGCGCAAGCGCAAGGCGTCACTGTTTATGGTTTTACTCTTGCTGTCAGCCTTAAGCACCACGGTTGGGGTCTTGTTTGGTTTTCAAAAGCTTCAGACATGGGATGCGTTGCACGTGCAGCAAATTGAGATGGACGGTTTGGATAAAGTGCGGCCTGATGAAGTGCGTTTGTACATTGGGCATGTGCTGGGGCGGCCTATTTTGGCGGTTCACGGAGACGAGCTCGAGAAAGTTTTGTTGAGCCATCCTTGGGTGAAACACGCGAAGATTGAAAGAAAATTTCCCGACACGTTGAAGGTAAGAATTGTAGAGCACGAAGCAAAAGCCATTTTATCGGCGACAAAATTATATTTGTTGGATGCGCAAGGTGTTCCGTTTAAATCTTTGGAGGCTGAAGACGATTTAGATCTTCCTTTGATCACTGGGATTGACGACGTGATCATTAAAGAAGATCGTAATGCTTTGCGCGAAAAAATTCTTTTGGCCTTTAAGGCACAAAGTGCTTTTGAAAAAATTGATAATCAGGTATTAGGTTTTCTAAATGAGATTCAAATTGAACCAGTTGTCGGCGTCAGTTTAAGAACAAGTAAAGGAATACATGCAATGCTCGGCGATAAATCATTCGATGCCAAAGCCGAAAAACTTAAAGAGATAGTTGAGTATTTGCCTGAACAGGATCGTTTTTCAACCACATTTTTACTAACCGGGGATAAGGTCTCCGATCGGGTAACGGTTCGCATGAACCCTAAGCAAACCACAACGAAGCAGCAAAAGTCACAATAGCGCTAGAAGCATTAAGGGAGAGCTATGAGTCGCATCCAAAAAAACAATACGATTGTCGGTCTGGACATTGGTACCACCAAGATTTGCGCCATTGTGGGTGAGATAAAAGACGATTACATTGATATTATTGGGATTGGTACGGCCCCATCTCGCGGGCTTCGCAAGGGCGTGGTCATCAATATCAATGAAACAGTCTCTTCCATTCAGCGCGCCATCGAAGACGCCGAATTGATGGCTGGCTGCGAAATTCACAGCGTTTATGCTGGTATTGCCGGTGGGCACATTCGCGGCATGAACAGTCACGGAATCGTCGCGGTGAAAGAATCTGAAGTCAGCGACCCTGATGTGGAGCGGGTGATTGATGCAGCCAAGGCGGTAGCCATTCCTGTGGACCGAGAAGTTATTCATATCTTGCCCCAAGAATTTGTCATTGATGATCAAGATGGCATCCAAGAACCACTCGGTATGTCCGGCGTTCGCTTAGAGGTAAAGGTACATATTGTGACTGGTGCAGTGGCCGCAGCACAAAATATTGTAAAATGCGCCCAAAGATGTGCGTTGGGTGTGTCCGATATTGTTCTGGAGCAACTGGCGTCAGCCATGGCAGTTCTAAGTGAAGACGAAAAAGAATTGGGCGTGGCTGTGGTAGATATCGGTGGTGGTACCACCGATATTGCCATTTTCTTCAATGGGGCCATTCAACACACTTCAGTGATTGCCATTGGCGGTCAGCACTTAACCAACGATATTGCAGTTGGATTGCGTACACCGCAAGAAGAAGCTGAGGCCATCAAGCAGCAATATGGTTGTGCATCAGCCAGACAAATCGGCAAAGAAGAGACCATCGAAGTTCCAAGTATCGGCACGCGACCCAGTCGCATCCTGCGTCGCCAAATTTTGGGCGATATTTTAGAGCCTCGGGTGGAAGAAATCTTCGAATTGGTTCGGCGCGAAATCGAGCGGGTGAAACTCACCGAATTGTTGGCTTCGGGCGTGGTTTTGACCGGTGGCACCACCTTACTGCCGGGCATGGTGGAAATGGCCGAAGAAATTATCGGGCTGCCAGTGCGACGCGGTATTCCGCAAGGCGTGGGTGGCTTGGTGGACATCATCAGCTCTCCAAAATACGCAACGGGCGTGGGTTTGGTCCAATATGGGGCCCAGCACATGGACCACCGGCATTTTGGTCCACGTGATGAAAAGGTTTTCGACAAGGTGAAAAGTCGGATGAAAGCTTGGCTTTCTGACATGATTTAAAGTTTCGGTCGGGCTTCGGCACGACCATGGGTGCGGCAACTCAGCAACAAAGGGGCAATACGGCATGATCGAATTTGACGACATTGAAGAAAATGGACCGCGAATCAAGGTAATAGGTGTTGGTGGTGGTGGTGGAAATGCCATCAACAACATGATGGATAATGGTGTCGCTGAAGTAGAATTCCATGCGGCCAACACCGATGTACAAGCATTGGACATGAACTTGGCCTCCTGTAAAATTCAACTGGGTTTGGGCAGCACCAAAGGTCTTGGGGCCGGTGCAAAACCTGATGTCGGCGGCCAAGCAGCCAAAGAAAGCATCGATCGCATCGAAGAAGTGTTGTCCGGCGCAGACATGGTTTTCATTGCGGCCGGCATGGGCGGTGGTACCGGTACAGGTGCCGCGCCGATCATTGCAGATGTTGCCAAGCGGTTGGGCGCACTGACTGTGGGCGTGGTGACCAAGCCATTTACCTTTGAAGGCAAGCGTCGTTCCAAGCAAGCCGAGCAGGGCGTGGAAGAATTGCGTCAGGCAGTAGACGCCCTAATCGTGGTACCGAATGATCGTCTGCTCGAACTGGCAGATACCAGCACATCCATGCTCGAAGCATTCAAAATGGCAGATCAAGTGCTGTACAACGCAGTGAAAGGCGTCAGTGACATCATCACCCAGCAAGGTGTGGTGAATGTTGACTTTGCTGATGCTGTTTCGGTGATGAGCGACAAAGGCATGGCGCTGATGGGCATTGGTCGTGGGACCGGTGAGCGTCGGGCAGTGGAAGCAGCCCAAAATGCAGTGGACAGCCCATTGTTGGAAGACATTTCCATCGAAGGTGCCATGGGCATTTTGGTAAACGTCAGTGGTGGCCCCAGTTTGACGCTTCATGAGGTCAATGCGGCCATCGCCTTGATCACCGAAGCCGCCCATGATGATGCCGAAATCATTTTTGGTTATGTGGTGGACGAAGATATGGCCGACGATGTGGCCATCACGGTCATCGCAACGGGTTTCGAGTCTCAACCGGCTCAAACCATGGTTGAAAAAGAAGTCTACGCTGAAGCCGAGGTGAATCCAGGCATGCGACGCCAAGATGTACCTGCCTACATTCGCAAGCGTGCTGACGCCCGCCAAGTGGCCAACATGCGAGGCCGGCAGGGGATGATCGATCCAAGCGATTATGAGACCGACTGGAATGATGCGGAGCCAGACCATGCCGCTTATGGTCTCTATGACGGGGTACGTGAAAAGGCGCGTGGTGGCGAAATGCGTGTGAACCAAGACGCCATCATGGCAATGGAAGACGAAGAATAAACGTTACCCCCAAGCACGTTACCCGGCAAGCCCGTGATTTCTGTGTTGCCAGCCGTTGAAGAGAACGAATACGTTCAAGAAACGGTGTCCGCTGGCCGCCGCATGGGTGGTTCCTCCATGGAGCAAGACCAATACGATATCCCTGCATTTTTGCGTCGTAACGCGGAGTAATTGAAGCAGGCGCAACCAAAAAATGGGCCGCCTTATATTGGGCGGCCTTTTTTTTGATGAAAGAACGCCCCATGAATTTGCCCCAACAAGCGAAAAAGTCTTTTTGGTTTTGGCTGGCCGTATTTTTTGGAAGCGGTTTGGCCCCTAAGGCGCCGGGTACTTTCGGTACTTTGGCTTCTTTGCTGCTTTGGATACCTTTGCTCTACCTCAAATTATTGTGGTGGCAGCTGGTCATCATTATTGTTGTCATTTCCGTGGTGGGAACTGTCGCGGCCCAAAAAGCTTCCGAGCTATTGAACAACGAAGATCCCAAAGAAGTGGTGATTGATGAGGTGGCGGGCCAGGGCATCGCTTTCCTATTTTGCCCATTGGGATGGCCTTGGTTTGTTGCAGCTTTTGTATTTTTTCGGTTCTTCGATATTTTAAAACCATGGCCAGTGGGCTGGATCGATAAGAATCTACACGGTGGTCTGGGCATCATGGCCGATGATTTGGTGGCGGGGCTTTACGCATTGGGCTGTGTGCAACTTTTGCTGCACTTTTTAGGATAACGAAAAATGAAACAGGGCGCTTTTTTCTTGGCCATTGGCGACGAGCTTCTCGACGGTCGCGTTCAGGACAAGAACATTCACTATGCGGGCCAAATCCTGGGTTCTTTGGGGATGGAACTAAAGGGTGCTCAGGTGTTTCCTGATGATGTGGATACACTGATTGAAGTGATGCAGCAAGCCACGAAAACGCACGCGCTATTGTGGGTGTCTGGCGGGTTGGGGCCCACTGATGACGACAAAACTTTAGATGTATTATCCCGAGCGTTTGATGTGCCTTTGGAAGAGAGCATCGAGGTCAAATCCCATATCGCCGCCATGGCGCAAGCCACGGGGTTACCTAATTTAGACAGGCATAACCGCCAAGCCAGAGTGCCTAAAGGTGCCGTTCACTGGCTCAATGGTGCGGGAACAGCCCCTGGTATTTTATTTACGTATGAAGGAACTGACGTGGTTTGTATGCCAGGCGTTCCAAGAGAATTACAATGGTTGACCCAGCATCACCTGGTACCGCGTCTTAAATCAAATCATTCTCAATCGACGGTTCACAGCGAGGTACTGCGCTGTTTTGGGTTGCCTGAAGCGGGCCTTGCCCAATTGTTAGAGCCGTTGGTCACCGAATTTCCTAACATCAAAATCCAATACCGACCCACATTTCCTGAAACCATCGTTCGTTTCATATCTAAAGAAGCCGAAGGCGATGAATTACAAACAGCAATTGGTAAAGCCCAATCGTTGCTGGGCAAAACCTGTTATGGCGTCGGAACCGCCAGCCTTGAAGAGCGTGTCATTCAAAAGCTGCGTGAGCGTGGCGAGCATTTATTGGTGGCAGAATCTTGTACGGGCGGTTTATTGGCGCAACGTTTATCAGCGATTCCTGGCGCCTCCAAATGTTTTTGGGGTGGGGTTGTCACCTACGACAATACGGCCAAGACCCAATTGCTCAAAGTTCAAGATGCGACCCTTCAGCGAGAAGGCGCGGTGAGCGAAGCCGTCGCGGGTGAAATGGTCCAGGGTGCGCTGGCCCTTCACGACGAAAGTTGGGCTTTGAGTGTTACCGGGATTGCTGGGCCTGACGGGGGCACCCCGGACAAACCAGTGGGCACCGTTTGTTTCGGAATCGGCAAAGGTGATTGGGTCAAAACCAAGAGACGACAATTGGGCCAGTGGCCTCGGGCTCAGCTTCAGTTGTTAAGTGTGCATGTTGCGTTGCATTGGCTTCGCCGAGAAATCGATGGTTAACGCATCACTTCGGACCACCCACGAATGAGAAACCTTCATCCCTGCTGTCGGGCAAAGGAATGTTAAGCGATTTCATGGGGTCTAAGTAAGAACCATATCTGTTGGTGATGGCAAAGTGGAGATGAGGTCCAGTGCTGCGTCCACTGGAGCCTACCAGTCCCACCACGTCTCCGGTTTCGACCAATTGGCCTGGTTTGACTGTAATGCGTTCCAAGTGGGAGTAGTGCGATTTGTAACCATTGCCGTGATCAACCACCACGTGAAGACCGTGTCCGCCCAGACGGTCTGCGAACACCACAGTCCCGAAGGCAGTGGAACGGATGCGCTCGCCATAAGGAGCACCCAAATCTACACCCGCGTGAAAAC
>PBLQ01000033.1 GCA_002721815.1 Myxococcales bacterium
AACCTCACGAAGCGCCACACGCCCGGAAAAGACATCACTTTTTCAAGAGCGGTTTCTTCGATGGCATAAGTCCCTTGTGAGTGCCAGAGTTCACCATCGGCCGATAGCTCGAGTTCGAACCCATCGAGATGAGAAGCGACGGTGCCCGTTTGCAACTTCACCCCCGAGAGCGCTTGCGCAGATTGTAAGTCAAACTGAATCCAGGGGTCCGTCTCGCCTTCAGCAGGCCACCAAGCGGTGTCCGGCAACCCGTCGGTCAACACCGTTAGGGAAACGTCACCAGAACTGGCGCTCACCACCGATTCCATTGCCAAATCATTGCCCACGTAGGCTTCGGGGCAGGTGCCACTCAGCAAACATTCCCCGGTGGCAACCAGATCGTACCCTGGGTTACACCGATCGGTGAACGTACAGTGCCCGTCGCCCCCGTCGTGAAAGCCCTCAGAGCATGTTCCCTCGGGCATGCAGGGGCCGTGGCCGCCATCGTGAAAACCCAGCACACAGGTTCCCTGAAGCACACAAGTGCCATCGCCGCCATCGTGGTAACCGTTTTGGCACCCCGAACAACTGCCATCAGCGAGTAAGACATATCCTTCGGTGCAGGCGTCCTCGGGCACACAGGCCGCACCCCCGCCCTTGTGGTAACCCGTTGCGCAAGAGCCGCAGGATCCGTCCGCATCAAGCACATGGCCCTCAGCACAGGCGTCGGCTGGGACACATTGGCCATTGCCACCATCGTGGAAACCCAGCGAGCAATGGGGCCACAGCATACAAGTGCCATCTCCACCATCGTGAAAACCGGCAGCGCAGGCTTCCCAGGGCACGCAAGCCCCATCGCCCCCATCTTGGTAACCAGCCGAGCAAAGGCCTTCTGGCACACAGGCCCCATCGCCACCATCGTGAAAGCCGGTGGCGCAAGTCCCAGACAGCACACACACACCCTCGCCCCCATCGTGGTACCCCCACGCACAATACCCTGAAATCACGCAGGTGCCATTGCCCCCATTGTGAAACCCGTAGGCGCACAAGCTGCAATGGCCAGTGGTGTCTTTTAGGTAGCCCAGGGCACAGTCGTTGGTGGGCACGCAAGTCCCTTCGCCGCCATCGTGATAACCAGGGGCGCAAACATGCTCATCCACACAGACCCCGTCGCCCCCATCATGAAAGCCAAAAGCGCAAGTGCCCGCCAACACGCAGGCCCCGCTGTCGCGCCCATCGTCATGAAAGCCAGGGGCGCAAGTATCGCAATGGTCGCCCGTATACCCGAGGGCGCACACAGAGCCCATGACACAACTGCCATCACCGCCGGGAACAAACCCCAAATCGCTGTCGCAAATGCTGCACCCTTTAAGGCCATAAAATGTCACTTCGCCGACGGTCACAAAGGCATTCAAGGTATCATTAAGGTCCCTAAACAACCAGTAACGTTTCGGCGGCGAGGCTTGCAGGTCGTGAGATTGTTCGGTGTCAGTCTGAGAGAATGCACCGACCAGTGAATAAGAATTAGATGTCCCGGTGTCCGAAGCCAACAACTGAAAAGATGTTAAACGATTGGTGAAAGAGGTCGAACTGCGTATTGTGACCTCTCCAATGCTGTGAGGCGATCCCAAGTCTAACTGAAACCAAGGCTTGTAGCTCGTCAGGACAGAGCCTCCACAAAAGGAGTCAGCTGAAATAATGCCGCCATACCCCAAGGCACAATCGAATTCATCCATCCACATGTAATCCCGCCGTCCACTTATATCACAGCATACTTGGCCAGGGCGCCCGGGGCCTCCGGGGCCATAACCGCCTAAACCGTCAATACCGCCTTCAATTCCACCTTGGGGTGCGGGGTTAGAGAACTGTGAACTTTCACCACTGCCACCCAAACCGTCACCGGCCGACCCACCGGGAGGATCTTCATTTGAACCGTCAATACCACCCATGGGCGGGCTGGGGGCATCACACAAGCCTGGATAGTAACCAGAAGGACAAGTAGTATCACCTAATGGTGGGGGTCTGCAGTAACCCATGGATACAGAGCAACAGCAATCACCACCAACCATACCACTACTGCCATCTGGCGGTGCGCTGTTGCCAGTGGTTGCACTGAACCATTCGGTGAAAGAGTTGCCGTCTGTCAAGTTGTTGGCCTGTGCGGCGCTAGAGCTGACAGTTTGGGCACTGACCTCGATGCGATCGTAGGCGTATCCCACTGAGCACCTTCCTTCAGTGACACAATTGCCATCACCGCCATCGTGGTACCCCGGCGCGCATTGCCCTTTGGGCATACAAGTACCGTCACCCCCGTCGTGGAACCCATTGGTGCTGTTGCACGAAAGACAATCGCCTTGCGGGTCTGGTTGGTAGGCCGTCACGCATTGACTCAGGGGCACACAAGTGCCATCGCCCCCATCGTGAAAGTTGGCCGCACATGCCCCAAGCATCACACAAGCACCATCGCCTCCATCATGATAGCCCGCAGCACAGGTTCCCCGAGCCACGCAAGAACCCTCACCACCATCATGAAAACCCGGCGCACACAAGGAACATTCCCCTTGCCCATCAGCGGTATAGCCAAAGGCACAGCCCAAATCTATTTTGCAAGACAGCAGGCAAGAGCGATGGGCTGCGGGGTCATTCTCATCACAGGCCTCTTCCGCCGAGGTTTGCACTTCGCCATCGCCACATGTGCGGCCTGTTTCTTGGCAATCGGTACCACAATAATCGCTGGCATCATCGTTGGCATCATCGCAGCTTTCGCCCTCTTCCACAATTCCGTTGCCACACTCTTGTTGGGGGGCTTGGTTTTGTATTTGGTAGCGCAATCGCAGTTCGAGGTAGTCTAAGAACCACAACGCTTGAAGTTCTTCGGTTTGGGTGTTGATGTTGACCAAGTTGAAAGCCACATCTGCAGTAAGGGGGGCAGGTGCCCCGCTCAGAAAGTCGCCTTGATAATTCTTCTGAATGTGCAGTTGCTGCCATCCGGACTGGTCGTTGATGTGCATGCTTTGTTCGAGGCCTCGGCCATAGGACAACCCCAAATTTTGTACTTCGTGCGCCCCCGAGAAATACTGCGTCACGATTTCGGCTTTCACAAATTCAAAACGTTCGTGATGGGGTTCTTGGAGGGAATAGCGTAAACCCAATCCATTTTGACGAACGAATTCTAAAGTGTTCACGGAATTGGAAACCCCGTCGGTTATCAAAACTGGGGTTTCTCGGTGGTGATCAAAGCTGATGCCGTGCCCAATGCCTTCAAAGGGATAGCCTACAAAACCTTCATCGGCCCGCTGGTTTTTCATCCAAGAGCTGCCATCGTATTCCCAGATAAAGGCGGTTTCCCCATCAAAACCAAATAAAACAGCCGCTGCGCGGGTGGTGTCGTAAAACAAACCATAGGGGTAATCAGGATTTTCCGCTGGCGGATTGCCGTCACCTTCAGGGTCCGACACCGCAATGTTACGCCAATCGACCCCGTCGTATTCCCAGGTGTCTTCTTGGGCCAACAATAACATCACGCCCCGTCCGCTATCAAAGGTCATGGAATGCTGCACGCTGCCCAAAGGTGTGCTGTTAGGATTTTTCCGGTGCCAATCACCATCATACTCCCAAGTGTCAAAGCCATCGTACATCACCGTTGTGCCGCGGTGAGCATCATAGGCCATTGAAAAGTTAAGGGCTTCGGTGGGATGTTCGGTGCCCTCTCCGTAGGTGACTTGTTGCCATTTTTCTTGGGAACCATCGTATTCCCAGGTTTCGGCCCCTTGAGTGGTTTCTCCTCGCCCACCAAATAAAATGGTTTTACCGCGCTGCTCGTCGAAGACCATGGCTGGTGATGATCGTTTCGAAGGCTGAATACCACTCACCACCACCTTGCGCCAAGACAGGCCATCGTACTCCCAAAGATCACTGCAAAGGGAACAATCCCCGCCAAACAACAGGGTCTTTTGACGGGCTGAATCGTATGTCATGGCGTAATCGGTTCGCTTATTGGGGTTGCCGTCGCCTTCGGGGTCCCCCTCAAAGGGCGAATGCCACTGGGCAGTTTGTGGCTCATACCACCAGGTGTTCACCGACGTTGACCAATAATTTGGATCGGTATCATTTAAGCTTTCACCCACCATGCCAAATACCAACGCTTTTTTCTCTGCGCGATGGTAGACCATAGCGTGATGATCACCACCAAAATGCGTAACGTCATGATACAACCACTGGTTCCCACCCTTTCCTTGTCCCCCCGCCTGGGAATCTTCAATGCCACCATCGAAACGGGCATTGCCTGGAACGTCGTTTTGCTGCCCTGTCTCAGCATCTTGGTTTGCGCCTAACTCCCAAATCCTTGCACTGGGCGTATGCCCACCGAACAAGACAACCACCTGACGATCTCGATCGTAGATCATGGTGGTCCCAGTGAGCGGGGCCGGTGAATCTAACAACTGACATTGTTCGCAACCCACCGCTTCGGCCTGTGCATCACCCGGCTCACATTCTTCGGCTCCCACCAAAAAGCCATCGCCACAAGTGGTTTGGCAGGTACTCGGCCCACCATTCTCTGTTTCGTTACACAACCATCCCTCTTCTAGTTCGCAATTTTCGCTGCAACCATCGTGGGAGGTTGAGTTGGCATCATCACACGCTTCATCGCCGCTCACGACCCCATCGCCGCAACCGTCTTCGCGAGCACAATTTTGTTCGGCAGACAGCATGTTTGATTGAGGCCATCCGGCAGTGTGCTGGGCCTCATCACATGGAGACCGTTCGACTTCACAACCATTGGTTTCTTCGTCGTATCGCCACCCCTCGTTGCATTCTTTGTGTTGCAGGTTAATCTCTTCCCAAAGGGCCCCCGAGGAAGCCACCACAGCGCTACCGTCCATCCGTAGTTGCCACAGATCGTCAAGGTAACAGCCAGGAAAAGAGGAAGAACCGTCTTGTGCCATTTGCTGTACGCTCACCGCATGTCGCTCCCCGCTGGCACACCGAAATTGTCTCTGCGGTCCGCCACCTTGGTGCAAAATCCCACCCACCAATTCGCCGGTAGGTACCCAAGGTCCCTCCCCGCCATAAACCAAAAACCTCTTGCGGGCTTCATCGTAAACCATGCTGTGCCCGGTTCGGTGGGGAATGTTGGCCGCAGACGATGCAAAAGAATTGAGAACTCTACCGCCTAATCTTTTCCAACCATGAGCGGTTAGTTCATAAGTGTCATTAAAATAACAATGTTTGTTGGATTCGTCGACCTCTCCCTCGTCGCATCTTTGAGCATTTTCGGATTTATAGCCCCCAAAAAGCAAAACCCTGTCGGCCCCCGATGCCAATGCCACCCCGCGCCGGAATTGGAGGTTTTTAACTACTTCTGGATCAGGCGTACCTCTTTGCGCAACTTGCCACTCCTCGCCCCGGTAAAACCAAGTTTGCTTTTTGTACTGCTCATGCGGACCGAACAACACCATCCCAAGCCCAGTGTGATAGCTCATGGCATACCCCCCGCCTTCAAACTTGGGATGATTATCACCAGAGCCTGTATGCGTCTGACGCCACACGCGCCCCTCAAACTCCCAGGTTTCAAAAGAATCTGCATCGGCGCGAAAAGCCACCGCGACCTTTCTTGAGGGGTCGTAAGCCATGACATAATCAGCGTGTTTGGGAGGCTGTGGCGGTGCACTCAACACCTGTTGCCAGGTGTAGACACCTGACTTGGTGTTGAGGCGTTGATCATCCATCGCAGCCAACTGGGTTCCGATTTGAATGGGGATGAAGCCGGTGTTTTCTGCAGTCTCAGTGGTGGGAAAAAATCCAATTTGAGGGACATCCCCATTTTGTGGGTGGGTGGCGGGAGCCGTGACCACCAGTTCCACCGTGAGGCGTTGACGCGTTTGGGATTCGTGACCCGCTGCGTCGATCACAGAGACCCATACCTCTGAAGCATTGTCCGTGTTCAACTGAAAGGCCTCGAAGTGCGCTTGATGGACCGCAGCTTTGCCCAGCAATACTCTGCCGGTATCTTTGGCGTAGGCCCGAAACTGGACGATGTTTTGGGCATCCCCACCCACCAGGCCATGGGCAATAGAAGCGCCCACTGGCGGCAACAAGGGGTCTAAATCCATGGGAACAATGAATTGGCCCACCGCCCCATTGCTTTGATGCGCCCCCCAAGGCAAGCGCAGGTGTTTTAACTGGGATTCGTCGAGGACATCAGCCAAATCGGGAGGCGTTTGATCAATTTTAAGTGTCAGCTGTAAAGGCGTGTGGGTGGTTTGATTGCCCAACAAATCTTGAACCTGCAAGGTGACAGCACAATCGCCCTCTGCTGTTTCAGACTGCACCTTCAACTCATAAACGAAGGTGCGCTCGGAGGTTTGGGCATGAACGAGCACTGGCGCGATACCGCATGCGGCAACCACCACTGGCGCTTGTTCCCACTGCCCCTCTCCGTTTTGTACGGCGGCTTTTTCGTGGGTAGTGAAGGAAAGCCGAGCCACCGTGCCATCCCGAGCCACGTCCACTTGGTCTAAGGGATTGTAAGCAGACGGCACGTAGGTGAGGACAGGATTGAGCAACGCGGGCGGTCTGCGATCCAGCTCCACCAACACACTGCTGTCCACCGCATTACCGCCAGCATCTCGACCCGAAATAAAGATCAATGCTGTCTCTTCTTGGCCCGCGGTTCCATCGTGGTCTTGTAAGGTGTAGGTGAAGCAAGGGGCGATGGCATCATCACAACTGGTGTCTTTTTCAAACTCACTTTCCACCAAGCGCACTTGAATGTTGTCTAAGGGCTCACTCAGTTCCAAGGTCACTTCAATGCGATCGTGCCCGGGCTGTAAACTAAAACGGTCGTGGTTGAGGTGGATGGCATGGATTTCGGGAGGGGTCATATCCACGTGAAAAGCGTAGGTCTCGGATACGAGGGTGGCATTTCCCACCCTATCGGTCAGCTCAATGTTTTTAATTTCGTAGGCGCCGTTGTCCAGCGCTGACAAGTTGCGCTCGTAAGCAAAATTTCGTTCATCAACGGACGTGTACATGTCTAAAAACGCAGGCACTTCACTTCCATTTTGGGTCACCGTGAATTCGGGGGGCTGCATCAAGATTTCGTTGCTGTTCAAGGTAAGCGCAAAAGTGTCGCCCGCCTGGTAAGCGTCTTTAGAGGGACCACTGGTTTCGGTCATAAATTGCGGGGGCAAGGTATCCACCACCCAGTTCAGCCTTTTGACCTCGGTGTTTCCTGCCGCATCAAACCCGCGCACCGTGAGGGGCACCACCTCTTCGGCATGATCAGAAATAAAGCCGTCAGTGACATCGTCCGGACCCAGCATGTGCTCGCAGGAATAAGCCATTCCATCGCCCGCGTCGGTGCAGGTTAAGCCTATATCTCCAAAGGTGACTTCAAGCTGATTGAGCCATTCGCTCACGGTGAATTCAACACGGACCACGTTATGACCGGGCACCAGACTGTACCGGGACACATTGGTATCTGAAAATAGAATCGTTGGGGGCTCGGCATCGACCTGTAGCCCGGGGTGGCCTTCCCCAAAAACTGAAATATCAGCCGCATTTCCCACCGCATCAATGACGGAAAAATCCAAGGCATAATCACCCTCAGTGGCTGTTTCGGTCACGGTAAACTCATACTCGAAAGTGCTGTTAGGCACATGGATGATTGGCATCCCTTCCACCAAGGCGCTGAAATCGGGGGCCTGGGTGAGGGTTTCGTCAAAAATAAGCGTTAGCTTGGCCGCATCTCCCAGTTGAACCGGGTTGTGGGTGAGATAATGGGAAAGTAAGCTGGGTTTTTTGGTGTCCATCACCCAATTGACACTCTCACTGACGGGGTTGCCTGCAACGTCAGCCCCATTGATGGTGAGTGTTTTGAGACTTTCGGAGTTGGTTTGAAAATGACCGGCAATCACGTCTTCTTGGGTGAAGGTGTGGGAACATACCACTTGCGTTTGTTGGGGATGGTCACCACAGTCCAACAACAATTCGCCCGCCGCCACCTGAAGTTGTGACAAAGGCTCCGTCACATTTAATGTCAGTTGGATTTCGTTATGGCCCGGGTTCAAGCTAAAGCGCGTGGCGTTCAGCTGTAAGGTGCTTATTTCGGGTACCACCGTGTCCACCAATAAGCCGGGGTGGCCTTGACCGAACACCGAGATTTCATTGCTGTTACCCACGCTGTCAGACACCGCCAAATCAAGGGGGTACGTCCCATCGTTACCTGCGATGAAAGTGTAGGAATAGCTACTGCCCACCGCGGCATCCAAATCGAAACCCGGCCCCCAAGTCTCTAGATTGGGCGCTTGGTTTAGGGGTTCGTTAAAGATGAGGGTCAATGCGCCGCTGTCACCCAAACGAGCGGGATTGGGCGACAATTGGTGGGAGACCAAATATGGACTTTGGGTATCAAAGATCACATTAATGCTGCGGGTCACCGCATTGCCGGCCTGATCCGCTCCATTGATGGTAATGATTTTGGTCGCCTCTGCCCCAGCCTGTATGAACCCATTCTCTAGGTGGGTTTCACCTATTTCAAGAACACACACCACCTCGGGCTGGGCGGAGAAATCACCACAATCAAACAGCTGTGCCCCTGATGACACGACGAGATCGTAGAGAATTTCACTGGCCATAAAGCTCACCTCGATAACGTTATGACCTGCTTGCAGACTGTAGCGAGGAGCAGAAGATTGTAATGCCGTCAGGGTAGGCACCGTGGCATCCACCTGCAAACCTAAATTATCAGGACCAAAAACCGAAATTTCACTGAAATTACCCACCCGGTCCACAACCGTGACATTTAGGGGAAAAGCCCCGCTGGCTGTGTTTTCGGTCACCGTGAACGAATAGGCATAAGTGCTGCCCTCCTCGTGAATGATGGGCATCCCCGGCACCAAAGCCTCGAGTGCGGGCGCGTGGGCCAAAGGCTCATCAAAGATTAAGGTCACCGCCCCTTCATCGTAAAGTTTGGCAGGATTGGGTGTAATTTGGTGGGAAACCAAGCTGGGGCTTTGAAGGTCCACCACCATATTAAGGCTGGTGCCCACAGGGTTTCCGGTTTCATCAGCGCCTGAAATGGTAATGACCATGATGGATTCACTGTTCGGTTGCAGATGCCCCTCAACCAGATCGTTTTCAGACAGCGTGTACGCGCACTGAATGATCGTGTCTGATTCAAAATCCCCACAATTGAAAACGATGCCGCCTGCCGCCACCTCAAGAGCACTTAAAGTTTCAGTGGTTTCAAAAACCACCTCTATATGATTGTGATTTTCGTGCAGACTAAATCGCTCTTGGTTAATGGAGAGGGTATCTGGAACCAAAGAAGGCACCTCGGAATCCACCAACAGCCCCTGGGCCACACCACCGTCTGAGGGGTTGGCAAAGAATGCCATGCGGTCCTGATTGCCCAAGACATCTTCAAACACAACGTCAAAAATAAAATTGCCATTCAGGGTGTCTTCGTTAACCGTGAAAGCGTAGGTGTAGGTGCTGTCGTCTTGGTAATCGAACAACCCCTCAGCGCCGTCCAGCGTCGGTACATCAGCCAAATCTTCATCGAAGGCCAAAGCCACAACCACTTCATCGCCCAACCTGGCGAGCCGGTCGCTGAGTTGCGAAAACACCACCGTGGGCGGACTCAAATCAATAACAACAACTTCGGATTTCTCCGCCATATTGCCCACCAGATCCTTAAGCTGAACTTGGACCAGGTTACTGCCCTCTTGGTCATTCTCGGTGATGGTGGTGAGACAGGTAAACAATAGATTGTCAGCGCTGGAACAATCGATACTGCGTGCGCCTAGCATCACTATGGGATTCATGTCTTGAGGCGTGTTGGCTGCCAAAGCTTCGTTCACCGCAAAGGTCAACTCCAGTTGGTTGTGTTCGGCCTGAGCACTAAACCTCGTCTTGTTGAGCGTGAACTCGCTGAAAAAGGGAGCACTGGTGTCCACTCGCAAAGAGGGCGACGCGGTCACACTATCACTAAGGCCGTCGACATGAATGGTCTGGCTGTTGCCCACAGCGTCTTCGAGGGTAATGCGCTGTAGGGTGTAGGTTGCATCCACTGCCCCGCTGGCGATGGTGGTTTTGAACTCAAAACCAAAATCGGTGCGCGAACTCAAACTCAGCCCGGGGGGGGCCAAGTCATTTTCCCAGTGCAATACCGCCGTGCCAGTGCCAAGACTTTCATTGGCGGTGAGCTGCAACGTACTCGTCATCCCGGCACGCACCTCAGTGGGGCTAAAAGCCACCAGGGTCAAATTGGGACTGAGGGTGTCAATCGTAATCTCAACGGTCTCACTGGTGCGGTTGCCCACCGTATCTTTCGCTTCGATCTGGATGTAAGACACCCCTTGCGGCTCAGTGCCCTGTATAACGTAAGTATACGCATTTTGGCCTTCGCATGCTTCATAATGATTCTCACTGGCATCCCAGGTCGTCGCCCCCAAAGTGACACTTTCCTCGACCAAATAGCGTTCGACGAGTGTAAAACACAAAACCAATTTCTCTTGCGCTTTAAATGTGGCCGCTGGCATTAGCTGGTCCGCTGGCAGCAACACACCATCATCATCACGATACAACTGAAGGCTTGTAATTTGTGGGTTGGTGGTATCGACCATAAAACCATTACCTGCCTCAACAAGGTTGGCAGAGACGTTCCCCGCTTTGTCTGTGATTTGGGCGAATCGAACTTCAAATTCTCCATCGTCATCACTCGACAACTCGTTGCGAGAATAAACGTAGCCACCGGCTCCCGAGGCTTCTTCGTCCCAGGTAAAAAAGTCTAACACTGCCTCCCCGTTGTGGGTGACTTGAATGATGGGAGGGGCAGCCAAGGGCTCACTAAACCTCGCGGTGTAGGTGATGATATCGTTGGCAACGTACTGTTGCAGATTGCTACTGGCCGACGTCAAAAAAGGTGGTGTAAAATCCAACTCAACCCCGCCCACGTCTACGGTGGCTTCGTTGCCGGAGTCGTCTTGTAAAAATGCTTTCACGATGTGACTGCCCTCGCCTTCGTTTCCAGTCACCTCGAAAGTCAACTCGAAGGATTGGCTGTAGGCATCGGTCACTTCTTGATTGAGCGTAAAGCGTCGTTCGGCAACGTTGTTACCCAAAAAGACCTGTATGCCTTCGGGCGGCAGCACCTTGGTGGTTTGAAACCCAGCGGTGAGGGTTTGTCCAGCACGCGCCAAGACCGGAGTCAAAGCGGGTTCGGAGATATCAGGCAAAACGAGATCGCGCTCTTCGAGGAGCATACATTTGGCGGGCGTGACACGCGTTTCACAAAAATAGTTTTCAGGGCATTCATCGTCGGTTGCACAGGACAGAGTCACATCGTCGAGCGCCTGGAACTCGGGTGGCGCACAGGCCACCAACACACACATGCTGGACAACCACAACCCACGCATCATTCGCCCCCATCTCTGGTGATATGAACGCTGCCATCCAAATCAATCATGATGCTGCCCGCATCGGGTTCAAAAGACATTAAATCGCCAGCATCGGGTATCAGAGACATTTCGATTCCGGCATCCGTCACAAGGGGCCCCGCGGCACCCGCGTCAATCGCCGACCTCAAACCGGCGTCGAGGAGATTGCCGAAATGGTAACCCGCATCGACAGGGCTGCCTTGGCAAAACGAACCGTTATTACCATTGCCATCTTCTTGGTCACAAATACTGATCAGGCAAGACGTATGATCACACCCATCGGTTGCCTCGAGACCGCCGTTGTCGCAGGTTTCACCGTAGATCCAATCTACCAGTCCATTGCCACAGCTTTGATCGAACGCCACCGTGTCATCAGTAAGGGTGTAACGCACGCGAAGCTCCATATAGCCCACACCCAAATCATCGGGTAACGCTTGGAGGGGTTGAAAGCCCAATCCCAAGACGGGCACATGGCCGATTTTTGTGGCGCGTTGGGCAAAGTTCAAAACACTAATTTCCCCCTCAAAACTGGTCTGAAACCCTTGATTTATAACAAACGGATGCCGCTGACCCAAACCATCGAGGAGATAAATCTCGCCCTCTACCGGTGCATTGAGCTGGGTTTTGGCCCAAACCCCATGAAGCTGTACATTTTGGGCAGAAGACCCTTCCCATAGGACGGCCGCCGGTGAAGAAAAGCCCGTTAATATTTCAGGGGTTACCTGTTCCCAGGTCTGGTTGCCAACCCGAATGCCGTCTGGCGAGCTGATCGCACCAAACGTGAGCAACGCATCGCGATCAGAGTTGTAGATCAGTGGCCCAACCCCATCGGGCAGGCCATCGAGGTCAGGATCATCGAAATTGGCGCCGATCCATCCCGTGCCTTCGTAGATCCATTTGGTCAATTCACCCTCCCGCATCTCAAAAAGGGTCATCTGTTGCTGAAGAAGATGAAAGACCATACTCCCCATTTTGGGATGAGATTGAGCTGTATTTTGACCATTGGTGGTTTGTTCCCATGCGCTGCCATCGTATTCCCAGGTCTTCCCATATCCGAGCAGAATGGTCCGATTGCGAGAAACATCGAAAGCCATGGGCATTGGGGAATTGGTGTGGGTGAATTCTGGTTTGGGCTCTTCATAAATGACCTGTTGCCAAATCGCACCATCGTATTCCCAGGTGTCACGATAAAAGCAGCGGCCATCGGCGCTTGAAATCTCCCAAGCACCGTCACAGTTGTCTGAATCCCCTTTCAGCCCCCCGAAAAGTACCATCACATGGCGCTGCTCATCGAACACCATCCCATGCTTCTGCCTTGCAGGCGGGCTGGCGTTTTCGGTCTGATCATCAAAAGTAATTTGCTGCCACTGCACCCCGTCGTATTCCCAGGTATCGCCCTGATTGCCACCAGCACCGCCACCGCCAAACAACACCGTCACCTCTCGAGAGCTGTCGTAGGCTAATGCAGCATCAGACCGCGCCGATGGTGATGGCTCCGAAGATACGTTCACCCATGATACACCGTCAAAGGTCCAAGTATCGTCCAACCAAGTATCATCCGCTTCGGGCTTGCCACCAAATACCATGGTGAGCTGATTTTTTTGGTCATAGGCCATCGCATTACCCTGGCGCTGTGCGGGATAAAACGCGCTCCCCGCCTGGCGTCGCAACTGCCAAACGGTGTCTTTATATGTCCATGTTTCATCATCACCCCAAAAAACCACCTCGCCTCGCGCCGCATCATACGCCATGCTGTGGCCGTCACCGACCGGTGGCATTTCAGCATCGGGTGCGATGGGTAACCAAGCCGTCCCATCAAATTCCCAAGTCTGCGACGCCAATGAATCATTTTCATCGGCGACGACCCCGCCCCATAGGACAGCGACTTCGCGCTGCGCATCGAATACCATGAGATGCCCCCAACGGCTTGAAGGCACCGCCGTGGGGAGGCCTTCACCGCCCCCATCAGTTTCTAACTCTGTGCTGGTTTCCCAAGCAACCCTTTCCCACTTGGTGCCATCGTACTCCCAAGTTTCATCGTTCGGTACTTTTTCAGCACTGGGATTTGTCTGTGACACTGCCCCACCAAAAAGAAGCGTTCGGTGGCGCACAGCATCGAAAACCATGGCGTGGTCATGCCTTGCAGAGGGTTTCTCACCGTCCAAGTTTGTTTTTGTCCAGGTGTTCCCATCGTACTCCCACGTCTCATCACTGTCATTATCTTGATTTTGTCCCCCGAATAAAACGGTGACCCCTCGGGTAGCGTCGTAAGCCATGGCATGGTTTTGTCTGGGCGACGGTTTATCGCCTGGAACATTCACTTGCAGCCAAGAATTACCATCGTACTCCCAAGTTTGATTGCTGAGATGGTCATCATCGGTGAGCCCCCCAAACAAAACGGTAATCCCGCGTCGTGAATCATACCCCATGGCGTGATTTTCAAGTCGCGTTGGCCGGCTGTCACCCTCTGGGTCTTGCAAACCATCGGACAGTTTTTTCCATGACGCACCATTGTGCTCCCATGTGTCCCTTAAATAATAGACACCCTCGCCAACAACATCAGAAACACCCCCATATAAGACAGTCACTTGACGAGCGACATCGTAGGTCATTACGGCGTGGGTTCTTCCTTGTAATGGCTCGGCGCGTTTCACCCAAGAATTCGTGGCAAAAGACGCGGTGAAAAATTGTTCATCATCGCCCAAAGCCATTTGGCCTTCGTACCCATCCGTGCTCACAAAACGTGAACCTTGTGCGTGACCGCGTGGGATAAAGCGACCCGCTCGGGGTACATCAGGCTGGGCACTGTCTTCCGCAGGAGAAACGAACACCATTTCTACCGTTAAACGGACCCGACCCTCGCTTTCTAATCCTGAGCCTTCAATAATCGAAGCCCAAACCTCCGGATCGTCGGGACTTTCCAGCTTAAACGACTCAAACGCATTATGAGTCACCGTTGCTTGACCGATCAATTCACCTTCGTCGGGCGCATTGTAAAAATTGAGTTGTTGAATTTCTTGCCCCGAACCGTCTCCCCATACGTTATTAACCAACTGGTCCTCGGGAGAAAGGCTTGCCGGCAGATCGATGGGAACGATGTATTGAGCCACCTCACCGCCACTTTGCGCCCCACCCCAAGGAAGACGTAAGTGTTTCAGGTTGGGCAACGCCTGTATTTGAGGGCGAGTACGATCAATGATGGCCGCCACACCCAAATCTTCAATGAAGTCTACATTGGCCACCGAATCCATAAAACTGGCGAAAAAGGTACAAGGGCCTTCTGGCGTTTGGTTGGAAACCCAGAACACGAAAACATAACTCCCCGCAGAGCTTGCGTACGGATCGAATTGAGGGTCTACGCCGAGACAATCCGAACCCAACTGGGGAAACCGTATCCATTCACCCAGTTCATTTTGAATGCTTGCACTTTCGTGGGTGGCCACAGAGATGCTCACACGTGTTCCTTCGGCGGCGCTGGTGACTTGGCCCAAAGCCAGTCCATCTGCCGCTTGGTACGATAGAGACACATTTTCAATATAGGGTGGCTCGGTATCTAAGACCACAATGGTTCTGGTCTCCGTGATATTGCCCGCAGGATCTCGGGCCTGCGCCACAATCAGGCCGGTGGTTTCCTCTTGCAAAGGCAAATCGTCTTCTTGCAGGGTATGCGCAAAACAGTTGGGTGCTGCATTCTCACAAGGCTCGCCAAAAACCGTGTCACCCAACCGAACTTGAATTTCAGAAAAAATGTCGCCCATGGAAGGCTCGTACGAAGTTGGCTCATGGGAGGAGGGTTCGTGCGCCGATGGTTCATCAGAGGCAGGCGGCTCAGAATAAATCTCATACGAAGAAGATTCGCTGGATGACGGTTCGCTGGATGATGGTTCGCTGGATGATGGTTCGCTGGATGATGGTTCGCTGGATGATGGTTCGCTGGATGATGGTTCGCCGGATGATGGTTCGTTCGCTGACGGCCCTTCCGGCTCGGATTCATCAGATTCTTCTGGAGATGGTATTTGCCAATCAAGTGTGACCTCTATTTTATTGAAGCCAGTCATTAAACTAAACCGGTTCTTGTTCACGTGAATCGCATCAATAAAAGAGGGCGACATGTCCACCAAAAAAGAAAAGGCTTGGTCCGCCAAAAATGTATTTCCTACAAGATCCGTCAAAAGAATGTTGTCTAAAATGTAGGTGCCGTCTTCTTCGGGAGACAATGCGCCCGAGTATATGAATGCTTGGTCGTCTGTAGAAGTGGGTGCAAAAACAAATGCATCCATGGCTTGTCCATCTCGTTGCACAAGGAAAGACGGCGGCATCTGCAATGGTTCACTGCTGTTCAATGCCATGTAAAAGCCTTCCCCTTCCTTGTAAATGGATTGCGAGGGACCACTGGTGAGAATTTGCAACTGTGGTGCGAGGGTGTCCACGGTGATCAAACCATCGGCCGTTACTAAATTGCCCGCCGCATCAGCCCCATTCAGCACAACCGTTTTGATGGTTTCGGTTGCTGGTGTAACGTGCCCCTCGTCCACATCTTCTAAAGAAAAAGTATGATGACACGTGACTTGAAATTGCCCTTGAAAGTCGCCGCAATCCAACGGCAAGTCCCCCATGCTGACCTGCAGTTCGGTCAGCGGGTCATCAACAGCAAAACTGACCTGTAAATAATTATAGCCAGGCTCCAAGCTAAACCGGGTGGCATTCAGCTCAAAAGCATCCCCCTCTAACTGAGGAACTTCGGCATCTACGAAAAAACCGGCCACAGGCTCACCATTCTCCAAATCGCCAAAAACAGAAATCTGCGAGGCATTGCCCACCCCGTCAGCGACATTTAAGACGATGGCATAATGCCCTTTCTCTGCATCTTCGGTAACCGTGAATCCATAAGTGAAGCCCTCATTACTACCGCGATTCAAAGGCATCCCAGGCACCACCTCGGATAAATCTGGTGCTTGGGCAATCGGTTCATCAAAGATCAGATTCAATGCACCTTCGTCACCTAGCTTGGCAGGATTGGGGGTCAGTTGATAAGAAGACAATGCGGGTTTCAGTGTGTCAATAATCACATTAAGACTGTCTTCAACTTCGTTTCCTGCCTCGTCATTGCCACGAGCTACAATGGTCTTCACCACCTCTGTATCGTACGACAGCTGATCTGCGGCCACGTCAACCGGTGTGAGCAAATATTGACAATTCACCAAGATTTGCCCTTCCAAGTCGCTACAGCTCAAGGGAAGCTCACCCAAGGTCACCGACAGATTCAACAATGGTTCGCTGAGTTCAATTTCAACTTCCACAAGATTGTGCCCATTGTTCAAACTGTAGCGGTTTGCGTTGGCCTCAAATTTTTCGAATGCGGGAACGGTCCCGTCTACAACAAACCCTGGTTGATCTTCACTAAAAATTGAAAGGGTGACGGCGTTGCCCACTTCGTCCAATACAGACAAATCGATGGGATAAGCGCCTTCGCCGTAGGGCACAGCGTCATCCCCCACCTCAAAAGAATAAGTGTAGGAACTGCCTTCATTCAACTCAAAGGGTATTCCGGGAATGTCGTTTTCCCAGAAAGGCTCGGTGGCCAAAGGCTCATCAAAATTGAGCGTAAAGACACCGACATCACCATATTTGGCCGGATTTGGCGTCAACTGGTAAGACACCAAGCCTGGGCCCTTGGTGTCAATGGTAATGTTCAAACTTGCTGTCACCTCATTACCTGCCCCATCTTGACCGAGCAGCGACACCGTTCTTACCGTCTCTTCGTCTAGGTTGAAATAACCCTGTTCCACATCGTCATTGCTGAGGGTGTAATGACAGGTAACAACAGCAAGGTTAGTAAAATCCCCACAATCAAACATCATGGGGCCTGCAGTCACGTTCAGTGCAGACAAGGTTTCGGAAGGCTGAAAACTTAATTCAATAACTTTGTGGTCATCTTCCAAACTAAATCGAGTGGCATTGAGCGTCAATGTGTTCTCAAGTATGCCCGGGACATCCTTGTCGACTTGGAAACCCTCTGGCAAACCGCCATCTTCGGACTCGAACAAATCGATGGTTTGAGAATTACCCACAATGTCGGTCACAGTAAAATCAAAGATATGGCGACCAGAGATAGCTGCCAAGGTAATGCTAAAGGTATAGTTGTAGGCACTGTCTTCACTGTAAATGAATGGCACACCCGGAATCATTCCGGTCAAGTCTGGTGCCTGCACCAACGGCTCGTCAAAAATGAGGCTCAAGGCTCCTTCATCGTTCAGTTTGGCGGGGTTGGGCATGAGCTGATACGACACCAAGCTGGGCTTACGGGTATCGATGACCAGCGTCAGACTGGTGTTCACCGAATTCCCGGTACTGTCTTCTCCAATCACCGATAAGGTTTTTACCGTTTCTGCGTCCGCCGCAAAGTGGCCCTCGTCTTGGTGCAACGTGGTGAGAGTGAGTTCGCACAAAATGCTCGTTTGATTTTCAAAATCATCACAATCAAAAATGAGCCCGCCAGCGGTGACGCTGAGCGCAGTCAAGCTTTCGGAGGTATCGAAAGTAAGTGCCATCCGGTTGTGGTCCTCTTGAAGACTAAATCGTTGGGCGTTGAGCACAAGACTGCCAGACACGATCAGCGGCACTTCAGCATCCACATACAAAGATGGCGGCATGTTAGACCCCGCGCCCTCTCCTAATACAGGAACCACATTTGAATTACCCAAGGGATCGCTGAAGGAAACATCAAATACATAGTCTCCAGTGGGAACATCGGACGTAACCGTGAACACAAAACTGTAGGTACTTCCTGGTTCATGACTAAACAGAGATTCGTCGCCAACCAAAATGGGGACATCTTGAAGCGGTTCATCGAATGCCAGCGCCAACACCACGGTGTCCCCCAGCCCTGCCATGGCATGACTGATCTGCGCGGATGAAAGAACAGGCGCAGTAAAATCAAAAAAAACAACCTCAGAGACGGCTTGGTA
>PBLQ01000034.1 GCA_002721815.1 Myxococcales bacterium
CGACGCCATGGCCCCGGGCGTTGCGAGCGCAAACTCAACTTCTTTCTCTTGCGGGGGCACCGGTCGATGACCACTGGCAACCACCAAAAGCCCTGCTTTCACCGCGTGACATAAGGCCTGACGGTCGGTTTCGGTACGAAGGGGCGGCCAAAATTTAATGGACGTATCATAGGGCCGCTCCAAATGGATCTCTTCGGTGAGCATCAAATGCCAAGGCGACACAGCGGCACTCACGGCCACCCCATCCTCTCGAGCACGGACAAAAGTTTCTAATGCACGAGCACAGGACAAAAAACCCACGTGCATCTGGGCCCCGGTAAGCTTTGCCATTTCGATGTCTCGCGTCACGGCCAAAACTTCAGCTTCTTCAGGAACACCTTTTAGCCCCAATCGAGTGGCCACTTTACCTTCGGCGATCACCCCCTCATGCCCAAAGCCAAATATGGGTTGTCCACCAAGCACCATGGTCTGAACGCCGGCTGCGTAGCGGCATGCATTTTGGTACCAAGAAAGATTACGCAAAGGCGTATCCACATCGGAGAAGGCCACCGCTCCAGCCGATGCCATCTCGGCCATATCCGCCAGGTATTCGCCTTCTCGTCCCACTGAAAGCGCCCCTGCAACACATAAGTCTGCAGTATTTGCCTTTTCGGCGCGCCAGAGTCGGTGAGACACGTCTTCACCGGCTTCCACCGTGGGTTCGGTGGTAGGCAGACCCACAACCGTGGTGACGCCTCCCGCCACAGCGCCCATGAGTGTTTCGTCCAAACGCTCTTCTTCTTCGTTGCCAGGAGAACGCAGGTAGACGGCCATATCCACCAACCCCGGCATCACCTGCAGATCGGCCACGTCCACCACCAGGGCGTCATCTGGCGCAGACTGTTTGGGTTGGTCCAGTCCGTTAAAAATGCCAGCTATCTGACCATCTTGGACCAAAACATCGGCAGGACCATCCCAGTTGTTGGTGGGGCAAATCAAATGGCCTTGTTGCAGCCAGATTGTTTCATGATTGCGGTTGCCCATCAGCGTGTTCCTCGATGTTCATTCTGTTGGCCCAAGGCAAGTAAATAAAGAACGGCCATTCGTACGGCGATTCCGTTCTCGGCCTGCTGCAAAATCACGGAACGAGGGTCATCGGCCACTTGCGGGGCAATTTCAACGCCTCGGTTCATGGGACCCGGGTGCATCACAATGGCGTGTTCCGGGAGTTTAGCCAAACGTTTTACGGTTAAACCAAAGTGTCGGAAATATTCGCGTTCTGAGGCCATCAGGGGTTCCGCAATACGTTCCTTTTGGATGCGCAACATCATCACCGCGTCCACGCTTTCAAGGGCCTCATCCACATCCGTGAACGCCGCCACACCATACTGCTCTAAAGCTTGGGGCAACATGGTGCCAGGCCCAGCCACCCGCACTTCGGCGCCCAATAAACGCAAACACAACATGTTGGAGCGTGCCACCCTGCTGTGGGCAATATCGCCGATAATTGCAATTTTGAGGCCTTTCAGCCCTTCCTCAGAGCTTCGGTCAAAATGCGACATCAAAGTAAAGGCATCCAACAGAGCTTGCGTGGGGTGCTCGTGCGCCCCGTCACCTGCGTTGATGATCGCGCCCGTCATTACTTGAGTCAACATTTGGGGAGCTCCAGCTTGACTGTGTCGCACCACCACCAGGTTGGGGTTCATGGCCTCCAAAGTACGACCGGTGTCCAACAAGGTTTCACCCTTTTTGAGTGAAGAGGTGCTGGCGTTAAACTGAATGGTGTCGGCACTGAGCCGTTTAGCGGCCAACTCAAAACTGGTGCGTGTGCGGGTCGATGCCTCGAAAAATAAGTTCGCGACGGTGTGTCCTCGTAAAAACGGCACCTTTTTCAGATTGCGATCGTTGACTTTGGAAAACGCCTTCGCCGTCTGTAAAATTAACAACACATCTTCTTGAGTGAGGCCATCAATGCCGAGCAGGTGCGAAACGCTCAAGGTCCCTTGCGGCAGGTTGGTCACTTGACTCATGCGTCACTCCCATTGGCGGCTTTTACTTTTCTGATAGACCATAACCCATCGCCAGTGTGCCCTTCTTCTTTCAGGTGCAACTTGATTTGTTCATTCAGCTGGCTTTCGAAAGACGCGCCGCAAAAGTCGGGTTGAATGGGCAGCTCGCGGAAGCCCCGGTCTACCAAGACAGCCAACTTGATCTGAGTGGGACGACCAAAATCAGTCAGTGCGTCCAACGCAGAACGTACCGTCCGTCCCGTAAACAAAACATCATCCACCAAAACCACGTACATCCCCTCTACATCGAAGGGGATATCGGTGCCCCTCAAAAATGGGATTCGCGTGGCCTGCCCAGTCATCATGTCATCGCGGTAAAGAGTGATATCCAATACGCCCATTGGGACATCTTGCCCCAAATCTGCGGACAACGTTTTTTGCATGCGTTTGGCCAGATGGGCGCCCCCGGTACGAATGCCTACCAGGGCCAGCGGGGTTTGAGGACGCTGACGGGCAAAGGCTTCATACCCAACACGGATGGCCTGGCTCAAAGAAGTCAGGACCTCTTGAACACGTTGGTCATCCCAAATCTGGGAGGGCTCTGGGCGTTGTGGCTCATTCATGGGCTCTCCAAAATCCGACGTAACACTCCCCGATGGTTTGGCCCCTGTAAACCCCTTTCGGGGTGTGATCGGGCAATATGTTTCATAAAGTTCACCAATCCGCACCCAATTGTCCCGAAGGGCGTTGACAACGCAGGTCTTCATTCGTTAGGGCAAGACCTCCCTCGAACGGAGCGTGGCGCAGTTTGGTAGCGCACTTGACTGGGGGTCAAGGGGTCGCAGGTTCAAATCCTGTCGCTCCGACCACGAGGGACTGGGCAAGGGAAACCTTGCCCTTTTTTATTTAATTTCAGGTGTTTAAATGACAGAACGGACCCTTCCCACCATCTTGGTTAGTAATGATGACGGTTTTTCCGCCGAAGGCATTCAAGCGTTGGCCGCCGGGCTATCCCAGTTTGCGAATGTGGTTGTAGTGGCGCCAGCCCTAAATCAAAGTGCCGTGAGCCAGGCCATTACACTGAAAAAGCCTCTCAAAATACACCAGCACAGCGCCCCGGGCGGACAAGAGCTGCCTTTTCAGCTGTATGCAGTGGATGGTACCCCTACAGACGCCGCTTATATGGGTCTTTTTAAGGTTCTGGCAGATTCTCCGCCTGACCTGGTGGTTTCTGGCATCAATCATGGCGCTAACCTTGGCAAAGACGTTCTATACTCGGGGACCGTGGCAGCGGCCCTCGAAGCAGCCATCCATGGGTTTAAAGCGGTGGCCTTTTCTCTGGTCAAATCTCAGGCGCCGTGGGACTTCGCCAAGGCCGTGGACTGTGCTGTCCATTTCTGCCAAATGCTCCTGGAGGCTAAAGATGTCCCACGCGGCGTGGTCTTCAATGTGAATGTGCCCGGGGAACTCAGCGAAGATCGAATGGTCATCACCGACTTGGGAATTCATGATTACACGCAATCCGTCGAAGAACGCACATGCCCAAGAGGCGAACCCTATTACTGGATTGGCGGCTCTTTGGCCGGTTTTGAACGGATTCCAGGAACTGATTGGGATGCCATCGCTAATGGTCACGTGAGTGTCACGCCTTTATTGCCTCAATTTTTTGCACGCAACGAAGCCCAATGGCTCGGCAAACAACGACTAAGTTCATGGAAACTCGACCCCTCCCAATTGGACCTAAAGGCAAAATCATGAAGCAAGACTTCGACGACTTGAGCAAAAGAGACATGGCCACCCTCGTTGGCAAAGGCCTGCTCATGGGTGGTGCCGACGTCATTCCGGGAGTTAGCGGCGGAACTGTCGCGCTTATTGTTGGCATCTATCAACGCTTGATCAACGCCATTAAATTATGGTCCCCAACCACTGTCATCAACCTGCTAAAAAACATCTCCGGTCTTTGGCAAAGTGGCACACCACGACAAAACCTCATCCGCGCTTTACAGGATGTGGACTTCTTTTTTGTAGCGCCTTTGGGGGCCGGGGTCGCTTCCGCCATTGTGGTGGCATCCAAAATCATTCCCAAGCTGTTACAAACGTATCCCGCTCAGATGAACGGTTTCTTTTTTGGTTTGATTCTCATGTCCACCTGGGTCCCCTACAAGCTCCTCGAGCGAAAAGGCGTTCGAGAATGGATTTCCATTGCCTTCTTTTTGATTCTGGCTTTCTTTTTGGTGGGCCTTCAGGATGCGAACACCCCGAAAGGTTTGCTCGCCATTTTCTGTGCCGGAGCCATCGCCATATGCGCCATGATTCTTCCGGGTGTCTCGGGGTCCTATCTGCTCAAAGCCATGGGGCAATACGAATACATCCTCACCAACCTGCACGATGCATTGGCCTTAAATGGCGGGGCCATGGTCACCATTATCTGCTTCCTGGTGGGGATCGTGGTTGGCATCACCACCTTTGCACGGGTCCTGTCCTGGTTGCTCAAAAATAAACCCGCACTCACGTTTTCCGCCCTCGTGGGATTGATGCTCGGCGCCCTTCGGTCCGTCTGGCCTTTTCAGACCGCTCAAAAAATGCCGGCCATGCCCGCCCAATGGGGTGCCACCGAAATACAAAGCTTGGTGGCCATGGGAATTGGCATGTGTCTGGTAGGTTTACTATTATATGTGGGTCAAAAGAGCGAAAACCATTCTTCTCCCATCCATGAAAACAACTCCTAGCGCATATCTGATTCAAATCAGCACTCTGGCAGCCGTCCTGCTATTGCCACTGGCGCAGGCCACGGGTTGTGCCACCTGGTTTTCAAAAAAAAATGATGAAAGCATCAGCAGTGCCAATGGCGAGGGCCTTCCCGGTGTCTATTACGAAGTACAATCCGGTGACACCCTCTGGGCCATCTCCAAGCAATATCAAGTTCCCGTGGATGAACTTCTCGAAGTCAATGGTCTGGCCCAAGCTCAAGGACTGGCCATAGGTCAAACCCTCTTCATTCCCACCCCTTTGGAACACGCGCCACAAGCCCCCAAAGTCACGCGCGCAACACGTAAAAAGCCCACCGGTTCAGCAACCTCTTCAAAAACAAGCATGGAGGCCTTGAAAGCAGTGGGCGGCCAATCCATGGGATGGCCCCTCGGGCAAAGTGGCGGCGTTCTTTATCGAACCTTTCGCAGCAACCGAGACAATCCTTATGAAGGCATCTCCCTGGGCGCACCCGAAGGCACTGCCGTGTTAGCCGTACTAGATGGTGAAGTGAAGTACGTTGGAGAAGAGCCAACGGCTTTTGGTAAAATGCTGTTGATCAAACATGCCGATAAACACATTACAGTTTATGCTCACATGAAAGACATCGAGGTCAAACCCGGCATGAGAGTAAAAAAAGGGAAACAGATTGGCACATTGGGCCAAACTGGCCGTACCGAATCCCCCCAGCTTTTTTTTCAAATCCGACACGATCGACGAGCAAAAAACCCCTTAGAATATCTGTCGCTTGAAGATGAATAAAGGAGGGTTTTCAAGTTGACCCTGTGTCCAGCTCCGATCTAAAAGCCCTACCAAGTGGACCAAAGATGCTTCCATAGCTCAGTTGGATAGAGCACTGGTTTCCTAAACCAGGGGTCGCAGGTTCGAGCCCTGCTGGGAGCGCCACTTTTTCTAAACACACGTTTATAATAGATCTTTCCCCGTGTAGGACAATGTAGGACGTCGAAAAAAAACGGTTTTTCGTGATCCATCTCACAACTTTCCATCACCCAAAGCGATACTTAAATCGGTTTTTAACTAAACAAATATTTTTTGGGGGGGACCGAGTTGTCCCTAGGGAGTTTTCAAATGGCGATTAGTAATACGGTAAACAACACAACATCGGTAACCAACAACAACACTGTTAATAACATCAACATTAATATTAACATTAACAACATCAACTCACCTACCGGCGTCACCGCGGTCAATAACTTCCAAAGTTTGACCCAGCGACCTGGTTTTTCGAGCTACGTGAGTGCCACCTCTGTACACTGCGGCACGGTCGGCCAATTACCAAAACCACAGGTGGCACAGGCCGGTACACCCGCAGGCAAAGGCTTGAGCAAAGACCCACAAGGGTGGCCAAAAGGAACGATTAAAACTGCTGGGGGCTACCACATCGTTCCAGAGGGCAAACAAGCAGCTTGGAAGATTTACGGACCCGATCAAAAACACGGTCAGAAAGCGAATACACGCGTCTGGGGCGACCCCCATGTATCCGAAAAAGATGGCACCCGATGGGACTTCACCAAAAACAGTGACTTTCTCTTGCCTGACGGTACACGAATTAACTGTCAGACCACGTCGGAAACGGGCAAGTCTGTGTCCAAAGGTCTCACCATCTCCAACGGGATGGACAAGGTGAATGTCAGCGGGATTAACACCAATCATCCGAAGACTGGTGAAATCACCAAAGACGGTTACGAATGGCGCGCCAAGCACATTCAAGGCAACCCCACCCGCGATACCTTTCGGTTGGGTGGCGATTCTAAAAACATCCATTGGTTCAAAGACGGTAAGTCCGGCAGCGATTTGATCACCGGCGCTTACTACAAAAATAACGCTTACCAGCAAAAGATTAACCCGAACAAGAAGTACTGGGTGGCACCACAAATGCGGCCTGCCACCGGAAGTAACGCTTGGGGCAATCAGATTCGCAACCAGACCACGGATGTATTGGGGCACCTGTCGCAATCTCAAAGTCAAGCGCAACTCAATGGTTCTTTTATGGCTTTGGATCATGCCAAACAAGAACTGAACCAAGCAATCGGACCATTTAAGCCTTACCAACCCAGCATCAACACTTGGGGACACTTCGGCATGGGTTTTGGCTCAGAAAGCAACTCTTATTTTGAGTCTCATGCCTGGACTGACGGGGTCAATAGTGGCTACGCTGCCTTCGGTGTGTCCAGCAACTATCACGCATTTGGTGGTCTGGGATGCTACTTCAACGACTGGGGCCATGCCTTCGGCTGTGTGGGTGCAATGGGCGACCTGTTCAACGCCCATGACTACTTCGCGGTGTCCACCACCAGTTTCATGGCCAGCCGTCTGTGCTAAAATTTAACGGGGAAGAATGAGAGATTCAGATGATGCCGTGCAGTTTGAGGGGATTTGCCGGCGTCATCTGATTTTCGATGTGACATCACATCACAGGAGTCATCATGTCTACAGATACAACCAGAACAACGAACCAGCCCACCTCCCTAGGAGAGGTTACCAACCTGCCCGAATTGCCCGCGGACTTTTTGGCCGAGGCCAAAGCAGAGGGCGCGGAAGTGGTTCCCTACGCACCGGATCAATTGGCAGCCTTCATCCAAGGACAAATCACTTTGGGTGATCTCGAGGGGATTCCAAAAGAAGCCCAGTACCAAATGGCCAACAAAGGCCATCAACTTCTCGAAGAAGGCAAACTCGACGATGCAAAAGTGGTTTTTGAAGGCTTGCTGGCCCTCGACCCCTTTGATGCTTACTTTTTGACCGCTCTTGGCTCTATCGCCCTGCGCACGGAGCAATACGACGCCGCGGATCACTTCTATTCTAGAGCGTTGGAAATAAACCCTTTTTCCATTGCAGCATGGGCACACAGGGGAGAAACCCGAGTCCACAAGGGCCTCTTGTTAGAGGCCTCTGAAGACCTGAAAAAAGCCATGGATTTGGACCTCCAGGGCGAAGATCCTATCGCCCAAAGAGCTCGGTTGGTGGCCCAAACTGTGGCAGATCAGCTCAAAGCACAGCAGAAAAGCGTGTAAAAATCGCATATTCAAAAAAACTGGAATTCTGCGATTGACGTCCGAGAAAAACCTCTCTAAGTGCAGGTCATGCCCGCACGGAAAGACATCAAATCCATCTGTGTATTAGGTTCCGGGCCCATCGTAATTGGGCAGGCCGCCGAATTCGATTATTCCGGAACCCAAGCCATCAAAGCCCTCAAAGAGGACGGCTATCGCGTGGTATTGGTGAACTCCAATCCCGCCACCATCATGACAGATCCTGAGTTTGCCGACGCAACTTATGTTGAGCCACTCACGGTCGAAGTGGTCACCAAGATTCTAGAAAAAGAACGACCCGATGCGCTGTTGCCAACAGTGGGTGGTCAAACCGCGCTTAACTTGGCCATGGATTTGGACAAGACCGGCATTCTTAGAGATCTTAATATTGAATTGATCGGTGCAGAGCCCGAAGTGATCGACCGGGCTGAAAACCGCCAGCTCTTCAAAGCCGCCATGAAAGAAATCGGGCTGGAATCCGCCCGTTCCGAAATTTGCCATACCTGGGAAGAAGCTCTCGCGGCAAAGGAAAAACTCGGATTGCCAGCAGTGATTCGGCCCAGCTTCACCTTGGGCGGCAGTGGTGGCGGTATCGCCATGAACGAAGAAGACTTCGAAACCATTGTTAAGAATGGTTTGGAGCAAAGTCCCACCAACGAAATTTTGCTCGAAGAAAGCATTCTTGGCTGGAAAGAATATGAATTCGAAGTCATGCGCGACAAAGCTGACAATGTGGTGATCATTTGTAGCATCGAGAATCTCGACCCTATGGGCGTACATACCGGCGACTCCATCACGGTAGCGCCAGCCCAAACGCTCACGGACAAAGAATATCAGATTCTGAGAAATGCCTCCATCGATGTCATGCGGGTGATTGGGGTGAAAACCGGTGGTTCCAACGTTCAGTTCGCTGTGAACCCAGACGATGGTCGTGTGGTGGTCATTGAAATGAACCCTCGCGTGTCACGGTCCTCCGCCCTCGCCTCTAAAGCCACCGGCTATCCCATCGCAAAAATGGCTGCAAAAGTGGCGGTTGGCTACAACCTTGACGAGATAATGAACGACATCACCTTGAAAACCAAGGCAGCTTTTGAGCCCGCTTTGGACTACGTGGTGGTAAAGATTCCGCGCTTTGCTTTCGAAAAGTTTCCTGGCACACCTCGCGTGTTGACCACCCAAATGCGATCTGTGGGAGAAGCCATGGCCATTGGCCGGACCTTCCAAGAATCCATGTCAAAGGCTTTGCGGTCCTTAGAGCACGGTGTGGGGGGCATTGAGTCCGCTGGCATCACCAAAGCGGGCGGCGCGGCTTGTGACCCAGCAGATTTACTTGAACGACTTGGCACACCCGCCCCCGAAAGATTGTGGCTTATCATCGAAGCCCTACGACAAGGCCACAGCATTGAAGCGGTACACCACGCCTCCGGCCGAGTGGACCCCTGGTTCCTCGCCCAGATTCAAGAAATGGTGGCCAAAGAAAACGAGCAAGCGGCGTTGTCCAATCTCGAATCATTGGATGCCACCGCCATGCGCGACATCAAAAAACTCGGGTTTTCAGACGCCGAAATCGGTCAATGGTTCGACCAAGATGAAACCTCAGTCCGGGCTCACCGAAAGGCACTGGGCGTCCGCCCCGTCTACAAGCGCATCGATACATGCGCCGCTGAGTTCGAGGCCCACACGCCCTATATGTACTCCTGTTACGAGACGCCTTTCTCAAAAATCACTGACAACGGGGTTGTCGAAGAGAACGCTTGTGAATCAGAGCCCACCGACCGGCAAAAAATCATGATTCTCGGGGGCGGGCCCATTCGCATTGGTCAAGGCATCGAATTTGATTATTGTTGTGTACAAGCGTCTTATGCCCTTCGAGATGCAGGTTACGAAACCATCATGGTCAACTGTAACCCTGAGACCGTCAGCACCGATTATGACACCTCAGATCGCCTTTACTTCGAGCCGGTCACTTACGAACACGTCATGGACATTGTGGACCTCGAAAAACCCATGGGCGTGATCGTTCAGTTTGGGGGTCAAACACCCCTCAAACTCGCTCAACAACTTCACAACGCCGGGGTCCCCATTTTGGGCACCACCACCGACGCCATTGACCGCGCCGAAGATCGAGAGCGTTCAGACGAATTAGTGAAGAAGCTAAAACTCAATCAACCAGCCTCCGGATTGGCCCGTTCTTCCGATGAAGCATTAAAAGTGGCGCAAGAGATTGGCTATCCGCTCTTGCTTCGACCCTCTTATGTGCTCGGAGGACGCGCCATGGAACGCGTGCACAACGATGCGGAACTCAACCGATATCTCACCGAAGCCATGCAGGCCACCGAAGACCGGCCCTTACTGCTCGACCGATTTCTAAGCGGCGCCATCGAAGTGGACATTGACCTGCTGTGCGACGGTGAAGAGGTCATGATCGGCGGGGTGATGCAACACATCGAAGAGGCAGGCGTTCACTCCGGCGATTCTTCTTGTGTGACACCGCCCCATACTTTGTCCGCCCCCGTTGTCGATGAAATTTGCCGGGCGGCCTCGGCAGTGGCATTAGAACTCGGCGTTTGTGGTTTAATGAACGCTCAATTCGCAGTGCAGCGAGACCGCGTTTTCGTTATCGAAGTCAATCCACGGGCATCCAGAACGGTCCCCTTCATTAGCAAAGCCACGGGCATTTCGTTGGCGCGACTGGCTTCCCGTGTCATGGCCGGCGAAAAGATCAAAGACCTCAATATCACTGCCCCGCCCATTCACCGACACCAAGTCCCTTATGTTTCGGTCAAAGCCGCGGTGCTGCCCTTTATCAAATTCCCGGGCACCGATACCCTGCTCGGCCCTGAAATGCGTTCCACTGGTGAAGTCATGGGCATCGACAGTGCCTACGCCAATGCCTTTGCCAAAAGCCAGCTGGCCGCCGGGCACATCCTCCCGAGCAAGGGACTCGCTTTTGTCTCCGTGGCCGATGTGGACAAAGAAAGTGTGCTGCCCATCGCGAGAAGGTTGTACGCCTGTGGTTTTCAACTCATGGCCACCGGCGGTACAAAACGGTTCTTAGAGAGCAACGGCGTTTATGCCAACCGTGTGAATAAAGTCAGCGAAGGCTCCCCTCATGTCCTCGATCAAATCGAAGAAGAAAAGGTTCAACTGGTAATCAACACCACCGTGGGCGCTCAATCCATTAAGGACAGCAAAAGCCTCAGACGTGCGTCAGTGAATAAAGGTCTGCCTTACTATACGACCATTTCTGGCGCCATCGCCGCCCTTGAAGCCATCGAAGCCATCAACGAGCAAGATGTCTATGGCGTTTCTTCCTTGCAGCTACGCTTACAATCCAGAACCCAACCAGCACTTTAAGGGGGCTTTCTCATGGCATCTCCAGACGCGACTTTGGTGACCACTGAAATAATTGACCGCGTTATGCGGATCACGCTTCAGGCCCCGCCTGCCAACACCTATTCCCACGCCATGATGCGCCAGCTGGACGAAGCCATTTTGGACGCCAGATTCAATGATGATGTTGAAGTCATTATTCTCACCGGCGCGGGCGAAAAGTTTTTCTGTGCGGGGGCCGATATTGGGATGCTCCAAGATGCCGAACCTCGGTTCAAATACCAGTTCTGTCTGCACGCCAATGAAACCCTGCTGCGATTGGAGCATACCCCCAAAGTGGTCATCGCTGCCATCAATGGTCATTGCGTGGGTGGCGGTCTGGAAGTGGCCATGGCATGTGATTTACGGGTTGCCATGACAGGCAGCTACAAACTGGGCCTTCCCGAAATGAAATTGGGTGTTTTGCCGGGTACGGGCGGCACGGCACGACTCACGCGTCTGGTTGGAAAAACCGCTGCACTGGATATGATGCTTCATTCGGACATGTTTGGCCCCCAAGAGGCGCTGGACAAGGGCATCGTGTCGCGGGTCTTCGAAGCAGAAAACGTGGCTGATTTTCAACGGCAAGCCCTGGCCATGGCTCAAAACCTCGCGTCGCCCAACCAGGCCGCTTTGGCCGGAGGTCTGATCAAGCGCTCTGTTCAATCGGGTGCCGATTTGGGACTCGAACAGCACCTGGCCCTCGAACGGGAACTGCAACAGCGCCTTTTCACCTCCGAAGACGCCAAGGAAGGCATTCGCTCCTTTCAAGAAAAGCGTCCTCCTGCGTTCACTGGCCGTTAAGTTGAAACCTTCGCTTTTACACATATGGCTCATGGGTGCCTTGGTGGTCTTACCGATGGGCTGCACGAAAGACGACCCAAAACCGGCGGAACAAGCAGAAACCTTTACTGGCGATAAGCTCCTTCGGCGCTATCAGCTTCCAAGCCTGAAAAGCTACGTCACCCTCCCCGAAGACTGGAAGGCACAAATCAAATCCAGGCCCAACTGGAAAGAAATCGTTCAGCGTGCCAAACCCACTGATAGCGCTGCCCAACAACTGGATTCGACGCTCATCTTTGAGGCACGTCCCTCTTTAAAAGACTGGACGCCGCATCTCCCCCGACTCGAAATCTATCTGGACGCCCCTTTGGCCGAAAACATGGATCTCCAAGGTTATTTTCAGAAAACAGGGTTGGGCGCCCCCATGGACGGCACCAAAATTCTGCACGCGGAAAAGGAGCGTCTCCGGTTGGATGACCGTTCGGTCCTCAGCACCCGCCGCGAGCTGGAATTCCAAGGCCCGAAGCCTTTAAAAATGCGTCAATACATTCTGCACGCTTTGGTCCCTGTCCCAGAACTGCAAGATGCCACTGTTGGCCTTACCTTTGTGCTGTCGGCAACCCAGCTTGAGACACTGCAGGGCCTGAAAGAACAGACTTTAAGAGCTATCATGGGTAGCGTAGCCTTTAAAAAACGAAAATAGGATGCTTCGGTAGGTCTAGGGCCGGATGACAGCGTTGGCGCTTGACTGCTTCATCCGCTCAAACTGGTCGTGTGCTTTTTGAAACCGCACCAACTGCCGGCGGTATAAAGGATCATCCGGGGCGATGGCGATGGCCTTTTTTATGGCTCTCACCGCTCTGGAGTGGTGGCCGGTCACATTGAAGACTTCTGCCAAGGTGTTGAGAAACGCAGGGTTTTCTGGCTCCGTGGTGAGCGCCTGTTGCGCATGAACCAGTGCTAAAACCGGGTCACGTAGAGCCGGGTCCTTGGTGGTCACCAGCAAAAATGCAAGATTGTTACGGGCCAACCCATTACTCGAATCCAAACGAATGGCTTCTCTATAGGCCGATGCAGCCTCTGTGTCCCGCCCGGAACCCACCTCTAATGCTCCAATTTGAATCCATAAATCCACGCTTTGTGGGTTTTCGATGATGCCCTCAGTCAAAATTCCCAGCGCAGCGGTGCTTTCGCCTGCCATCACCAGGGTTCGGGCCATGACGGAGTAGGCATCCACATCTTGGGGGTCTTCCTCGATCCGTTCCTTCGCCAACTCAATTTGGTTCTGATAATGTAGGGAGATGGATTGTAATGCCAAAGCGCGCAGCTCGACATTTTTGGGGAAGCGCTGGGCGTACTCCATTAAGATTTCCAATGCTGCCTGATAATGGCCCCGGTCTTTTTGAATCAACGCGATGCTCATCACCAAATCGAGGTCCTGGTCATCCAGCTTCAAGGCCTGCTCGAGCAGGTGAAGTGCGGAGATGCTGTCCCCACTTTGCTCAAAGGCGTTTGCTGCCTTCTTAAGGTAATGAACCTCTTTTTCAGGATTCTCCAGGGCCAGCTGCTGATACATGTCTGCAGCTTTCGTCCAAGCTTCTCGGGCCATCATTTGCTGAGCCTGATGATCCCCGAGGGTTGCATCCGATGCCGCATGGCCGACTCGGGGGTAAGAAGTCAGACCCAACACCACCGCAGCGGCGAGAAAAGCACTCGCCTTCTTAAAGTATTGTCTTGGGGTTTGCCCCCAAATGCTCGAAAAAAAACAGGCATGCATACTAAGATCCTAGCAGCTTGCCTGTTCGTTCGCTTCTTTTTGACCATTTTTGATGGAAGAGCTTTAATTTAACGCGTTAAAGCCCTGTTTTAAAAGCGCTTTGACTGATCGACGATCTAAGGATATTCCTTAACGTAAAATACCTCAGATCGCTGATTTTTTTACTTTATTAGCCGTTGTAAACTTCATTGCCCTTGAAGAACCAGTTCACTTCGATGGCTGCATTTTCAACGCTGTCTGAACCATGAACGGTATTCTCGCCGATGGATTGGGCGTACATCTTACGGATGGTGCCTTCAGCTGCGTCTGCAGGATTGGTGGCGCCCATCAACTCTCGGTTCTTGGCCACTGCATTTTCGCCTTCGAGCACCATCAACAAGACAGGGCCAGAAGTCATGAATTCGATCAATTCGCCGAAAAACGGACGCTCTTTGTGAACTGCGTAGAAACCTTCTGCTTCATGACGGCTCATCAAACGCATTTGAGCGCCGGCCACTCGCAGACCATTTTCTTCAAAGTGGCCAATGATGCGACCGATGAGGTTACGTTTAACGCCGTCCGGCTTGATGATGGATAATGTTCTTTCGTTTGCCATGTTTATCTCCTTATGAATGAATCGCTAGATTTTAGATTGTTTGAATGCTTTGAGACCGTTTCGCATGCGGGTGCGGACGCGCTCTTTCCCCAAAACCTCCATGGTCTCGAACAAAGGCGGGCTGCCTTTTTTGCCCGTAATCATCATGCGCATCGGGAAATAGATTTGTTTGGGCTTCAGCCCCTTTTCCGCCATAAATGCTTTGAGTGCCGACTCGACGCCCTCTGTGGTGAGCCGGGTTTGGGCTTCCAAGACCCCGATGAGCTTGTCCCAGAGTTTACCGCTCTCTTTTTTAGAATGACCGTTCAACAGCATGATGGTGGCATCGAACTCAATTTCATCCGAAAAGAAAAAGTCAGCGTAATCAACGAACTCGACACTCTTGTTAATGCGTTCTTTTACCAATGGAACAATGGCGCGAAGGTAATCATCAGAAAAGAGCTGCTCTTGCAGGTAGACCAATACTTGGTCGTCCGACCGTTTTTCCCTGAAATAGATACCATTGAGCCAATCGAGTTTTTGTAAATCAAAAACGGGGCCACCCAATGAAATCCGCTTGGGTTCAAAGTTTTGAACAAACTCTTCCAAAGAGAATATTTCGGTTTCGTCTTCAAAAGTGAAAGCCATCAAACCCAAGAAATTGACCAACGCGTCGGGGAAATAGCCAGCCTGCTTGAAGAAATCCAGTGAAACGGGGTTTTTCCGTTTGGAGACCTTGCTCTTGTCAGCATTGCGCAGCAACGGCAGATGCACGTACTCGGGCGGCTCCCACCCAAAAGCTTGGTAGAGCAAAATGTGCTTGGGCGTGGAGGAAATCCACTCTTCGCCTCTGAGGATATGGGTAATCTCCATGAGATGATCATCCACCACGTTGGCCAGGTGATAGGTGGGAAAGCCATCCGCCTTCAGGAGAACTTGGTCATCGAGCTCTTTGTTGCCGATATTGATGGGACCACGCAGCAAATCCTCAAAGGTGGTTTCACCATCTTGAGGGGTCTTAAGCCGGATGACGGCCGGCGCCCCCTGCTCTATTTCTGCCTGGACTTCCTCTGCAGGCCGGTTGCGACAATGACCGTCATACCCAAAGCTCGTTTTGGCTTCTTTTTGTTGTTCCCGCAATGCCGACAAACGCTCAGGGCTACAAGTACACCAGTAGGCATGACCGGAGGCCACCAACTGCTTGGCGTAATCGGTATAAATGTCCAGACGTTCGCTTTGGCGGTATGGCCCCTTGGGACCTCCCACATCCGGCCCTTCATCCCAGTGCAGGCCCAACCAGTTCAAGCTGTCAAAAATGGCTTGTTCGCTCTCCGGGGTGGACCGGGCCTGATCGGTATCCTCGATCCTTAAAATAAACTGTCCGCCCTGTTGCTTGGCCAAGGCGTAATTAAACAAAGCGATATAAGCCGTGCCCACATGGGGGTCTCCCGTGGGGGACGGTGCGATGCGCACACGGGGCTTGATTTGGGTTTCAGCCATAGAGAACATCCTTGGGATGACTTGAGTTAGCGATTTGGGAGTAAATCAAGGATTCTGGGTTTTCAACCCGTGTGGACCCTGAAGCGTGGCTTATTTGGCAGAAATTTCGCTTAATTGTGCTTGGAGTTGTTCAAAGGCCTCTTTATCCACCCCCGACTTTGTGCCCGCGAGCGTAAAATTCGCTGGAACCGGACAAAACATGGCCGCCCTTCCTGGCAAACGAACGCAGGCCGCATGCAAGGCTTGTCCAGAAAATTGAGCATGCGCTGAGCCGCCATACAGGACATCCCCCACCAAAGGGCACCCCAAATGGGCTGCGTGAACTCGAATTTGATGGCGCACGCCGGCCGTCTCTAAAATTGCCAAGGCAAGCAGCGCATCATGTCTCACTGTGACAGGGAGAAAGGAGGTGCAAGCCGCCACTGGCGCTCCCCTGATGGGGGTATCCAAACCCGCAACGGTCATTTTTTCTTTGACGCCGCCATGATGGGCCACAGCCGCATCCACGCGCACGGGCTTTTGGATGCCAGAGGGCATCAAGCAGACGTAACCCTTAAACACCCCCGTCCCCCATTGGTCCCTAAGGGTGTCATAGGTTTGCCTATCTTTGGCAGCCACGAGCAGGCCGGAGGTATCATTGTCCAGCCGATGGACCAGCCCATAATCTCGCTGCGGTAAATCCCGTGCCCAGGAATAATGTTTCGCCAATCGATAAGCCACACAGTCACTGGTGAAGTCATCTTTATGTTTCGGCAAAGTTGGCAACCCTGCGGGCTTATTCACGACAAAAACATGTTCGTCTTCAAAAAATGGGGCCATGTCACCCACGCGGGTGAAATCGATGGTTTGCTCAACCTGTACTTTGAGCCCCCCTTCTGGCACCAAATCGCCCTTGGAAACAGGGGTGCCCATGACAACGTGCCGGACTCTGTTCTGAGCACACCACCGTTGGGCTTGTGACTTGGAGATGCCCAATTTTTGAGCCAAGAAGGCATCCACACGCAGTTTTTGTTCTTCGGGCGATGGGTGTAAATTCTTTTCGTTCATGGCCACTAAAATTGAAAAGCGAGCAATGGCGTTTGGACCCCACTGCCACCCACGGGTTCAAAACGTGCCGTGGTTTCTGGCGCCGGACGAATCACCCTAAAGCCGGGTCGCACGGCTGCATTTTTCATCATCATCCAGGTGCCCATCAATGGCGGCAAGGTCACGTAGGTCAAAGCCCCCAAGGCGAGAGCCCCCAAAATACCCAAACTCCCCACACCCAGTTCAGCCGTCACAAAATCCCGCCGTTGCCACGCCACCGCTGGATCAGAAATCATACCCAGCGCTGTTCCCGACAAGCCCATGAAGATGGAAAAGGTGAGTCCTTGCCCCACCAAATTGGCCAAAAATCCCGGTAGCATTTTGAATTGGTAATAACGAGACTGATTGAGCAACCAATGGGTGGCCAAAGACTGGATGAGCGCATTGCTAGCTGCAAAAACCACCGCGGTGGACAAAAAAGTGTACATCAGTGGCGCGGGGCCCAAGGCCCCCGCCAAAGCCAAGGGAAACACGGACATTGCAAAAGGCACGCTCAGCGTTAGTGGCCCGAGAACCGCAGCGCCCGCCCCCATGATATAGCCCAACCAAAAGCGCTGGTTTTCACGGCGTAGGGTATTCAGATACTGGGTCCGTTCCCTTTGGGTGAGACGCATTTCCCAGTTTTCAGGGTTTTCAGGAATGGGGTCGGTATGCCCTTCGATCACTGGTGGGGCCAATTGATAATCGAAAGACCACGCGGCTGGTGCGTGACTCAGAAAACAAAAAACCAACAACAAAAGTAATCTCATGCTTCTCCCAACGAGTGGAGTGTACCAAAAGCCGAACACAGAGAAAACCAAGATCAAAAAAAGCGACCCATTCAGGTCGCTTTTTGGACAGAGATAAGCCTCTCAAACTCAGCCCGCGCGGCGCACAGCCTCTTGGAGGGCCGTGCCCATATTGGCCGGAGTCGGCGCAACCACCACGCCGGCTTGCTCGAGGGCCTTGATCTTATCGTCTGCCCCGCCTTGGCCACCGGAAATAATGGCGCCCGCGTGACCCATACGGCGGCCTGGAGGTGCCGTCCGTCCAGCAATAAAACCTGCCACCGGCTTGTTCATGTTCGCTTTGATCCATTCGGCGGCTTCTTCTTCCGCCGTGCCGCCAATCTCACCGATCATGATGACACCGTGGGTGTCGGCATCTTGGTTAAAGGCGTCTAGAACATCGATAAAGTTGGTGCCATTCACCGGATCGCCACCAATGCCCACACAGGTGCTTTGCCCAATATCGAGCGCGGTAAGTTGGCCCACTGCTTCATAGGTCAAAGTGCCACTCTTAGACACGACACCGATGTGGCCTTTTTTATGAATGTGACCGGGCATGATGCCCAACTTACATTCGCCTGGGGTGATGACGCCCGGACAGTTGGGGCCAATGAGTCGGGTGTTGCTGCCTTTTAAAGCATGACTGACTTTCACCATGTCCATCACGGGAATGCCTTCGGTGATGCAAACCACCAAATCCACGCCAGCGTCGGCTGATTCTAAAATGGCATCGGCTGCAAAGGGAGGGGGCACGTAGATAATGGAAGTGTTGGCGCCCGCTTCTTTCACCGCTTCAGACACACGGTTGAAAATTGGTACCTTTTCATCGAACAGCTGCCCACCTTTACCGGGGGTACAACCGGCCACGATCTGGGTGCCGTATTCGATCATTTGGCGGGTATGAAATCCACCATGGGAACCGGTGATGCCCTGCACCACCACTTTGGTATCTTTGTTAACGAAAATACTCATTGTTCTAATCCTTCATGTTTGGGCTAAGCGCTTGCTGCAGCCACAACCTTTTGCGCACCGTCGAGCATGTCATCGGCGGGAATGATTTTCAGACCGGATTCGGCCAAAATTTGCTTGCCTTTTTCTACGTTCGTTCCAGCCAAGCGGACCACCAAGGGTTGGGTCAAACCCAAATCTCGTGCCGCGGCGGTGACCCCTTCGGCGATCACGTCGCATTTGGCAATGCCGCCGAAGATGTTCACAAAGACGGCTTTCACATTTTCATCGCGGAGAATGATCTTGAAGGCCTCGGTGACCTTTTCTTTGGTGGCGGAACCACCCACATCCAAAAAGTTCGCTGGCTCACCACCCACGTGCTTAATGATGTCCATGGTGGCCATGGCAAGGCCTGCGCCGTTCACCATACAACCGATGTTTCCATCTAAAGCGATGTAGGACAGATCATATTGGTGCGCCTCAAGTTCCCGCGGATCTTCTTCGTCGGGGTCGTGCATTTCGCCCACGCGCTTTTGACGGAACATGGCGTTGTCATCGAAGTTAAACTTGGCATCGAGGGCGATCACTTGATCGTCTTCGGTGACCACCAACGGGTTGATCTCTGCCAATGAAGCATCGGTGCTCACAAAGGACTGATACAATCCCATGAAAAACTTGGTGGCTTCTCGAATTTGGCTGCCTTCGAGCCCCAACCCAAAAGCCAACTCTCTGGCTTGATACGGCATGAGTCCGGTGACTGGATTGGCCCAGGCTTTGAGAATCTTTTCGGGTGTCTCTTCGGCCACCTTTTCAATCTCAACGCCACCCTCAGTGGATGCCATCACACAGATTTGAGAGGTTTCTCGGTCGAGCACCAGGCCCACGTACAGTTCGCGGGCGATTGCGCATCCGGCTTCCACAAAGATTTTGCGAACCAGTTGCCCTTCGGGCCCAGTTTGATGGGTTTTCAGTTGCATGCCCAAAATATCGTTCGCATGGGCTTTGGCCTCATCGATGTTTTTGGCGAGCTTGACCCCACCCCCTTTGCCGCGTCCACCGGCGTGGATTTGAGCCTTCACCACGCATGGGAATCCCAATCGCTCGGCCGCTGCCACCGCGTCATCGACGTTGTCGCACACCACCCCTTCCAGGGTTTTTACGCCGTATTCTCTTAAAATTTCTTTGGCTTGATATTCGTGAATTTTCATAATTATTACCTGTTCAATCCAACAGCCCCTAAAGGCATAAAATCTCTCGTGAGAGCAAGAGCTATTTCACACGAACCGCACAAAACAGCAACCCCAAACCCAGAAGAAAGGTTGGTAAAAATGATGGGGTTATCAATTGAGGGCTTTAGTTGGCAGCTTCTTTGAGCTTGGCTTTCGCACGCTTGCTCCGGAACTCTTTTTTGGTTTCGGCCAAGCGATCCAGCGCAAATTCGAACAATTCTTTGGAAGGGCCTTCCAAAACGTTATTGCTGTTAGTTCTTGAGGGGTTAGGACGGGTATCCTCCACGCTCATCTCGGCGGTGGGGACATCCAAATCTCCCAACGCTTTGCCCAGGCTGGGTTCTGTTTCAAAGGGCGCATCCACATAAACCGGATCGGTGGGCTCAAATTTCTCTTCCCGCAGGGTGGCCTTGGCGGTGTGTACGCCCAATGTCACTTCCACTTCCTCAAAAAAGAAGGGGTCGGTGGTGATGATGCGTTCGATTTTTTGGGTCAAAGCCGCTGCATCCTCGGAACCACTTTCTGGCGCCACCACAGCAAACAAGCCACCTTCGAGGCGGGCGAACACATCTTCCCGGCGAAGCCGCGAACGCACCCGGTGGGCCAATTGGGTCAAAACGGCATCACCCGCCAATTTGCCCAATTCCTGATTGATACGTCCCATGCCTTCGAGGTCAAATAAAACCACTGAAAGTGGTCGAGCGTACCGGTAAGCACGCGACACTTCTCGGCCCAGCTGTTCGCGCAAATAAGACTCGTTAAAACACTCGGTGAGCCCGTCGATGGCCGCCAGACGCAGCAATTCTTGGCGATAAGCGCTCTCGATGTCCTCACCTTCTAAAAATTTGTAAATGGTCCGGCCGATTTTGATTTGATCGCCACAACTTAAAGCGTCTGGCTTCGCAGGCTGGTCGTTCACGTAGGTTCCGTTGGTGCTGCCCATGTCTTCTACGGTGATGCCATTGGCCTGCACCCGAAACCGCGCATGCTGCCTGGACACGCTTTCTTGCTCAACTTGGATGTCCGCTTTTTGGGAGCGCCCGACAATGAGTTCACCTTGAGTGAGCAAGAGCTTTCGGCCAATTTGCTGGCCGTAAATCTCCACCAAACACGCGGACGCCTTGGGCCGCCGTTCGTGGATTTTACTCAAAACCGTAATTAGGGTTTTGCTCTTCTTTTTCACTCAAACTCCTCAGGCAACACTGTTCACAGCAGTAATTCGCTGTGAGAAACCCCCAAATGCTGACAAACGAATCGCCATGTTTGCCGTGCCAAAAAAGCTTCGTCAACGGGCTTTCCGGTAATTGCCTGTAAAGAGGTCACTTGTTGCCCCAAAACCCCGCATGGGGAGATGAGCGAAAAAACGTCTAAATCATTATTGATATTGATGGCGAGTCCGTGAGTCATGACCCCACGTCGCATGTGAAAACCAATGGCACCCAGTTTTTTGCCCTGAACATACACCCCCGGGCGACCGGGAATGCCCGTGGCTACCGCCCCATACGCAGCGGCCAAATCCACCACCACATGCTCCAAAGCCTCGGTCACACCTTTAACTGACAACTTTAACGATCTAGCATTAACTACTGGATAAATAACAATTTGCCCTGGGCCGTGAATGGTGGCGCCGCCCCCTCTATCAATGGGGAATATCTCCACTTGGGAGGCCTGAGCGCGTTCGGGGCTTAAAATCTGACCTTCGGGGGTGTGACGCCCCAAGGTGATCACGGAAGACTGATGGTACCCCAAGGCAATGGTGCCGGGTGCACCGCGCAGCACCGATTCTCGCTCCTCAGACATCCATTGCAAAGCATCGCGGTAGGGCCAATTGGGGAAAAATCGGCCCGAAACCCCTATTAAGTCTGCCAAATTAAATGCCTACGGCCAATCGGGCCGCAAAGTTCTGACTCAAGCCAGCGTTCAGGATCTTTTGCTGCTGCGCGCTCACATCGTATTCGCAGCGGATATAGCGAAATGTGCGCGATTCGGTGTCATAAAGCCCGCAACAGGCTCTTGGGTCGTAATCCCGTGGCTGTCCCACAGAGCCCACTGTGACAATGTATTTTGCATCGGGCCGGATAACGAAACTTTGTCCTTTGACCAAATAGGCTTCATCACCGAGTAAGGCAAAGGATCGGGTGAGATGGCTGTGCCCAATAAAAGTGACCGGGGCCAACTGATCTTTGTAGGGTAACAGTTGGGCGGCGCGCTGCCTGGAAAACACATAGTTGAAGTCTTCGGGGCAAACCGGGGAGCCATGGCAAAACTCCACATGTCCCACCCGATGCTTGTAAGGCATGGCCCGAAGCCAAGCCACGGTCTCCTCGCTCACATTTTGTTTGCACCAGTCGAGCGCGTGTCGCGCGGCATCGTAATAGTAGGAATAGTCCATTCGGCCGGCCACCGCAGCGTCGTGGTTCCCCACCACATTGATACTCGTAATTTCTCTCACGATTTGAGCGCACTCTTCTGGGTTGGCCCCATACCCCACGGTGTCCCCAAGACACACAAACTCATCCACTTCCTCTTCATTAAGGGCTTTAACACAAGCGTTGAGCGCTTCGATGTTGCCGTGTACGTCAGAAATGATGCCGTATTTCATGATGGGTTTTGCTCAAAAGTATTAATGGTTTAAGGACTTCCGCGATTTTCGCCTGCGATAACCTATCAAAGCCAATAGGGCCAAGCCAAATGGAATCGTATTGGCTCCGGTATTTTTGTGGCTGCGACATTGGCAGCCTTGCACTTGGTTTTGAACCTCAACAAATCCGGGGGAATAAGCCATGGCTTGATTGCCTGCCCAACTGATGACCCCATATATGGCGTAATTGCCGTTAGGCACCGATTCGTCAGGTTGCCAAAGGTAGGTTCGAGGCCCCGTGGCATTGGCTGACAAGCCTGAGACAATGGGTTCTCCATCATAACCCTGGCCGTCTGTGTCGTAATAGAGGGCCACCACCCCGTCCACCGCTGGTAAAATGTTCCACGCGATGTTTAGCCCTGCACTGGCACTGGCAGAATCGTTGATGCCGTCGGGCTCCGTAATGGAAAAAGCCATTTCTGCCGTTTGTGCGCCCACCTGGATCGCTTGGGTGCCGTAGGCATAACTTTTAGCACCATAAGAATCTGAAAATACAGCGAAGGGATAGTAAGTACCTTCAGGCACATCCCCAAACTCCCAAACAAACTCTACGGGAGAGCCATCACTCTGTAGGTTCAGACCCGCCACGATCTCCTGCCCGGCTGGCTGATTTTGCGCCACCGAATAGTAGAGGCTCCCTGCCACGGCCGTGTGATCCGCATCAGTGGCCGTCAATTGAAACGTCGCACTTTGCCCATCGCTGGAGATAATGACCAGGGAACCCGTCGGGGCGGCATTGCCTGAAACATCGATTTGACCGCCCCCGTCCAAAGTGGAGGTGCTGGTCACCCCCCCACTGTTGCCGTTGGCAACCCCACCATCAGTCCCAATCACTGGTGTCCCGCCTCCCGCGCATTCAGAACTCGGTAAGAAATCGTCTTCGGTTAAACATGTAGCCGGAGCTTGTCCTGGCGTCCCGTAAACATTGGTCTGCAGCTCGCAGCTGGAAGCGGCCCAAGCCGTGCCGATGTCTTCAGTTTCATTGGCATCCACTCTTTCGCGCGCTTGGCCATCGGGAAACGTGCTGGAATTAGAGATCTTGACTTCCTCCCCCCAAAGTTGGTCCGCCGTTTCAATGGACAAAAACTGAACCCCGGAGTTTCCAAGGACAAAGCTGCTGTCGAGAACAAACACGTCAAAGGCAAAACAAAGGCCCAAACCCAGGTCATCGGACTCACCCAAAACCAGGGTGGTCCCCGGCGCCAAAGTGGGTGCCCCCGTGAGCGTTAATGACCATGCCTGATTGCGAGCAGTGCCATCCAATCTTTGCAGCGTTGCCCCATCGAGATCGATGGCGGTGTCTTCTGATGTGTTACTGAGCTCAAGCCATTCTTTGCCAGCGTCTTGGCCACTCCCAGGACTATTCGCGTACACTTCCGTGATTACCAAATTGGCATTGGCCACGCTGGGCTGACACAACATTGCCAGGCCACCGAGAAATGCCAATCGCCTCCAATGAGGCCCGATCATCACCTTCATTTTCACTCCATGTTTGCGAGATCCCAAACTCGCTGGGCTCTTTCCCTTTTTGCCACATCCTGGGACCAACAAACAAGGGGCTATCGGGATGGAATTCCTTGCACTTTTAGGACGTAAAGGTAAAAAACAGGCGAAAAGAGGACCCTCATGAGCAGCTCGGTCAATGCACGCTTTTTAACCGTAGGTATCATTATCGCCATCCTGCTTGGGGCTTTGGTGGGCTGGGCCCTTCCGGGCGCAGCACCTTATGTCAGCTGGCTCGGCCAAATATTTAAGTTATCCTTGGCCATGATCGTCATGCCACTGGTGCTCACCTCTATTATCGATGGCATGAACAGCGTTGGGGATGTGCGGAAATTGGGCAAAATAGGGGGTAAAACCCTTGCCTATTATTTTTCCACCACCTTTATCGCGGTGATCATCGGACTGACCCTCGTTTCACAAATTCAACCCGGGGTCCGAGAGGCGAAAAATAGCCACCAAGTGGCAATTGCCAATGTCGATGATGCATTACCAGCCCAAACCGCACCAGGTGCCATCAGCCAAGCCGTGGGTGATTTAAAGGCCTCAGACCGCGCAGAGCTGCAATCCATCCTGCAGCGATTGGCCGACAAAAACGCATCGGTTTCCGACCAAAAATCTGCGGCCTTGCGCTGGCTGGCCGCCTTGGACATGCGCGCCCGTGCCCAAGATCAAGGCACCACCAAACCTGTAGATCCCCCCAGCGCGGGTGAGTTTTTACGCAAGCAGTTAGACAAAGCCCTGGTGAATCCCTTTAAGGCGCTGGCCTCTAATAACGTTTTAGCCGTTATCGTATTTGCCATTTTGCTTGGCGGTGCATTAACAACATTGGGCCGTCGTGGGCGCGACGTGTTATTGCTCAACAGCACGGTGAACATGGCCATTGGTAAAATCGTCGGCTTGATCATGGTTTTCGCCCCCTTTGGCGTCTTTGGGCTCCTGGTGGATGTGGTGGCCGCAACTGGCCCAGAAGTCTTCAAAGATTTGGGCAAGTACGCCCTGTGTGTGGTTTGCGGTCTCCTGATTCACGTGGGCGTGGTACTGCCTGCCATCGCTTGGATTTTCACGCAGACCCCTCCTTGGAAATTGTTTGCGGGCATTGGTGAAGCCCTGTCCATCGCTTTTTCCACCTCTTCATCCAACGCCACGCTGCCGGTGACCATGAAGTGCGTCGAAGAGAACTTGAATGTAGATAAGCGGGTTTCGGGTTTTGTTTTGCCTTTGGGCGCCACGGTCAACATGGATGGGACGGCTTTATACGAAGCAGTGGCTGCCGTGTTTATCGCACAGCTTTACGGTGTGGCGTTGGACGTCCCCGCCCAGATCATGGTGGCCATTACCGCGGTCTTGGCCGCTGTGGGTGCTGCTGGCATTCCAGCCGCTGGCACGGTGACCATGGCCATGGTCTTGGCGGCGGTGGGCTTACCCCTTGAAGGCATCGGCTTGCTCCTCGCTGTGGATCGCCCGCTGGACATGTGCCGAACGGCCACTAACGTGACGGGCGATGGCGTGGGTGCATTGGTCCTCAACAAATGGGCCCAAGCAGACTTGTACGAGGAATTCACAGACGATGACGCGGACACGCTGGTCAAAAGCCAACCGGGCTAGTGAAGAATGTTGAGGCTTGGCTTGGCCGAGCTGAGGTCCTTTGCCTTTTGTGCATGAGCCAAAGCTTCGGCGGCATGATAACTCGACCGAACAAAAGGCCCCGCGAACACATAATCAAACTCTAAAGAGGCCCCCAAAGCACGCCATTGGTCGTACTGTTCGTCCTCGACGTAGCGTGATACCGGCCATTGCTTCAACGTGGGCCGCAAATATTGACCAATGGTGACAATATCCACGCCCAGGTCTTTAAGCGTATGAATGGTCTCTTCCACCTCGATGTCTGTTTCACCCAGGCCTACCATAAAACCACTTTTAACCGCTGGGCCACCCTGGTTCGCTACATATTGCAGCACCCCTTTGGTGGTTTCCCAATCCGATTGCGGCCGAACTTTTTTGTACAATCGAGCCACCGTCTCGATGTTATGATTAAACACATCGGGTTTTGCCGCGAGCACCACGTCAATGGCTTCTGAATTTCCTTTAAAATCGGGGGTCAGGATTTCCACTTGCACCTTGGAATAGGTATCTTTGATGGCAGTAATACAAGCCGCAAAATGGGCTGCGCCGTAGTCGGGCAATTCGTCACGATCCACGCTGGTGATCACCACATGCTGCAATCCTAAATCGCCAACGGCTCTGGCCAAGTTTTCGGGCTCCTCAGGGTCGAGCGCCATGGGTCGCCCGGTTTTAACCGAACAAAAATGACAACGACGCGTGCAGGTATCACCCATGATCATGAAGGTAGCTGTCTTGGCCGAAAAACATTCGCCAATGTTTGGGCATCGCGCCTCTTCGCAGACCGTATTGAGGCTCGCGCGACGCATGACCTGGTGCACATAACGGCGGTCTTTTGCCAGCCCTCTTTTACGCCGGAAGGCTTCAGGTAATCTCAATGGGGCATCTTGGGTAGCGGGCATGGGTGCGGTCTCCTGGCAAGATCTTGTCACATGGCGGGCGTTCTCACAAGACCTTCCGTGGGGCCTTTAAGGTGCCGGGGCCCCTTGCACGGGCACCGCTTCTCGACGCTCGGGCGAATCATCCATTTGAGCCGCCAAACCTTTTTGTACCTCAACCAGATGTGCCTTGTCCGGTGCATTGGGCGCCAGCTCAAGATAGCGATTCATGGCATTGAGAGCCGCTTCCTTTTTTTTGAGCGCGGGCAACGTATAGGCCAGCTGCCGCCAAAGCCTTTTGTCCTTGGGATGACTTTGCAACGCAAACCGTAACAAGGTTTCGGCTGCCGCGTATTTGCCTTTTTCACGGCTCGCTGCCGCGTGCAGGACCCAATAAAGAGGTTTCTTGGGGTCGTTGGCATCCTTCCAGCGCGCCTGCGGCGTTTCATCAAAGGTCACGGACAGGGTGTGCTCCTCGCCCCCTTTGATGTCCACTTCGAAAAACTGGGGCGGATGGCGCTGAGGAAAGACCGCAATTTGACGCAGTCCCGCGGCCACGGGGGCAATCAAACTTTTTCCCAAGCCCATTTTTTGATTGTCCACCAGCGCCATAAAAGCCTCCGGCGCGTCTATTTTGAGAAGCCCTTGCCCCTCTTTGAGCGCCACTTTTTTTTGTACGGGTGCTTCGTTGGTTTGTGCCGCCAGCTTCGCCACCGGCTCTTTTTTGCAAGACGGTGTCACCATCACCGCCATCAGCAACACTGAGGCACCCAGCGCCCCGGGACCACCTGATTTTTTCGAGAACCACCGTTTCCCCATGAATCACCCCTCGTTCTTCATGGCATCGAAAAAGTTTTGGTGGATTTGGGGCTCGACCGCATAGTTCTTTTTGAGTTCGGCAATAATGAAGGACTCCGCAATTTTACCCACGAAGCGAAACTTAATTTCGATGGTACCTTCGATCACACGACGGGTCCCGCCATTTTCATCGTGAAGTTTCCAGGTTCCAAAACCTGAGAATTTATCCTTCATCACCATGGGCTCGATGGACCATGAGATGCTGTGGGTACTCGGATCAAAAGTAGAGGTTTCCACCCAGGTGAGCATGTCTTCGCTCAGCACTTTTTGGGCCGCGGGTGGGATTTCGCCACCGGCCACAACTTTGAACCGCCAGGTGATTTTACCATCGTCCCCTTCGGTTTTGTCCAGGAGGTCCCTGGCGCGAAACGCGGGCATTTCCGCCAACATTTCTAATAACTTAGGGTGGTTAAGGTGAGACTCAAAGTCTGCGATGGATACCCCGGGGAAAAAATGTTCGAGATTAAATTTCGTGGCCATGTGGACTCCTGAAGCGACGGGTGGGCGCCGAAAAAGATTTTGAAAAATTCCGCATTTTGGTAACTCTCAAATCTAGGGCTCGAAAACAAGCCCAAGGGGTGGTTTTTCATGTGTGGCCGATACGCTCTCTTTGCTTCAAATCAGGAAATGAAGGCTCAATATGGGGCCATCAATGATTTCGAGTGGGCGCCTCGCTATAATATCGCCCCCACCGATCGTGTGCCCCTGTTGCGCTTGGACAGTGGGTTTCGGCGACGGTTTGATTTGGCGCATTGGGGGTTTGAAATCGAACCGAGGGGCCAGAAAAAACTTCTCCTCAATGCCCGCGTAGAAACGGTGACCGAAAAGCCCACCTTCAAAGGCCTGTCACGTACATCCAGATGTGTCCTCCCCGCCAACGGCTTTTACGAATGGAAAAAAGAAAACGGCCAAAAGGAACCTTGGTTTTTTCATTTAGAGGACCCGCAGGTGCCCACCCTAGCGTTGGCCGGACTGCTTCGAGAAAGAGTGGTCGACGGTGACCTCCATTTGGAAACCACCATCCTCACCACGGCGCCCAATGAACTGATGGCGCCCATTCATGATCGCATGCCCGTCATCGTGCCTCGCCATCTCCTACAAGATTGGTTGAACCCCCATTTGGCTTTTCCTAAAAGCTGGGCCCTGCCCGCCTTTCCCGGCACAGGCATGGGGTGCAAACCCGTCTCCACACAGCTCAATCAAGCCGGGAGTGAAGGCCCAACCCTGTTGGTCGCCGATGGTCCGAGGCAGCCTACACTTTTTTAAAGTCGTTTCCCCTCGGTTCGCTTGTTCCTGCTGCCCATAAAGGATACCCCACACTCAAAGGTGGTCACCGAAATGCATCAAATTCTCGAAAATGTCTGGATGTGGTCCGAATACCAAGAAGACCGAGGCTTCTGCTTTAACGGTTTCGCGCTGGTGCAATCCGACAACACGGTCACTGTGGTGGACCCCGTATCCATGAGCCCTGACGCCATGGCAAAACTCCAGGGTTTGGGGTCGCGATTTGAAATCGTTCTGCTCAATGCTGACCACGAACGCGAATCGTTGGCCATCTCACAGGCCCTCAAAGCCCCCATTTGGGCCCCAAAATCCGACGTGGCACTGCTCCGTAACACCGCCCGCATTCAAACCTATGGCAACGGGCATTTTTTTGGGGATGATTGGGAAATCAAACATTTGCTCGGGATGAAAACCCCAGGCGAATCGGTGCTGTACCATGCCAGGCAAGGGATTTTGCTCGTGGGAGACGCCATCTTGGCCGACCCAGCCGTGGGATTGCGCTTGGTGCCCAAACAAAAACTTAAAGACCCAGCGCGCGCGATCAAAGCCCTGGCCGGCCTCATGGACCTCTCCTTCCAAAGTTTACTCTGCGCAGATGGCTTCCAACTCCTGAACGGCGGCAAAGAAGCGCTTTCTCTCTTTTTGGCCCGTAATCAGGGTTAAGGCTGCTAAATTTAACCCAGACCCTTCTTGAACTCCCCCGAAATTTTGCTAAAGCCTTCCTGAACCGACCGCCTGAACACACGCGGCAATGGACCGAGGACATCACATGCTGGAAACCGTCTCATCTGGATTTAAAAAGGCCCGGAATTACCTTCAGGGGCAAGCCCAGCTCACAGAAGAAAACATCGATCACGCCCTCAAAGAAGTTCGACGTTCACTTCTAGAGGCCGACGTAGAATATTCCGTGGTCAAGACCTTCCTCTCTCGGGTCAAAGAAAAGGCCATGGGCGAAACGATCACCGTCCGCGCCAAAGACAAGAAAGGCCAAAAAATTAAACTATCGCCTTCAGAGCACTTTGTGGGTTTTTGCCATGAGGAACTCGAGGCGCTCATGGGGCCTGTGGACACCGAAATCCGACTGAGTCGCCCAATCGGTACGATCATGATGGTCGGCCTGCAAGGGACCGGTAAAACCACCACCACCGGCAAGCTTGCGCGGTATCTCAAAAAGAAAAAACACCGACCCATGCTGGTGGCCGCCGACATTTACCGCCCTGCTGCCGTGGAACAGTTGAAGGTCCTGGGAACCCAACTGGATGTTCCAGTGTACGCAGACCCAGCGTTGACCCCACCCGATTTGTGTAAAAATGCCATCCAAAAAGCCAAGGAATGGCAATGTGACGTCATCCTTTTTGATACCGCGGGCCGCTTGGCCATCGACGACACCCTCATGGGCGAGCTCGAAGCCATTAAAAACAACGTGAATCCTGACAGCATTTTCTTGGTGGTGGATGCCATGATCGGTCAGGACGCGGTGCGAACCGCCAATGAATTCCATCGAAGATTGGCCATTGATGGTTTCATCATGACCAAACTCGATGGCGACGCACGTGGTGGCGCTGCTCTCTCCATTAAGGAAATCACGGGACAGCCCATTAAATTCTTGGGTATGGGTGAACACCTCGACAACATTGAACCCTTCCGCCCCCAGGGTCTGGCCAGCCGCATCTTGGGCATGGGCGATGTGGTGGGTTTGGTCAAAGACTTTGAAGGCCAGGTGGATGAAAAAGAAGCTGAAGAGGACGCCATGCGAATGTTGCAGGGCAAGTTCAGCCTTGACGATTTCCTCAAACAACTTCGGATGATCAAAAAGATGGGGTCACTGCAGGGACTGCTCGATAAAATCCCTGGCATGGGCGACATGATGGGCGGCCAAACCGTCGATGACAAAGAACTGGTAAAAATCGAAGCCATGGTGCTGTCCATGACCCCGCATGAACGCAAGCGGCCCGATCTTTTTGATAAAGAAAAAAGTCGACGGGTTCGGGTGGCCAAGGGTTCTGGCCGCAGCGAGCAAGAGCTCACTGATTTGCTGAAGCGTTTCAAAATGATGCGTCAACTCATGGGCGCGGTGGGACAAAGTCCAGGCCTGCTCGGCAAGATGCCAGGCTTTAGCCAAATGGCTCAAATGGCCAAAATGGGACAAGCGGGCGTTGGCGGTGGTATGGGTGCGGAACTGCAAGCAGCTATGGGTGGTATGAACCCCTTCGGAGGTGGCATGGGCCGGCCGATGGCACCCCCTCCAGGCTACTACAATATGGGTGCCCCTGGTGCGGGAAAAACCGCTAAGAGCACTAAAAACAAAAAAGACAAACGCAAGCAGGCAGCCAAAGCGCGTAAAGCCAACCGAAAAAAACGAAAAAAGAAATAGGGATTCATGCGTTCTCAACGACAGAATGAGCTGGACCTGCTCAATCCCTTGACCCTGCTCGTCATGGTGGGATTGGCTTTGGGCTTAGGGTTTTCGCCTTTGCTGGGAACGCCGGGCGCCGAGTCTGCATTCATTCTCGGCGCGGTTGGAGCTCCCTTTGTCTTTTTTGGCGCTGTGAGGCGCGGCGTTAGCCAATCGGAAAAGGGTTTTGTCAACGATGTCATCATGCAGCTGATGGTTTTGGTCGTCGGCCTCTCCTTATTTGCGCTCATTTTGTGGATCCAAAGTTTCTCTTTGCATGCCTGTGTGGGTGAGCAAACTTTCGTCCCGCTCTTACTGGGTACCATTCCCGTATTTTTGTTGAACACGGTGTTGGGCCTCCATTTTGGCCGGCTGTTCCGCCACAAATGGTTGGCGCTGGCGCTCGCAGGGGCGGCTTGGGTTGGCATGACCGGTTTCTGGTTCTTACAATGGCACAGCGAGCCCTCATTTCGGTTTGCGTCCCAACTTCTCGGCATTTTGTCCGGCGATTTATTCCAAGGGCTCCAAACGCCGATGGCTGGCTACCCCTACCGACTGGCGACCATGGGCTATGTGGCGGCCTTGGTGGCCCTCGGCACCGGGCTTTACCCCCGAGTGAGCCGTGCCTCACTTTCAGCCATTTCACAGCGACAACGACGGTATCCCCTGTGGCTCATCCCCGTGCTCCTCGTCTCCGGCTGGCTTGATTTCTCCAACCAGCAAAAGCTTGTTCCCTCTCATCAGCAATTGACAGAAGCCTACCATTTCACCATGACCAAAGGTGCAATCACGGTACACGCCAACCCAAATCACCTGAACGCTGATAAAGTGGCGGCTATCTTGGCCGAAGCCACCCTGTGGCACGAACGCATCAAGGCCCGTTTGCAGCTCGAAGCCACCACGCCCATTCATGTGTGGCTGCATGCCAATGACAAAGAACGCGGCCGGTGGACCGGTGCACACCACGTGGATTTTGCGCTGCCTTGGCGGGGAGAGTTGCACATTGCAGAAGCATTAATCCCCCACAATTCACTGGGGCATGAACTGGTGCATGTGATGGCCGCAGAACTCAATGACAGCCTTTTTGCCGTCCCCAGCCAGATGGGCATTTGGGTGAATCCGGGTCTTACCGAAGGTTTGGCCATGGCGATTACACCAGAACTCACCTCAAGAAACGGTTTGCTTCTCGAGGAACAAGCAGCGGCCATGATGCAAACGGGGACCGCCATTAAATCCAAAGACCTTTTGTCCTTCAGTGGTTTTTGGCAGCAAGCCCCCGCGCGGGCCTACACCCTCGCCGGCGCCCTTATCCATGAACTTCTCCGGGCAGACGATGGCCTTGAACGGGTGAAAGAAATGTACCGTTCCGGGGACGCTGCAACCGCCATGGGTGGTAAATCGCAACTGAAAGAACATCTTCAGTCTTTTGAAAAAGCACTTCGGCGACAAAAGTTGCCCAACTATGCTTTGGGCGTTGCCTATCAACGCTTTTCTCGAGAATCGATTTTGAAAGAAACTTGTGACCCTGACCAAATGGCTCGGGCCAAAGACATTCGAAAGACGCTGAGCTCCGGTTCGTTGGCAGATGCAAAATCCTTGGCCCGGGAGTACGAACCCACCTTATCTCAAGAAACCCTCTTGTTGTTCGCCCGGACCCTGAGCCGACAGAAGAAATGGTCAGCAGCCACAGCGGAAGCCGTCGCCAGTGCCAATGCGCTCCCCGATGAGGCGGCTTTTGAAAAGGGACGAAGGTGGATTTATGCTGGAGATCTCGCTTGGCTGGCCCGAGATACTGAGCAAGCTGGCATTCTGTGGGGGCGCGCCCTCAAAGCCAACCTCCCCCCTTCCTGGGCTCGGCTTGCCAAGGCCAAAAATCAACTGATTCAATCCATCCAAGCCAACGCGGGTATCGCATCACTGGCACACCATGCGTTGGATTACCTCTTAACGCCGAAAAATGGCAAACCCGACCCTGGCTTAAGCCTTGCCTTGCTAGAGCGTGCCTTACACGAACCCACCGCTGCGCAGGCGCCGCGCACCGTCCGCGCTTTGGTGCGATATCTGGTGGCCCGGCAATTTGTCCAAAGGGGTGCTGCAGATGAGGGGGTCATGCAAATGCTCTTTTTGGCCGAAAACCATCAACAAGACTTACCACGCGAATTTTATCAAGAGGTGCTCAAAGGTCTGGCAGAAGCCCACCTGCGTCGAGGGGATTACGCATTGGGCGTGGCGGGCTATGAAATTCTTTTAGAGGACGAGCCTGAAGCCCTGGCCCGGATCGCCTATCGTGACCGCATACAAAGAGGCAAACGGGCCTTGGCCAACCCTGCAGACCAAGCGCTCCTGGGGCTGAACGCCAAGGGTGGCTACTAACTAAATGGAACGGGGGAAGTCGTCGAGACTGACCTGACTTAAAGCAAAACGCATCAGTTGCGATCGGTTGACCTTACGAAAGCCGCGGCGCTTGGCTTCAGCCAACAACTCATCGAGTCGCTCCACGTCTTCTTCGTAAAATGAAAAAGTGACCAATCGCCAGGATTGTCCCTCTTTGACGGGCTTACGACCCTTCGGTTTGGCATTTGCCCCGCGGTAAAGGGTTTGGGCTACCGGGTCTGATTCGTTTAGGGGATTGGAACCGAGTCCATCATTGTTCTTGTTTGTTTTGCCGTCGTTCATGCCCTCACCCCTTGCGTCACGGTGGTGACCACTTCTTCAGCAGGCGCCACTTCCGGTTGTTCGGGTGGTCTCAGCCCGTGGCGCATCATGTGTTTTTCAATGGCCCAAGCCACAACCTGCATGTAATCGGCGGCCCCATAACTCCGGGCGTCGTGTTCAAAAATGGTTTTTTTATGGCTGGGCGCCTCTTTGAGACGGGTGTTACTGCGAATCGGTGGCAGACACTTCTCTTTAAAGTGGTCTTGTAAGGCCTTGAGTGCGTCTTTACAAATACGCGCCCGTTGATCGTATTGCGTGGGGAGCACACCAGACAGCGTCAATGGATGCTGCAAATATCGGTTTACATTTTTGATGGTTTTCAGAACTTGTTTCACGCCGATCAAAGCCAAATAATCACAGGAAACGGGAACCAACACTTCATCGGCAAAACATAATACATTTTGATTGATCAATGACAGGGATGGGCCGCAGTCGACGATGACGAAATCATAATTGGTAAATTTATCTAATTTGCCTTTCAGCACGTTCGCCCTGGATGGATGTTTCGCCAGTTTAATTTCTGCAGCAGCCAAAGAATCATCGGCTGGCAAGACGTGCAGGTTGTCTCGAATGGGAACAAAGGCGTTCTCTACCGGCGCATTCTCAATGAGTACATGGTACAAACTGGTCCTTCCAGCGATACCTAAGGATGCACCCACGTTGCCTTGCGGGTCTGCATCGACCAACAGGACTTCGTACCCTTTCATGGCCAAACCTGCGGCCAAAGAGATGGACGTGGTGGTTTTGCCCGTCCCACCTTTTTGATTCAATACTGCAATGCGAAAAGGATCTCTAACGGTATTCTTCGACTCTTGCGCCGCGACACTGCGTTTGGCCACCATTCCCAAACAATCCGAGGAGCAAATGTACATGACGCTCCCCTCGGGGCCTTTTTTGGCCTGGTATGCAAATTGAAGTTTAAACGCCTCTCCACACACATCGCAGGCCGGGTCATGCTGATGCCCAAAGGTTGCTTGCGCCTTGCAGGACAAAGAGCAGTAATATTTTTTGGCCCCCTCAACATCTTTCTCTTTTTGAAAAGACAGTCGGGGACGAAAGGCGGTGCCACAAACGGTACAGTCACGGTTGCGAGGATCAGAGGTCATGCGATTTCCATCTTCAATATCATAGCCCATAAACGGAGTGTACTTATTAAAGCACTTGGCCCTTCGGAGAAAGCCTTCTTTTTATAAACCTGGAAATTGATGAAAAATATCGAATCATTGGGCCTGTGAAGATTCTTTGCTATACTTATTCTATGCGATTTTTCTCCAAACTCGAACACTGGTTTAAGAGCCAAAAGCAATCGGAATCCGAGACGTTTCAGCAACGGGAACTGTTTTCCGAAGCCTTTGCTTTGGGGAATATAGTTCAAGAACGCTTGCCAAACGCCTCTGCTAAAGCCCATGTGGACCTGATCAACCAGGCGGTACGCGAAGCACGCGCCGGTGAGCCGGCCAAATTGTGGCAACTGGACAACTGCCTTTTCTTGTTGGCCGTCTCCAATCCAAATGATGAGGCCCAAGACGAGCAGCTCCTCTCCAGTCAAATCGACGCCGCTCTCAGCCCGTTGCGCCATAATCAAGATCAACTTTTCTCGCTCACCTGGACCGCCATTCGTCAATCTCGACCGCCGTTCGATGAAAGCTATGAGGCATGGGCCGAAGACCCCCAAGCCTTCGAAGGCGAACTGGGATTGGTCTTTTTTGTTGATCTCGAAGCTCTGGCGCTTTCGGTGTCCAACCTGGCGCACCAAACGGGCTTAAATACCAAACGCGATCCCGAAGATCTGACCTTGCGTGTCTCCGATGGCCAATACGTGGCTGAAGTGAACATCAATGCATTGCTTGTCGAGGCCCTTTGGACCGGCCGAGGCCTCTTATCCGTGGCCAAATCACGCGCCAATCAGCTTCCCGCCGAATTGCGTTCCTTCAAGAGCTTGCTCTTTGGTTTGCGGCGACGGTTTCCCTTCCTCAATTTTGAGGTGGGTCCCGATGCCATATCCATGGAAACCACCCAAGGCGTTTTCTGGCTGGATTATCGGCACATCATGGCCGCCATCAAAAAAAGCAACTGTGGCCAGGAACACTGGCTCCAACGCATTCACTGGCAAGACCTCATTCATTTGGACCAACAGCCCACGGTCCTCGTGCGCTCTTTGGAGTACTTATCCGCTTGGCCCGAAGCTTTGCATTCGGCCCGCGAGAACCACGCCCTGGTAGCCATGTATGAAGAAGGTGGGCGATTGCGCCCGGTGCTGGGAACTGGAGAAGATGCGCCCAACCGGTTTGAACATTACTTCGATGAGGCCATGCGCCAACTGGGATTTCACCATTTTAAAGCACACGCCTTTTTGGATGAAGAAGAAACTCAAGGTTATGGATTGGCCTTTGTGGGTGATCATATCGCCACCGCAACCCTGGACCCCCGGCTCATCAGCGGCTTGTTGGAAGGGTTTGGGCCTTACCCCGAAATTGTCTCCGTCGAGGTGCTCAGCGAAGACGTGATGGTGGTTTGCTCCACGGACTACCCTGCCTCACGGCGAGAGGTCATTCTCAATCAAGCACAAACCTTATCGAAAGAACTCACAGGCTACGGCGCCGACCCGCTGGTCATGCGCAAAATGTTCAAGCTGGACAAACAATGTCTCGGCCAAGCCGACTTGGTGCTCATTTCACAGTCCTTTTTCTTCCTGTTAGACAAAGCCACCAACAAAGACCTCGCTATGCTTCCGGGACGATCCGACTTCTTCATGGGCGTGGCCAAGGAAATGATTGGTCAGCAAGATGATGCCATTTTGGCCTTTCAAAAAGCCGTTTCACTGGATCGTAAAAATGGCGATTTCAATTTTGCGCTAGGCCGTATTTTATCTCGACACCTTCGGCATGCGGAAGCGGTGGATTATCTTCAGCTGGCACATGGTGCTTACCCCCAAAGAGCCGAGGTGGCCAACACCTACGGTTTGGCTTTGGAAAAAACCGGGGACACCCCAAAAGCGTTGGAAGTCTTTCGACATGCCGCCAATGTGACGCCCGATGACGCAGATATTTTGACCAATTTGGGACGCACCCTGGTTCAAATGTCCTTATTCGAAGAGGCGAATAATGTTTTGGCGAGGGCCCTGGCTTTAGACCACGACAATACAGGCGCGCATACCGCGATGGCGGACCTCTGCCTCAAAACTGGCGATCGAAAAGCCGCTTTGATGCATCTCAGAGAAGCGCTCACCGAGGACCCTAAGAATGAACAGGCCCGTAAAATGTTCGAGGCCCTTTGGCATGGGTCTCTCGGCGACTCCGCGCTACTCGAAGAAGATAAAGATTAGGCATCTAAGGGATTGCTCCCAACCGCCGCTTCCACTTCAGCCACCGTTTTGGGCGCCGTTTTCGTGAGCACCTCATTGCCGGATGCCGTCACCAAGATATCGTCTTCAATGCGGATACCGATGCCTCGTAAATCCGCGCTGACCGATTCATCATTGGTTGGGATGTACAGCCCCGGTTCAACCGTGATGGCCATGCCTGGTTTAAACAGCCTCGGAACTGAGCCGTCGAAATACCTACCCACATCGTGGACATCAGAGCCAATCCAGTGACTGGTGCCGTGCATGAAATACTTGTGCAATGGAATTTTGGCAGGTTCGTCGCCTTCTTCACCCAACGCTTCGGCCAATGAACACTTCAGGACGCCCAGGTCGATCAACCCCTGTGCCAATACTGAACGGGAGGCTTCATGCACCACCTTAATGCTTTTTCCGGGCACCGTTGCAGCGATGGATGCTTCTTGCGCCGCCAACACAATCTCATACAAATCTTTCTGTGCCGGTGAAAATTTACCATTCACGGGCCAAGTGCGAGTGATGTCAGCGGTGTACATATCCACTTCGCCACCCGCATCCACCAGCAACAAATCACCGTCTTTCAAAGGTTGGTTGTTGGAAACGTAATGCAGCACGCACGCGTTGCTGCCGCCCGCCACAATGGCGCCGTATCCAGACCGTTGCGCCCCGCCCCGTTTGAACTGGTATTCCATGTGAGCCGCAATATCTGCCTCGTTCAGACCGGGTTTCGTCGCTGCCATCACATTGGCGAAGGCGTTACCTGAAATCAAACCCGCTTGCCGCATGGCGGCGACTTCCACTTCATCTTTGATTTGGCGTTGTTCGTGAAGCACCTCTGAGAGTTCGCCCAGGACCGAAGGGTAAATGCCCGATTTGCGTGTCCGCAGTCTGGTTTGATGGTAACAAGCCAACAATTGGGCGTCTTGATTTGGAAACTCGCCCCATTTTGCCCACAAAGAGGTGTGCCCCTTCATCAGCTCTCCCAATTTTTTGGGAAACTCCGCGATATCGAAGGCCGCATCGATATTGAAAGTTTCGGTGGCGCCTTGCGGACCGTGTCGAAAGCCATCCCATAATTCTCTCTCGGGGTCTTTGGGGCGCACAAACAAAATGGCTTTTTCTCCATCCGAAGCACTGGGGCGTAAAACCAAAATACTGGAGGGTTCGGGGAATGCTGTCAGGTACATCATGTCGGAACCGGGCCGGTATTCGTGCTCCACGTCATTGTTTCGGATGTAAGACGGCGCGGTGTAAATCACCGCCATGGGGTTGCCACCCGAATTGATATTAATTGCGTGATTTTGAAGTGCTTTCAGGAGGTTTTCTCTTCTTTGACCTGCAGCGGCAATCTGATTTTCCTTGGAGCTCATGGCTGACACCTGTAAATGAAATGTGTTCCAGGTCTTCATACGTTGAAATAAAGGTTTTGTCATGGCCCAAAGACCCCGAGATCCTCGCTTTTTTGCCCCCCTTTGGACGGCGCAGCAAGCCCGTGAACTCGATCAGGGCACCATCCAACAGGTGGGCATCGATGGGTACGTTTTGATGGAACATGCAGGTAAAGCAGCCGCAGAGGCCTGTTTCCACCTCAACAAAACCACGCCTGAGTGCCCCGTGCTGATTTTCGCTGGCCCGGGCAATAACGGGGGTGATGGTTGGGTGGCTGCCCGTCATCTGTGGTCCATGGGGCACGCTGCCCTGGTGGTCTCCACCATCAGTCCGTCCGATTTGAAAGGCGATGCTGCAGTCGCCGCTCAAAACTACTTGAAGGCAACCCAACATATGGGCTGGACCATTTCTGGGCTGGCATCCCCTTGGCTGCAACTCAAAGACGCAAAAGAGACCGCTCGCACCCTGCAAACCCACCAGCCTCGTGTGGTGGTCGATGCCCTTTTAGGCACAGGTTTATCACGTCGCATTGAAGGCCCGTTAGCCTCTCTCATCGAAGCCATTCAACATGGGTTCCGTGGTTTGGCCCATAAACCCAAGGTCCTGGCAATTGACATTCCCACGGGGTTGTTTGCAGACGGTCGTGCGCCCGATGGCCCCTACCTTAAAGCAGACGTCACCATCACTTTTGGGGGCAAGAAACTTTGTCACGCTTTGTCTCCCACTTGCTTTGAATGCGGAACAGTCAGTGATGTGAACATTGGATTACTCGCTGCGCCCACCCGATTGGCCAGTGCCCGCGCCTACATGCTCAAGCCCCAACCCAACCTGCTGCAGCATTTGCTGCCCCCGCCCACCCCCACGGTGCATAAAGGTCGATTTGGGCATGTTGGCGTTTTGGTGGGTGCCCCCGAAATGCAGGGTGCCGCACGTCTGGCCGCCTATGCGGCCCACCGCGCCTCAAGCGGTAAAGTGTCATTGGTGGGCGGACAGCATCAGCTCCAAACCATGAACACCGATATGCCAGAAACGCTCAAAGCGCCTCTGCCACAAAACCCCCAAGAGGTATCCACTCTGTTTAAAGGTTTCTCCGCATTGGTCATGGGACCGGGTTTTCCCGAAACACCTCAGAGTCAACAAGCGGTGAAAGAAATGCTCAAAATTGCCATTGCAGCAGACAGACCCACGGTGGTGGACGCAGGGGGACTTCAAGCCTTGGCCCCTCTGGCCGCTGAACTGCGGGCGCCTTCTGCCAAAGGACTGCTGATTTGCACCCCCCATCCCAAGGAAGCAGCGCAACTTTTGGAACAAACCACAGAACAAATTCAAGGCAACCGCCTAGCGGCACTGGATGCACTTTGTGCACTCCCCATCAATGAGAAGTGCCCCACCATTTGGGTGCTGAAGGGCGCGTGTCCGATGGTGGGCGAAATGGCCTCCGCCCCGGGCATTATTTTGGGCGGCCACAGCCCGCTCGCTGTGGGTGGCAGTGGCGACGTTCTCGCCGGCATCATTGCCACTTTACTCGAGCGTGTTCCTGACCCCTTTTTGGCCACCGTTGCTGCCGTTTACGCCCATCAAGAGGCGGGTGAAAGACTCAGCAATCAAGGACTCTCCACTGGCTTTTTGGCGCGAGAAATCGCCGATGAAGCCCAACAAGTTTTGTTTTCAGCCTCACAGGGTCGAAACGCATGACCCATCCCACCATCACGATCGCCACCCATGGCCCCGATCACATGCACAAGATTGCTGCGACACTCGTTGGGCAAATGGGCGCAGGGGCTGTGCTTGCGCTGGTGGGTCCCTTGGGCGCCGGCAAGACAACCTTTGTTCAAGGTGCCGTTACAGCGCTCAAAACCACACAATCCTTTCGCGTCAAAAGTCCCACCTATGCACTTTGGGCCCCTTACCCCACTGAACCCGTTTTGCACCACATGGATTTTTACCGACTCGGGGGTGAAGATGAGGCCTTCGCCATGGGACTTCACGAAGCGCTGACAGATGGCACGGCCATCGCTTGCGTTGAATGGGCCGACCGATGCCCGGGCCTGTTCCCAACATCCAGCCTGTGGCTGCAATTCGCCGAAAACCCAGAAAATGAGCGCCTGCTCATCATTAAACTGCCTTCTGACACACCTTCAGAAACCGTCAAAAGCCTGGAAAACGCCCTCTCCTCGGTAGAATAACCCCTTATTTATATTCCTAAAATACGCATTGACAGGCCAAGCAGCTTTGTTATTAACACGATCTCGTTAGCGCGGGGTGGAGCAGTTGGTAGCTCGTCGGGCTCATAACCCGAAGGTCGTAGGTTCAAGTCCTGCCCCCGCAACCATAAACGCACAGTCGACTTTTTGTTGGGTGTGCGTTTTCTAATTCTGGTACCTTCATGAACAACATCACTTTTGGGGTACACCGTGCGACGTTTCATCTGCATCTCAATTTGCGCCTGCTCGTTCATGTTGTCGGGTTGCACAGAAAAACCACATCCCAACCCTCCCCCAGCGAAGACCCGTAACCCCATTCACGAACCAACACCTAAGGACGCACAGCCTCAGTTCCACATCAAACAATTCACCAGTGCCGCGGCCGCGGTCCAAGCGGCCATCCATACGAACAAGCCACGCATCGTCGGCTTCGGCGAATTTCACCAAAGTAAAAAAGACACAGAGACGCGTTCGGCCATCGCTCGTTTCTCTGAGGAAATACTGCCAGTGATTGCCCCAAACAGCAGTGATTTAATCGTAGAAACTTGGCAGCCGCTGGGCTGCGGCAAAACGGAAGAGAGAGTGGTGGCCGAGGTCAAAGAAGTCACCGAACGCCCAAAACAAACAGAAAGCGAAGTGGTCCGTCTCATCAAAAAATCAAAAAAGCTCGACGTGCAACCGCATATTCTCAAAGTTACCTGCAATGACTACGAACAACTTTTTCAAAACGATGCAGGCACCATGGACCTTTACGAAATGCTGGTTTTGGTGGGCCGACTGCTCAAAGAAAAGGCTGTGGAAGCTTTTCACTATCGAAACCAAGCAAAGCAAAAGCTGAACCCCACCCACACTGTTCCCGATGAAATGGTCCTGGTTTATGGTGGTGCGATTCATAACGACTCACACCCCGATGAAGGCTGGGACGAGGTGGCGTTTGGACCTCATCTTTTTAAAACCACGCAGGGGGAATACCTTGAAATCGACTTATACGTGCCGGAGTTCATCGAGGCCAACCCCCTGATAAAAGAAGAGCCATGGTACCCATTGTTCCAAAAACATGCATCTCAAGACAAAGTCATTCTCATTCAACGAAACAAAGATGCTTACACTTTGATTTTGAAACGCGGCATCACCACCCAAACAACATTAAAAACGAAACAACCCTGAAAACTACGCCTTACCCCATTCATGCCGAAAATAATGGATGGATTTTTTAATGGTCTCGTCGAGCGGTGTGAACTCAAGACCTAATTCTTCTCGCGCCTTGCGGTTATCGAAATAGAGTTCTCTCGAAATATACTGCAACAATCCTGGCGTCATGATGGGGTCCACATTAAAGATCTTTTTGCCCCATACAAACCCATGGGACAACACTTTGGCGAGCGGGAAAGGCACTTCAAAATCCAGTAGGCGCACCTGTGCCAACTCTGCCGTTCTCCTTAAAAAATCACCGTAGGTAATATTGGTGCCCACCAAGCAATATCGTTCACCGACCCTGCCTTTTTCAGCGGCAAGCAAATGACCTCGTGCCACGTCTTCAACATCAACTGCGTTTAAACCCCCCGCCACATATCCCGGCAAGCGCTGCCGAACCACGTCCAAGACCATCCGGCCGGTGGGTGTTGGCTTCAGGTCGCCAGGACCAAATGGGAAGCCAGGGTTCACCACCACCACAGGGACACCTTCTTTGGCATACTGAAGGGCCAGCTGCTCAGACCTATGTTTGCTCAAAACATAATGGTCCTCCACGTCGTAATCTGAAAATGGCGTATCCTCGTCCGCGACTTGGCCGTTGCCCTTGACGCCAATGGCTGCGATGGAGCTGGTATGCACCACTTTTTGAACCCCAAGTTGTTTGGCGGCTTCCATGATGTTTTGGGTGCCCCCCACATTCACAGCGTACATCCGCCCCGGATCTTTCATCCACAAGACGTACAACGCCGCCAGGTGAAATACGGTATCGCAGTCCTTCATGGTTTCTAATACTTGCTGGGCATCGGTGACATCTGCTTCCACCGTTTCTATGTTGAGCCCGTTTAAGTTGGTGGCCGCTTCACCAGGCGCCAACATGGCCCGAACCGCCCAATTTTGTGCCACCAGCTGGCGCACCACATGAGAACCGATAAATCCGCCTGCACCCGTGACCAGCGCCCGTTGCGCCATGAGATCCTCCAAAACCATAAAAACTGGCCTTATGGCCAGTAAAATTTGCGAAATCCTTATCGCGATCGGTATAACTGTACTGGCCGGCCAGTTTTTTGGCCAGCCCGTTGATTTTAAGAGGTAAATTTAGTTTGGTTTCTATCCGAATCCCCCAAATTCAGTTCGAAGGCGCCTCCCGAAGGGCCCGTTCGGTCCAACGCATCCTATCTGCGGCAGCCTCCATGTTTGGGGATCAAGGCTTTGAAAAAGCGTCCATGCTCGAAGTGGCCAGGGCCGCTGGCGTCTCCAAGGGTTTGTTGCACTATCATTTTCGATCAAAGGAGCACCTGCTCATTGAAACCCAGCGGGCCATCTTTAAACAGATCCATCATCGCTTTGATGAGCGTTTTCGCCGCGGTGATCAAGGCATGTCCACCGCTTTGGATGCCCTGGATGCATTGTGGGAAGCCATGGTGGATCTCAAACCCTGGGCGCCCTTCATGGTAGAAACCATGAGTCTGGCCACCCAACAAAACCCAATTCGGGAACACCTCGAAAATTTTTACAGTGAAGCAGAGCAACTTCTCGAAAAGAGCATTCGGCAAGCCTTCGCTGAAGACCTGGATCGCCTGACGGTCCAACCTCGACGTCTGACCAAGTTAATTCGCACCTGTTTCATGGGACTCCTGGTGGAACTGGCACAAGCTCACACCGCAGAAGATTTGAGTCACATCGAAGACGCCTACCAAGATTTTCGAAAACTTTTTGCCGATGTCATCCTCACCCCACCCTCACCCACGGAGGTCCCCTCATGATTCCGATTATTGGGCGTTTTCTTGAAACCGAGCACGTTCTCCCTTTCGACATGTTCGAACGAGAACTCACGACGGACCAGGCAAAAGCAGCACGCAAACTGGAACGGTTGTACCACAAAGGACAAAAAAAGGCGTGGGAAGGGAAAACCTATCTCGCTGAGCTGCTGGACAAGCACGACGGTGTCCAAGTCCCACAAGAACAGCGTGAGGCCATTCGCAGGCTGTTCGCCGTGATTTTATGGGGAGAGCTGGCCGCCTGGAAAATATCCTCAAAGCTCGCTGACGACCTCATCCCCATGGAAGCCAAAATGGCGGCCACCGCACAGGCCCACGATGAGGCCCGCCACTTTTACGTCATGCGGGATTACCTTGAGCAAATCGGCCCGGTGCCAAAGTCTTTACCTCGCAATGCTGCCTTGGTGGTGCAACGGGTTTTAAAGACCAAAAGCACGGTCAAGATGTTGCTTGGCATGCAGTTGATCATCGAACCGTTGGCCCTCACCTTGTTCCACATCGTTCGCAAAGCCAATCTTGACCCAGTCCTTTCAGATCTGCTCATTAAAATTGAACAGGACGAAGCCCGTCACGTGGCGTTGGGGGTCCTCTACCTCCCCGAACTCATCAAAGAGCTGTCTCCGAGAGAGGCGGCAGAACTCGTGGCTTGGCAGTACCGCCAGTACATGACCCAAGTGGAAATGCTGAAGGAGATGTCGCCAGACCTTGAGGCCATCGGGTGCTCCGCGCGCGAAGCCTTCGAAACGGGACGTAAAAAAGAAGCGCTGGCCATCCAGCTGCTTGCGGACCAAATGGGCAAAGATGCCCATGTGGTGGATTTTTTCCTACGCATCGCTGACTTCAAGGTGGAGATGGCTTTTCCGCACAAAACCGAATCTAACTCCATGCCGGCCCGTCTTCGTCGCGCCATCAAAGCCGCCACGAAGTCGCGTCACCGAATCCAGGCTGCCATGACGGATGCTGCATAAAAAAAAGGTCTGGTCCATTCAATGAAAACCAGACCTTCTTGGTCGATCAGCGTGTGGCAGCCGATGCTAGGCCTCGCAGTATTTGGCCCATAATTCTTTGAGTGAACCGGCAAGGCCATTCTCGAGCGCTTGCATGTCTTCTTCTTTCCAGTTTTCGTCATCACGAACGAAGGTGGTCAAATCGTTTCGGTTATCGAACCGGGCCGCTGGGATATTGAACTTTTGGCCTTCGCTCACGATCTCTACGGTGCCGGGCACACTTGAGGACTCTAACAAATGCCCCAAATCGCAGGTCCCATAATCGTTGATCATCACGCTTTCGGGGCAACTGTGATGCAAAATACTGCCAGGATCATTGGGGTCGGCCCGCGCGATGTTTTTGCGACGGCTTTCCTCGGGAGACACCCAAATATACAAGATGGCGGCATTGTTTAAAATGGCAGGAGACAGGTGCTGCAGCGCGTACCCGTACCCATGGGGCTCTGACAGAGGCATGGAAGCACCTTGAGGGCCCCCTCGAGCAAACTCAATGACAACGGTATGACCTTTGAGGTCAGCAGGCCGGCGTGCCAACAATTCGTCGCCCAGACGCTTGGCTTCTGCGGCCAACCGGTCGTCCAACTGGTTCACCAAACCTGGATCCATTTGGGAAAATACTTCGGGGGCACCCACTGCCGCCCGTGCTTTGTCCATGCGCTCAAACAAAAACTTAGGGGTCACCTCGGGCATGTTGACGGTGCTGTCGGTCATCAAATCGTAATCTTGGCTCACCAAACGCAACAAAGCCCCCCAATCGCGCGGCTCGTTGAAACCACTTTGATTGTTTGGATAAAAAATGCGCGTTCTGCCGAAGCCTTCGAGGGCATCGTCCACCTCACGCATGAAATGCACGTAAGGGAAATCATCCAACTGGAGGGTTTTGCCCAAATGGTATTTTTCGATACAAGCGGCCTCGTCTCCGTGGCGCATGAATTTGCGGACTTCAGATTTTCCAGAAGCGGGCAAAGCAATGAGGATTAGGGTGTCAAAAACGTTCGGGTCGCGCATGTTGTGTGTCTCCATTGGTCGTTGAGCGGGTTCCCACCCAAAAAGCGGCTTTGACTCTACCCCATGCCCACGCCTCGGTCCATGTAAAAAGACATGAAAGAAGGCCGCTAGACCCCTGTTTTACTGTCTATTTTTGACGTTTTAAATCGCCTTAACAATGGCTTTGGGCTATAGTCGCGCTTTCCCGAGGGCGAAACCAATGAAAACACTCATCACCGGTGCGAGCGGACACGTGGGCAGCAATCTCACCCGTCACCTCCTTGAAGAGGGTCGTGACGTTCGCGTGCTCACCCATCGAACCACCGGCCCGTCCTTAGAAGGACTGGAAGTGGAAGTGGTACAAGGTGATGTACGCGTTCCTGAATCGCTCACCCAAGCCATGGCGGGGGTTGAGACTGTGTTTCATTTGGCTGCCTGTATTTCCATCACTGGCGGTCAAGGCGGCAAAGTAAAAGACATCAATGTCACGGGCGCCCGGAACGTGGCGGAAGCGGCGTTAAAGGCTGGCGTTCGTAAAATGGTGCATTGTTCATCCATTCATGCCTTTGATCTCATGCGCGCCCCTCAGCCCATCACAGAGCAAAGCCCGCGGTCAGAACATCCCAAAAACAATGCCTATGACGCTTCGAAATACCAAGGGGAGCTACAGGTACGCGAAATGATCGCAAAGGGCTTGGACGCGGTGATTGTCAATCCCACGGGAGTCATTGGACCACACGACTACTATCCTTCTCGCATGGGCCAAGTCTTCCTAGACCTCTACCACCGACGCATGCCCGCCGTGGTGGCTGGCGGCTTTGATTGGGTGGATGTCAGAGACATTGTACAAGGCCTTTTGGGTGCAGAGCGCCAAGGACGGACCGGTGAAAACTATATTTTGAGCGGCGGCTTTAAATCCATTCGGGAGCTTTCCATAGAGGTCGAAAAAACAACGGGGGTCAAAACGCCAAAGTTAGAAACGCCAATCGGGCTGGCCCGTGTGGGCGTGCCCTTTGCGCGACTTTGGGGGTCACTCACCCAAAGCGAACCCCTATTCACCCAAGAAGCATTGGATGCCTTGGCACCCTACCCACACGTTTCCCATGAGAAAGCCACTGCTGAGCTGGATTACCAACCTCGCCCCCTTGAAAACACCCTGCGCGACCTTTATGATTGGCTGGAAAACCAGGGTTCCCTCGCGCGTTAGGCGCACTGCCCAATGCCTACCCAAATGACTGAACAACTTTTCTACAAATATTGCATCATTGGTTTTTATATCGCAGCGGCCCTGACCTTTGCCTTGGTGATCAATCTCCCTGCGCCGTATGGCCGCCACTACAAAGGCAACTGGGGACCGTCCATGTCCAACCGTTGGGGCTGGTTCCTCATGGAAAGTCCCGCCATTTGGGCCTTTTTGACAATTTATTCAATGGGACAAAACTCAGCGGACACTGTCGCCCTCACTTTTTTGGGCATTTGGCTCGTCCATTACACGCACCGTTCGCTCATTTTCCCGTTTCGTATTTCAAACAAAAATAAAAGAATGCCCCTTCTCATCGTGGCCCTGGGGTTTCTGTTTAACATCTTCAACGCATACGTCACCGCGCGATGGGTTTCACATTTTGGAGACTACGACATAGGATGGTTGGAAAGCCCACACTTTCTATTGGGACTCTCAATGTTCGTCGCCGGGCTCTACCTCAACATCCGTTCTGACAACATCCTGTTTGCCTTGCGCAAACGTAAAAAGGGCGGTTACGGCATTCCGTATGCGGGGCCATTTATCCGCTTGTCATGTCCCAACTACCTCGGTGAGATAATTGAATGGATGGGATGGGCCTTGCTCACATGGTCCTCAGCGGGGACAGCTTTTGCTTTGTTTGCAGCAGCCAACCTCGTCCCACGTGCGATTGCGCACCACCAATGGTACCGCTCCAAATTCACGGACTACCCCGCAGACCGCAAAATCCTCATCCCCGGTATTTTCTAGAATGTGCCTTTGGCGCCTGTTTCGCCCATTGGTTGAGTTGTGCACCCGGTCGGCCCAAGGCCCAGCATAAACGTAAGCCCCTGTTTTAAATGATGTATCTTACACTCGCCATTTCAGCGAACAGAGCAATTGACCTCCATTCATGCCTCGTGTCATACCAAAAGCTCAACATTTGAAAGGTTCCTGCCGTGCCCCAAATCTTTAAACACGTTTCCATGGCCAGTGTCGCACACATCGATGCGCCTTTGACCATTAGCTCCGAAGAAATCGAAGACAAACTGACGCCGACCATGGAGCGACTCGGTATTCGTAAAGGCTTACTCCAGTCTCTTTCTGGGATTAAATCCCGCCGGTTTTGGGAGCGAGACACACAGCCCAGTGAAGTGGCCACCCAAGCCGCACAACTCGCCATGGAAAAAGCAGGTATCCAAGCCAGCCAAGTGGGCGCCCTGATCAACACCTCTGTGTGCCGCGACTACATCGAACCCTCCACGGCGTGTTTGGTTCACGGCAACCTTAAACTTTCTGATACCTGTCTCAACTACGATCTGGGCAATGCCTGTTTGGGTTTCATGAACGGCATGGATGCTGCCGCCCAAATGATCGAGAATGGGGCCATCGATCATGCCCTCATTGTGGATGGAGAAAGCAGTCGCTACCCCATCGCCCAAACCATCGAACGGCTTTCCGACGACGAATGCACCGAGATGGACTTCCGTTCTCAATTCGCCACCCTCACCTTGGGCTCTGGCGCAGCGGCCATGGTTCTCAGTCGAAGAACCGAGGGAGATACCTTGCCCCAGTACAAAGGTGGCGTGAGCTGTGCGGCCACCGAATACAACCGCATTTGCTTGGGTCAGCCCGATAAAATGATCACAGACACCAAAGAGTTACTCATTCGTGGCCTCGAATTAGCAGCCAAAACATTTGCGCAAGCCAAAGAGGTGCTCGATTGGGGGACCAAAATGCTCGATGTCTTGGTGCTGCACCAGGTGAGCAAAGTGCACACCGAACAGCTGGCGGCTTTGCTCAATCTCGATCTGGACAAGGTTCTGCGCATCTACCCCGAGTTTGGCAACATTGGCCCTGCCGCTGTGCCAATCGTCCTGTCAAAAGCCATCGAAGAAGGCCGTGTTCAGCCCGGTTCTTGTGTGGCCCTCATGGGGATTGGCAGCGGATTGAATTGCTCCATGGCCGAAATCCAGTTCTAAGCATCGAGGTATTCGTTTGATGGCGAAGTCACTGCCGGACTATCCATTTCAGTCTCATTTCTTTGAAATTGCGGGTTTCCAATACCACTACATTGATGAAGGCGAAGGCGACCCGGTTCTGATGGTCCATGGGAACCCTTCGTGGTCTTACTACTATCGACATTTGGTCCACCAACTCAAAGGGACCTACCGAACCGTGGCCGTGGATCATCTCGGTTGTGGCTTATCCGACAAACCCAACGCCAAGGAATACTCATTCACCCTCGCCCAACGGGTGGCCGACCTTGAAGCCTTCGTGAATCACATGAACTTCGATAAACCCATCACGTTGGTGCTCCACGATTGGGGCGGCATGATCGGCATGGCCCTCGCCACCCGCATCCCCGACAAAATCAATAAGATCGTCCTGCTCAACACAGGGGCGTTTCGAAACCCCAAGCAAATGAAGCTGCCTTGGCAGATCGCCTTGGTGCGCAACACACCATTGGGGCCTTTTTTAGTCCAAGGTTTTAACGCCTTTGCCCTCGGTGCGACCTACACCTGCGTCACCAAAAACCCCATGTCTGCCGAGGTGCGCAAAGCGTATGTGTCGCCCTACAACAACTGGAAAAACCGATTGGCCACGCTGAAATTTGTCCAAAACATTCCACTTCAACCCCATGAACCCGATTACCAATTCATTGTGGATGTGGAAGCCAAGCTGCCCTTACTTAAAGACAAACCCATCATGATCGGCTGGGGCGAAAAAGACTTCGTGTTCGACGGGCCTTTTCTGCAAAAGTGGCAAGAAATCTACCCCCACGCCCAAGTCCATCGTTTCCCGGAACACGGGCATTACATTCTTGAAGACGCCGCCAGCGATATTAATCCTATTATCCATCGCTTTCTCGATCAAACGCCTGCAGCGGAGGCCGCTTGTTAGCACCGGCCGACACCAACATCGCGGGTGCCCTCTCGAAAATGGCCGCACGCATTCCCGACGAGACGGCCTTGGTGGCCCCCAATGGCACCAAGGGTGGCGAGCCCCAGTACATCAGCCTCACCTATCAAGAACTCGAACAGCGGAGCAACCAAGCAGCCCACGGCCTTTGCGACCTGGGCATTTCTGAAGGCTGTCGGGTGGTCCTCATGGTCAAACCCAGCATCGATTTGTTCACTTTGGTCTTCGCTATTTTTAAGGCCGGTGCGGTGCCCGTTTTGGTGGACCCAGGCATTGGCCTCAAATACCTTAAACAATGCATTGGCGAGGCAGAGCCCGAAGCGTTTATCGGCATCCCCCCAGCACACGTGGCCCGGCTCATTTTAGGTTGGGGAAAGGCCACCATCAAAACCAAACTGTGGGTGGGCGGCAAACTGTCCTTTGGATTGCCCACCCTCAATGGGCTCATTCAAAAACATGCCGACAAAACAACTTTCGAGATCAAAGCACAGGCCCCCGGCACCACGGCCGCCATCTTGTTTACCAGCGGCAGCACGGGTGTTCCCAAAGGCGTGGTTTACACCCACGAAACCTTTTTGGCCCAAGTGGAATCCATCAGAGAAATGTTCAAGATCGAGCCTGGCGACGTCGATTTACCCACCTTTCCGCTTTTTGCGCTCTTCGATCCAGCATTGGGTATGACCACCATTATTCCTGACATGGACCCCACCCGTCCCGCTCAAGCGGACCCCACCAAACTCATCGGTGCCATCGAACGATTCAAAGTCACCACCATGTTCGGCTCTCCCGCTTTGCTCAACACCCTGGGGCGTTATGCCGAAGCGAATCAAGTCAAGTTGCCCACACTCAAACGGGTCCTCTCCGCTGGCGCACCCATGCCTGCGCCCACCATTCAGCGCATCAAAAACATGATGGCAGACGATGGCCAACTGTTCCCGCCTTATGGGGCCACCGAATCCCTGCCCGTGGCTTATCTCGAGGCCAACGAGGTGCTCAACGACACCTGGGCCAACACCGAACAAGGGGCTGGCATCTGTGTGGGGCGCCCCGTCCCTCAAATCCGTACCCGCATCATCCCCACCGATGACGGGGCCTTATCTGACTTCTCCCAAACCACTGATTGCCCCGTGGGCACCATCGGTGAAATCACGGTGAGTGGCCCCATGGTCACAGCTTCCTATTTCAAACGCGACGAAGCCACCCAACTGGCAAAAATCAAAGACGCGGAGGGTCATGTGTGGCATCGCATGGGCGATTTGGGGTATTTCGATGATCAGGGACGTTTGTGGTTCTGCGGTCGAAAATCACATCGGGTCCAGCCCAGCGAAGACCTCACCCTGTACACCACCCAGGTCGAAGCCTTGTTCAACAACCACCCTGACGTGTTTCGAAGCGCATTGGTGGGCATCGGTGCTCGCCCAACGCAAAAACCCGTGATTTGCATCGAGATGGAAAAACGAGCGTCCATGTCCTGGGCTGCGCTCAAAGGTGCCTTAGAAGAAATCGCCCGAGGCCATGAACTCACCCGCGGTATTGACACCTTTTTGCTGCACCCGCAGTTCCCCGTGGACATTCGCCACAACGCCAAGATCGGGCGTCCCCAACTGGCCCAATGGGCCAAGGGACGGCTGTCATGAAAATCCTGGTGACCGGTGGCGGCGGCTTTTTGGGACGGGCCATTTTAGCGCAACTGCCCCAGGTGTACCCCCAAGCCGAACGCCACACGCTTCAACGCAGCGACCACCCTGACCTCACGCAAAAAGGCATCACCCAGCATTTGGGTCCCCTCACCGATGCGAACTTGGTTGACCAAGCGGTGGCGGGCTCAGACCTCGTCTTTCATGTGGCGGCCAAAGCCGGCGTTTGGGGCAGCTACGACAGCTTTCATGGTCCCAATGTGCAAGGCACCGAAAACATCCTCGCGGCCTGCCGCAAACACGGCGTCAAAAAACTCATCTACACCAGCACACCCAGCGTGGTTCACAGTGGGTCCAGTCTCGAAGGCGTGGATGAGTCTGTCCCCTATGCCGACCATTTCTCCACCCATTATCCCGCCACCAAAGCGCAGGCGGAGAAAATGGTTCTTGCCGCCAATGACGACAAGCTGTCGACCGTGGCCTTGCGCCCCCACCTCATTTGGGGACCTGGAGACAACCATTTGGTACCGCGCATCGTTGACCGGGCCCGACGCGGCCGCCTGCGCATCGTGGGCCCCGGTGACAACCTCATCGATGGGGTCTTCATCGACAATGCGGCCCAAGCACATGTGCTGGCATCACAAAAATTACAGCCAAACGCAGCCTGCGCGGGCAAAGCCTACTTCATCACCCAAGGCGAACCGGTGGCCACCAAAGAACTCATCAACGGCATTGTCCAAGCCGCGGGTCTGCCCAAAGTGGAAAAGTCCATTTCACCCAAAGCCGCCTATATGGTGGGTTTCATTTTGGAAATGATCTTCAAAACCTTTGGCATCCAAAAAGAGCCGCCCATGACGCGATTTGTAGCGGAACAATTGGCCACCGCCCATTGGTACAACATCGACGCCGCCAAGAATGACTTGGGATACGACCCAAAAGTGTCCACTGCCCAAGGCCTTGCGCTCTTAAAGGCTTCTTTTCAAGACTAATTGAGAAATCGGTCCGTTTTTGATTTGAGGTTTTCCACGGACACCAAATATTGCTCTTTAAAGGCGAGCGTGTTCGGGATGCCCAGTTCAAGCAATTGTGCAGATTGCGCCGGATCCTCAAAACAAGCCGCTTCTTCGGCGTCCACGATGTTTCGGCTGAGCATGTGTTCGATGTATTCACCTAAAAACTGCCGGACCCAATCATCACCTGGGTAGTCGCACCACGAAGCGCTGGCATCACGCATTTGGGTCAACAAGTCGGTGCCCATTTGGGTGTGTAGCACTTCGTCTTTGAGAATCTCTCGCATGGCGGTTCGGTAGGGGCTGTCCGGTACCTGATTGATGGACCACTTCAGCAAATCCAAAGCAATTTGTTCGCCACAAAAAAGTGTACCGAAGACATATTTGGCAATTTGAACATTGAGGGGCTCGTCGGTGCGTTGGATACTGAGCTCATCGATGGGAACGGCGAGTTGACCGCTGCTGCCCAAATGCGATGCGATGCCGCGAAATCGACGACAATGCTGCTGTTCTTGCAGCACACATAACAGCGCCAACTCTTGCACGTCCATGGGCGCATTCACGTCCACCAACAACCCGTGAAAGTAATGCATGCCCATGACACCGATGTATTCGGACACCGTTCGGTCCTCCCAGGCTTTACGGGCCACCTGCACCGCCGGGCTTTTTAGATCTCGACTGGTGGGGTCCGCAAAAGTGTTCCCGCCCACATGTCTTTTATAAAAAGACTGTTCCCCCAAAGAGCTGTCATTAAAACTAAGCTCAAATGTGTCTTCGCTCATGATTCCGGTTTGTCTTTATCCGTTTTTGAAAGTCCCACAAACCCGCAACCGGACACAATTAAGGCCGTGAAGGTTGCCGTAGCCGCCTTGGCCACAAAACGCTGGGTGGATTTTTGACCAAAAATAGACTTTTTTTTTGTATCTTTTGTTTCCATGCTGTCCTCCAATGGTGTGGGAATTCAGGCATCAAATGAATGTGCTGAACGCAGGATACCGCCCAGCCCCGTAATTACCAAACGCGGCGTTCAAAAATAAAAATTATAAATGTTTTTCCCATCTTCATCAGGCATCATTCCTCTATGCGTATTGGTATTTTAAAAGTCGATCGTGTTCATGAGGAATTGGTTGAATTCCACAAGGATTACGACCACATGTTCCGTCAATTGTTCCTGACCATTCGCCCAGACTGGCATTTCAAAACCTATGACGTTATTGCCGGTGAGCTTCCCAGCCACCTTGCAGAATGCCATGGCTATTTGATCACGGGCAGCCAATACAGCACTTACGATGGCTTTCCTTGGATCAAGCCCCTTGAAGACTTCATTCGCCATTGTGATGCCCATCGAAAAAAACTCATTGGCATCTGCTTTGGGCACCAATTGATCGCCCAAGCACTCGGCGGACTCTCTGAAAAGAGTGAACGCGGCTGGGGCGTGGGCATTCGCGAAATTCAGCTCACCGACAAAATGACCTTCTTATCCAGTCAGCCATCCCTCAACCGCATGATTTACACCCACCAAGATCAGGTCCAACAACTGCCACCCCACGCCCGGCTTTTGGGTGGGAGCGCCCATTGCCCCATTGGCATGTATCAAATTGGTGAGCACATTTGGTGCTGTCAGGGGCACCCGGAGTTCAACGAGGCCTATGCGGAAGCGATCTTTTCACGACGAGAAGAAATCCTCGGAAAAGATTTGATGGACGAGGCCATTGCATCGCTCCAAAACGGCACTGACCGCCTCGTGACCACCTTATGGATGGCTCAATTTTTTGAATCCACCTAGCCCCAACCCATCACAGACCGTGGGCCTTCGCATGATTTGTAATTTGTCCATGTGCTGCTACAATCTGTCCATGGCATCGTGCTCGAAAAATCTGACGCTGCGCCACTGCCGATGGTACAGCTTGGTACTCATGTGTCTGGCTTTGAACAGCTGCGGTGAAAGCCCCGATGACTTCAAAGACACCGTTATTGTGGCCGCCAAGCTGGACAACCTGGCCATGTCGTGGCGTGGCGCTGGCTACGCAGATGTCACCGGGATGGCAGATTTGGTTGTCACCGACTTAGATGGCGAAGAACACAGCAGACGGGTGTCCTTATCGGGTGGTTTATTCGGCTCGGTGGCGGGTGGTGCCGATGCCAATAAGATTTGGCCCAACGCCGACCCCATTCACGCCGATTTTTTCGTGCCGCAGCTGCCCGATTCGTCCGCCCTCCTCATGGAATCTGTTGAACTCTCAGATGGGGGCGTGATTGAAAGCCCTTTGCCCCGCGAGGTTCTTGAAGAAGCTTTCGACCTGATCAAAGCGGGCGACCTGTTCGGTGCCTACTTTGGTGGGCAAGCTGGAATCTCATTGATCGTGGGCTGGGATGCGCAAATTTTGTTTAAGACCCGTGATATTGGCTTAACCGTAGGACATCCGACCTTGGGCTTGGGCATGGCCGTAGGTTTAGAGTGGCTTTCCATCAACCAACTGTAAACAGACCGGGCACCTCGTCTCGGGCCACCCTGTTTGCCCTTCAACCAAAACTGCAAGTCGCAACCCCCTGAGATTTGTTTTTTTCTCGCAATTCCGGTACCCTATCAAGTGGAGGGGTCCATTTATGCACTTATTATTTCAAACGCTGTTGTCTTCAATTGTCATGCTCGGTCTGTTGGGGTGTCCCCAAGAGCCACCACCACCCGGTGGAGATGACCAAGAAAAGGTCAAAGACGATCAAGAACAAGAAGTGGTCACGCTGGATGCAGGTGGCTCTGAGAATCCACCGCCTGTAGCAGATGCGGGTTCGGTCGTGCCGCCTGAAACCCATGATGCCGGCACCCCCACGCCAAGTCCTTCGGATGCAGGTTCAAATGCGCCCCAAGGCCAATGGTGGCTTGATGCGGGATTGATTTTGGGTTGCATGACAGATGCAGATTGCACGGCTTTGAATGGCCATGGTGCCTGCAACGAAGCCGATGGCGGTGGCTATGAAGTGAAAGTGCTCACCGGTCGATGCAAATTTTATGAGGGCGGCACCAGCGATTCAACTTTCAGTTATTGTAAGTTGCAGACAGAAATTGAGAATTGCGGTGATTGTAGCTGTGGTGATGGTGGACCCGATGACTCCTTATTGGAAGATGCAGGATTGTTCGTTTTACCGCCGAGGCCCTTCTTGCCCGATGCCGGTGTTCTTGTTGATAATGACACGAGCGATGCTGGTCACAGCAATAATACCATGAATAGCTTTGCCGCGCTCAACAACGTGACATGCTCAAGTGACTATTTCCAATGCGAACCCAAGGACCCATCAGGCGAACTTCCACCAACA
>PBLQ01000035.1 GCA_002721815.1 Myxococcales bacterium
CGCTGGTTGGGAAGCAGAGGCTTTGGACTTACAAAATGGGAACGGTTTATTTGCATCGGTGAGTGTGGGCTTCATGTACATTTACGCCATCTCCACCACGGGCGTTTTGCACGCTTGGGACGGTAATGGGGACGAGGTGGCGTTAGACGAATCACTGACTTCGCTCATTTGGGATGCCGTTCGTGTGAATCCTGTTCCTTCAGACAACGCGGTGCCTACGGCCTGTGGCATCCACTCCAATTGGACCGAGTTAATGTGCTGGGGGGAGCCTCAGTACGCCATGACCTACAACGTGCCTGCCGATACCGATGATATTTGGACTGATTTAGCGATTTGGGGGCAGACAGCTTGCGCGCTTAATGCGATGCACGAGATGTCTTGTTGGAATACCGCCACTCCTTTAGATACCATGTCTCCTTCATTTTTAGATTTTGACTGGGTCTCCATTTCTTACGATGGCGATAATATTTGCGGTCTCGATGATTTGGGCAATGTGGATTGTTGGAATGCTTATAATATGACACCAGCAAACGGCAGCACTCATGAATTGCTCGGTTGGACTTCAATGGCAGTAGGATATGGGCAGCGGTCTTGTGGTGTTCGTAACGGTCAAATGCAATGCTGGGAATACCGAAACAACATGGACCAGGACGTTTTACCGGAATCGTTAGGCCTTCCAGACAATGCGGTTCATGTGGTGATGCAAGCGAATAGGGTTTGCGCTGTTTTAGACAGTGGTGCTTTCTTTTGTTGGGGGTGGGAGTACGGTTCGGATTCGACTCCTTATCTTGTCTCTTTGCCAACTTTAGACGGCTTAACGGTGGTGCCCTAAGCGGTCATGATATCGTTCATCATGTTCTTGCCCAACACCGAAACGGCGCAGAGCACGCCACCCATCATGGCCCCGCCCACACCGGCGGTGGCCACATCTTGCCCAGACAGGTAAAGGTTTTTGATGGGGGTTTTGGGCTTGAGCCACCGCTCTTCGAACCTGTCGGGCGTGTGTTGGATGCCGTAAATCTCGCCTTGGGCGTAATTGCAAAACTGTTGGGTGGACAGCGGCGTGGACAATTCAGCGTGGTCCACTTTGCCTTTGAGTTGGGGTTCGAGCTTGTAAAGGTTGTTGAGCAACCGCTCTGTGAATTCAGCTTTCTTCGCCTCGTAAGCCTCACCGCGCTTGTGCCACTTTGTTCCTTCCCACTCTCGAAACCATTCGTAGTTGGTCAAAGTGATCACGTCTACGGTGCTGCGGTTGGGATACCGATCGTCCCACGAGGGATCTTTGGCTGATGGAAAAGAAACGTACGTCACCGGAAAAGGGGCGTTGGGGTCAGCCAAAAAGTCGGCGCACAATTTGTCATGATCGTAGACGGGTGGGTAGTACCACCAGTTGGCCTTGGGCAGGTTCAAGCTTTGACTGGACTCTTTAAAGCCGATGTACAAACCCAGATGACAAGCGGACGCTGGGTTGTTTTGACTTTTTTGCAGCAGGCCGGTTTTTTGGGCCTCCGCTTTGGGGAGCAATCGGTTGATGGTGGTATGCACGCCAGCCCCACTGATCACCACGGGGGCTCGAATGACACGGTCATCGGCCATGCGCACCCCTGTGGCTTTGCCTTTCTCCATGAGGATTTCGCTGACTTCAGCATTGGTGGCGATGAGACCACCCGCTTGCTCAATGCCTGAAACATAACTTTCAAAAATGCGCCCAGAGCCACCCACTGGATAGGTGCCACCATTGAGGTAGTGCCGCACCACCATGGCGTGCATGGCAAAACTACTTTGTGCTGGCGGGTGCCCGTAGTCTCCATATTGTCCCGTGAGCACCGCGATGAGCTTTTCATTTTGAGTGAGCGAACGCAGCACCTCTAACGTGGTTTTCGACGCGTATTTTTTAAAATCTTTGCGTAAAAATGGGCCCGCGATGAAAGACTGCATTTGGGACAGTGCTTTTTCCGCGAAAAAGTTTCTCGCACCCCGTGCCGCATTGCGAACTTCAACGATGTATTGGTCAATGGCTTTGGCATCATCAGGGAAATAAGTTTTGAGCTGCTCGGTAAATGCTTCTCGGCCTTTGACGAAATCGTAAATTTCATCCCCAAATCGAATGCGATCGTAAACGTCGCCCATGTCTGCCCATTCTAAGGTGCCATCGGTGACGTACCGGAAGAGCCGGGCCAAAAAACTGGTTTCACGGTTGACTTCGCCAATGTAATGAACGCCCACGTCCCATTCATACCCCTTGCGTTTAAAGACATGGGTGTAGCCCCCTGGCATGTAATGACGTTCTAAGACGAGGCAGCGCCATCCTTCTTTGGCCAGCAAAGCGGCGGTGGTCATGCTGCCAATGCCTGAGCCAATGAGAATGGCATCGTAGTCATCGCCCACATCCTGTTGCTTGTAAGAGACAGTTGTTTTGGACATGCTATTTCCGTGAACGCTTATTGGAGTTGATCAGGGTAGGTGAGGGTCATGAATTGGTTTTCTGAAATTTGCGCAGGCGTGAATGATGCCGTTTTGCCGTTGGGCCACCGCACTTCGAGGGTGTAATCGCAACCGCGATCGCCAAGTCCAAAATGCTGCGCTCGCGTGTCTTCAGAATTGTACATGCCGCGCCCACCTTTTTTCTCGCGCATGAGGGTTTCGTTTTCAAAAATAATGCTGATGCGTGTGCCAAAGGCATCTCGGCTGACGTTATCGCCATCCCCTTTGACCTCAATGGCCAGCCACCTGTTTTTATGACCGATGTCATTGCGAAACAAAAAGTTGGGTCGCCCACCACCGGTGTCTCGCCCGCCCACCAAAAGATCCAGGTCACCATCTCGATCAATATCGGCCCAGGCGTGATTTTGTGCATTTTTCATCCGCGCAAAGTGTTTGCAGAAACCTTTGGCGTGACACAATTCGCCTTCGGGGCAATCGCTGGTGGCGGTGCAAGGGTTTCTGCAGCGACGGGTATTTGCCACCAAGGGCAGGCATTGTTCATCTTCCGGGCAGATGGCATCGCTCGTGCATTCCGTGAGACTCGCTGAGACGCCTTCGTCGATGTGGTTGATACCGCTGTTGGGGCCCAGGTTCACCACGGACCCATCTTTTTGCTGGTGAATCAAACCGAAATACGCTTTTTGGTCCATGTCTTGATAATTGTTTTCGTACTTTTTATCTCGGGACACCGAAAAATCCATGAGACCATCGTTGTCAAAGTCGATGGTGGCACCATCCACATCTCCTTCATTGTATGGATAATTACGCGTTGTATTTTCAGAGACAAATGCATAGCCACCGGCCTCGCCTTGATTGATGAGGATTTGGGTTGGGTCGCCCCACTGTCGACCCGAGTCCGGGTGAGAGATGGCGGTCATAAAAATATCGAGATTGCCATCGTTATTAATGTCGTCACAGTCGATTCCAAAGCCATTGTTACCGGTATAGTTTGAGGCGTCTCGACCTGGCTCAAGGGCATCGTTGGCACTGGCGCTGCCAAACGGGTTACCCGTACCTTGGGCTGCAAACCCTTTGCCTATTGCTACATTCGTAAAATTCGCATCACCATCATTTTCCCAGAGGGCATTTAATCCATTGGCGGTACTGATGCTGTAGGTGGAAACAAAAATATCTAAGTCACCATCGTTATCGAAGTCGCAGGCCACGCTGCCATTGCTGGGTTGATAAGGCATGCCGGGCATATTCGATGTGGCGTCAGTGAAGGTGCCGTCTCCATTGCCAAGGAAAAACTTATCGGGTTGCGCGGCCAGGGTGCTGCCCACGCCCACAAAAAGATCGAGTGTTGCATCGCCATTAAAGTCTGCAAAAACAGCATTGGCCACTGCGCCACTGATGGATTCGACTCCCGAGCTGCTCTTGGCTGTGAAATGCCCCTGCCCATCGTTGAGTAGAATTTGGTGGGTGTGTCCGGAGAGACTGATGTCCATGCCTGAGAACACATCTTGATCTCCATCGTTGTCCACATCTCCAAAAGCAAAAAATGCGGATTGGACGTCACGAAGCCCGGAGGCATCGCTAAAATTGGTAAAGGTGCCGTCTTGGTTGTTGAGAAAGACCAAATGTTCAAAAGGAATTCCGGCCTGAGGGTTGGGAAACAAGCTGTGAAAAATCATGTCATCAAAGCCATCGCCGTTAATATCGGCATAGGCCAAACGAGAATGATCGTTGATGGGAATATCCGTGCGGCTCAGATCGTAATTATCTTCCCGGATACCGCTCGCATCTGAAATATCGGTAAAAAAGTCGGTTTCCGGGGTATGGAGGTCTTGGCTCTGGCAGTTCCCCAGGTTCGGATTGTTTTTGGGGTCGTCTTCTACGCTGGGCGGGCAAGCGCTGAGGAGGGGAAGGGAGACCAAAAGGGGCAAAAGTTGTTTAATGTGCATTTCAAGACTCGCTGTTCTTGCGCCAGAGCGGAAATTTTCTCAAAATAGCGCAGTCAAAGGAATGGAAATCGTACGAGGAACCCTAGCATGTTGCAACCTGTATCGCTCGGACATCATCGTTCTATTTGCCCCGGGCTGGCCTTGGATGGGCGCGGCATCTCTTTGGGCCGTCAATTGGCGATTTTCTTCCCTGACTTGGCTGGGGTGAAGGCCTTTTTTGCCACGGCCACGCACGAAACCAGCTTTGAGCCCATTTTACCATCTTTGGAAATTGTTCGTTCGGTCGATCACCAAGACATCAGTCAGTGGATGGTACGTTTTGATGTCTCTGACAGTTACCATGCCGATCCTTTCGCACAGTGGGCCCGAATGTTTCGGGGACAGGTTTTTTCTGGCAGCGGTGCACATCTGGTGCCTTACCGCGATCAAAAAGGCCCCACCGGCTACGATCTCGAAGATGCGGCCACCGTGGTACGCGGTGCTTCAGGCCTGGTCTTGTATACGCACGCAGGGGTTCGCGAGCGGCACCTCAAAAACAGCGAGTCGTTGCTGGCGTTGGCATTGGGTTTACCGTTGGTGGCCTTGTCGCCCAGTCGGCAAAAGCGCAAGCCGGACCATGTGGCATTTTTGGTCCCTAAGGCACTGCGAACACCCTTTTTCCGTTATTGCCAAGATCGGGGCGTGACCGGCCACGTGCTTTCGGTCACTGCCGAAAAAGAAAGTTTGTTCGCGGGGGCCAGTAAAAGTTTTTATTTGGTGAATTGTGAATCGGTGTCCGGGGCCATGCTCGAGTTAATGGCGGCGCTTCCGGGGGTTGAAGTGCTCTCTTGCAATGCGCGAAATGTGTTTGTGTCTTGGCCCTATGCCCACCCTTTTGCGCTGGAGAGTTTGGCACCCATTTTTAAAGAAGATCGTCTTTTCATTTTTTCTCAGGCTCATGAAGTGACCGCGACGTTCGCCGCCTTTGATGATCCGGTAGACCTGTCTCATTTCACGGGTAAAGAATTCAGTACCAAGCGGAGATTGCAGGTACATGAACGCACGCCCATGGATCGCAATTTGAGCGAGCTTTCCATTCCCATCGCGCTAACACAAAACCACGCGCCCAGAGCTCACGTGGATGCAGTTTTAATTCCCACAGATCGGCTGCCCTGGGTGCAGTCTCTCCTTTATAATTTGCCGCGCCAAGTGTTGGCGGAAAGCAAAGGTGTGTTGACGGAGGCGGGGCTGTTTATCATCTCACCGCGAGAAGCAGCCCATTGGCCCATGGGGCACTTTTTCCAATTGGTTGGTGCAGATGTTTATTTGCCTTGGGGGTACCATTGGGTTCCGCGGGTTTCGCCAGAAGACTTTAGAGCCTCTTTAGACATCGACGATGCTTTTTGTTGCTTTGTTTCAGAGGATGAGTCCATCCAATTGATCGCGAAAAAGAATTTTGAAGAATTGTCTCGGTCAGTGCTCGCACCGTTTACGGTCCAGCATTTGGAACTCATGAGTTTGGACGAGCGAACGGAAGTCAATGAACCAGAAATTGCACATTTGCCGCAGAGCCGGTTTGTACTTTGGCGCGGCATGAAGTGGGACAACAAAGAAGCCCCGCCCGCTTTGCCAGAGAAAACCAAAACCGAGAGTCCAAGCAACGGGGACAGCAATGGCTGACAAGGCTTTTGATTGGGCAGAGGATTTTTTTCGCCCATTGGTGTCGGGTGGAACTTGTTTTGTGGGTAACCCTTTAGGGCAAAATTTTATCCGGCAGTCATTGCGCATGACCCACGAGATGGTTTTTGAAGAGGTGCGGCCCATCCTATTGCGTTCATATGCCGAGTGGCTGCCTCAGGCACCGGTGCCCTTCGATAATTCGTTTGGTCTATTGACCGCCGCGCTTTACGAACTTTGTGCCACGGCTCACCCGCAGACCGATGCGTTTTATGCACAGGCCCATGATTTCGCTGCCCATGCACGAACACAGATTCAAGATTTAAATATCCCTAAGACGCCTTCAGCCTTGGTGGTGCGACACTTGGCGGTGGCCCCCATGCTAACGCTTTCCCGCAAAGCCATCGAAGTGCAATGGTGGAGTGGCCAAAAAACGTTTTATGGGGAGCAGCCAGAACGCCATTTGTTGTGGTGGCCCAAGCTTCGTCGTGTGCGCCTCGAAGAGAAAAGTCAGCCTTTTTGGTTGGCGGCGTGGCGCAGCGGTGACGAGGTGAACCGAAACTCGCGTCGCAAACTGCTAAAGGCTTTATTGCAACAATCGCCATTGAGTATGATGGTCGCGGTGGTGTGCGATTTGCCTTTAACGCGGTTCGATCTGAATCCACTGTTACGAGCACACGCTCAAGATCGCGCCGAAGGCTTTTTACTCTGGGAAGACCCCACTTTGGCACGGGGCATCATGGATTGGTGGCTGAGCCAGGACCCCAAAAAAGCCAGTGACACATTGGCCTTTTGGCTCCTTAATTCTTTAGAACGAAAAATGGCCGATGTTTATGCACAGCGGCGTTGTTTAGAAATATTAATGTATCTGCTGTGGAGCACTTTGGTCATGAAATCTCCGCACCAAGAGCGCTTGGTCATTTGGGGCAAAGACTTTTGGGATACCGACCTTGAACAATGGCCGGAAACCCGTCTCCTTAAATGGGGCTTGATTCAGTGGGCGTTGAACCATCCCAGCCTCAGCCCCCCTTTTTCAGCGTTGGCGTCTAAAGAGCAGCAACTGTTCGAACAAATGTTATCTCGTTTGGCCCACCCTGAAATACAGTCCCGGGTGACCGGCATAGAAAACCAGCTTAATCTTATTTGGCCCGCTTAAGGGGTTGTCGTCTCGTTGACTTGAAACGAGTTAAAGAACGTTTCAACCGGTTCGGAATCCAAACTGCCAGGGGGAACCGCAGCCACCACGAGGTAGAGTCTCTCATCGGATTCGGTGGCTCTGATTTCCAACTGCCGCCCTTTTTGTTCTCCCCATAAGCGCCCATCTTCTTCTTTGAAAAGGTTCAAGGGTTTGTAACGGTTCTGAGCCATGCTTTTGAGCCACCAAGATTTTTCGTCGGCAGACATGTCATTCCAAAAAGTGGGCTTATTTGTGTGAATCACTTCGAAGTACCAAGGCGATAGAAGGCCGCGGTGAACGCCCAGCTCCATGAGAAATTCGTTGTCTTGCTGTTTGAGGGTGAGGGTGTCGGTGCCGTAGGTTAAAGTGGTTGGCGTTTGCACTGTGAAATCACCCTCGATGGATGCGTACCAGTGGGATTCGGTGTTTTCAAAAGCGGCAGGGCTGTGATGGGCTTGGCAACCCATGAGGAAGAGCATGGGGATGAGGAGCAGGTGTTTCATGTTTACACCCCTTGATAAACGCCGCTCTTGCCACCTTCTTTATAGAGCAACCGCGTTTGGGTCAGGACCATGTCTTTTTGTACGGATTTGGCCATATCGTACAAGGTGAGCCCGGCGATGCTAACGGCGACCAAGGCTTCCATTTCAGCGCCGGTTTTTCCCGTAAGCTTGATCTCACTTTGGATCACAATGCCGTCCGAAGCGCGTTCGAATTGAATATCCACTTTGTTGAGGTGAAGGGTGTGGCACATGGGAATGAGTTGAGCGGTGTGCTTGGCCGCTTGAATGCCTGCGATTTTTGCGGTGGTGAGGGCATCACCTTTGGGAAGCGCTTGCGACCAAATGGCTTCGATGGTGTCCGGTTTGGCCATCAGGGTGGCACAGGCCCGGGCAATGCGGACGGTGTCGTTTTTATCAGAGACGTCCACCATTTGAATGTTGCCTTGGTCGTCGAGGTGTGAAGACTTTTTTGTCACCATTGGATCCTTTTAGTTTTGATGGGGGGTCGCCCATTTGCCCACTTGTTCGATGATTTTATCAAAGCCCGGGATATCCAAGAGACCACGGGTGGAGTCCATGCGATCCAGCAGACGGTAATGATCTTTGAGCGCTTTTTGCCCTGCAGCGCCCAAGTCGATGCCCAAGACTCTTGCGGGTTCATAGCCGTCCCATACCATGCCCAGACCCATCATCACCCATTTGGCTTGTTTGGCTTTGAGGCGTGTGGCCGCGATGGGTGACAAATTTTTTAGAAGTTGTGGCAAGTACAGCACGGCGATGGCGGTGTGTTTTTTTTCATCGCGGGCGATATAGGCCAAGACATCGGAGACCAAAGGATCGTGGATGGCTTTTTGCAGGGCAGAGAGGGTGTGGTTGGCGATGTTTTCAACAAAAAGGTGCATGCCCACCATTTTGGATGGCACATCGTTGGTTTTCACCAAGTCAGTGAGCAGTTGTCGCGCAAAGAAAGAGGGGGGGGCAATATTGTCCAACAGAGGGATGAGCCGCTGAAAAGCGCCCACGTGTTTGGCTTCTTCCACCACTTGGCAAGCGAGCACCTGACGGGCTTCTTCATCGGTGACGGTGGCCACCAATTGACTGGCGATGGTAAGGGCTGCCCGCTCTCCATAGTAGGTGATACTGAGCAGGCGCGCCAAGGCTTGTCGTTCCGCAGTGGTGAGGGTGATGTCACGGTCCCAATTGATATCCGTGGTTTCGTTCCAAAAATCATTTTTGGCTTTTTCGTAGAGGTTTTGAAGTCGAGGGTGCCCATTGGGGAGCTCAGGGGTGAACAGCAAATCGACGGCTTTTTGATCCATGGGGGTCCTCAAATGGGTTGCAGGGCCAATCTAGCCCATTGAAAAGCTACAACAAGCGGGCATGGGACCTATCTTCCATTGATTTTCTCCAACCCACAACATCACAGCAGGGGCCCAAAAGCACCTAACATACTGAATAAAATGGGATAAATCTGTTTTTAGGGGGGACGGTTGGGTGGCAGAAAAAGTCACCAAGGCGGTTGACCAGCGGGATTTGGCCTCGTAGGTACCAGTCTTCCTTGGGGATTTTCCCCAAACAACCAAGATCTTTTGGATCTGTAACCGCTTCATCCATTGATACCATCGCATATTGCGAGGTGATGAAGACAAGGAGACAGTCATGGCACGTTATAGAGGCCCACGTCTTAGAATTATTCGCCGCTTAGGAACCGCTCTGCCCGGTTTGATTCGCACCGATGCAGATTTGCGTCGTCCTTATCCACCCGGACAACACGGCCCCAACCGCCGTCGCAAAATGTCTGACTACGCTTTGCGCTTGGCCGAAAAGCAAAAGATTCGTTTTCACTATGGTTTGAGTGAGAAGCAGTTGCGTCGTTACGCTGCCAAAGCTTTCCGCGCCAAAGGCAACAGTGGCACCAACTTGATGGTGGCCTTGGAGCGTCGTTTGGACAACGCCGTTTTTCGTGCCGGATTCGCACCCAGCATTCGTGCTTCCCGCCAAATGGTAGGTCACGGCCACGTGACCGTTAACGGTAGCAAAGTGGACATCGCGTCTTACGAATTGCGTGTGGGCGACGTTTTGGCTGTTCGCGAAAACAGCAAAATGAAAGCGCACATCATCGAAGCTCGTAAAGACCCCATGAACCTGCCACAACCCGAATGGCTCGAAAATGGCGAAAAAGAAGACGAAGTGAAACTCAACATGTTGCCCATGCGCGACACCGTTCCTTTTGAGTTGAACGAGCAGTTGGTGGTGGAATACTACTCCGGTCGATAATCTCGATTCGGCAACTTGCAACAAAACCGCTTTGGCGATCGCCATGGCGGTTTTTTTTTGCTAAAACACACCGCAGGTCCCGAGCTGAAGGAATTATTATGGAAAAAGAAGCGGTCAAAGCCCAAATCGCCGACGCCACAACGCAGGTCATTCAAACCGCAGACCCCGTGTCACAAATGTCTTTTTGGGAGCTCGCCACCCACTCCGGGCCCTTGGCTTTCGGGGTATTGGTGTTGTTGGTGGTGTTTTCCTTGGTGAGTTGGGCCATCATCTTTGTCAAATGGCTGAATATTCGTCAGGCGGTTAATGAATCACTGACCTTTTTGGATACCTTTTGGCAAAGCAAGCGCTTGGACGACATTTATCAAAAAGCGGAAACCATGGTCACTTGCCCCATCGCTCAGGTTTTTCGTCAGGGTTACCAAGAACTGCTCAAAGTAAAGCGCCGCGAAAAAAACCAGGAGGCGGGGGGCATGCAGTTGGGCGGCATTGAGAATATTGAGCGGGCCTTGAGACGGGCCATGACCGCTGAGATGACCGAGCTGGAACGTTTAATTCCCTTCTTGGCCACCGTGGGCTCCACCTCGCCCTTTATTGGTTTGTTTGGAACAGTGGTGGGCATCATGAAAAGCTTTCAGGAGATTGGGGTGAAAGGCTCTGCCAACTTGGCCACTGTTGCCCCTGGGATTGCTGAGGCTCTGATCGCCACCGCTGCAGGCTTATTGGCCGCCATTCCGGCTGTCATTGCTTACAATACTTTCAGTCAGCGGATTCGTGTATTGGGCGCAGAAATGGATAACTTTTCTTCGGATTTCATGAATATCGTTCGCCGGCACTTTTTCTAAGCACGGCTTTTGACTGATCAGCGATCGTTTAGCTCAGAATGGCTTGCATGTACGCCACCGCCCACAGTTGAGGGCTGGTGATGAGCAAAAAGGCCATCAGTGGCTCATCGTTGGCCAAATTGACAAACTCTTGAAACAGTTTTTTACCCCAAATCACGGCTTCCCCCGGCCACCTACATGTAGGTTAAAGTAAGATAGACGCTAACTGCCTGATCTTTAGTGGGATGTCAAGAGGTCAAATGACTCGCCAATGGCGAAGGGGCCATTTTCTCGCCGCATGGCCCAAGAAATGGTGTCCACCCGAAAGGTGATGGGGTGCCAATGGGATGCGAACGCATCAAAATCGAAGGCATCACTTTGGCCAGAGGAAACCGCGCCCAAGATCATGTGGGGTTTGTATCCTTTTGCATAGTGAGACACATCGGCACAGTCGGGAAACATGTCTGCCAAGGCTTCTTGCACCCGCATGAAGGGTCGCTCATCTTCAGGGGCGGCATAGATCAAATGGCGGCCACTGCGTTGGGCGAAACGGCCCAAACGGGACAGTTTTACCGTGAATGACGGGGTATCCAGACACAAACGACGCAACATGTGTGCGGTGTTGGGCTGGGTGGCACAATCGTAGGGATGAAAGGGGTAAGCCAGATTGATGTGCGGCATCCAACGCTCTTCTTTGGTGCTGAGGCCGGATTTGAATTCTTCGATCTGGGGGCTGTGGGGTACCCGTATGACCAAAGCAGAACGGTGCGTTTTACGAAGCAAGTGTTGTGTTTGTACCGGTGCGGACATAAGACCCCTTAAGCCGGGCCAACTTACGGCAAAACGAAACTTGAAGGCAAGCACAGCACATGAATAACATTCACAAATGGCGTCAGCGCTTTTTTGACGCCTTACAAAATGCCAGTTCCCTAATAGCGGTGGAATCGCCAAGCGTTCAGATGTCATACGACCGATTGTGGACCTGTGCTCAGGCTTATGCCCATGAATTGAAAAGTAAGGGGTTTGCCCCGGGTGATCGCGTTGCAGTGGCGATGCCCAGCGAGCCCTCTTTGTTGGTGATGCTTTTGGGCCATTATTTAGCCGGTGTGATTCATGTGCCGATCAACACGCGGTACGGCCGCAACGAAATCGCGCATGTGCTTCACGATTGTGAGCCCAAAGCCATTTGGTTGAACCCAAGCTTGGGGTGCGCAGCACATGTCGATGACATTGCGGAAGAAGCTGATATCCCCGTATGGCAAGATCCGTCTGAGTTACTCCAAGATAAACCCGTGCATGCGGCTGACCGTTCTCGTGTCACAGATGAAGACATTGCTTTGTTGATTTACACGTCCGGCACCACCGGAAAGAGCAAAGGGTGTGCCTTGAGCTACCGAGCGGTGTTGTCTAATATTTGGCATTTGTCATCGGCATGGCAATTTTCAAAAACGGATCGTTTGGTGTTGTCCCTGCCACTGTTTCATGTGCACGGCTTGTGTTTGGCTTTGCACAGTGCGCTTTGGCACGGTGGCACTGTTCTGTTAGAGAAAAAGTTTTCCACCGAAACCATCGTGAACCACTTTGCAAACAACCAGGCCACCGCATTTATGGGTGTTCCCACCATGTACCACCGTTTGTTGGAAGCCTTAGAGAAACAACCGAATGATGCCGCAGCTTTGTCGAAAGGTCGGTTGTTCACATCGGGCTCAGCGGCTTTATCAACACAACATTTTACTGCATTTCACAAGGCCACTGGGCATCACATCTTAGAGCGTTATGGCATGTCCGAAACGCTGTTGACCTTAAGCAACCCCTACGATGCGGAGCGACGTGCGGGCACGGTAGGGTTTCCCGTACAAGGCGTACAGGCTGAAATCCGAGATGAAAAGGGTGGAGCGGTTGCTCCAGGAGAGAGCGGCACCTTGTGGGTGAAGGGCGACTCCTTGATGAGTGGGTATTGGAAGCAACCAGAGTTGACGGCCAAAGAATTCGATCAGGGTTTTTTTAAGACGGGGGATTGCGTGATGCGTGATGCAGAGGGCTATTTCCGCATCGTGGGTCGGGAGAGCAGCGATATTCTTAAAGTGGGTGGTTTTAAAATTGGGGCGCGCGAAATCGAAGAAGCCATCGAAAGTTATGAAGGCATCAACGAGGCGGCCGTGATTGGCGTAACAGACCCAGAATGGGGGCAACGTATCCAAGCTTTTGTGGTGTTGAAGGATGCACAGTCCTTAGATAAAGATGCTTTGCAAGTCTTTCTTAAGGAGCGCATTGCGGGGTATAAAATTCCGAGCGGGGTTGAGGTTCTTTCCGAATTGCCGCGCAATGCTTTAGGGAAGCTGCAAAAGCACAAACTCAAGGTGAGTGAATGATTCAAAGGTTTTTAGCTTGGGTGGCACAGGTCTCGGTGAGGTATCCCCGGCGTGTGATCGCGATGGTGGTCGTGCCCCAATTGCTGATGGGCCTTTTTGTGTTCAACACGCCCTGGGATCTCAGTTTTGGTAGTTTAATGAACCGCCACAATAAAGGTGTGGCCCGCTACATGGATGCCATTGCAGACATCAAATTAGGGGGCCGGCTGTTTTTGCTACTTGAAGGTGACGAAAGGGCCTTAGAAAAGTCAATTTCGGAGATAAACACCGCCATTCAATCTTTGCCGGCGGTCAAAAATGTCTCCACGCCGCCATCCGTGGATTGGTTAAAGCAAAATGCGCCTTATTTCGTAGAGCGTCCTATTTTTGATGCGTGGTTGGGCAGTGCCGTCGAGTCCGAAAATCCCAAGCATGCCCAAACTCTTGAAAAAGCGCAGCAGAAACTCAGTGCCATGGCCAATCAACGTTCCATGAGTGGCTATCGAATGCTTCAAGTCACAACGGTTTCCGATCCCTTGGACGTGGTGGCCGGCGGCGCAGATTATTACGAACTCGAAGCGTCCACCCAAAGTATTCTCAAGGAATATGGCATCAAAGGTTCTTACACCGGTATTGGTGCGGTAGCGGCTCAAGATCAAAGCAAGACTTTTGGGGCAGTAGAGAAGCTCACCCCGTTTTCATTTATGGTTGTGCTTTTTTTGTTTTGGTTGGTGGAGCCCAAACCCTTACGTTTGGTTTTGGTCAGCGTGCCCATGCTCTTGGCATGGTGGGCCACCATGGGGACGGTGGGTCTGGTATTGGGCCAGCTCACCATCATGGAAAGCTTTTTTGGCATCATGATTTTTGGACTCGGTATTGATTTTTCACTCCACCTCATGGTTCGTTTTCGTGAAGAACGGGTCAAAGGTAAAAAATATGAGGAATGTGTGACCCATACCATCAAGGGAACCGGGCATGGTGTCTTGGCAGGAGGCCTCACCACGGCCGGGGCCTTTCTCCTTGCGGGCACCGCCCAGGATATTTCCATGAGCCATTTGGGTGTATCGGGTGGGTTTGGATTGCTTTATTGCCTTTTTGGAACCCTATTATTACTGCCCGCTTTTTGGACCCTTTTTGAAGAACGCAATGCTTCTGAAAAAGTGTTGCGCAAAGAATTGACGATACCTTTGTTGCCCGCGTTGGCCCGTTTGTCCGTACGCTATCCCGTTTGGGTTTTAGCGATCACCCTGCTGACAAGTTACGGGGCTTACCGCGGTTTTGAGCACCAAACTTTTCAAACCAATTTACAAAAAGTCTTTAACCGTGATGTGCCTGCTTTGGAGGTTGCCGATAAAATTCAGGCAATTTTCGGTATCAACGGCAGCTCCTGGATGGTCTTAGCGGACGATTTTGAAGAGGCAGGGGTACTGGCCGAAAAGATGAAGCAAATCCCATTTATCGATCGCGTGGACAGTATCAGTGAATTTGTTCGTGCCGACGCGAAAGACCGACAGCAGCAGATTCAGAAGCACGAAAAAGATATCGAAAACCAAATCACAATTTTAGAAACCATGCGGCATTTAAGCACCGAAGAAGAGGAGAAAGAACTCAATCAAGGGATTGAGGCCATGCAGATTCTCAAAGGTGCGGCCACCATAGGCCCGCCCGACCTCAAATCATTGCCGCCTTCAATCCTGTCATTGCTGCAGGTGGAAGATGGTCGTTATTTGATTCAAGGCTACTCAAAAGCACCCGCTTTAGATGGTGACCTCGCCAAAAAAGAGCGCATCGCGGTGGAACAGGTGTTGCCCGAAGCTTTTTCTTTCAATTTGTTGTTAGAGGACATGATGGCAAGAACCCGACCATGGTTGCTCCCTGTCTTTTTGAGTATTGTCCTTTTTGTCGCTGCTCTGCTGTGGTGGGATTTAAGACGTGTGCGATGGGTTGTGTTGGCTTTGCTTCCCGTGTTGGTGGGGCTCTTGTGGACCTTTGGGGCGCTGTGTTGGTTGCGCGTACCTTTGAACATGTTGATGATCGGAGTGTTGCCTTTGGTGATTGGCTTGGGAGTGGACGACGGTATTCATGTGGTTCGACGCATGCAGGAAGACGATCGTCCCGCACCCGATGAAGCAGCCATCTCTGTGGGACGGGCCATTACCATGACCACCATCACCACCTGTTCGAGTTTTGCGGTGACCCTTTTCGCGAACCACACCGGGCTTGAAAGTATGGGCAAAATTATGCTCTTTGGCTTACCGATTTGCTTGCTCACTTCGGTGATGATCATTCCCGCCTTGGCAACGGTGTGGCGCGAAAAACCTTCAACTTAAAGTGGCGACGTTTTTGAGAAGGCGTTTTGCCGGTTCATTTTCAAAACCGTATCGCAACTGTCGTTGTTGTTGATGCGAATGGCTTCAAACCACGAGCGCTTAGGGTCGGGGTGTTGCATTGGGGTCCTGGGACCTTCTCCAATGAGGTAGGTGGTGCTTTCGAGAATGACGCTCTCACGCAAAACGTTCACCCGGCCCGCTTGTCGGTCAGGTGAGAAAGCTTTGCCATTAAAATGGGTCACGCGTCGTTGAACGGCGTGTAATTCTCCATCGATCATGCCCTCGGCCTTGATGGTGATACCGGGGTGACCGTCTTTGTCTACATCGTATACGATATCGCGAAAAGCCGGACTTTGTGCCTCTTCTAAACTTTGTGGGAGTTTGGCGGTGAGTGGTTTAGGCAGGTTTTTCAGGCCCCACAAAAAGAGTTCGTTTTTAATGGTGAGGGTTTCATGTTTTTCGTCAACCATGAGCTTGCTGTAGCTGGGTGGAATCGAGCGATAACCCCTTTGGCTGACTTTAGTGCTGATGCCAAACATCGAGCCACTGGTTCCGCTGCAAATGCGTGCCTTGCGGGAATAGTACCCTTTTTCGTTATTCCATTTTCGGGTGAGCAAAAACAAGATGTGCCCTTTGGGCGTTTTTTCGCCCACCAGCGGCAAGTCTATTTTCCCCGTGGTGACGATCTTCAGTGCGAAGGTCCCTTCTAAGGGGGCAAAAGGTTTTTCAGCCGTGGATGGGCTTTCTTGGCTGTGGGCATTGAGGACAAAGAGCGAAAACAGGATGGGAAGGAGCAGTTTCATTTTAAAAGGGCCTCACGCGCGAGAACTTACCTTCCTCTTTGAAGGTCATGACGTTGTCACAGGTTTGACGATCATCGATGCGAATTTCTTCAAACCAGTTTTCTTTGGGATCTTCGTGTTGGGGCATATATTTTCGCCCCGGCTTCATCAATGGGTTATCGGATACCATGACGTAAGTATATCGGTCGGTCGTCATGAGCCCCACCACGGTATCGGGGCCCAGGCTGATGCCTTCAATTTGTCGAATGATGCGTGAAAAATTGAAGAGGTTTGCCTCAATGGCGCCCGTAGAGACGATGGTGATACCCGGGTTGCCATCTTCATCCATATCGAAGACGTGGTCTTTTTCTAAAAAAAGGCTCAATTCTTCTTCGTTGGCTGGCAGTTCAGCGGTGATGGGATCTTCTAGGTTTTGCAGCGCAAAAGTGATGAGGATGTCACTGGCTGTATAGGCGCCCGTTTGGTGGTCATAGGTCATCACCACTTCTGCGGTTTCAACCTTTTCGTAAGCCATATCAGGAATGGTGGAGGTCACCCCTGCGAACTCATAATTGATGGCGGTACAAAAATCCATCATTTGAGTGTAGGTTTGTGTTTCTTCGTCATAGGTACGTTCCACCACCCAAAAAACTTCTGAGGCTGACTCCCACATGCCCAAAAAAGAGAGGTCGGCCATGTGATTGGAAACGCCCCGAAGGTAGAAACGACCCGCCAATGCCCCAGGTTCTACGGGGACTGCGGTGAGGTTGAGCGTATCATCATAGATCGGTTTTGAGGCGGGACACCCCATCAAACAGGTGAAGGGCAGGAGGCACATGAGGAAAACGGTGTATTGTTTCAGCGTGCTTCCTTCGCGTTTCAAACTGTACTCCGATAAAAAATTAAAAAGGGCGTACTTTCGAAAAGCCGTCATCGATCAAAGCAGGAATGTCATCGCACGTGACATCATCGTCGATGCGAATCTCTTCGAACCAGTTTTCCTTTGGGTCGGGATGAGGCGGCATGGGTTTGAGACCGGCGGCCATGAGCGGGTTGTCAGATTCGACGACGTAGCTGTATCGATCGTTGGTCATGAGGCCCACCAATCGATCCGGCCCCAAGGTGATGCCTTTGAGTTGCCGTATGTGCCTGGAAAAGGAAAAGAGGTTGGCCGACAAAGCCCCTTCGGCAATGAGGGTAACGCCCACATTGCCATCTTCGTCCATGTCCCAAACATGATCTTTGGTGAGAAACGTTTCGAGCTCTTCTTCGTTTTGTGGCAATTCAGCGGTGAGCGGATCTTCAAAATCTTTGAGCGCAAACAGCAATAAAATATCTTTGCTTTCATAGGCGCCGGTTTCGTGGTTGATCATCAATTGTGCGTAGGTGTTTTCTACCCGATCGTAGGTCCCATCGAGCACTGTGGTGCTCATGCCCGCGATTTCCGAATTGATGGATGTACAAAAATCCATTTCTTGTTCGTAGGTTTCGGTTTCGGCATCAAAAGTGCGGGTCATGATCCAGAAAGTATCCGAAATGGATTCGAGATTGCCCAAAAAGGACAGGTCAGCCATGGCATTGGTCCGTACTTTCAAGGCGAAGCGACCTTTCAAGGCGCCCATTTCGATGGGGACAGCGGTTAGACCAATGTCCGAATCATAAACGGGCTCTTCGGTGCTGCATGCGAAGAGCAAGGGGAACAGGCTGAGGGCAGCGATAGGGAAAAATTGATTCATGAAGGCTCCCAGGCTCAATTAAACGAGACGCATATTTTACCAAGATGCAGCCCTTTTTCAAATGCTTTGAAGGCCTCAATGGCTTCATCAAACCCGAAAACTTGAGACACCAAGGGGGTGACTTGTTTGTGGGAAATATAATCGTTGAGGGCCTGAAAACCATCTTTAGAGCCCACAAAAATCCCCTGCACACGGATTTGATTCATGAGTACCGGTAAAATATTGAGTTCTTCTTTGGTGCCCGAAAGCACCCCAATGAGTGAGACGGTGCCGCCCACGGCCACTGATTTGAGGCTTTGGGCAAGGGTGCCCGCCCCACCCACTTCCACCACGTGGTCCACGCCTTGGCCCGCGGTTAATTCACGGACGGCGCGACTCCACTGCGGGGTGGTCTGATAATTGATGGTGTGATCGGCCCCGTAAAGTTTCAGCTTCTCGAGTTTGAAATCACTTGAGGATGTGGCGATGACGGTGGCCCCGGCGGCTTTGGCCAATTGGAGTGCGAAAAGAGAAACACCGCCCGAGCCCAGGATCAGTACTTTTTGTTTTCGTTTGAGGTTTCCTTGAATAAACAGTGCACTGTAAGCGGTCAGCCCGGCACAAGGCAGGGTGGCGGCCTGGGTGTCGGTGAGGAATTCGGGCACCTTGATCACCCCATGGGCGGGTAAAACAATTTCTTGGGTGAGCATCCCAGGTAAAGGGCCGCCCCGAGTTTGCCGAATGTTTTGTGCACTGGGCGGTCCCGCTTGCCACTCTGGGGCAAACAGTCCGGCCACGCGATCTCCCACTTTGAAGTCAGTGACCGCCTCGCCCGTTTCGGTGATGTGACCCACGCCATCGGAGCAGGGTATGAGGGGTAATTCTTGGCGGGGGTTGTAAGCACCTTTGATCATCAGCAGATCACGGTAATTGAGTGAAACCGCTCGCATTTTGACCCTGACGTAATTTTTGGGGCAGGGTTCATGAGGAATTTCGCATTTGTACAAATGGGAAAGTCCAAAATCGGAAAATGCGTAGGCGAAATTAGCGGTCAAAGCGATGATTCTCTTTGATTTGGGTGCGACGAAAAGCATAATACAGCCAAATGGTAGGGTTGAGGAGCGCAAATGTCGCAAAAACAACATTTTGATACGGATTTCGCTCTGCTGTGTGAAAAGACGGTGGCTGACCTCACAAGCATTTCCACGGACTCTGAGTGGTTTGAAGAATTATTGGGTGCCTACGAGGCGCAAACCCAGTCCCACATGGGGGCTTTGTCGAAAGCCATTCATGATGGGGCCAAGCAAGAAGGCTTGGACTTGGTCCACACGCTGAAAAGCTCCAACCTTCAGATTGGGGCCCTGCGCATGGGTGAAGTCTTCAAATATTTAGAGGGTCTGCTTGAATCGGATAACTTTTCACAGGCCCAACAAATGTTTGAGCATCTTCCAGACCTGTTTCAACAGACCCTCAGAGCGTTAAGGTCGGTTTATATTGAAGGACTGAAATCATGAGCCACTACCTGGGAATCGATATTGGCGGGACGAAAATTGCTGGTGTGGTTCTCAACGCCGAACAGCAAGTTGTTTCACAGAATCAAATTGAAACCCCTCGAGAAGACTACACAGAATTTCTGAAAAACCTGGTGCAGTTCATTCAGGAGTTAGACGGTGGCTTGGGATTGCCTGTGGGCATTGGCATGCCAGGTGCTTTATCTTTGGAAGATGAGCGCGTGAAAAACAGCAACATACCCTGTGTGCGCGGACGATTTCTGTCTCACGATTTATCGCGAGAAATCGCCAGACCTATTCGCATTGAAAACGATGCCAATTGTTTCGCATTGTCAGAGGCCATCGATGGGGCAGGCGCCAACGCGCCGGTTGTATTTGGGGTAATTTTGGGCACGGGTACGGGAGGGGGTGTGGTCTTCAACCAGCACCTCTGGGTGGGCCCCAACCGAATTGCTGGGGAATGGGGCCACAATTCTTTGCCATTCGCTACCGACAAGGAACAACCCGGGCGTCAATGTTACTGCGGAAAAACGGGCTGCATCGAAACGTTTATCAGTGGACCGGGCATGTCGGCCGACCATTTGGCCGTGACCGGTGCCCAACTAAAAGCGTGGGAAATTTATGAATTAGCCCAAAAGGGGGATGCGGGGGCGAATGAAACCCTAGAGCGGCATTCCGAACGTGTGGCTAAAAGCTTGGCCTCTATTATCAATGTTCTAGATCCGGATGTGGTGGTTTTGGGGGGCGGGGTGTCCCAAATGGCCCATTTGTACAGGGATGTGCCCGCCAAATGGGGGAAATACGTCTATTCAGATACGGTAAAAACCCGTTTGGTTGAGAATCGACACGGGCCGAGCAGTGGGGTGCGCGGGGCTGCATGGCTCTGGAAATAAATGGGAAAATTTTACAATCAAAGGTGGTTTTTCGGTGGCAGCTTGTGCAAGAATGCCCCATACAGGATCGTGTCTAACTTGAGCATAAGGTGTTTCATGCGCTTCGTCGGGGTTTATCTACTTGTTGTTTTTTCTTGGTTGGGCTGCGCCACCGATCAGGGGCAAGAGCAGCAATTCGATCACAAAGCCGTGCTTAAAGAGATGCAAGTGGAGGAGATCAGCCGTGGGGACGGTCCCGGTGCTGAAATGGGCGATCGGTTACACGTTCGTTACAAGGGAAAATTCGAAAATGGGAAAGTTTTCGATACCTCCGAGCAGCGCGGTCATGTTTTCGAGTTTCGTCTTGGTAAACGTGAAGTGATTCCAGGCTGGGATGCTGGCTTGGTGGGCATGAAAGTGGGTGGCAAGCGAAGACTGATTATTCCCCCGCATTTGGCTTATGGCGCGCGAGGTGTGGGCTCCGCCATTCCACCAAACGCCGTTTTGATCTTTGAAGTTGAGTTGGTCAAGATTTCTCAGGGCAATTAAGCGGGCGTTGTTCCACTCGATCTATTGAGGTTGCCTCCTGTTTGCATTAAACCCCTTTCTTACATTTTTGCACCAGACAACGCTGGTTGAGGTTTTTCAACATGGGCCCAGTTGAACTGTTTTTGTTGACGATCGCTGCCATTTTTGTGGTGGGTGTCATTGGCGAAGTGATTTTTGAGAAAACCAATGTTCCCGACGTGATTTGGTTGATCTTGGTGGGGGTCATCGTAGGCCCCGTGCTGGGTTGGGTGGACAAACAAATCTTGAATGAAGTGGCGCCTTTTTTTGGAGCTTTAACCTTGGTCATTGTTTTGTTCGACGGCGGTTCGCGATTAAATTTATCTGAATTGATTAAAGTGGCGCCTCGTTCATTAAGCTTGGCGCTTGCGGGCTTTCTGTTTTCTATTGTAGCGGTGGCTTGTTTTGCAGAAGTGGCACGGCTTTTCGGGCTCATTCCACCCTCATGGACCTTCCTGCATGGCTTGATGCTCGGCGCCATTGTAGGGGGCGCTTCGTCGGTGGTGATCATGCCGGCCATGCAAAAAGCAGGGTTGCCTCCGGCGCTGGCCAATATCGTTAATCTTGAAAGCGCATTGACCGATGTGTTGTGCGTGGTGGTCACAGGGGCTTTAATCGAAATCTTGTTGTCTGGGGCTTTGGAATTTCAAATGGCAGCTACGACCCTAGGAAAATCTTTTGGTTTGGGTTTGGCCTTGGGCGCCATTGCCGGGCTCATGTGGTTGGTGCTGCACAAGCTTTGGAAAGGCGCGCCCCATGAATATCCGCTCACACTCGGCGGCTTGATGGTGCTCTATGTGGTGATCGATAAAAGCGGCGGCTCGGCGGCTTTGGGCATCTTAACGGCAGCCGTAATTATTGGAAACGCCGTGCCTTTATCCAGGTCCCTTAAGCTAGAAGGCGGGGAGCCCCTCAACCCGCAACTCCAGCATTTTCACGGTGTGATTACGTTTATGGTGAAGAGCTTCTTTTTCACCTTTATTGGTCTCATGCTTTACCCGCCGTGGTCTTTGATTTTATTTGGCGGTTTGTTGGGTATCGGTCTTTTGTTATCCCGAATCCCGGCTGTTTGGCTGGCCACGGCCAAAAGCGGTATGGGACGAACGGAGCGCTCTTTGATCACGGTGATGATGCCACGCGGGATGGCCGCGGGTGTGCTGGCCATTTTACCGTTTCAAAAAGGCGTATCGGACAGTGAATTTTTGCCGGTGGTGGTGTTTTCTTGTGTGGTCACCACCTTGCTTCTGTTTGCGGGTGGTTTCCCCGTTTATAAAAACCGATTGGTGGAGCTGGTTCGCTCGCCCGCCTTATCTGCCGACGACAATGTGGCTTCGGTGGTGGCTGGATCGGGAACGGACAGTGATGATCCTACCCCTCCTCAAGAGCCGCTCTAATCGCGGTTAACGCTTCAAAAAAAATTTATTCCCATTCTAGATCGGGATTGAGAGCCACGGCCGTGCGATCGAGGACGAGAAGGTATGCATCGAACATGCGTTGGCTCATGAAGTGACCGGTGTTGTTGAACTTGTATAAAACCGCTTTTTGGCCCAAATAGTTCAGAGTTTCAACGCTGTCGAGGTCCGCTTCAAAAGGAACGATTTTATCATTGTAACCATGGAGCGCTTCGAATTTGGGGTATGACCCCACCGCCAAGCTTTGTTGGGGCATTAAGGTTGAGGGCATGAATCCTGCCACCGGAATGGCGCTCCCTATCAAGTGCGGGTAGCGAACGCTCAAGGCGTAGGTCAACATACCGCCTTGGGAGTAACCCGTAATGATGGGCTTACCTGCTTCATCGTAATGGGCCATGAGTTGGTTCACAAAATGAGCCAGCATGTCAGCTGCATAGTTCATGTCTTCTGCCATGAGGTGGGGATCGCTGGTGCGCGACGGAATGGCATTGGCATACCAAGAGGCACCGCCTTGCATGCCGAAAGGGAAAAGCCCATGGGGGGCGATGATGCGCGCTGGGACTTCCATGGCGGCCAAAGCGCGAACCATTTCGTCGGGGTTGCCGCCTAACCCGTGAAAGGCCACCACAATGGGTAACCGCTGATCGTTATTGCGTTCGTCGGTTAAGATCATTTTATACGGCAAAGATAAAATAGGGCCATCGAGATGCCGCTTAATGGAGGGCTGATGCAGGCTGGTGAGGTTGTTACACCCCAAAGTCACGCCCAACGCGGTCATCAGCAAAGCACTGAGAAGACTCAGGCGGGCTTTGGCTGGATGACCACTGCAAAAAACGTTCATGGTACTAGGGGCATTCCTCATCGGTATTGTTGTCGGATACATCTACGGATCCGTTAACCGCATTTCTATTCTGCAATTCTTCCACCCAATCGTCCACTTCACAGGAGGGTAAACTGGAATTTTGCGTGACCACCAAATCGCCCCCCACATGGCTCAATTGGGGGATGTCCAGCTCCGTTAGCAAGCTGTTGTTTTTAATCAGGAAATAATCCCCCACGTGCACCAGACCCGGAAAACTGGCCACGGGCAATTCGGGGTTGCTTTGCAGTTCAAATGTGCTGTCTGTTTGTGTGAACAGTGGGGCATTCAAATGCTCAAGGATGGAATTATTGTAAATGTAGAACGTGCCTTTGACCCAGCCCAGCGCGGGTAAGTCGATGTGCGTTAAGGCCACATGGTTCTGGATAATGACCCCTTGGGTCTCAGAGAGTTGTATGAGGTCGTCAACGGTTTCTAAATTCTCGTTGTTCACCAGGGTGAACCGCGCGGTGCTTTGGAGTTGTGGCATGGAAAAATTTTTCAGGTTGGTGTTTTTGCCCACGTACAATTCACCTTGAACCGTGGTGAGTTGAGCGAATGAAAATTCGTCGAGCACGTGGTTCTCATAAAGCACCACATTGCCAGACACAAAAACCAAGTGGGGCGCGTGAAGGTTGCGCAGCGAGGTTTCTTTGATTTGAAGGTTGCCGTCGATGCACAGGATGGGCGCGCCGCCGTCCACATGAATCTCACCGAGATCGGTCACTTCTCCTGCATGGGTGTTTTCTTCGGTGCAAGGGCTTGGCAGTTCAAAAGTCGATGGCGCGGGGCCAGCATCAGAAGAGCTTTGTGGCGCGGGAACCCACCCGCCATCGGAAAAAACCATGGGTGTGGCTTCGGTACCGGCATCTGAAAATGAGACGGGCTCGGTGGGTGATGAAGGTGGTTTTTCGTTGGGGGGTTCTGGGTTGTCACAGCCAAGTTGGCAGACGAGCAGAGCGCTGATGAGTAAAAGCTTGGTCAAAGTGGGGGAAAAAGAAAAACCCGGCCTTCTGTTAAGAAAACCGGGTCTGGTGGAGCTAAGCGGGATCGAACCGCTGACCTCTTGAATGCCATTCAAGCGCTCTCCCAGCTGAGCTATAGCCCCGCACCGAGCGGCGAAGCCTCTCCCTACGAAATCTCTTTGGGACTGTAAAGACCTATGTTTCATGAAAAATGCCCATTGCCCTTGCCACTCTTTTATTGAATGCTGAGCCCATGTTCCAAAAAATATGCCGAAAATCCGTCGTTTTTCTCGTTTTTGCGCCTTTAATGGCCATTTCGCAGCCCTCCTGCAAGAAAATGATGATGTTGCCCACCACGGTGGTGCCCGAAAGTAGCATTCATATTTTGGCATCTGTGCCCGAAAATCGAGCGCCTTCCAAGGGCAGTTCGCGGATTTTGGGCGTTGGCTGGTACCCCCAAATCGAAGTGGATACCCAAGACCGCGTTCATTTGGCCTACGTGGACGCTGATCCCGGTGATGTGCGTTACGCCATCAGCGAAGCTGGCACCTTAAAATTTGGCCCATCGGAGATGGTGGAAGAGCAAGGGGCCGTGGGTTCTTTTTTGAAGTTGGCTTTGGTGAAAAACGAAATTCCAGTGCTGAGCTATTATCATCAAGACGAAATGAATTTGCGGTTGGCACACCGGCCAAGTGATCTCAAACGTTTGAAAGCATTGGGGCTCAATGTGGATTTGAGTGCTTGGAAAAAAAAGGCGCCTTCGTTGGTATTTCCAGGCATGGAGCCCGAAAAGGGACCGGCCTTCGGAATGGGAGAAAAATGGCACGGTGAAGACGTGGCCTACGGTGACCAAGTGGGTCAAGCGAGTGATTTGTACGTGGACCAAACCGGTCGGCCGCACCTCATGTATTTTAGAAAAGGGAAAGTGGCGGAGTATGCCACCCGTCCTGATGCCCAACCGGTGTTTGGGGTTCCGTCGCTGGGACGCTTCGCTCGTACCACCATGGACGCGAAAGCGTATGCCTCCCACTCCATGACGTCTGATTTGTGGGTGGATGAAAAGCAAAATGTTTGGGCCACCTATGGGTCTTGGGAAATGACCGAAACCCGTTTGCGTGTGGCCACCAAGAAAAAGAATGACACCCAATTTTCTAATTTTGATGTTTCGCCAGGCCACCGCAGTGTGGAAGGTTGGCATTCTGCATTGATGCCAAAAGCCGGTAACAAGTTGGAAGTTTTTTCTTTGGCCACCGATGTGGATGAGCTTCTCTGGGGCGAGCTTGATCGTACCAATCCACAACCCATGAAAAATCGTAAAGTATTGGTAAATCGCCCAGGACCGTTTTCAGTGGCGAGAGCAAAAGATGGCACCCTTTGGGTTTTGACCCGTGGCGAAGGCATGTCGAGCATTGGTGACGAAGCGGGATTGTGGTTGGTCAAAATACCCCCCACGGGCGAAAAGCGGCGCTGGATTTTGGAGAAAGGCGCCGCTACAGATTACTGGTTGGATCTTGAGCTTTTTGCGGATGGGACGCCTATCGCCATATGGTTTTCCCATGGAATCAAGGGGTTAAAGATTTACAGCCCCGGCAAGGATGTGAGTGTTCAACCCGGGATGGCGCAGGCCTCACCCGTGGTCCCCCCAGCCTCGGAAAAGCCAGCGGTCAAAACCGAGCAAAAGCCCAAAAAACCAACTGTTCAATAGCCTCTTTGCTTTAGTGCGGGCGGGCCTTTTGCTAGGATGCCCTATTCTTTGATTGAAGCACAAGTGACAGGGAGGAGCATCATGTCCAAGCAAAAAACCATTGGGGTTGTATTGTCAGGCAGCGGGGTATTCGATGGCAGCGAAATCCATGAAGCGGTGATCTGCTTGCTGGCTTTGGATCGAGCGGGCGTTAACATCAAATGCTACGCACCCGATATTCACTTAGATGAAATTAATCATGCCACCGGTGAACCCACAGGTGCACAACGCAGTGTCTTAATCGAGTCAGCCCGCATCTCTCGTGGCAACATTCACGATTTGGCGCAAGCCAAAGGGACCGATGTGAATGGTTGGATCTTTCCTGGGGGTTTTGGCGCGGCGAAAAATTTGTCCAACGTAGCGGTGGCAGGCGGTGAGGCAGAACCCAACGCAGAAGTGGCCCGTGTGATTAACGAAGCATTGGACAGTCAAACCCCCATTGGCGCGTGTTGCATCGCACCAGCCATGTTGGCATCTGCGGTGAAAGGCACGGGGCGCTCTTTGCGGTTAACCATCGGTAATGATCCCGGTACCGCCGGGGCCATTGAGGCCATGGGCTCCCAGCACGTGGAATGCGCCGTGGATGCCACGGTTGAAGATGGGGATCACCGCGTGGTCACAGCCCCTGCGTACATGTACGATGAGAGCATTTCTCAAATTGCCAAAGGCATTGAATCGATGGTGAATACCGTCGTGTCTTGGGCCTAAAACTTAACCACAATTGTCTGCCGTTATGAAAGCGGCCGACATGGTCATGGATATTTATGAAGTATTTTGTTCAATTCCCTAAAGCGCTGCTTTTGCTCACCGCTTTTTTGCTGCTGCCCATCTACTGCACTTCGTCGTCTGATCCTCAGGCTGAAGTGTTCCGCATCACTTCGAGGAGCGAGCTTATCGGGGGCCCCCGGGCTTTGGGTGAAGTCGGTGACTTCATGCTGCAAAACGATCAGATTCGGGTGATCGTGCAAGACAAAGGGTACTCCCGTGGCTTTGGGATTTACGGCGGCAGCATTATCGATGCAGATTTGGTGCGGGCGCGCGGCACACCTGGCAATTCCGCGACGGCCAATGGCTATGACAATTTTGGAGAAATGTTTCCCTCTTTCTTCTTGGAGGCCATGGAGCCCAACAGCATCACGGTGGTGGGGGACAGTAAGGCCGACGAAGAAGACCAAGCAGACGCCAAAGCGGCTTGCGGTGAGCCGGATGGAACATCAGTGGCTTTACATGTCCGGGCCTATGGTTCTGACTTTTTAGCCCTCACCGAATCCATTAACGAAGTTTTATTGGGAGATGATCGAAGTTTGCCCGCATTGCAGTTTGACACCTGTTACCGACTGGCGCCGGGCAAACGCTACATTGAAATTGAGACCACCGTCACCAACATCGATATTTCACCCAAAACATTCCCTGGTGTGACTTCTTTTGGCGATATTCCTACCCCGGTCGGCGACATCATGTTGTTTGGGGCGGGCAATAAATTATTTATGCCTCACAAGGCGGGGTACGACCAAAGGTTCGCGCTGCAAGACCTTTATGAGTCAGGTGAAATCGAACTGCCTGCTTTTCCAGGTCTGGTGGGTGATTATCTGGCGGCCGAAGGGCCTCACGTTTCGTATGGTTTGGTTCGTGCTGCCGCTGAAGCCCCTGCTTTGGATTTTGCGCACAAAAACAAAACCCAGTTTGCCGATACGGCCCCGCATTCTTTGCATATCCCTTTTGTGTATTCCGCCTTCACCGGAATTTTTCAGGCGCTTCCACCGAGCACTTTGCCGGCTGGTGAATCGTTTAAGTTTAAGCGTTACTTTATTGTGGGGGGCGGCAGTGTTTCTGATATTTCCGACGTGGCTTTTGATTTGATCGGTACCCGCACCGGATTGGTTTCAGGCCGTGTGGTTGAAGCGCAAACCCACCAGCCCGTTGAAAAAGCACGGGTGGTCATCATTACCGAAGATGGGCGAAAGATCACCTCCAGCCTAACCGATGCCACCGGACGCTTTGCAGCACAGGTGCCAGCGGGCAAATATGGGATTGCGGTGCAGTATCCCGATCGACATACCCCTGACTACACCCAGGTTGAAATCAAAGAAGGCGCACGTCATTTTGAAAACATCGTGATTGCAGCACCGGCGAAACTATCGGTACGTGTTATTTCAAAAACAGAAGGTCCAATCCCGGCCAAGGTGACTTTAGTGGGCGAATCCGCATTGGCACACAAAGGCTGGTTGCCCCGCGAATACTTGTTCGACCTGAAAATGGGTGAAACGCGGAGGTATACCGATATGGTCCCTGACACCGACGATCCTGCCACCCGCCAGTATATTGAAAAATTTAAATACACCGAACCAGACGGTACATTGGTCACCGAGATTCGACCCGGCAAATATAAATTAGTGGTGAGTCGCGGTATGGAATACGGCTTGTTTGAAACGGAAGTTGAAATGGTTCCGGGCCAGCACGTGCAAATCGCGGCAGAAATTGAACGGCTGATCGACACCTCTGGATATGTGAGCGCTGACTTCCATTTACATAGTCAATACTCCTTAGACTCGGGTCACAGTCTTAAAAAGCGTGTCAAAAGTTTTGTGGGTGAAGGCCTGGAGTATGCCATTTCGACCGATCACAATTTTGTGGTGGACTACGCTGACACCATCGCTCACCTCGATCTGAACCAGTGGGTGAACTCTGCCATTGGCCTGGAGTTGACGACTTTAGATCGTGGTCACTTTAATGGCTTTCCTTTGGACAGTGCGCCCATTCCGTTGACCGAAAGTAACGAAGATCAAGGTGGCTACGAAAACACCATTGCCACGCGCACCTATGGTTCCTTTGAGTGGAACACAAAAACCCCGCAAGATGTCTTCGATACGTTAAGAGGGATGGGCAAAGACGGTGAAGACGCCATCGTTCAAGTCAATCACCCGCGGTCGCCCATTTTAGGGTATTTCAGCCAGTACAATGTGGATGCTGACAATCTCATGGTCAAAGGAGAAACCGGTTTGCTCGCACCCAACTCCATTGAGCGACCGCAGTATTCGGCCGCCAACTTTTCTTGGGATTTTGATGTCATCGAGGTGTTGAACGCCAAAGATTTTACATATTTTCACACCTACCGCATCCCCGAAGGGGTCACCATTGACGAAGATTCTGGTTGCCCCGTGACACCCGGTGAAGTCCATCGAACTTGGACGAGTACTTGCCAACCCGATGAAGGCGAAGAACCAGATCCTGATTGTGAATGCGTGGCCGGGGACCCTGCATGGCCGGGCGTGATCGAAGATTGGTTTCAAGTTCTACGAACCGGTAAAAAAGTGGTGGGTACTGCTAATTCTGATTCTCACGACCCTCACAAAACCGAGCCTGGTATGCCGCGAACTTTTGTGGCCAGCGATAGTGACCTTCCCGTTGAGGTGAAGCCCGGCGAACTCCGTGACCAACTCAAAGCGGGTCGCGCGCTCATGACCAACGGCCCCTACGTCACGCTCACGGTAGCGGGTGATAACAAAGGGGGCATGGGAGACACGGTTCAGGCGAAAGATGGCAAGGTGACCGTAGAGATGCGGCTGCAAGCGGTCCCCTGGGTCATCATGGACAACCTCGTGGTTTATTATAACGGCCAAGAGGTGAACGTGGATGTAACGTTGCCCACCGCCAGCGAAGGCAAGGCGCTGGATAAAACAATTTCTTTTGATGTCCCCGTGAACAAAGATGGATTTTTAGTTTTTGAGTTGAGTGGGGCCCGCTCCATGTTCCCAGCCATCTTTCCCAGCGAGGTTCCACCCTTGGAGTTTTCGGACGTGGTGGGGAACCTGGGCTCCTCGTTTGGCATTGACTTCGGGGGCGGTGCTTTGAAGCCCTCCATGGTGCATCAAGCCACACCTTTTGCTTTGACGAACCCGGTTTGGATTGATGCTGATGGCGACGGTGAAATTGCACCAGACATGCCACTGCCAGCATTGCCGGAATCCCAGGTGGCCACCCAAGCGAGTGCGGATCCGAGAGCCACCATGAACGCAACAGAGCGTCGGGCCTACACCCGAACCCGCAACGTGGAAAAAGTGAGACAAATGCCGGCTTACCGCCAGCACGCTTTTGAGCACGTGCCGCCTTGGCTTTGGCCGAGCAATCATCCCAGTGATGTGCGGCGAATCTTTATGAATTTTACCTGTCCCCACTAAGAGGAGTATTTTATGAGCAAGCTTGTTTTGGCCATTGACCAAGGCACTACAGGGACCACCGTGTTGGCGGTTGATCCCACGTTGAAGGTGGTCGGAAAAGCCACCGCAGAGTTCCGTCAGATTTTTCCCCAGTCTGGTTGGGTCGAACACGATGGCGCAGACATTTGGGAAAGTGTTGAGAAGGCCACCGCGGCGTGCTTGAGCGAAAACAACTTAAAGGCTGAAGACATTGGGGCCATTGGGATCACCAACCAAAGGGAAACCACTTGTCTCTTTGATAACGAAGGCAAGCAACTTCATAACTTTATTGTGTGGCAGTGTCGGCGTACGGCAGATTTTTGTACCACTCTCAAAGAAGCAGGGCATGAAGAACTGTTCCAACGAAAAACGGGCTTGGTTTTAGATCCGTATTTCTCCGGAACCAAAATGCGCTGGCTTCTCGATCATGTAGACGGTGCGCGGGGCAAGGTAGAGAACGGTGATGCACGCTTTGGCACCATAGACTCATGGTTGACCTATCGCCTAACCGGCAACCAAGTACACGTGACCGATGCCACCAATGCATCACGAACCTTGCTGATGGATTTAGAAACGTGCGCTTGGGACGATGAACTTTGCGGCATTTTAGAAGTGCCCCAGTCTGCCTTGCCTGAGATTCGATCCTGCTCTGAAATTTACGGGACCACTAAGGGTTTGGGCTTTTTACCCGATGGCATTCCGGTGGCAGGCATTGCGGGCGATCAGCAGGCGGCGCTTTTTGGTCAAGCTTGCTTTGAGCGGGGCGAAGCCAAGTGTACTTATGGAACAGGCTGTTTTCTTTTGATGAACACCGGAAATGAAATTGTCTATTCGCAGAATGGATTGCTCACCACAGTGGGCATTAAGCTGGGCGATGAAATTCATTATGCTCTAGAGGGGGCGGCATTTATCGGTGGTGCTGCAGTTCAATGGTTGCGTGACGGGGTGAAAATGATCGAGTCCGCACCGGATATAGAGGCTTTGGCTGAAACGGTCGACAGCAGTGGTGATGTGAGCTTTGTGCCTGCGCTCGCCGGTTTAGGGGCGCCGCATTGGCGTCCCGAGGCCCGAGGGATTTTAGCGGGACTCACGCGAGACACCCATCAAGGGCATATCGCACGGGCGGTTTTAGAAGGCATTGCGTTGCAGAACCGCGACATTCTAGAAGCCATGCGTCAAGATGCCGGTGAGTTGAGCAATCTGAAAGTGGACGGCGGTGCATCTGCCAATAATTTGCTGATGCAATACCAAGCGGATGTTTTAAATGTCGCCTGTGTTCGCCCCGAAGTGGTGGAAACCACAGCTCTAGGTGCTGCGGCTTTGGCCGGTATGGCCGTGGGCGTATTTGCGCACCAAGACGAAGTTCGAAAGGTTTGGCGTGAAGACAAAACCTTTAATCCTCAAATGAATGACGAAGACAGAAAGAGACACATCGACAAATGGCAAAACGCTGTGCAACGTGCTTGATTTTTTGTTTCGCATTTTTGGCTTGCCCACCTGCGGAAGAAGAGGCACCGGCATTCGAAACGATTCCATACAAATATTGGGTGAGCGGACCTGAGATTAAAAACCAGGCCGGTGACACCCTTTATTTACGCGGCATGAATGTTGAAAACACCATGAAGGATATTGAAGGGTATCTCATCGAAATTAGTGATGAAGAGATCACCACGCTCAAGGCATCAGGCATTACCATGATTCGCTTGTTAACGTTTTGGACGGCCATCAATCCCGAGGAAGGGAAAATAGACCACGAGTATATCGATGGATATTTGGCCCTTCTCAAACGCCTCACCGATGCAGGTTTTTGGGTGGTGGTGGACATGCATCAGGATTTGTGGGGCCAACCTTTTCGGAGTCACGGCGCGCCACCTTGGGCGTGTCCCGAGGAACTCCAAGAAGGCTATGAAACCATCTCGCCTTGGTGGGCGAATTATGCCTCAGAACAAGTTTCAGCCTGTTTCGATCATTTTTGGGACACGCCCCAGCTGCATGAAAAGTTTTTTGACGCGTGGCGGGTGATGGCGGAACAGACCTGTGACAATGACATGGTCCTGGGTTTTGATGTTATTAACGAGCCCTATACGGGCCAAATCCACATGACCGAAGACTTTGACATCGAATATTTAATGCCCTTTTATGAAAAAGCCATGGCGGCCATCGACGAGGTTTGTGATGACCGGCTCTACTTTTTAGAGCCCTCATCCTTACGTGTATTAGGTATTGCCGAAGCCTTTGACATTCCAAAAGCTTATGAAGATCGCATTGTCTATTCGGGTCATTTTTATCCGCGTTACGTTCATGAACCAGAAGGGGGAGGTTATGACGGTGACAAAGAGGCGCTGATAGAGCTTTTCCGAAAACAGTTCGGTCCTCACATTGATGCCGATCGCGCCATTTGGGTGGGTGAATATGGGGGGTATACGGAAAGTCCCAATTATGAATTGTACCTTAAAGACTTACATGGGTATTGGGAGGAAAACAAAATTCACCATGCCTACTGGGATTACCGTGCAGCCGATGGTTATTTTAATTTTAGAAACGCGGCCAAGGAGCGCAAGCCCGTTTTTGACTCTGTTTTTCCTTTGCCTTTGCCCCGTCGTTTACCTGGAGGCGCCACGGTGACTCCAGATTATGAAACGGGGCAGGTGGATGTGAGTTTTAAATGCACCGCTGGTCAAACGGGTGAGGTGCTGATGCCCTACGAGACCTGCGGTTGTGTGGCCGCTGACGATATTTTTGATAACATCACCAAAGAAGATTATTTGATGATTTTTGAATGCATGGCGGATGGCCAAGTGGATTTGGATTGTAACTGTGAAGAATAACCTCGATAATTTGGCCGAAGATTTTGGGGGTCAGGCCCAGATGAGCGTGAGTGATTCGCGTAAAATTGTCGTGGAGCTGGATCAAGACCACCCCGGTTTTAGAGATGCCGCTTACCGCGATCGTCGAAATACCATCGCGCAGATCGCCTTTGAGCATCAACCAGGCACCCCCGTCCCCGATGCGCCTTATACTGAAGAAGAGAACCATCTTTGGGGCGTGATTTTGGAGATGCTCCAGCCCATTCATGAGCAATGGGCTTGCCGTGAGTTCTTGGCGTATTGGGAGCGGATTAATTTTCCCTCTGACCGCATTCCTCAAATGGAAGAGGTGACCGCCTTGCTAAAAGCCCTCGATGGCTTTTCGTTTGAACCGGTATGCGGTTTGGTGTTGCCCAAAACATTTTTGGTAGAGCTCAAGCGCGATGTCATGTTGGCCACCCAATACATTCGTCATTATTCCAAGCCTGCCTATACCCCTGAGCCCGATGTGGTGCATGAAATCGTAGGTCACGGGGCCATGTTGGTGGAACCACGTTTTGTGGCGTTGAACCGTTTGTTTGGTGAAGTGGCCGAACAGGCGGATGAAGTGGTCACCGAAAAGCTCATTCGTCTCTATTGGTGGTCTATTGAGTTTGGATTGATCAAAGAAAACGGCAACAGCAAAGCCATTGGGGCAGGTTTACTATCGTCTATTGGCGAACTGGGCTCCATTGATGAGCGTCCCCATCGTCCCTTTGAACCAGAGGTGATGGAGGTGACCGACTTTGATCCCACGGCCATGCAGCCCTTTTATTTTTGTGCGGACAGCAGTGACGCGGCCATCGATGTGATGACCCAACACCTTGAGAGTCTGATGGAGTGAGCCAAACATGAAAAAAGTGGATCGTCAGAACCCTAAAGAATTGAAACAAGCCTTTAAAAGCAAGCAACCTTTCGTGATTAAAAATTCCGGTGTGAATCTCGAAGGGGTGAGCATCGATTTTTTGCGCAAGCATTTTTCAGACTACAAAACCCACACCTTCAACCCCGAATGCACGTCAGAAACCATGCGACTGGGACGCATGCTCGAAAAGGTCTTAAAAGGCGGAAAGTACCGGCTGCGTTCAGAGCCGGGACTGGGCAAGCGCCTGCGCCGTTTCTTTGATCAGGATTTCTTGGATAAACTGCGCCTCAACCAAAGTTCCATGCTCGATCATTTGTTGTGGCTCGGCGGTAAGAACCACACGGTATTTTTGAGCACACCCGGCTGCGAGATGACCAAGCATTGCCACATCACCTCGGGATTCATCATGCAGGTGGATGGAAAAAAGACGTGGTATATTTCCAATGAAAGCTTTTACGAAACCAAGTTTCGCCGCTTGTACCCTTACGTCTTTTTGACCGAGAAAAATAAAAAGCGTGAATACAAAGTCACCTTAGAGCCAGGGGACTTACTTTATATACCCTCATACTGGTTTCATTACACCGAGTCGGATGAGGTGAATTTTTCCTTTAACTTCTTTTTCGGCGAAAAGGCCTGGGTGTATTTGCGCGGTTTTCGGCGGCCTTTCTTTTTGTACGATCTGTTTACCAAGCAGCTGGGTCTGTTACAGCTCGTCCTTTCGCCAGCCATTGAGTATGGGTTTGGCGATAAGCCGCTTTGGGAGAAAACCAAAACGGCGGCGGAGCTGGCTTATTTAGAACGGTGCGATTATTCTTAAGTCAGTATCCGATTGAGCCACGTCTTACGACGATGCGCTAGTCACAGCTTCCTGCACTGGAGCCGCCAACAGGGACATTGTTTTCAAGTGCTTCATAACAAGAGCCCTCTTCATAGCTGATGCTGCATTGGGTCTCGCAACTTGAGCCACTGAGCGTTTCGGTGGGTCTCAGGGCGATGACGTTTTCGTAACCAGCGCAATACAAGGCATTTTGGTTATCATAGAGAAGATCGATGGCATTGCTGTTCGCTTCGTCAATAATCGCGGAGGGGATGCCCGAACCCGTGAATACCAGCCAAATTGTGGTCAAGGCTTGTCCCGGCGTGCCCACCAAGGAACCCGCCAGTGGATTGCCATAGCCACTCATGGTGAGAAGCCCCGTTGTAATGGAATAGACCGCTAGGGCACCGCCAATGACGGGGACCGCGGCGCCCACTGCGTTGAAAGCGCTATCAACGATGAGGCCCGCGGCCTTTTGATTGTACCTCGATTTTGCTGCGCCGGTATTGGCCGATTGCCCTTTGATTATATACCCGATGCCTTTAGCGGCTTCTAGGCCGGCTCCAATGAAGCCCAATGTTTTGGCATTGCTGGTATCTAATGTATTAAAAACCTTCGTTTGTAATCCTGCACTTCCGAATTGGGCAAGGGTGAGACCCGCGATACCCATGTCCAATGCAACGGTCACTGTGACCAAAGCGCTTCCTGCCACGTCGCCTGGATTATCCCAGCTCAGGGCTGCAATTTCCATGGCGCCAAAAACGATGGTGAGGGGGGCGGACACGAGCTGGGCAGAGTTACTAAAAATGGTTTGAAGTTTTCCTTTTTTGGTGGTTTTTAAGGCGTCATCAATCAGATCACAATTGTCGGCGTTTGGTTTGAAGGGCAGCTCTTTCCCATCAGCGTCAAATTGAGGCTCGTAAACAATCGTTTGCGTGGCTATCTTTTTATTTGTTTTGACGTAGATGGGGTTTTGGTTTTTGCTGGCATCAATGGTGAGATCCTGCGTATCGTACGCAAAAGTCTTTTTGTATTCCGCCACGACCTTAACGGCCTTTTTGGAGCTGTTGCCAACCCCAGTGGGGTGCATCTTCAAGACGAGGTCATCGTTCTCAAGTAATTTAATAGTTTTAGAGTCGGGGATAAGGTTACCGTAGTCAAGGGGTTGGCCGGCCAGGGGAGAGAGCCGCACAGCGTGAACCACATTGTTGGCGATATCGAAGGCGCTTCCTATGTCTTCAATTTCATCCAAGACAACGTCAATGTTGTTCAGCTCAAACCCGTTACCTGTTTCTGAAATGCTGGTGGCGCTGATGACATTTTCGATGAACACTTCTTTGTCGTAGCGTCGCACCAAAGGGTCGCCAGGGAGCGTGTGCACCGATGTGGTGTGCTCGTACCATAAGCAGTTATCCATATTGTCGCCGCAATCGATTTTGTCTAAATGCGTCATGGTTTTACGTGCGGAGTCGGTGAGCAGCAACAGCGCATGAAAGGAATCATCGAAAAGGTCCACGCCAATTTCAGCGAAAGATTTATCGGGATCTTTGAGTGCGTTTAAAACCCCAATTTTAAACTGGCCCGATGCACCGTGTTGCCGGTCGACCATTTTGACACCGCTGTCCCAATTTAAAATGACGGGAATGGGGCCATCCCCTTGATTGGAGTCACCAACATTCATCAACGCATCAGATACTTCACCCCAGGAATAGGCGTCATCGCCTTGTTTGGATTCCAATTTTGTAAAAAGTTCCGTGTGCAAAATAGGAATATCACTGGAGGAACCGGTCAATTGAAAGTTGATTGACTCGGGGTCCAGGGCGCGTTGTACCTCTTCGGAACCATTGTTAATCTCCCACACGGGCGAGAGATAGAGATAAAGGTTGGATGCCCCTGGTGCATTGTCTTTAAGGGCATCGCTGGGAAGCATGAGGTTAATGTGAGCCACTTGCTTGCCAGATAAGGAATTCGAGGCCTCAGAATTAAGCGACCCTTTGGCCGTGCCCGCATACACCAAGGTCCCTTCGTCAAGATTGGTGATGGGCAATTCTGGCGGGGTGTCAAAATGATAAAATCGGAATTTAAAACCAGGCAATTTATAGGTATCGATGCTCGAATGATGCGCTTGGGCAGAGGCGTCAAAAACCACTTGGTAGGTGAACTGGTTATCATTAAAAGGGGCTACTTGTTGCGGGTGAAAAGAGAAGAAATAGGGATTGTCGTCTTCATCTCTAACGACCTTACTGCTGAGGTTGTAGCAGTTCGCGCGATATTTGTTCCATTGGGTCCAGTACCAAAAACTATACTGCGTGGGTGCGAGGCATCCGGGATTAGAATGGTATTCGTAAGAATCACTCCAAGGCCAACTGTCATCATAGGTGGCTTGAATTTCATCACAATAATCGTTTTGGCCTTCCTCCTGTATTTGCCAATTCAATTGTTGAAGGGTGGACTCGTGTTGGTCGCCATTCTTTAGATCGCTTCTAACGGTATCTTCACAGGATGGTTCGCGGTCCCAGGAACTCCACACCTGGCCACAATCGTCATAATCGGAAATGGCACTCTGGCCAGTTAGCTTGCCAGAAACCACTTCCTTTTCATAAGTAATGAATCGCTTGGGGTGATCGGTGCGCCACGTAACACAGCCCTCTTCTCCATTATCGCAGACGCCTCCAGCGCCACCGCTCACACCATTGCCGGCCCCTCCACCGCTGTTGGCATTGTTTGAACTCGTATTGGCTTGGAAGGCAGCCGCTAAATCTAAACCGTCCTTGAGTCCGTCGTTATCGCTGTCAGGGTCTAAAACCGAGACCAAGCCATCTCCGTCAAAGTCACCGAGCGGTGCCAGTTCTTTGCCGTCCATCCAACCATCGTTATCACTGTCTCGGTCGAGGAGGTTGGGTATCCCATCGCCATCGCTGTCGGGGACGGCCCCAGTAATACCTAGTGCTTCGTGCCATAAATCCAATTCTTCTTTGTCATTGATGTCATCTGAATCGCTGTCGGCCAAATAGGGGTTGGTCCCATAGATTTGAACTTCATCCAAGTCGGTGAGACCGTCATTGTCATCATCGTTGTCAGCGTTATCCCCTTGGCCATCATTATCGGCGTCCACCCATTCCGTGGGATCATCGGGAAATGCATCTCCTGCACAGTTATCGGTGGGGGTCTCCTCGTTTTCATAATAGACGTTACACCCATCCAAATTATCACCCACGCCATCTCCGTCTGAATCCGCCCATTGGGACTTTTCTTTTGGGAAAGCATCAGGGCCGGGGCTGCAAACGCCTTCCACGGCTTCGGCTTTATTGCAGACCCCATCCCCATCTTTATCGGGATCTAAATGATCTTCGATGCCGTCGCCATCCATATCCCCTGGGATGATAAAGGTAACCACATTGGTTTGACCAGGAATTGCCACTCCGCCCGCAATCCCCATGCTGCTGTAGCATCCTTGGCAGCAATCCGCGATGGCATAGTAGACACCTGTTTCTAAAAAGGTTGATTTGCGGCGGGTGCCCCAAAATTGTTCGCCATCCGGATAAATACCAGTTTGATAGGGATGGACCGCTTCAAAATTTTCGTTCATGAAATAAATGAGTGGTCTTTGGCAGGCTGCCGTAATCGTAAATGGGATTTCGTTATAGCCATTAAATGCACTTTCATCTTGGAGCACGTAGCCTTCATTGCCGACGCGAAGATCAATGTCCCAAAAGGGGCTGCCCGGCGCTTCATCCATTTTTCCGCCGATGATTCGGAGCTCAGGTGAACGGTTATTGACTTGAATGTTTAGATCTTGGTTGAACCACCCTTCTGGGTTCGCTTCGGTAGCCAAGTGTGGGCCATCCGTCGTTAAGATTCTGTAGGCAATGTCATTGCCGGTTTGTTGCTGGGGGGCAATGCCGAAAGTGCGAGTAAAGAAAAACGGCATCACGCAATGCGTGTCGTCACATGTCCCTCGTTGAAGGTAGGTGTTCGCTCCCACGTCGGAAAAAATCCCGGTTTCGTAACCGTCCCAGCACCCTTGAGAGGTACAGCGGGGATGAATATGCTGGGTCCCATAATCATCTTCGCCTTGGTAAAAAGCGTCGGACGACAGTGAAAGCTCAGGCGTCCAAGAAGGTCGAATGGGAAATTGCAGACTGGGTTGAAATTCAAGGGGTTCTTCGGTTGCCCAAATCAATGAGGTGGTTTGAGAATCCTTATTCCATTTGAGACGGCCTCCGCGATCTTTGACTTCGTCGTTGTGTTTGCCTCGTCGGTAATTCACAAAGATTTCGAATCCGGTGATCTCATTCAAGTTGAGCCCATGCTCTACGGTCACTGTGGCAAATCCTGAGTGTTCTGTCTGTTTACCAACGCCCAAGGGGGTGCGAGAAGTGGAAGATGAATGTGGGTGGGGCGCAGCTCCGATTTCGAGGGTGATTAAATCATAGGCAGGGTTGCCCCATTGGTCCCATGTGGTGACCATGACATCATAATCACCAGCCTCCGGTAAATAGGTGTGAAGTTCATTTGCATAAACCACAGGATGATCTGCGCCGATGATTTCCCATCGGGTAAGCAGAGGTTGTTCTTCATCGTCATCAAAAATGGTGGTTAATCGAAAAAGCTCACCCGAATAGTAAGTTTGTGTGCGGTCGCCATTAATGATGACAGAGGGCAGTTCATCGCCCACGGTAAAGGAAGCGGTATGTGGCATACAGTGGTAATTTTCTAATTCTTCTTCCAGGTACCGAACTTCAATGGCCTGAGATTGGGCTGGTAAAGTATAGAGATAGCTCGAGGCCTCGTTCATGCCCTCCACATCGCAGCTGGCTGGCGTTGAAGTTAGGTCTGGACTAAGCAGGTTGCCGTCTTGGTCAAAGAATTCATATCCGTAGCCAGGTATTTGGGATACTGGCATGGATTCATCCGGTGCGCATTCATCAGAAGAATCTCGAATCGCCGGTACAAAAATTCTGATTTGTAAGTCGCTGGTGCTGTCGCCAGTGCTGGTGGGGCAAGGGCTGTTCTCATCGTTTTCATCGCACAGCAGGCTGAGGTCTAAGGGAGTACAAGCGATGCCCTGTGCGCTGTAGTAAATGGGCATCTGTTTTCGGACACGTCCATCAGGCAGAACATTGATCCATGTTCGCCAGCGCGTCATTGCGCCATCGTTATCAATGGTTTTGCCCTGCACTTCATAGAAACCGGCCGCTTCAGGGTAGTAATGGGTCCAGGCTTGTTTGTTGTTGATGATGCAATCAGAATATTCAGTGGTGATGGTTCCGTCGCCCCAGTCGATTTCAAAGACTTCAATGAGACCGTCACTGTCTCGAATAGGTGCGAGCAGTTGCACCGGGAAGCCCGAATCAGGTTCGCTGACGATCTCCCATTCTTCATCAGAGCCTTCGACCAGTGCCATCACTGGAGCGCCTGGCTCCTGGGCGTTCTGATCGCTGCATTCTGGGCCAGTGATTTCCGGGGCTGCGCGTCGAATAATAAGAGGTGAGTGATCACCACCGCTGGAAGTGGGCGACATGTTTTCACCCGTCACATCACCCACATCGCAAGGGGCGGTATCGCAATTGCTAAGCTCAGGGCACAAAATGCCGTTATCAATGAAGCCGTCGCAATCGTTATCTAAGCCATCACAAACCTCCGGTTGAATATCCAGTGGCGGACATTCTTGTGGTGCCCCCGCCTTACAAGATGAAATTTCTAGGGGGCAAGCCTCATTGCCACAGGAAAGCGTGGGCATTCCTTCGTCGGTTTCGCCATCGCAGTCGTTATCGAGGCCGTCACAAATTTCATCGGTTTTTAATGGATGATGGGGGCCGTAGTGAATTAAATGAAACTTCGGGAACACCCTAATGATTGGTAAGTCTACTTGTTGGGTATCACTGTTCAACGTCAGATCTGATTCGATATACCCGTATTCCGGATGTTCATCGTCCAAGTGCCATTTTTGGTATTCGTAAGTTTCAAAGGTGATCGACTCCAGCCAGTCTAAGGCCAACCGAAAGCGTGTCCCTGCAGGCTCGTACTGGGGGCTGCGAAATTTGTAGCACGACTCTGCACTTTCACAGTTTTTAATTTCAGGAATTTGAGCCTGGGTAATGACCCCATCAGTGTAATCCCAATTGTTAGGGTTGGGTACTCCAAAAAGTCCAGCGAGCCCAAGGGATACTGATTCCCAAATGCCCGGCTCTACCTCAATAAAGGCAGGGTCATAACTACCAGTGCTGGCTCTTAATTGCGGTCGATTGTGCCAATAATCAGCGTCCCAAGCTTGCCCCAAAGAGCCCTCCTGGTCGCAAACCATCTCACCACTGTACCAGGTAAAGGCCTCTGCGTTGGTATAAATTGTTTCGCAGGTTTCATCAAACCAAGAATGGTGGCAATCGTGGGTGCCGTTTCCATTTCGATCGAGAAACGTGACATTGAGCTTGACGGTGTGAATCTCGCGTCCACTTTTGTAGTAACCGAAAGCTTCGCCATTCTCAGAGAAAATAGGCGACGCGCTTGTGTTCCCGTAAGACTGGGCAAGTAGGTTTTGGTCATACCATGCGCGCCATCGGAATTGACCAGGTTCAAAGGTTTTGGAGATGCCACCACAAGAATAGACAGGTTGTGCACACACCCCTTTGCCGCACACACGATAGCCTAAACCTTCGTTATTTTGCCCATCACAATCATTATCAATGCCATCACAAACCTCTATTCCCACATTGGTGTTGGGCACACATTGATTCGGCATACCATTGGTGCAGGCCTCCACCGTTTCAGCGCATTGGCCGTTACCGCAGACCAATGGGGGGAGGTTGTTATCGACCACATCGTCACAATCGTTATCCAAACCGTCACAAATTTCGTCGGTGGGAAGTCCAGGTTCACATGAGGCGGGTTGGCCATCCACACAAGTGGGCATGAACCGATAGCAAGAGCCTGTTCCACATGCCTCAAAAGGCAACGCTTCATCAATCTCGCCATCACAATCATTATCCAGCCCATCACAAATTTCAGGTGTTGGCATCACATCAGCGGTGCAATCGCTCCAGATCCCATTTTCAAGACAAGTCTTGGTGGCTTGGGTACATTCGCCTATGGGGAAACCACAATTTTGTGTTTGCCCAATGCTCGTCTCGGGGCAAGCCACGACATTTTCACAATAACCGCCATCACAAAGGGCTTCATCAGGACAATCTTCAAAGAGGGCATCGCAGGGCACCGGTACTTCACACTCGTTCTGTGCGTACCCACTGCAATCAAAAACGCAATTGGCATTGTTGTTGCCAGTACAGCTGTAGCCCAGCTCAATTTGACAACTTTCGTCACACCCGTCTTCATTGTTGATGTTGCCATCGTCACAGTTTTCGTCGGGGGCCTTGATGCCGTCGCCACAGGTGGATGTGCAAGCATTGGAACTGTCACAGGTAAACCCCGAAGGCACCAATCGCACATCTAATGCAAAGCCTTTTAATGTGCCATTGCTATTGGCTGGCAGCCCAATGTTGCGGTCATCTGCCGCATGCCCGATGCTGATATAGGTGGGAAGTTGGGTTAGAGACGAGGCCGCTGATATGCCGGTTAACAAAACCTGTCGTTCTGTATGCCAATCGACACTGGTGAGTTGAACATCATCTTCGGATGAGCTTGGCACCAACCCACGTTGCCACGTTTCATTTCCGTTGGCGTCCAGTTGGTGACCGCGGACAAGGAAAGCCGCCTCTTGAGCGACAGGTGTGATCGCTAAGACTTTATTGCTTTCAGTGAATTGAACATGGGTACTTTTTGCATCGGCTATTCCTGAATTGAGATTCTTGCTCCAAAGAAAATTGAGATCGGAATCGAGTATGATGACATACATGTCTTGATTGTTGCCAGAGTGCGTCAACGAAGAGAGTTCTTGTGTCGCGTAAAACAAGCTCACATCGCTCTGCGCCATCCCACTGATGGCAATGTGTCCTGTGGAACTCACGTCAATACTGTGAATGCTGCTGTTTTGTGTACCGCCGACAAAGAAACCGTTGAACGCGTTAACGTCCTGACCGGTATCCTGCAGCCGGACCACGATCCCGTCTTGGTCTGCCAGTGCGTCGCGATAATTGCTGGTGCCACTGTAATGACCCACAAGTAACAGTGTCCGTGTGTTGTTTGTCTCGCTGATTGTAAAGTCGACCAATTCGACGTTTTCAGTAGAGCTGACATGGTGTGCCCATTTCAGCATGCCACTTGAATCATAAGCCGCCATAGCCGATTGGGTGAAAGTGGTTCCGGTGATGGTTTCATTGTCATTGACATTTTGGTTCTCTGGGTGGGCCGTAAAGGTAATGGTGCCTTCAAAATTAACCAAGACGTAGGCCGTGCCATCGGATGCCAGTTCGACTTTCACAGGGGAGAGAGCGCTGTTGGTGTCCGGGATAATTTCCCTTGCCCATTGGGGCGTGAGGTCGGTGTTCAGTTTGAGAAGCAGGCCCGCTTTTCCGTGTTCGCTGCCGGTGCCTACCGCGTAAGCCTCACCTTGGTTGTGGCTGAGTAGCGCGGTGCAATTTTCTCCGGTCACTGAATTACCGCAGTAACTGGCCAATGCTGCACGGTGATGCCTTGTTTCATCCGTACTCACATGGGTGAATTGTTCTTTGGTCACCGAACCGCTTTGGGTGTTTGAGAAAAGGCGTAAGACATTCTTATTTTTGCTTTCGAAGCTTTTGTGCACCAAAAAGCCATCGGTGCCCTGGGTGTTGATGCCCAAAACGTTTTCACCTTCACCCGCTAACAGACTGTCCCCGTTGGCCAGCAGGCGCCCAGCATTGATCTGGGCTTCATTGACATCAGCTTGAAGGACAGAGAGCCTTTGTTGGCAAACAGAATCTGCCAAACGGGTTCGTAAAACTTGTGGCGCGCCAAGGGCTTGGCTTTGTAGCAGGTAGAGATAATTGCCTTCTTGATGCATGACGAAAACATGAACACCACTCATGGGGATGTGGGCTTGAGCGTGGAGTGTTTCTAATTTGCGTCCGCGCAAAACGGTTTGAAAGCGCGCCCCCAAAAGATTGGTTTCTGTGGCAATTAGTTTGTTTATCTTGGATTCGTCTTGATCCACGAGCAGAGATTCTGCTTCAGCGTTACCATCGAGGACTTTTCGGCCCACGCCCTGTTCCCCTAGGGCCCAGTAAAGGTGGCTTTGATCTGTGCTTAAAGATTTAATCCCATGCGCGCTTTGATGAAAAACGGTGCAGTCTGCAAGGGCCCCGCAGCTGGACAGTGTGACGTCTTGCGCCGCTGCAGCGAGCTTGTAAATTGTGGTGCTTTCATTATCGTTTTCATCTGTAAGTGTCTGCGAAAAGAAAACGATACTTTGGGCATCGACGGTGATGGCTTCGTTGGTCGGAAGACCCGTCATGAGTTGGCGAATTCCATCACATTGCGGTATTTCATTTTCGGTTTCGTTGCTCATGAGGCATGCGCCGGATTGAAGTCGGTATTTTCCAACGCGAGACAGGGTGGAGGGCGCGCTGTCGGTTTCTGTTTGCAGCCAAAAGAGGTGATCATTGTTTTGCATGAGAATGGAAGGCGCGCCTTGATGACTGTTCGGGCTGGCAGAGGTGAAGAGGTGGTCCACTTCGCCTTGCGCCCATTGCCCATGAGCCAACCGATAGAGCTTCAGGCCATCGCTGGAATTGTGAAGCGCAAAGAAAACGGCTTCGTCATCGGCAACCAAGTGCGTGATGTTGGTGTTGCTGGCCAGAGACGCCAAAGAAAAGGCTTGCTTGTCATGAGTGCGTACATCATACCGCCACAGCTGACCTTCCATATCGCCCCAGTACACATATTTACCGGAAACACCCAGTGTCGTTGGCGCTTCATCACCACTGAGGACCTCCGGGGCGGGCTGGGTCTGACACACATAACCCGTTTCGACACTTAAACAATCACTGGCACAACCATCCCCAGAAACGTCATTGCCATCATCGCAGGTTTCACTGCCATTGATCAAGCCATCACCACAGTACGCGCCCAACATGCATCGTGCACCACAAGCACCGTAGGCCCCCGTGTTATTGGTGAGACCCAAGTCACATTCTTCAAAGTTTTCACGAATACCATCGCCGCAACTGTCATTGCAGGTTGAAAGGCCGATTTCATTTTCTGTGCAGGTCCAGTGAAGCTCTACTTGGGTGCAGTCTGTTGAACAGCCGTCGCCATCATCGGTATTGCTGTCATCGCAAACCTCATCGTTTGCGGTGATGCCATCCCCGCAAGTGGAATAGCAAGCTTCACCTTCGGCAGCGCAATAGAACCCTTGTGCAACCATGGCACAGTCAGCGCTGCAGCCGTCGCCATCATCGGTGTTGCCATCGTCGCAAGATTCATTGTTAGCGAGTGAACCGTCTCCGCAGGTTGATGCGCACAGCGATGGTTCATCGCCCGTGCAGGCGTAGCCGTGTGAAACCAGCTGACAGCCGATGTCACATCCGGTGGTACCTTCATCGTCACCCACATCACATGCTTCGTCCGCAGCCAAAAGCCCATCGCCACAGGTTGAAACACAGGCGGAGACCATTTCGCCGGTGCATTCGAAGCCAAACTCAACTTCACAAGACTCACTGCACCCGTCACCATTTCCAAAGGTGCCATCGTCACAAACTTCATTGGATGCTTTTTCGCCATCGCCACATGTGGATGTGCATGTAGAAAGTCCCGCTTCATCGGTGGTGCATGCAAAACCATACTCAACGGTTTGACAATCAAAAGCACAGCCATCATCATTGTCTGTATTGTCATCATCACAGGTTTCATCGAGGGTTAAGACGCCATCCCCGCATTCTGTGATACATGCCTCAAGGCCCGTGTTGCCCCCAGTGCAGTTGCTACAAAGATCGATCGTCGCTGTACCATTCCAATCCCCGTGACAATCTTGAACACAAGTGGTGTTGTCATTGGTGCTATCGTTGTCGCAGACATTGCAGTTATCAACGGTGGCCGATCCGCCCCATTCACCGCTGCAGTCTTGTACGCAATCGTTGTCTGGGTCGTTATCGCAGGCGCCGCATGGGTCTGCAGTTTTATCGCCACCCCATTCGCCGTTGCAGTCTTGTACGCAATCGTTGTCTGGGTCCGCGTCACAAGTGCCGCATGGGTCTGCAGTTTTATCGCCACCCCATTCGCCGCTGCAGTCTTGTACGCAATCGTTGTCTGGGTCGTTATCACAGGTGCCGCAGTTGTCTTCGGCCGCATCGCCACCCCATTCGCCGCTGCAATCTTGTACGCAATCGTTGTCTGGGTCAGCGTCACAAGTGCCGCATTCGTCGCGCGTGGCGGGTCCATTTTCCTCCCCGTTGCAGTCCTGTGTACAGTCGTTGTCTGGGTCGCTGTCACAATTGCCGCAGTTGTCTTCTAATGCGTCACCTCCCCACTCGCCATTGCAGTCTTGTGTGCAGTCGTTAGACGAATCGTTATCGCAGGTGCCGCATGGGTCTGCAGTTTTATCGCCTCCCCACTCGCCATTGCAATCTTGTGTGCAGTCATTCGATACGTTGTTATCACAGGTGCCGCAGTTGTCCGCCGATGCATCGCCCCCCCAATCACCATTGCAATCTTGAACACAATCATTGGTGGGGTCAGCGTCGCAGGTGTTGCAATTGTCGAGTGCAGCATTTCCATTGATGACATCATTACAGTCAGTAGTGGGTTCAATATAGTCACCTGCCGAGCAAGCAGACTCATTGCCATAGCTGTTAAAGGTTCTCCCCGGGAAGGCATCCCATTGCAGGGCACCCTCGTTCCAATCAGAAGTGCCCTTAGAGATATGCGCCTGCCGCGTTAAAGTATGGTTTTGAGTGTTACCACCCGTCACCGGCCACCCTTCGGCTGGGTTATCACCCACTTGCCCAATTACATCGATGGGTTCTTCGCCCAAAAATAGACCGATGGCATCATTGCCATCAAAGAAGATGGCATCGGAAGTGATCCAGCAAGGCTCAATGAGTTGGGCATCCGGATGGCAGACGAAGAAAATGTCCCGGGGCCCAATCCCATAGTTTCCGATTGGGGATGGGTAATCAAAGTTTTCCATCATTTCCCATTCGCCGCCATCTGCTGCTTTTTTCAGAGCGTAATGGTTCAACCATACGGTTTGATTGGTGCCGTTATAAATTTCAATGACATCTTGATTGCCCGGCCCGTCAACATACTCGGAGATAAACAGTTCGGTAATGGGTTCAGTGCAGGTGGCCAGTACAGCCCCGCTGTCGGGTGCATCTGCAGGGCCTGCATCCACGGTGTTGGGTAACAAACTGGCGCCACCATCTACATTTCTAGTCAGGCCTGCGTCGTTACCGGAATGAAGCGGGAGACTTCCTGAGTCCAGGGGTTGTGAGGCATTGCTACTCCCCCCATCGACGGGTGTATCAGGGCCTGCGTCATGTCCTTGAGTCCCAGCGTCAAAGCTGAGTTGAGGGATACACACAATACCGGGATCGCATTCATCGTTGCCCCAAGCGTTGTTGACAGCGGTTTCACATTCGAAGCCTTCGCTGCAGGCACAGTGATTGCTGTAAACACAAAAAGCATTTTCATCGCCAAAAGCAGTGCAGTCCACGGGAACCAATCCTTGAGAGGCGGCGCCGCAACTGGTGGCCGTATGTCCCACCGTGAAACCTGTATTTCCAGAGCCGGCATCTATAGATGGCGTGGGGGTATCAGTGCCTGAATCGAAAATGGGTGGCAGCCCTGTTGCGCCCGCATCGGTGACGGTATTGGTGTGGGATGCACCGGCATCGAAAGCTGGGGCCACGGAAGTGTTTCCTGCATCCGCGGTTGGGTTGGGTGGGGCAGGTTCAGGCTTGGGTTCAGGCGGTGGATTTGGATCTGGCGTGGGTGGCGTGGGACATGCCATCAAGGCCAAACATAAACCGACCATTCCAAGGAGCTGCTTCATCGGGTAACCTCGTTTTTTGTATGAAGCGCCAGTATATCCCAAATGCTCCCAAAGGACTTATGGTTTGCGCTAAAAAAAGGACGCAACGAACGCTTTAAGTTGCTGTTTTATTTGTTGAAAAACAGAAGGAGGGCTGGCGTCGAATGAAAACCCTGTTTAATTTTGTTTGGTGGAATGATGCGATGCTTATGGAGAACATCAGGCTAAAACTTCACCTTTTAATCAGCGCTGCTTTTGGTATGCTCGCCACGTCTTTTTCCCAGGGAGGCTCCCGTGAGCGAAGCAGCCATTAGTGTTAAAACCGGAATGCAGCTCGACCCCAAATTATTGGACGATCTTCAGATGCCCGTGCTCCAAAACATTCCTGATTTGGTGAATGTGAATGTTTGGAAGCTCAAAGCAGTGGTGGGCCAGCCCGATTTGTTTCCCCTTGAAGATGACGAAGTCGAAGTGGCGTTGGATTGGCCCGAAGGGGTTGCTGGTGCCGCCGAAAGACACTTGGGCAACGGCGATACCCAACAAGCGGTGCGTCTTTTGGCTCAGGAAATGGAAGCACCCACCCCGGATTGGGTGGCCGCCAAGGTACATTGTTTGGTCTCCAACGGTGAGCTGCACGAAGCGCAGCACTATTTACAAAATCTGGGTGATGACGAAAAATATGGTCTGGCCAGGGCCATTTTGGCCATGCAAAACCAAGACATGCTCACGGTGTCTGAAGGTCTCGACTGCAGTCGAGAGTCATCTCAAAACCTCGTCACCTGGCAATACTTCAATGGTTTGCGCTTTGTGGTACAGGGCCGAGCGCACCAAGCAGGCGGCATCTTTGGCCGCATTGTGCGCAATGCGCCTGAGCATGGTCTGGCCTTGTTTCGTTTGGGTTGGTTGGCAAAGAACATGGGAGACACCGCACGTTCTGGTATTTTACTCGAGCAGGTTTTAGAGCGTTCGCCCAAAATTCTAGAAGCAGGGATTACACTCACAGAACTCTTTTTAGAGTCCAACATGCCGAATGATGCTTTGGCGGTTTTGGAGCGTGTGGGCAATCATCACCCTGCAGCTTTGACGCCGTGGGTTTTGCGTGTGCGTATTTTAATGGCCGTTGGTAACACCAGCATGGCCGCTGAAATTGCGGAGCAACTCAAGCAACAGCGTCCCGATGACCCCGACATCCTCATGCTGTACGCTGAATGTGAGCAAGCTGCAGGTCGGCCTGATGCAGCTAAGGCCCAGCTGTTACAAATGGTAGACCGCGTGGAGTTCTCTCAAAAAGAGTTGGCTTACCAGCTCTTGGGACAGATTTGCCAAAACCAAGGTGGACAACAAAATCTAGAGCAAGCAGCAAACTTCTATGAAGAAGCTGCCAACCACGGCGAGCTGCAACCCAAAAATCGATTTCAAGTGGCCCAAATCAAATGGCAACTGGGGCGTTTGCAAGAGGCCGAAAACCACTTTTCGAAAATCGACGAGTCAGCCGACATTAACGTGTTGTTGGCTGCGGCCACCTGGGGGCACCAACGCAACATGGCCCACGCAAAAATTTTGGCCCGTTGGGCGAAAATGACCACCATGAACACCAATTTGGGTGAGCAGGTGGCCCAAATTTTGGCCAACGCCGGCTTGTAGGGCCCACTGGCCCGACTGCTGCCTCTAAAGGTCTATTTTTAATAAATTTTCCTAAGTTTTTGTCCGGATCCAACCGAATTTGCTACAAAGGCATACACCCCTTTGGGAGGCCATTTTTGAGGTTTCGGATTTTATTATTACTGCTCCTTTTGGGTTGTCCTACAGCACCTGAAAATGATGGGTCTGGGCAAGACACCGAGCCACCGCCGTCCGGCTTGCCGGACGACACTGTTTCCCTGGGCACACGGGGGGATGGCGGTTCCGAGTTGCTGGTCGATGGTGGCATTTCCCCATGGGGGCCCGGCGATACCCTTGCCACCG
>PBLQ01000036.1 GCA_002721815.1 Myxococcales bacterium
CAACAGCCAGCCAACGTAAATTCAACCGCTGCGGATCAGGTGGGGTTTCTTCGAGTTCCACCTCGGCCACCATGGCAATCATTTGTCCCGCGATCATCCCAAACTGAGCCATGTCAATGCGCAATCGGTTCGCAGTGACACCATCAAAGCTCCATCGGTTGGCACCCACCGCCGCTTCAAAACCCTGCTCTGATGCCACTGTCTCCCAGGTGACACCGTCTTCACTCAGTTGAAGGGTGAAGTCCTTTGGAAAAAGATGCTCGTAATCTTGCGTGGCCAACAGGGTCACGGCACCCACTTCTGTGGTCGCGGCCCATTCGATGTTAATGCTTTGGGTACCAGCTTCAACCGCCATTTCTGTGGCCCAAGATGTGGAAGCATCGCCATCAAATAAGTTTACGGACTGCCAAGCAGAAGAATACGTGCTGGTCACCGTGGCAGTGGTGATCTCAATGACACTCCCATCGCCTAACGGTGGTTGTGCCACCAACGTGGTCACGTCGCTGGGTGGTGCAACATCCTGGGTTTGCCCGCTGACCACATTGGACAAAGCGGAGGCGTTCCCACGTTCATCAACTGTTTTCAATGCAAAGTAATAAACGGTATCGTCGCTTAAGGCAGACACCGTCATGTTTTGAGAAACACCATATCCAGCGGGCACGGGTTCCCCCGTGATCTCAAAGGCTGACGCCCAGTTGTCTGAGGTGATGCTCGCAGTACTGTACCGAAGGTCAAAATGGTCTGCTAATCCAGTAATGCCATCATCACCTGTGGAGTTCCATTGAAGGGTGATTTCGCCGATACCCGCATGGGTCACGCTGAGCGAAGTGATGACACTTGGTGCAACGTCTGCTGTGGATGCCATCACCACATTGCTGATGGGCGAAACATTGCCGGATTCATCGATGGCCTTGATCGCCAAATAATAATCCTGCTCGTAAGTCAAAGCCGAAACGGTAGTCTGTTCATTTTGCCCTGCCGTTTTTGGCGTGAGGCCGTATACAAATGCCGTGGCATTTTCAAAGTTCGAATCGTCGATAAGGGAAGTGCTGTAGCGAATATCGTAGGAAGCCGCGCCTCCATTGTTGCCGCTGTCTCCCACGGAGGTCCAGGTGATATTGATGGTGCCGTTAATGTTACCAGTGGTGGCACTCAAATCTGAGATGGCTGCCGGTGCCACTTCGTCCAAGGATTCTCCAGTGGCAATATTTGAGATTTCTGACACGTTCCCTCTGTCGTCCGTGCTCTTGATGGCGAAGAAATAAACGGTATCGGTTTGAAGGCCAGCAATGCTCACTTCATCGGTTTGACCAGATTCACTGGGCACAGGAGGACCGGTCACCACATTCGCTTGGGCCCAATTTCCGTCGTTAAGTGTGCTGTCTTGATACCGGATCTCGTAGGAGGACGCTTGACCCTCATTTTCAGATGCGCCCGGTGCGGACCAGCTCAAACGCACCGAGTCCCCACTCAATGCAGTGACGGTTAAATCGGTAACGGCGGCTGGTGGTGATTCATGGGTGGCCACACAAGCCACATTCGAAATATCTGAAATGTTCCCCACAGTGTCCGTGGTTTTGATGGCAAAACAATGCTCTGTTTCAAGGGCCAAAGAGGAAAGATATGCAGAACTGGGAAGTCCGCCCATGCCCACCCCCGGCGGGTTCTCCACCACCGTGGCGCTGGCCCAATCGAAAGCGTCGGCGGAAGTGGCTGCGTATCGAATATCCAATGATGCCGGTATCCCATCGAAATCGTTTTCTCCCGCCGCAGTCCATGTGAGTTGAATGGTACCGCTGATCGAAGAACGGGCAGCAACCAAATCATCGATGGCCCCTGGGGGAACGGTGTCTTCGGTGTGACCTGTCACCACATTGGAGAGCGGGGACAGCAAGCCTTTGTCATCTTCGATCTTCATGGCGAAATAATAGGACGTGGCGCCCTGTAGGTTTGCCACCACTGCACTTTCTGGCGTTCCGGCACCCGCAGGTGTACCTAAACCAGTGTGTGGCGTCGCGTCGGCCCAGGTCTCTTCGGTGATGGGCGTCGTGGCATAACGTAAATGGGTCACTGCAGCCGTTCCAGCATCGCCGTTATCGCCACTGGCTGTCCAAGCCAGATTAATGGTGGTGAGCTCGATCTCTCCCACAGTGAGATTGTCCACTGCCGCGGGGGCTTGCCACCCTGTATCCGCGCAAGCAATGTTTGAGACCTGTCCCATGAGACCTTTGTCATCGATGGCCCGCATGGCCACACACACGTAGGACTCTATGTCCAAAGCCAAAGACCGGGTCTCACTTTCACCAGCCGCTAAGGGCGCACTCGTGTTTTCCCACAAAATCTGATTCGTAAATTCAGCTGCGGTGAAGGCCCCGCCCACGTGGTATCTTATTTCGTAAGCGGTTGCTGTGCCCGATGTTCCGTTGTCTCCGGGCGCTGTCCAAGCTAAATTGAGTTCCCCGGGAACGTCCCCCGTGATGGCACTCAGGTCCATGACCTGAGCCGGTGGATCGCCATCGTCGGTCACAAATGTAACGGCATTACTGGTCACCACGTGGTTCCGATCGTCATGGCATGAAACCTGGACGGTGTAACCTGCGTTACTCTGCAAATCGATAATGGTACGGCTTTCCATGGCGCCTCCGGGCAACGGGTCCATAAAAACCTGACTGGGCAGCTGAACCGCACCTTGCGACAGCTGCATTTCGCAAAAAGATAAAGTTCCCTCGGCACCATCATCCCCACTGGCAGTCCACGTGAAAGTGGCGGTGTTCACCCCAGCGGTAACGAGCGTAAAATCATCGATGGCTTGCGGTGGCACACCCGCCGTGAATGCGCTCAAGCTCTCACTCAACCCGCTGGTGTTCGGTTGATTATCAAAAGCGCGAATGGCCACATGGTACTCGGTTTCCAGTTGTAAATCAGGTAACACACGTCTGAACTCTACGGCCGACAATGGAACCATGGTGGCGTCTTCCAAGTTGGAATCGCTGACGGCCTCCGTATGGACGTACAATTCATAACCACTCGCCTCACCCTCGAGACCATCATCACCGGAGCCTTCGAAAGAGACCTCGAGCACCTCGCCGTGTGTATCATCATCGATCAAATCCAAACTCAAACCGGTAACCTCACTTGGTGGTACCACGTCCCAAGATGTAGCGAAGACCACGTTCGATAACAGTGAGGAATTGGTATGTTCATCCAGAGTTTTTATGGCGTAATAACGCGACTCTTCGTTATCCAATCCCGTATGGCGAAAGTTTTGAACGGTGGTGGCAGGCAAAGGCGCGGGGGAATTCGCAATAATGAATGCTGAGCTAAAGTTGTACGGAGTTATGGGACTGGCAGACCAACGGATTTCGTACAAGGACGCCTGCCCCATTCGCCCATCATCACCGGGCGCCGTCCAAGATAAATCCACAAAACCTGGCCCGCCTTCTGCAACCAAATCAACGATGGCGGCGGGTGGAATGGCCGGGGTATTCACCATCGCCACATTAGAGGACAGAGACCAGTTCCCCACATCATCCACAGTCTTCAATGCAAAATAATAGGTTCGTTCACCCATCAACGAAGAAAAGCGGTAAGACTCGATACGACCCGCTAAGTCAGGAGAGCCTTCCATGAGGATGGCAGCAGTCCCGAAATTGCTTTCGGTAATGGTCTCTTCGGCGTACCGCAAATCATAACGAGTGGCCTGGCCCAGGTGCGCATCATCGCCTGGTGCGGTAAACTGGACCACCACCTCGAACCCATTGTCAGCCGGGGCAAAAACTTCGAACCCGGCCAATACCGCGTACTGATTCTGAAACTCCTCGGTCACTTCATTGACCACCAGTTTGACGTACCGGGCATCTTCCGCTTCAAACAAAATTTCTGCTGGCCCGTCTGGTCTGGGAAAAGCGGTACGGTCAGCCACCGGCATGTAATCCTCACCGTCCACGCTGATCTCAATATGAAACGCCTTAGGGAAGAGTTCTAAAAATCCGGAATAAGGGGTCATGCGAACGCCTGCCACTTTGATGGGTTCAAGGGTATCCAACGTAAATACCACTTCTGCGGGCGTCACTTGATTCACCAAAGCCGTTGAAGCCCATGCCGTATTGGCAGAACCGTCGATGAGATTACCCACCGACCAGTCACCGGGGTAATCACCATTACTGGTGGCTTGCAAAACAGGAAGATTGCCGCCTTGAAGGGCTTCAACATAAGCAGACAAGTCATTTACGGCTGCAGGCGGTTCGTGATCATCGGGATTACCCGTGGTAAACTCCAGGACATTGGAAAGCACGGAGGTCTGCTGGGTGTCGTCAATGGTCCGAATGGCAAAAAAGTATCTGGTTTGCGGTAAGAGACCTTCAACGGTAATGGTTTCGGCAGTTCCGGCCACAGCGGGCGGCGCAATCATGATTGGCGTACCATTTGAGAAGGTTCCCGAGTGCATCAAAGAGGTGGACATTCGCAAATCGTACGCCTGGGCCTGTCCCACATGATGGTCATCACCCGGTGCGGTCCATCCTAAAACGGCGGACGTTTCTTGAACTTGAATGGCTCGTAAATCAGTGACACCAGCTGGCGGCAGACCCAGTGTGGTGAGTGATGCAACGTTCGACACCGGCGAACGGTTCCCCGCCTCATCTTCTACCACTAAGGCAAAATAATACGTGTGCTCAGGCAGCAGGTCCTCAATACTCGCCGTTTCAAGGGAACCAGACACAGCCGGTGCCGCCACGTCGGTGTACCGGTCTGCTTCTAAAAAGTTTTCGGAATTGATTGGCGATTGGCTGTAACGAACATCATAAACCGTGGCTTGGCCATCGAAACCGTCATCACCGCTGGCGGACCACGACAACTGGGCAGCGTTATCGGCGCCAGTTCCCTCATAGAAACCTATCTCCGGTAGGACGGCGTAGTACAAACCATTTTCGTGAAACCTCGGTTCGGTCACACGAAATCGAATCATGGTCGCGGACAAGGCGGGAAAGTTCCAAATGCCCCAGGTTCCGGCTTCGGGCGAGTACCCGCTTTCTGAAACCACAGTTTCCCAAACATTGCCATCCTCGCTGCTTTCCACGTCAAAGGATGCTGGGAAATAATGAATGAAACCGTCTCCGTGGTAAATACGCACCTGCCCCACTTCAACTGAGCCACCAAACGAATACAGCAAATCGTGCTCCATGCGTTCCGTCAAAATGGGGGCTGACCAAGCGGTATTGGTATCGTCATCGATGGACGCTTCACCATTCCACTCCGCACCGTAGTCACCTGAAGTCGCAATCACCGTGGTGGGTAACTCCAAACCGGAATCAAGATAAGCGGACAAGTTCAACACACCGGCAGGGTCGATACCGTCGGTGGGAGTTGCGCTTAAACGGTCTGTGGGTGGAGATGTCACGCCACGTAAACTAAAGGAAACCAACTCGACGAAATACAAACTGTCATTTTGTAAGTTGGTCAGTCGATGACTGGTTTCTGATGCGGAAACATCTGCACTGGAAAAGTTGTTAGGGTCGGTGCCGTAATAGACGCGGTAACCACCAATATTTTCGTCCTCTAAGGCCGTCCAAGTCACCTGAATATCACTTTCAACCCCTGCGATAATGGCAAACCCTTCTGGCGTTTCTGGCGCAGGCGAAGCCAACTCACTCATGGCATTGAGAAGGTTCAAGCGACCACCCGTCACACTCGAGGAGGCAAACGCTTCTACGGGGTCTACATTTTCAAGCAAGCCGGTCATGACATCCCGGTATGCGGTATTTGGGGGCAGCGCGGACCATAAAACAGCGGCGGCGCCCGCGACATGGGGCGCTGCCATGGAGGTACCTGAAATCGACGCGTAAGCGCTGTTTGGAAAGGTCGCCAGAATACCACTGCCCGGTGCAAACAGGTCTACAGTCGTCTGACCGTAGTTTGAAAAATACGAGCGCGTATCAGTACCGGTGGAAGAGCCGACGGACAAAATGTTATCGATGTCGTAGCCCATGGGATAATAGATGTACTGATCGGTATTCCTCGAATTGTTACCTGCGGCTGCGACAAAAATGGAACCATTCTCTTTGGCCGTGTTGATCTCACCGTATAAGAGCGCCGAATAAGGTCCACCTCCCCAGGAGTTGTTTGTAATGGGAACGCCCATGTCGTTGGCGTAACGCACGGACATCGCGGCGCCATAGGAAGAACCGAATCCATTGGCGGCCAGGAATTTAAGGCCCATCATTTTTACATTGGGGGCTACGCCAGCCACACCGATTTGATTGTGAGACGCACCGATAATCCCAGCACAATGGGTGCCATGGTAGTGGTCATCATAGGGGTCCGCATCATTGTTGACAAAATCGTACCCGTATATGTCGTCCACGTAGCCATTTCCGTCGTCGTCCACCCCGTTGTCCGGGATTTCTCCCTCGTTGGTCCACATGGCATCGACCAAGTCTGGATGCGTGTAATCAATACCAGTATCTATCACCGCCACCACCAAATGGGCGGGGTTGGTTGTCATGTGATCCCAGGCCTCAGGCGCATCAATCTTTGCGGGTCCCCATTGGTCGTCCCACATGGGGTCGTCGGGCGTCCCAATGGCTGAAACTTGTAAATTGGGTTCCACAAAGGCAACGTCTTCAGAATCACGAAGCGTTTCAAAGATGTCGTCTAAGTTGGCCTCTTCCTCGAACACCAAACGCCGGACACCATCGTCTGCCATTCCTTCGGGCGATGCGGATTCCGCACTTAACAGCCCTTCTGTTTCGAGCAGCGCAATGAGACCCGTTTCATCCGCATGGTCAGCTAGGCGGACCACCAGTTCGTGTGGAATCCGATCTTCTTCAGCGTAATCTTCGAGATACTCATACGGCGCATTCACACCCGGTATTTTTGTGAGTGTCCCCGGTTCGTAGTTCCGATGTTGGATGGGCCCCGGCAGCACTGCATCGCTGCATGCAGACAACAAAAGAAGGGAGGTACCCAAGAGGACCTGAGACTGTTTTAAGCTGAGACCAAACACACTTAAAGTGTAGCAAGTCGAATCGTCTGCCAGCAACTTCAGGGCGCCTCTAACTGCCTAAAAACGCTTAATTTGTGACCTGTATCACGAGAATTGACGCTTTGGAGGCCCCAATTCAGATCTAGAAACGGATCAGATCTGTTTTGATCCCCTGTTCCAGGTGGATATGAACCACCGCCGCCATGCCTTGGCTGAGTCGCCCGTTGTTCAAATCCCACGGCATGCCGCTGCTCGCACCCACATTGACATAAAAATTTTCCACATGTGATTTCATTGGAAAGGTGAACTTCGAGGCTTTATCCATGGAGGTTTTAGCGTTGGCGCCCGCTTCGAGAATGTGAGAGAACAAACCCAGGCGAACATTATGCTTGGAGATGAGTTCAGCCAAGCGTTCGTCCCCGACATTGCCACCACCCGCAGCATAATCTAAGTCGTAGCGCCCCTCACCTCGAGGTGGTCCATGGGCCGCCAGCGCATAGAACTCACCCATATTTTTTGAATCTGTCATCAGCTCATCAAGCAACTCAATGTGTTTGTCACGATAGATGCAGGCTCCGGGCTGAGAGAAATCTTTGTTGTGATACCCCGGTACCACAAACAGGTGCAGCTTGCCCCATTTGAGATGGTGGTGCCACATCATGTTAAAAATATTGGGATGTTCTGGAGAGACCCGCATAAAGTTGCGATTAAAGCCGTTGACGGGGTCGACGTTACCAGGAAAAACCAACATGGGGATGTCAAAGTTGCTCGCTAAAAGGTCGAACACCCCTTTTAAGTCATCGAACTGATCGGCAAGGTCACCGTTGACGATGACAAAATCAACGCCCTGTTTCGCAAAAATTTCAGCAGCTTTTTTCAGATTCTTTTGTGTCGGTTCGGTGGCATCTTTAATGGCACCCAACACACCGATACGCCATTCTTTTCGGTCACTGTCGCCTTCTTTTTCCAAAAGTGCACCGTGAATCCAAAACTGATGCGCCCCCACCTTTACAGCGTGCGGCTGCTCGAGGGTGTAGTTAGGCACCGGGCATTCGAATTCATATTTGCCGGCCACATCCTCCCAGCTCTTGGGTGGACCGAACAAATCAGCCTCTAAGGCCTCTTGGCGTTTGGCTTCAGCTTTTGCTTTTTCCGCAGCTTCTTGGGCTGCTTTTTCTTCGGCCAGTCGCTGTGCTTCTGCCCTTTCCTGTTCAGCATTGTGTGCACAACCTGCGAGTAAATTACCCACCAGAAACAAATGAATAGCCCAACCGAATCTCATACCCGCACTCCTGCGTTCCATCTAGATGACATCTGTTTGTAGTTTAAATTGCCGTTGTTTTCAATCGCCGAACAGGGACTTCACGAGACGCCACAAGAACCCATTGTTTTGGCAAGAACAACTGGATGATCCTCCCAAATTCAGTTCGGCAGCACTGCTTTGTAGGACACTTCGACGGTTATTTTGTTCTGCGGCACTGGCAGCCTGGGCAGCAGCCACCGCATCCGCGCGGGCCTGTTGTTGCTCGGGCGAAAGGGTCCACGACCTCGGTTGCATCACGCTGGCCTCGGCCCGCCATGGATTATTTGCGGAGGACAAAGGCTTGGGACAAGTGGATTCACAAAAATTCGATCTCGGCGCACTCGCCTGATTCGGTTTGACCCAACCTCGACCCTCTTCCAATAAACGGGTTTCATGGGTCACCCGTGAAATGCGCACCAAACGTCCATCCACCGTCTGCTCATATCGATGTAAGGTGGGCCACCCGTACAACAATACAAAAGTACTGCCCAGGGTTCCCATAACGATGAGTAGTTCACGTGTCTTCATGTTCCCCCAAAAAAACCTTTCGAAGAGACTTGCCTCACTGGCAAACCTCGATCGTCCGCGTGTGCGCGCCACTGAGGGTGCAATCCTCCCCGATTGTACCATTCAGCGGTCTTTCCGCCCAATTTTGCGTCTCGAGGCGCCTTGGGGCGCAACCGCCTTTTGGCACCGACCCGAACGCTCACGCGCTAAGACAAGCGCCTCTGATTCATCAAGCTACTAATTAATTTAATAATTATGAAGTAATTAAACCATCAATAGGGCTGGAAGCTGTTGCGTAAAGCCGTTGGGGCATCCGACCGGCCAAATAGGCGGCGCGTCCAGCCTCAACACCCGATTTCATGGCTGAAGCCATGAGTTCAGGGTTTTTGGCCCCAGCAATGGCCGTATTCATCAAAATACCTGCCACACCCATCTCCATGGCCTTGGCAGCATCTGAGGCTGTGCCGACACCCGCATCCACAATCACCGGTACGCCGGCATCTTGCTGGACCTGCTCCAGAATGATCTGGAGGTTAAAGGGATTGCGAATGCCCAATCCCGACCCGATGGGTGCCGCCAAAGGCATGACCGCGGTGGCGCCCACATCGACCAATTTGAGGCATGAAACGGGATCGTCTGTGATGTAGGGCAAACAAACAAATCCTTCTTTCACCAATGCTTCGGTGGCCGCGATGGTAGCAGTAACATCAGGGAACAATGTTTTTGGATCGCCAATGACTTCGACCTTCACCAGGCGTCCACGTTCCTCACCCAGCAGTTCCCTTGCAAGTCGCGCCGTTCGTAGACAATCTTCAACGGTGTAACATCCCGCGGTGTTCGGTAGAATATGCATGTCGTCAGGAATCACATCCCAGAGGCTCTGTTCACCGGGCTGAGGCGGTTTTACACGACGAATGGCGACGGTTACCATGTTCGCGCCAGAAGTGAGTAAGCACTCTCTCGTTTGCTCCAGCGTCTCATATTTTCCCGTCCCAACGATCAAACGACTCGAAAGAGATACAGGGCCTAGTTGTAGAAAATCATTTGATGTCTGCGTCATTTCAACCTCCACCAATCAAAGTCACCACTTCCACTTTGTCGTTGCTTTTTAAGTGGGTCTTGTCATGTTCTTGCTTCGGCACCACCAATCCATTCACTTCGACTGCGACGCGTTGCGCTGACCATCCAAGGTGTTCGATGACCTGCGCAACGGTGATCTGTCCCGCCGGCTCAGTGTCGAAATTGTGATGGTTGCCATTGATCCACAAGTCCATGATGCCTCCGCTCCCTGGACTAGCGCCCTGCTCAGAAAAGAACAAGATGCCCCCTTGTAGGAAACCTTGGAACACACTAAATCCTTAAGCACTTTCACTAGATGGAGTCTTGAAATGGTATTGGGTTTTTCGAAGAAGATAGACATCAGCGATGCGGGCATCGCACAAATCAAGTCAGCACTATCAGAACTGCAAGAGCCTAATTTTAATAGGACATTAGGTGATTTGGGCATGATTGGCGCCGTTGAAGCCAAGGACAAAGCGCTACACATCCAGTTGAAGCTTCCCACCCCTGCCCTCCTAGGCCTCGATGCACTCAAAGCCCAAATAGAAGCGAGTGTTCAAGCGGTTGAAAAAGATTGTCCGGTCGAATTCACATTGGAGTCCCATGTGCGTTCTGCTGTTGGAAATGCTTTTAGCGCACAGGCCATTCCTGGGGTGAAGAACATCATTTTGGTCGCATCTGGCAAAGGGGGCGTGGGCAAAAGTACGGTGGCCAGTAATTTGGCGGTCGGTTTGGCAGAAATGGGTGCCCAAGTGGGCCTATTGGACGCGGACATGTACGGCCCCTCTGCCCCTACCATGTTTGGTGTGCCCCCCGAAACCCGACCCGCTTCCATGCCTGGTCCAAACCCAGAGCGCCCCGTCATGGTGCCTCTATCCCGCTTTGGCATCAAGCTCATCAGTATTGGCTTTTTGGTAGACACTGCAACACCAATGATATGGCGCGGTCCCATGTTGGCCTCTGCTGCCATGCAGTTATTCAAAGAAGTTCACTGGGAAGAACTGGATTATTTGGTGGTGGATCTTCCACCGGGCACCGGAGATATTCAACTCACCATTGCCCAGCAAGTGGCCGTGGCTGGCGCCGTTATCGTTTCCACGCCCCAAGACGTCGCTTTGGCCGACGTGGTGCGCGCAAAAGCGATGTTCGATAAAGTGAACATCCCTGCTTTGGGCGTGGTTGAAAACATGAGCTATTTCATTTGCGATTCATGCGACAAAAAGCACGAGATTTTTACTTCCGGGGGCGCTGAAAAAGCGGCTGGTGTTTTAAACCTGCCCTACTTGGGGCATATACCCATCGAAGGAGAGGTTCGCGCTGGCGGTGACGAGGGCGCACCGGTGGTCATCCGTAACCCAGACCAACACAGTTCCCAAGCACTGAGAGACATATCGCGACGCGTTGCCACGCAGCTCGCAGTCCGTGCCCAAAGCCTCAAGGGAGACGTGACCATTAAAGGCCCAAAACTCAAGGTGACTGGCGGGGTGGACACCAAAGACGCGACCCCGAAAAAAGGCTTGCCCATTATCAATTGATGCATCCCCGAATCCGGACAAAAGACTTACTTCGTACGCTCTCGGATTTTTGACAGGATATCATCTGTGGCAATTCCATTTTTGTGTGCCACCAATAACCCCCAAGGCACCTTGTGAAATGGCAGGGTGGGATCCAACGTTTCTGGTTCACCTTCGGCTGGGTCGGGGACAACCTCACTTTGGGGCTGTGATGTCCCATCAAACAGGCCCATCAATTCTTGGTCCATATTGTCCGGATCGCCCACATCGCTCGATATCTCATCGTTCACGCGAACACGCGCAGTGGCAGTTTCGAAGAGTTCGTCCGCCTCATCTAAGGGAATTTCCTCTGCAAAGTCTTCCATCTCTTCAGACATCAAGAGATCTTTCAGCTCCTCTTCCATGTTGGACATTTGGCTTGAAGCAGGTGGCGTACTCTCTTCGGTTAGTCCCATTGTGATATTGGTGACGTCCTCTTCCTCTTCTTCTAAGAGTGCGGAAAGTGCATCATCCATATCCCCCACATTGGCACCAGCGGGCGGTGTATTGTCGTCGGCAAAACTGGCAGAAAAATCCTCAGCGTCATCTTCTGCCAAAATATCAGACAAGGCTTCGTCCATATCGCCCACATCTGCCCCCGCGGGCGGCGTGTTGTCATCAGCAAAACTGGCAGCGAAATCCTCTGCATCATCATCCAAGAGCATATCCGACAATGCGTCATCCATATCACCGATATTGGCCCCCGCAGGCGGCGTATTGTCATCAGCAAAACTGGCAGCGAAATCCTCAGCGTCATCTTCTGCAAGGATATCCGACAATGCTTCATCCATATCACCTACGTTGGATCCTGCGGGCGGTGTATCATCATCAAAGCTCGCGGCGAAATCCTCAGCATCATCTTCTTCGAGCATATCCGACAATGCGTCATCCATATCACCTACATTGGATCCTGCGGGCGGTGTATCATCATCAAAGCTCGCAGCGAAGTCCTCAGCATCATCTTCTTCGAGCATATCCGACAATGCGTCATCCATATCACCCACGTGGTTACCCGCAGGTGGTGTGTCATCGTCATCAAAGCTGGCGGCAAAATCCTCGGCATCATCCTCCATGAGGATATCCGAGAGGGCCTGATCCATATCGTCGAGGTTGGTTCCAGCAGGAGGGGTCGCCCCATCGAATGCATGATCGATGGTCTCTGTATCCTCATCTTCAGCCAAAAGTTCAGAAAGCTCTTGCTCCATGTTTATCATTTCGGCCCGGGTGGGTTCGAAATCATCATCACTTAAAGCTTCTATGACAGGCTCATTTTCCTGGCTCACCAAGATATCGGAAAGGTCATCATCTTCGATGTCTTCTTCGGACAGCTCGATGGCTATCTCCCCATCGTCAGCCTCCACGAATTCTATATCGTCGTCGATACCAATATCCAGTTCGAGTTCTATGTCATCTTGCCCTTCCAAGTCCTCGTCAACCAACAGATCTGACAAACCCGAGTCCATTGACACGATATCTGTATTACTGTCGGGGTCCTCGTCGAACGCTTCTAGGATGAGCAGGTCATCATCACCATCTAAATCGTCATTTGGAGCTGTAGGAGGCACAGAGGAGGTGTCACCATTGTTTGGTAAGGGCGGTGGTAAAGGCTCAGTGGATGCTTGGGGATAGAACTTTTCGATGGCATCTTCGATTTCTGAGGGGACCGCCAAAAACAAGTTTATTCTTTTACCCGTATGGTGCCTGAGTTGATTTCTCGCATCGATGTTTAGAGGGTCAGCAGTGGCCACAAACAAAGATCCAGAAGAGGATGCAATGGTTGGAAAAACTTTGAGTTCACGCGCCATGGCGGCAGGGACCTCATTGACTGCACTCCCCAAAGAGCTGTTCCCATGTAAATCCATGAACTCAACTCCCAGATGTTGGGACAAAGTCCAAAAAAACTGGCGCTCTGAAATGAAGCCTTCTGCCACCAAAATTTCGCCCAGCTTACGTGGCGGGTTTTCTGCTTCTTGCAATTGCAAAGCACGGCTGAGTTGGCTTTGATCCAACAACCCTTTTTCAATTAAGATCTCACCGATGCGCTTCGCTGGCATGCGTCACTCCCTACGACAAAATTATCGCCAAGAAGGAGCGATCGCAATTTTATATCGTCAAAATGACCTTGATCTTAGAATCCACCCTGGATCCAAGGCCGAATCTCAACTCCAGGTATGTCTGGAGGCCGAAATGCCTCTTTAGCGATGGTAGGTTCATGTACGCTGCCTTCCTCCAAGTGGAACCTAATGGGGCCTTGGTCCTCCATCGCTATTTGCCATTTCATCTTTGTTGGATAGGTGATCTCTTTTTCAGTTTTGAACTCTTCATATTCGAGCGTCCACAATAATGTCTCCCCCCAGGATACTTTAACCTGCTGAATCATTTTATTCGCATTTAAAGTCACCTGCCATTTACGCCCCTTTTGATCCAATAAGAACAACACATGAATTTTTAGTTTTACATTGGTAAGGGCTTCTTGAATTTCCCATTGGTGCTGGGGAAGGAGCCCCCACCATAACCAAATAAAATCTTCAATATCTAAAGATTCCAATCCAAAAATAGTTTGAAGAAAATATTTGGGACGGCTCGTATATAGAACGGGACCGCCCTCGCTAATGAGGTCCAACCAAGAACCATTCTCACCGTCAACCACCAAGAGATGGGTGGGCTGACCAAAAAATGATCGCACCGCCCAGTGTACGCGGTCAGGGCTTTGAATGACCACGTCGCTTTGCACGTTCACGGGGAAAAAACCTAACGTGGGTCCGATCACTTTAACTTGTCCCACAAACTGTGCATCAGGCACCCGGGCTTTTTCTACGGACGCCAACAAATCCTCGCCGGCAGAAGTAGAAATTGATTTGAGTTCTCCGGTGGTGACACAACCGGCAAGAAGCAGTAAAAAACCAATTATTGCGGTTAACGAATATCGACCCATGATTTAGGTACCACCTTTGATTTCCAGCATTAACGCATCTCTTAGTTTTTCTATACGCCGTTGGAGACGTTTTGAAAAAGTGAAAACGTCGCGAACCCGCTCGAGCGTGGCCAAGGCCTTTTCGGGCTGTGATGCACTCTGATAGGCCTTTGCCAAATGAAAGGCAATTTCCGCTTCACGAGGCATCAGGTAGTGCGCTCGTGATAGCGCCCACAAGGCCTTATCAATTTGACCATCCCGGTAAAATGCCCAACCCAAGGTGTCCAACAAGGCTCCGTTGAGCGGATCCCCCAACAACGCCCTCTGTGAGGCCTCAATGGCTTCTTCTAACCGGCTGTTATTTTCGGCCAGGGTGTAAGCCCAAAGATTCAACAAATAGGGCTCCATCCGAGACGCTTGCCGTAACAACCCCTCAATGACGTCCAAAGCATCAGATGCATATCCGTTTTCTAAAAACCAAAAGCCCACTGCCCAAGTCTTGGCATGATTGCCCTCATGGAGCATCTCGTCAGCCAATGCCAAGGCAGCGTCAGCTCCACTGTAATGCGCTTTCGCCTCTATTTGCGCGATGTAAAACTCCATATCCGGTTCATGTTCCAACACAAAAAGATGAAACACCCGTTCCATTTGTCTTTGATTGACCTCAGGTGAAGGGCCTGCCGCTAATCGCAGCCACAAACGAATCAAAGTACCATCCATCTTTTTGTCCGTCAGGCGTTTCAACAACAAGCTATTTGCTTTCCCGAACCGCTTTGCTTGGATCAGGTTCTCAACACAATTTTGTAGCTTTTTTGATTCGATATCTGCATGGCAGAATTTTTTGATTTTTGCCTCTGGCGAGATGGAGGCCAGACCGTCTTGCTCCATTGCCTTTTGAATCGCTTTGGGAATGCGGCGCAGTCCAAAATATACCCTGGCACGATCTTCCAAGCCCAATAAAAACCAAGGCCACCAAATGGCAGTGTCCGTTTTGATAGAGGAATGCTCAAACAGTTGAGGGCTGAGTGCAGCCGCTTTTTGTTCCTCTCCGTGCAGTAATCGTGTGAGTATCCATCGGTGCGCGTTACGGGTACTGGGTTGTTCGATGTAAAGACCTTTCGCTGCTTCTTCGACACCTTTTGTATCCTGAAAGACCATAGCATATCGCCAAGCCAAGCTCAGGACCTCTACATCGGCAGGGTTTAAATTCTGGGCCTGTGTGAAATAGCGATCTCCCATCTCCCATTGACCTGCCTCAAATAAACTTTCTGCCATAATGTATGCTGCTTGCTGCGGCCCTCTCTGCGTTAACAACACCCCTTCATGAAATTGTGTCAACAGCTCTGTGTCCACTGGTGATTCAACCAAGATGGTGAGTGCCTGTGAAACGCACGAATGAGGCAATTGGTCGCGCCCCATCATTTCCCTTAAAATGGATTTGGCTTCAGAACTGCTTCCCATTTTACTGAGCATAAAGGCGCGCCAACAGGCAAAAATCGGTTGCCGTTTTTTGCCCGAGGCCTTTTGATTCCATTGTAGTGCCTTCTCCCAAGCCCCCGAGGCCCACAGAAGTTCGGATAAACGATGCATCAGATAGGGAGAATCTGGATCGTGTACCAAGGCCTCTTTGATTTGCGCTATGGCCTCGGGCAACGCGCCGTGCTCTTGAAGCAGTTCTGCCCGCAGGAACGAAGCGTATGCTTCGCCTGAACTGCGGTCAGACTCGATGGCTGCTCCCAACACCCGAGGTGGTACCTGGGACACAGGGGCGAAACCCGGCTTTGTTGAAACATGTCCACAGGCCCCATTAGAAAGACCAGCCATTAGGATGAACAGGTTTAAATAAAGCTTAGTTCGCATCTTGATTTTGGTTTACAACGGCAATTTTGCTGGAAACAAAAAAACCGCCCAGAGGCGGCTTTTGTTGGAACTCCAGAAGGTCCTTATTCAGGATATTTGTTAATTTTAAAGGAGTATAAGAAGGTGTCTCCCGACGCCACGTAAAAGGTGTCTCCATCAAATACGGAGTCCGCTTCGATTTTGTTATCGGTCTTATACTTCCAATAAACGGAGCCATCGGAAGTGCGCAACAGGTAAGCGTGGCCATCACCTTCCCCGGCGCCTACGAGAACCAAATTCTTATGAACGGCGGGAATCGCGAGAATGGGACCTTGAAGCGCCGTGCTCCATTTTTGCTCTCCTGTTTTGGCATCGATGGCGTACAGATTCTTGTCGCGAGAACCGCAATACAAAATACCTTTGTCATCTAACACCGGGGAAGAGTTGATTTCATCACCCGTTTTGACTTTCCAGACCACGGACTGGTCGGACATTTTGATTCCGTAGATGTTCCCATCGTTGGCGCCAAAGATGAGTTTACCATCATACTCGGCGACACTGGAGGTGACGCCTAAGCCTTGTTTGGCACCATCGGTGGCGAAGCGCCATTGGTACTCCCCAGTTTTGGAGTCGATGGCGTAAACATAACCGTCGAGGTTACCGATCACGATGAGCCCAGAAGAGGTCAACAGTGGCCGCGAGTAGGCAAAACCCTTCCCAGGCTTGACGACTGGCTTGGGCGCTGCCGCAGGCGCTGCTGCAGCCCCGGCGGGAGCGGACCCTTCAGCAGTGGCAGCGGGTGCTTCAGCGGCTTGCTCCGCCTTGGCTTCGGGTGCGGTTGCAGCCGGCTGGTCTTTGGTTGGATAGGTCCATTGGAGTTCCGACGTGATGAGGTCAAGCGCGTAAATGTGACCGTCATAAGAACCGAAAACCACATTCTTACCCACAATGATGGGGTCGCCTTTAATCCTGTCGAAAGTGGGGTAGCGCCAGATTTGACGGCCGTCTTTATCTACGGCGTAAAAGTTGTGATTGGTGGAACCGAAAACGATAACATTTTCGTAAATAGCGGGAGCGGAAATCACGGGCTTTCGAGCCTGGAATTTCCACCGATAACGACCGTTTTTCTTTGTGACGGCATGAACCTCACCAGACTCCGTACCAAAAACCACAAAATCGTCGGTCAAAGCCGGAGAACTGTAACACGCGGAATCAGAAGGGTACTTCCAATTGAGCTGAACGTTCTGCTCACAGCCCCCAAAAAGGGTTGCAGCCCCGACTGCAAAAACCAAAATCATCATGTTTGTCAACGATTTGCGCACCATATGCACTCCCACTGTTAGCTGATCCCAAACCCTCATGAGAGGATCGTTTGGTAAGACAAGGCTGTTCTCTTACAACTCCGAGCTGAAATCAAGCTTAACCGCATGTTTTATTTACTTTAGTGACCAAAAAGGGCGTTGAACCCAAAAAACCCTAAAGAAGCAAGCCCCTGTATTGGTCTATGTCATCCAAAATGAAGCCCACACCGTCCACCACCGCGTGAAGGGGATTGTGGGCCACAGCCACTGGGAGACCGCATTCCTCAGACAAAAGCTGATCAAGGCCCTTAATCATCGCCCCTCCACCGCAAAGAACAATGCCGCGGTCGATGATGTCCGCGGACAGTTCGGGCGGGGTTTGCTCAAGCGTGGCTTTGACTGCCGTGACCACCTGTTTCACGTTGTCTTTCAAGGCTTCCCGGATTTCGATGCTGGTGACCGTGACCGAACGGGGAACCCCGGTGAGCAAATCTCGGCCTTTCACAGCAATTTCAACCTCTTCGGCCAGTGGATAAGCGGACCCAATTTTCATTTTAATCAGTTCTGCGGTGCGCTCCCCAATGAGAATATTATGCCTTTGGCGCGAATAGTTCACAATGGCTTCGTCCAGTTTGTCCCCAGCCATTCTCAGCGTTTGGGAAGCCACCAAGCCCCCCAAAGAAATCACCGCCACATCGGTGGTACCGCCCCCGATATCAACGATCATGGACCCCCTTGGGTCTTTCACAGGCAGGCCCGAGCCAACTGCCGCAGCCATGGGCTGCTCGATAAGGTGAACTTCACGAACGCCGGAAGCCATCGCGGCTTCTCGAACCGCTTTTTGCTCAATCGAAGTAATCTTGGCAGGCACGGAAATGATGAGCCGCGACCGAACCAGTTGCCGGCGCCGGTTGGCTTTCATGATGAAGGTTTTAATCATGGCTTCCGTAATGGTGAAATCGGCAATCACCCCGTCCCGCATGGGCCGAATGGCCACAATATGACCCGGGGTTTTGCCCAGCATTTCTTTGGCCTCGCGACCCACTGCCAAAACCTTATTCCGGTTGTTGCCCTTCTGAATCGCCACCACACTTGGCTCATTGGCGACCACGCCCCTGCCTTTCACATGCACCAATGTGTTCGCCGTGCCCAGGTCGATGGCCAGGTCGGTGCTGAAAGATTGTAAAACGGAAGCAATCAAAGGGGCGCTCATGGTTGGAGTTATCTCGCGAAGGTCGCAGTTAAGCCATTTTCTTCGACAAAAATCAACGTCTACCGCATTACCGAGCGATTTTTTAATTGAGACGACAGTTCCAGTTTAAGAGGTCAAACGCTTTGTTTCCGTGACCAATGCCTCACAAAGCTGCGCTGCAAAGGTAGGGCCACCGTAGATGAACCCCGTATACGCCTGGACCAACTCAGCCCCTGCGGCCCTTTTCTCCACCGCTTGCTCACCATTCATGACGCCACCTACCCCAATAAAATCAATGGGAGAATCACGGAAGTGTTGAACTATCTCTTTAAGTTTTTTGGTGGACGCATCAAAGAGCGGTGCGCCGGACATGCCACCATCTCCATACCTCTCGGCATTTGGGATACCGTCACGAGAGATGGTTGTATTGCTGATGATGGCCCCTTGGAAACCTGCATCCACCGCCGTTTCTAAACTTCGCACACAATCTGCAGTTTGTAGGTCTGGCGACATCTTAACCAGCAGTGGAACGGGAGTTCCTTTTTGGTTTTCTTCTTGGAGTGCTTCCAAAATAATTTTGAGTCTCGTGGCCTGTTGAAGGGTGCGAAGATTTTTGGTGTTGGGACTGGACACATTCACCACCAAGAAATCAGCAAAGTCGCGCACCGTTTTAAAACCCATCAAGTAATCATTCATGGCGTCTTCAATGGGGGTCTTGGCATTTTTTCCAATGTTGATGCCTAAGGGGATGCTGAGCTTCCCTGTCTCCCTCACACGAGCAATCCGGCGCACCAAGGCATCCGCCCCTTGGTTGTTGAAGCCCATTCGATTGATCACTGCCTGAGATTCTGGCAAGCGAAACAGCCTGGGCTTTGGATTACCCGGTTGTGGACGCGGGGTCACAGTGCCTACTTCCACGAACCCAAACCCCAAGGCTTGAAAAGCCAAAATGGCCTCCCCATCTTTATCGAGCCCAGCCGCCAGGCCCACAGGGTTTGGAAAATGCAGCCCCCATTTTTTCGTGGTCAAGCTTGGATGTCGGGTCCACTGAGGCAGGATGGGTTGGTGGGCCCCACATTTTTGCCAAAGCTTCAGTCCCGCGAAGGCCAAGTGATGGGCTTGCTCCGGATTAAATTGAAACAAACCACGTCGACACGCCTGCCAAAGGTGGGAGTCCACCTTGAGTGGGGGATTGGTAGTTGAGGCCGGATGATTCATGGAGTTGCGGGCATCCCTTCAGAGTCTGGAATGCTCCTAAAAGAATTCTCTGCAACGGGCAAGCGCCCTTATTTTTTTTCGGGAACCAAGCCCATTTCAGCCATCTTGGACTCTAGTCGCTGCAACTGGTCCTTTTTATAGAGCTTTAACCGCTGAAGGGTTCGCTGCTCCACAGACTCCCCGGGCGTGAGAAACCGTTGTTTTTGATAAGCTTTTACTTTTTTCTTTACGTCTTGATATTCTTTAAAGAGACCGCGGTGCTGGTTCATTATCGCACCGATGCCGCTCGTTGCTGACTTCTGACTCATTCCATTTACCCCTACATGATCCCATCCCAAGTTGGATGCTCTATAGTTTGTAACATTGATCCCGGTAAAGATCCGCTGAACCGCTGGTTAGAAATAACCAATGGCGAAATGAAGCCGCAATCGATCGGTTGGCTCAAATGCAATGCGCCGACGCCCATCGAGCAATGGTGTGGCCAAATCTACCACAAATGGTCCAATTGGCGTTTGAATTCGGACACCTACCCCCATCCCCGCCGCGGTAAATGCCCCGCTCAACTGGTCAGGATCCAAGGCCAATGCCCCCATATCGAGAAACATGCCCCCTTCCAGGGCCGGCAAAAGGGGAAAACGGAATTCCGTCCTCGATACCCAGAAAACCTGCCCACCCAAGGAAATCTTGGTGTTGGCCTGTTCTTGGTCGTTGAGCGGGTATTTCTCCGAAGCGGGCCAATGAACATCATCTACCGGGAGAATTTGGTCTTCATTGTAGCCACGAATGGTTTTGGTTCCCCCTAGGAAAAACCTCTTGTAGAGAGGCACATAGCCATCTTCAGCAAAACCATGAATCACCCCCCCCTTAAAGTTCTGGGCCAAAGTGACCCCAGGCGCCAAAGGCAAAAAGACGGAAGCGGTCGAGGTGACCTTACTGTAAAACGACTTCACGGGTACTGCCTCTGCTGAGATACCACCCGGCCCTGCCAACCCACTGTCGAGCAAACCGCTCCCGCTCGTCAGTTCAGCCCCGGCGGATAACAAAAATCCCTGAGAGGGTTTGAGCGGATCATTACGGCGATCGAACAGGGTCAACAAACGCAAGGTCCCCAAACCGATGGTTCCGGCTTCTTGTTTTTGGGTAAGACCAATGCTTTCCTCGCCACAGCTCTGTCCCAACTGCCGACCTTCCACGGCACAATCAAAATAGGTGGCCTCCAACTCCACTTGCGGCCTCAAATGAAGCCCCTGCAATGGCCGTAACTGGAGCCCTGTCAAAATAGCCGTCTTATTCATTGTGAAGGCCCACCGAATATCTCGGAGGGTGTTCCAATCCACATGGGCCCCGGCATCGAATGGCCAGTTGGGGATACGCGGGTAGTTCAAGGCAAAGATAGCTTGGCCCTCAGACAAAGCCAGTGGGTTGTCTAACTCCGTGGTCTCAAATCGTTGCAGCAACGTGTCCACGCGGTCAGGATCATAAAGAAAACCCATGGGGTAAAAAACCGCAGGGTAGTTCAATTGCAAACGGCCCTTTAACGCCAGTCCACGACCTGCAATGTTTCGATAAGTGAAATTAGTAAACGTTCGAGGACCGTCTTCTAAGGACGCCCCCAAACCTGCTTCGAGCGTCACCTGTGGCCGCTCGGTCACAGTAACAAAAACATCGCGTACCTCTGGTGCTCTTTCGATATCGTCCACGGTAATCTCCACGGCGGAGAATACCCCCAGGCGTAACAGGTTCATTCGCGATGTTTCTATCTGGGAACGCTTCAAAGGCTGACCGGGTGCCATCACGAGCTGCTCCAAAATAACATTTTTCTGTGTCACTTTGTGACCTTGGATTTGAAGGTCACCCACCCGAACCATGGGGCCAGGTGACACGTCAAAATAAACATCCATCAGTTTTTCTGTCTCAATGATTTCAAGGCGCTCTGCCACCTTTACCCATGGGTAACCATTCTCTTCGTAGATGCGTAGAAGTCGCAAGCGGCTGTCCTCAACCGCGAAGCCATCTAAGGGTTGCCCTGGAATCATTTTCGTTTTCTGCAAAAAAGTATCGATGGCAAACGGTGGTGGTGGGCGCACACTAATGGTGCCAACGCGCATCTGGGGTCCCTCTTGTAAATGAAAGATAACCTGAGCCCGCGATTCATTGCCCATGGGACGAACATCCGGACTGCCCACACGGATAAAGACATAACCTTCTTGCCGGTATAACTTTTCCAAAAACATGCGTGCTGCTCGTAAACCTTTTGGCGTGAGCACCGGTCCTTGGGTCACCAAAAAAGAGTCCTCCCCTTCGTCCACCTTCCCAGAGGGTCCTGAGATCGCACCGGCAAACTGAGAGGGTCTAAATTGCTCGGCGAGTCGCTCACCCTCGTTGGTCTCTTCAAAAACCTGCCAAACTGACGCCGTCAGGTCCTGATGCTTTTTAGCCACCGCACCGCGTATTTTTACGTCAGCAATTTGTACCTGAGTTCCCTCTTGGAGTTGCACCACCAACAAGCGCTCCGCCCTGTCTCGCCAGTGCCCCATGGCAGGAACATCTCTGAGCTGAGCGCGTGCTTGCCAAAAGCCCTGCTCGCGGTAGAAATCTTCAATTTTTGTGGTGATTTCTTTGAGGTGGCGTTCTGAAACTCCTTTGACATCTGACAAAGCAACCACGTTCTGCTTTAAATAACCCGCCGTGAATGCATGTTGCCCCATGTACAACAACAAGTATTTTGGTCCCTTTCGAATGCGATAGGTCACCTGTGTTTCATCGTTGACGGTTTTTTCGCCGCGCGTGGCCGACGCGATATTTTTAACATCGTAGGTGACTTGAGCAGCCAAGAACCCTTGCGCCCAAATGCGATTTTCCAATTCTTCTTTGGCTTGATTGAGATTGGATTGAACCAAGGCGGCCCCTGATTTCAGTTTTATATAACTGGCCAACTTGGCTCGGGGTTCTGGCAATTCTCCCTCAAAATCAATATGCGTTATGACGCTGCGATGTCCTTTTTTGACGCCTAATAAGAGGGTGCGTCCCACCCGTTCTGTCTGGTCCCAATAGGCCTTGATTTCAGCGTCCGCATAGCCCAACTCTTCCAAGATATTTGCGACTTGAATGTTCACCGATGCGAGTGTTTTTTCCGAGACGGGATCACCGGGTCGAATGTTCAGCCGATTGCGAATCAACCTTTCCTCAGCACTGACCAACCCCTGAAATCTAATTTCCTCCAGGTAGGCACTTGGACTCAAACGTACTTGCAACACCAGCCCTGTGCCCGAAGCAGATGGGCGTTTGAAGATTTCCACATTTCGGTAATACCCTCGAGCCATGACCCTTTTCAGACTTTGTCTGACCTTGTCGCTGTTAATGGCTTCTCCCTGAGTAATCCCTAACAACGCCCGTACTAATTCTTCTTCGCGATCATTGCGGGTCCCGATGATTTCAATGGTCGTCACTGTATCGTCAGATGAGGCGGAAGATTCTTGGGCGGCCAGATTCGCTGTCCATAAGGACCAACCCAAGCTCACCACAACTGCCCAACGCAATAACAACTGCACTCCTGCGAATTAGTGAGCAACCAGGGTGCCACGGACACCTTGTACCGCCAACCCATTTGACGAGCGGTTGTTCACAGATGCAATTTTGTCGTTATTTTGCCAAGAAACTCAAGAAAGTACGGCCTAAAACTCCCAGCGGTACCACATATCTGCACCCGCATCGCCGATACTAGATTCACCCGAAGAGTCCCATACCAGCCGCCAGCGCAGTTTTCCCTTTAAACGCTGTTCTAACTCCATCTTTTGCTCGGTATCACCTTCGCCGTCCTCTAAAAGGGTGCTTTGAATGCGTAAACGCATCCCTTCGAACAGCTCTACCCCCATCACCACCGCTGGAACGTTGCTCCCGTCCTTTTCTGAAAAAGCAGTGGTCAACCGCAATTCATCCAATGACAGCGCGTCAGTGTCCGCGATGCTCGCGGGGATTAACCTTTTGAGCTCTTTGTCCAGACCGGTGTACGCAGAGACCATCTCTAAGCCTGCAGCCCCTGCGGTCCCTGCCGCATCCTTCAGTTCCCGTTGCGTAAATCCCAAAGTGACCAAGCTTAAAACATCAATTTCTGATAGTTTGGGTTTGCTGTCGAACTTAATGCGCAAGTCCTCCAATGGCCCCATCATAAAAGCGGTCACATCAAAATCCTTGATTCGGGTTTCAGCTTCGATGTCCAGCCGAGGCGCAATCCGATAGGTTTCCGCAAAATCAATATTCCCACGAAGCAGCCTGTATCGGTTGCCCCTGACATTGGCTTGCCCTTCTATGGCCTGGACCACGCCTCGCAGACCAATCCGTTCTTCTGTCCCGGTAATGAACAAATCCGCTTTCAACTCTGCATTGAGCAAATTGTTTTGTACAAACACCTTTTTGTCCGCCAAAATATGCACGTCCAGTTTGAGGTCTTCCTCTTCTTTTTGATAACTTTGTATTTTCTTCAATCGCGTTTTAAACTCCGGCAAAAACTCTTCGCTGCCGAGGTTGTCAGCGTACCGCGCCTCTTGAATTTTAATTTCTCCGGTTAAGGTGGGTTTTTGGGAAACCCCAACCAGTCGCAATCGCCCGTCGGATTTGGAGGCCAACCAGGATGGATAGCGACCTTCCCAGTTGTTGTAGTTGATGACAACGTCATAGAAGGTGGGCCGCACACCTCGGTGCTGCACCGTCCCAGAAAGGGCAACTGGCGCCCCATTGGCCCGGGCAGTGACTTGACCAATGGCTACTTCCTTCCCCCTAAAAATAATGCCGCCCGATACATCTTGGAAAGCGTCCGGAAAAAAAGACAGTTTGATTACGCTTTTCTCCAAGTCACCTTTGCCCGTCACACGAGGTTTTGATGTTGCACCGGTCAGGCCCAAATTAAATTTGAACCGTCCGGAGAATTGATCGACCTTGGGAATATGCGCTTGGAACAGCTCTGGATTGAGCACACCTTGCGTTCGCATCTCAATCCGTTGAGAGTTGATGAATCCTTTCAAATCGACCTTCTCATCATTGTCGCTGGCAAAAGCGGCCTTGTCCGCGTGCAATGTTTTCCCCACTGTCCTTAAGGCCACAGCACCCTTGGAACGGTAGACTTGGTCTCCTTTTTTGAGCCGGAGTCCCGGAATAGAAATATTGCCTTTGGTGCTCTCGATGTTTTTGATGTTCCCCGTCCAAGAAGCATTTAAACCATTGGAAGACATTTCCCACTTATCGGGCAGCCACGCCGCCGGCCAGATTTCTTTGTCGAGCCGGCCATCTTTGACGCTGATCGTGGCATCAAAATCGAAGGGCCGTTTCAAGCCGAGCCGGGTATGCATGTGTCCTTGCTTACGCCAGAGCCCGCCTTTGAAGTCCATAACCTTATCTTCCACTTGAACGGCCCAGTTGAGTCCCCCAAACCGCATGGGGCCCAAACCCGCCCCCTTCCATCGCGCCTGTCCCTTGACGGTGGGATTGCTGGCATCGCCTTGTAACGTGCCCCGAAAACCGAGTTCGCCAAAAAGCCCGTAGGGCAATTCATCGTTGATATCCAACTGTGCCACACGCAAGCCCGCCATTTCGATTTGACCATCAATGGTTCCTTCTTTTCGTTTAATCTTTAAATGCGTTTTTACAGCACCACTGGCCATACTGCCTTGGAACTGCTTAAGCCTGAACTGCTCTTTGTCTAAAACGAAGCTTGTGTTCCATCGCCCCAGCTTTTGTTTGAGCAAACGCGTCCCCTGAGTGCTGCTGAATTGTCCTTTTCCCACCAAGGAACGGGTTTGGCCGCCTGCGATGTTCCCTGACAGTTGGGTGTTACCGCTAATGGCGCCGCTCAGTGGCAGTGATTTGATGACGTCCATGACCCCTGATTTGGGATTTTTTGGGATGATATTTTGTAAGTCCCCCACGAAGCCTCGCGCCACTTTGAAATCGGTTTTTAAAAGAAGGGGTGCGCGTTTGCTTTTTTTTCTGGATTTGAAATGCAGAGAAAAGTCGCCACGCAACTGGGTGCGGCCTTTTAGGATCGAAGCATTACGAAGTTGAAGTTTTTTGCCAATATAACTGACCTTCGATTTAACTTTACCAATACTGTATTTCTCAAAGTTAAAATTTTCGATTTCAGCATCACCACGTATTTTGATGTCTTTATAAGGCCCCTTCACCAAGGTTCTCACCTTGCCTTGCCCACTAAAATCCAACCCGGCAATCTTATTGTCAATCGTATTGAAATTGAACTGGGGCGCAAAGGCTTCGATTTCTAACCCGGCCTCGCCATTAAAGTACAGCCTCGCATCGGCGCGTATCCGAGATAAACCATCGTCAAAAATGGCATCTTTCAAGTCAAAGAAAGCTGCCGACATCTCCACGTTGCTCTGCAACGGAAGTTGGGGCACGTACAAAACGGGGGTTGCAGGATCAGCAGTTTTGGCATCGCTCGAAAAAACTTTAAAATCTTTAATGAGCCCTACGCTTTGCCCTTTAAAGGTAAACTCGGGTAGCACTTGCCCTTCCCCAAAAGTATGAATGTTCGCCGACAATTCAACCCAAGGGGACGAAATGCCCACGTCACTGAGCACTTGGTACAAGGAGATGTTTTCACCCACGGTATCCAAAGAGAATTGAAACGGTGGTTTGAGGTTGACCTGTCCAAACAGAGAAAGCGTTGTTCCTCCAGCTTGGATTTGTCCTCTGGAAATATAAATGCTTTCTAAATCACCATGGTAATCGATATCGAGCGTCCCTATTTTTCGGTTATCAATTTCCAGTGCCTTCACCAAGGCTTTACCCTTGAGCTGTGGTGGCGCATTGGCTTCCCCCAACCATGTCAGCTCAATGTCTGCTTTGCCTGCAATGGGCGCCACCATGGGTGGTTGCGCGAAGAAACTGTCCAAATCTACCGAAGTTTGGATGGTGAGTTGGTAGTTAGGCACCCAAGCAGGCAAAAAAGCTAACGTTCCTGAAACCTGGACGGTGCCTTCGTCACCCTGCACCTCGAAACCCTTCAAATGGATTTGATCGGGATGAATCCAGTTAGAAGCATCCATCTCTAAGAGCCCTTTTTTCCCCTCGTAGTAAAAGACCCCATCTGGATTTTTCCAGGTTAACGTATCAAAAACGATATCCCCTTCTAGATGTTCTCCATCACCTTCCAAGGACAGATGGATGCCATCGATATGCCAGCTGGTTTGGGAGGCCTCACCGACGCGAAGCTCGCCGGCACCATCTTCAATTATCAAGCGCTGCGTTTGCAAGACTGGGATATCCTCTAATATGGCAGGGTCGATTGTGGCTGCATCAAACTGGATGTTTTTCATCCCAGTTTTGGGCAAAGCCAGAACCGCTTTGGGCGCTTGGAGTTTAATGCTTTCGAAAACCCACGCCTTAGAGAACAGCGACGCGAAAAATGAAAAGTCACCTTCAAGTGCCCCCGCGCTTAAAATAAGGCTACCGTCCTTACCGTGAATAGAAGGCGAAGAAACAGAAAACTTACCAGCCCATGGTTCGATCATCACTCTAGAAGTCACGATTTCCCAGCCCGTTTTTTCTTCTAATTTTTGGATGTTCGTATCAAAAAGCCAGGCCCACAGGATGGGTTGGTGTAAACCCACGCCTAGGAGGGCTAAAGCGCCCATGAAAATGATGCGTCCTCGCCAGGACTGTATTTTCGATTGCGCTTTCATGGCCCCTTCAGGTCAAAGAACGAATTTGATGTTGGGTAACTTCTCACAAGCATCATACACGTCATAAATGGTTTGGCTGTCTGTGACGTGCAAAGTGAGGGTTAACGACGTGTATTTTTTTTGACTCGAGGGCTTGATAGCAGAACTCACGACTTGAATGGCCGCTCCACGATGGGCCTCAATGGCTTTGATCACTGTGTCTTCAAAATCATCGCTGGCCACCCCAATAATCTTGAAAGAAAAATCACAGGGGAACTTCACCAAATCTTCAAATTGTTTTTTTTTCATGCCACTGCCCAAGGACCACCCCATGAGTTTGCCTGCTTCATCCCCGTTGTCATTTTCACTCATCACGCACCCATCAAAGCAAGTGTAACTTCAACCGCCCACTTGCGCCATGGAAAATGGCACGCGCTGACGTCCCACCGCTGGATGAAAAGAGCTCTTCTGCATCACCACACTGCGGATTTTGTCTTTGAGATCAGTAATTGGCAACTTTTTATCCAACATCGCCTTCAACGGCACCCCTTGGGGCTCATACAAACAACCCCGTAACATCCCGTCAGCTGACAACCGCAAACGGTTGCAATCCTCGCAAAATGGCTCGGTATCCGATGCGATCATCCCGAAGGAAAATCCTGTGTTGGGCAGCTCAAAAATCGCGGCTGGATCAGCAGGGTTGGCCCGGCCCAGAGCAGTAACCGGCTGGTCTTTCTCTATGCGTTTCAACAGGTCTTGTTGGGACAAAAAGGTTTTTTGAACATGGGCAGGTGCGGATCCAGTGTCCATCAGTTCGATAAACCGAACTTGCACATCGTGCTTTTTTGCAAAACGTAAAAAGTCAAAAACCTCATCGTCATTCAAGCCCTTTTGGAGAACCATATTGATTTTTATGGTGAGAAAATAACCCTTCGCCGTTTCAAGGGAGTTGAGGACTTCTTTGAGCGAGCCCGGCCCCATGAGCGCGCCGTAGCGCTCTGGCCTGAGCGTGTCTAAATGAAAGGTCAACTGCGTGAGACCAGCAGCTTGCAGCGCTGCTTCCCGCCCCTTTAACTTGTCCCCATTGGTGGTTAAAGCTAAAGCTGCCTCCGGAAGCGCCTCATGCCAAGCAGCTAAAATATCTGGTAGGTCTTGACGCAGCAACGGCTCTCCGCCCGTGAACCTAATTTTCTCGATGGGCAGCCAATTAAAGCCTTGGGCCAGCAGGGAATGTCCTGCCGCATCCAACCACTTTGACTTGGGCATGAACGCCTTGGTCGCGCCCGGCATACAGTAGGGACAGCGGTAATGACATTGCTCTAAGACACTAATTCTTAGCGTATATGTGTCGAGAACATCGCCCGTGGATGGCTTCGTTCGCCTTTGCCCGATCTGAAAGAGCTGAGACGAATTGGGGTTTTTGAATTGCTGGTACATTTCAATCCAATAATTAGAGGTTTGGATCGTGAAACGAAAGGGAATCCACTTTAAAAACGCAGCAACGCACCGTTAAGCTTGGTTAAGGGGCTTTCGCTGGCTCAGGCGTGGCAGCGGGTTTCGCAGCTGGTTCGGCAGCTGGAGCCGGGGCCGCCGCAGGCTGAGCGGCTGCAGGTTCCTGAGCTTGAGCGGGTGCAGCCTCTTGGGCTTCCACTGCTGGCACTTTGGCCTCTTCTTCATTTGCCGGCCCGGTGGCCGCTTCAGCTTGATCTTCTTCGGCATCTTGTGCCGCAGCGGCTTCTTCTTGCCACTCTTGAGCGTCAAAGGCCGATCCTTCTCGAGAAGAGAAGTAAACCAGAGCAAAATTAGTCACCATGAAAGACACGGCGCAACCCGCGGTGAGTTTCGCCAGAAAAGTATTCGCCCCTTGTCCGCCGAAGACCGTGGTGCCACCCGCGCCACCCAGCGCGGCACTCACGCCTCCCTTGTTGCCAGGCTGCAGCAGCACCACAGCAATCAGGAGGATAGAAACGAAAACGTGGATAATAACAACGAAAGTCAACATGGAAATTTCACCTGCCAAAGATCGCCCCATCGGGCATCAAAATAAGAGAATAGGCTTTTAGTACGGGTTTTTAAGGGCTGCAACCCCTTAAAGGGCCTAAATTAGGCAAGCTCAAATGCCGCCGCCGCAATGCCCAAAAATGTGTCCGCCTGCAGGGAGGCCCCTCCGACCAACGCACCATCAACGTCCTTTTCACTTAATAATTCCAGGGCGTTAGATGGTTTGACGGAGCCACCATACTGGAGGCGCACCCGCTCTGCCACATCTTCACCAAAGGCGCCTGCCAGCCATGATCGGAGTTGAGCATGCACTTCTTGGGCCTGCGCCGCTGATGCCGTTTTCCCGGTCCCAATGGCCCAAACGGGCTCATAGGCCACCACCAAGCGATGGGCTTCATCGGGTTGGACCGCCGCAGTGATGGGATCCATTTGATTTTTGAGCACATCCCAAATCTGTCCTGCTTCCCGCTCTTGCAGGCTTTCACCAATACAGGCGATGGGCACGAGATTGTTGTCCAGACACGCGCGTACCTTTTGCCCCACTGCGGCACTGGTCTCGCCAAAGTACTGGCGCCGTTCTGAATGACCCACGATGGCATAACCCACGTTCAGTTCGGATAAATGATGACAGGCCCATTCACCGGTAAATGCGCCCTTGTCTTGGTGATGCACATTCTGAGCAGCCAAACCCAAGGCAGACCCCTGTAAAACCTGAGCAGCAGCGGCGAGCAAAGGGGTCACCGGAGCGATGGCCAGTTCCACACTGCTGTAAGTAGAAGCCTCCGCAGCCATGGCTCTTAAAACCGCTTGGGTTTCCACCAACCCGTGATTGAGTTTCCAATTGCCACAAATAAATGGTTTTCGAGTCACAATAAATCCCCTTATGCGTTGCGGTTAAACCCTAAGATTTCCAGTCCAGGAAGGGTACCGGTTTCTAAAAACTCCAACCCAGCGCCACCGCCGGTGGAGACGTGACCTATTTTGTCTTGCGCCCCGCCCTTCTTCAACGCAGCGACGGAGTCTCCACCGCCTACAACCGTAAATGCAGCGCTGTTGGCAACAGCATCCATCACCGCCATGGTCCCGTGGGAAAAAACATCCCATTCGAAAACACCCATGGGGCCATTCCAAAAAACGGTTCCAGCATTGTTCAATGCGTCCTGGTAATTTTTTTGTGTTTGAGGGCCAATGTCTAATCCCATTTCGTTGGCCTCAAAGCCATTGATACCCACCACCCGGTGTGGCGCGTTTTCATCAAAAGATTCTGCCGCTACGTGATCCACTGGCAACAACAACTGAACCCCTCGTGCGGCAGCGGTTTCCAAAATATTTTTCGCCACGTCGAGCAAATCATCTTCTACCCGGCTTGAGCCCACTTGTTGTCCTTGGGCACGCAAAAAGGTGTACGCCATGGCACCGCCGATCATCAGCACATCCACTTTCTGAATAAGACGCTTGAGCACACCCAGTTTGTCACTGACTTTGGCACCACCCAGAACCGCAACAAACGGTGTTTGAGGTTTACGAGTGATGCGAGACAAGGCTTGCACTTCCTTCGTCATCAACAGTCCTGCAAAACTGTCTTCCACAAATGGGACCAATCCAGTTACGGATGCATGAGAACGGTGGGCTGCTCCGAAGGCGTCACCAACATAGACATCTATTTGCTGGGCCAGTTGTCGTGCAAAACCCTCGTCACCCTTTTCTTCGCCAGAATGGAATCTCAAATTTTCCAATAATAGGATTTGACCATTCTTGAGCTGGCCTGTGACATGGGCAATGCCATCGCCCACACAATCTTCAGCAAAAACAATTTCGTTACCTAATAACTGTTGTAAACGAACAGCGACGGGTTCTAGCGAAAATTGTTTACGAACCTTCCCTTTGGGGCGCCCCAAATGACTGGCCACCACCAGTTTTGCATTGCGCTCCAAAAGATATCGCAGCGTAGGAAGTGCTTGAACGATTCGCTCATCATCTGCAACTTCTCCGGCTGGTGTTAAAGGTACATTGAAATCCACACGGCAAAAAACTCGCTTGCCTTCCCACTCGATGGACGATTCACTTAAGGTACGCATGACAGAGGCCCTCAACGCTTGGTAATTGATGTCAGGGGCATCTAATGTGCTGGAATGAAGAGATCAACCGGCTTTGGCCAAGAGACCCAAAAGATCAACCGCCCGGTTCGTGAATCCCCACTCATTGTCGTACCAAGCAAGCACTTTCGCGGTTTTGCCACCGATCACTTTGGTGCTCAGAGCATCCACAATGCTCGAGCAACGGGTCCCCACATAGTCCGTGGAAACCAAAGGTGCCTCAGAATAACCCAAAATGCCTTCCAATGGGCCTGCAGCTGCCTGCGAAAATACGCTGTTAATGGCTTCCGCGGTGGTCTCTTTCTCTAGATTGATCACAAGATCCACCAAGCTGACACAGGGGGTCGGAACCCGAATGGCCATGCCATCTAAACGGCCCGCCATTTCAGGCAATACCAGCGCCAAAGCCTTAGCAGCCCCGGTGGTGGTGGGAATCATAGAAACACCCGCAGCCCTCGCCCGCCGAAGGTCCTTGTGGGGCAGATCCAAAATCCGCTGGTCATTGGTGTAGGCGTGTACTGTGGTCATCAATCCATGCGCAATCCCAAAATTCTGGTGCAGCAAGGACGCCAACGGGGCCAAGCAGTTGGTGGTGCAAGATGCCGTGGAAATCACTTGCATGTCAGAAGTAATATCGCTGTCATTGATACCAAAACAAACCGTGGCGTCGGGTGCTTTACCTTTGGCGGGCGCAGAGATTAAAACTTTTTGGGCGCCAGCGGCCAAATGCTGGGCCGCCAAATCACGGTCGAGAAATCGGCCAGTGGCCTCTAAAACCACGGAAACCCCTGAATCGCCCCATGGCAATTTAGATGGATCAGCCTCACCGTGCACCGCAATTGATTGGCCATCTACCAGCAATGCGCCATTATTGATGGACACGTCCGCCTCGAACTTTCCGTGCACCGAATCGTACTGCAGCAGATGCGCCAAGGTGGCCGCATCGGTCAAATCATTAATGGCCACGACTTGGGGAACCTCTTGTCCCGCCTTTTGACGCTCATAAAGAATTCTGAAGGCTGCCCTGCCAATTCTTCCAAAACCGTTAATGGCAATTTGCATATCGGTCCACCCGTCCCATAAAGTTGTTATTCATCAAGGCCTTAAACAAACCATAAGGGAAGATTATTCGCAAAATTCTGACCTTTTATGCCTTGATTTAGGCTTTCATTTCCCTGGCGCAAATGGCATACGAGCCTTGGAGGTTTGCATGGCCACTGGAACAGATTCCACCTATCATCCGAGCAAGGTGCCAATTGACATTGAAGAGACGGTCACATCAGCCGAAACTTTAATGAAAGCAGGGCATTGGGGGCAGGCCATCGAGCTGCTCACCTTAAATCTCGAAAAAGACGCCGAACACGCCCAATCATTAAACACCATGGGCTTGTGTTTTTATCGCCTCAAAAATTACGACGAAGCCATGGCCACCTTCGATCGGCTCGTGGAGATTGCCCCCCAACAATTCGCATTTCAACTGAACAAAAGCTTGGTGCTGCTCAAAGTCGACCGGCTGGAAGAAGCCAAGGCCATTTTGCACCAAGTGCTTGACCAAGATCCGGAACACCAACGCGCCAACGCGATCATGGGCTTGGTATTGGAACAAATGGGCGAATACCCGCAGGCCATGTCTCACTATGAAAAAGGGCACGAAGAAAACCGTCTCAATTACCTCCGGGAGATTTCTTTAAGGCCGCCCGCAATTGATGCAGGGCCAGAGGCATCCGATGCCGAAGACAACGAAGATTCGCCACCACCGGAATTGCCGGCGGAAGATCTTGCATCGAAAGTTGCATCAGAGGCCGACCAGTTCGAAGACCCCGACAAGACAGCACCCGAACTCGATGCCCCCCTTGCCACTGAGCCAGCGGCCCATGCAGAGAATCAGGCATTACATGGTGACCCTGAAATTTTGTCGAATACACCGGCCCCCGTCAACGTACCCAAGTGGGCAACATCGCTGCGCGCATTACAAACAGACCACCCCTGTCCCACGGACTTGACCCAAACCCAACGGCTGGCCAAAGACATTCTATTGTTTCCGGTGCAACAAGAAGCATACGTTCGTCTCGCCACCACCAGTGCCCTCATTGGTGCTTTAAGGTCCCAAAAAGTCATGCGGCAACATGCAGATGAAGAATCCAACGTTCGGCTGGGTGGACAAGCACCACTCACGCGCCTTTTGGGTAACGGGGCAGCTTTGTTGTTCACGGGTGATTCGGTGAGCAACTTGATTCACCTCCAAGACGAAACCCTTCATCTCATGGAAGACACCTTGCTCGCTTTTTCATCGGGCTTGTCTTGGCGCAACCATGCCTTGTCTGGGCCCAACTTTGAGATCGATATGGTTGCCCTAAGCGGAACCGGACTGGCCTCCGTGGCCACTTCTCGAGACTTGTTACCCGTTGAAGTCACGCCTAAAAACCCTGTCCAAGCCCATGCTTCGCAAGTGGTCGCCTGGACAGGAGAAGTGGTTCCCACCCTGTCTCCATTTTCCATTGAACCCGAAGAAGACGCTGCCGCCATGCTTTTCGAAGGCACCGGTTGTGTTTGGATATTGGCCGACTTGGCCAAGTAACTCACTTATCCCCGAGGATGTATTTTCATGTTGAATCTGCGACCCCATCTCATCTTATTGGCCATGGCTCTCTTATCTTCCACGACTGCTTGGAGTGAAGAGGCCCAAGACACCACATCTGAAACAACGCCCACTGAAGCACCAGCAACCACTGCAGAGGACGCGCCAGCCGAAGACAATGCCGCTGATGCAACCACGCCAGAACAACCCGCTAATGATGAAGCGGCCGAAAGTGAAACTTCGGGTGAAGCGCAAGAAGCATCCACTGAAAACGCTGAGACGGCACCCGCAACGGAACCAGCGCCAGCCGAGGCATCCCCCGAACCTGAAACACCCCCCGAGCCCGCTGCTGCACCAGCACCACCGCCTGCCCCAGAGATGGATGAACCTTCAGCCTCAGAAAGTGCAACCATTGCCTGGGTTTTCGCTGGGGTCACCTTGGCGAGTCTTGCCGGCGGGGCCTACGCCGGAATGGAAGCCCAAACGCAATTTGATTGCCTGTCGGACATCATCAGCTGCAATGAAGATCGGGATACGCCCATTGAAAACGAAGATTATCTCAAGGCCAAGGCAGATTTAGACCGCTTGGTGCTGTTAGCAGATATGGGATATCTCACCGCGGTGGTCACCACCACTGTCACCATTGCAGCTGTGGTCAAAGCCATGGGCGGCGGCGAACCAGATGAAGCTGGCACTGCCACCTCAATGTTGTCCCTGCCTCAGGAGTAATTCAAATATGAAACGTATGACGCACCCTCTTTTTACTGTTCTTCTGGGCTTGGCCTCCTCCACTGTTTTTTGGGCCGGCTGCACCTTTTTGATCGACACCGAATCTCTGCTCACCGAATGCGTGTCTGAAACCGATTGTGCCGAAGGGTTTTACTGCGACGAGGGCGCATGCTTGCCCGGTGAAGCACCGCCCCCCTTCATCACCGAAGAACCCAACCTTCCAGATTTCAGCTCCGATGGAGGCTCCCCTGGAGGCCCGCCTCCCCAGGTGAATATGGACGGCGGGATGCCAATGCCGGCCTCAGGTGATGCAGGCATTTCAGTTCCAGCCCCAGCCACCACCGATGCAGGCGCAATGGCCGTGGAACCCACGACAAGTGACGCTGGTTCAAGCAGTCCCGTCATTAACACCGATGCAGGAAACGATACTGATTCATCCGACGACGGGTCCACAACCACCACAGACGCTGGAGATTCTTCCAACGATGCATCAACCCACCATGGCGATGCGGGCACGGTCCAAGACTCTCCCGTTGCCATTTCGGATGCCGGAGTCTCCGATGACACGAGCCCCACTGCAACGGATGCAGGCCAAGCAGACGAGACTGCAACAACCGATAACGCCCAATCAGATGGTGGTGCAAACTAACCAACTGCGTCGGGCATCATTCAAAGTGTTGGAATAAACTTACCAGGATTCAAGAGCAGCTTAGGGTCAAAAACCTTTTTGATCTCACGTTGTAAGGACAAAACCTTAGGGCTTTGCTCCCACGCCAAATACTTTTGCTTAGCGATGCCCACCCCATGTTCGCCCGTGATGGTTCCACCCATTTTCAATGTGGCAGCGAATATCTCGTCGATGGACTTTAACACTTGAGGCATTTCGCTTTCTTCGTCAAAAAGGACCTGCACGTGGAGATTACCATCTCCCGCGTGACCGAATGCACATGTTCCAAGCCCATTGGCTTCCCCGATGCGACCTATTTCGGCCACCATTTCAGGAATCTTGGAACGAGGCACCACCACATCTTCTGAAATTTTTCTTTTCTTTATTTTTCGAGTGGCCTCAGACAGCAAACGTCGGGTTTGCCAAATATCCCGTCTTTGGCGCTCATCTTTAGCCAATAAAGTATCTAAGGGAGCAGCTTTGTTCATGGCATCCAAGGCCCGCAACAGATGGTTCAATGCTTCTTCATCCGAAGTTCCGTCTGTTTCGACGATCAATGCGGCAGCCGCCAGCGCCGGAAAGGTATAGGGCGCCCCGTGATTGGCCACTGCCTGAATGCTGTCCCGATCCAAATATTCCAACGTGCGAGGAATAACGCCATTTTTAAAAACCTCAGCCACCCCTTGAGCAGCGTCTTGGGCCGAGCCAAAAACCACAATGGCCGTTTGGACTGCGGGCGTGTTGGGAATTAACTTGAAGGTGATGTTGGTGATCACACCCAACGTGCCTTCACTGCCACACATCAGCGACGTTAAATCGTACCCAGCGACGCCTTTAACGGTCTGTTTTCCGGTTTCAATAATCTCTCCGTGGGGCAAAACCACCCTTAAACCCAAACAATAATCTTTGGTGACCCCGTATTTCAATGCGCGTGGTCCGCCAGCATTTTCAGCAACATTCCCGCCCAGCGTGCACCACTGCAACGATGCAGGGTCAGGGGGATAAAATAAACCGTGCCCCTCCACTTCTTTTTGAAAGCTTTCAAGAATCACACCCGGTTGGGCTTTCGCTATCATGTTCTCAGTGTCGATTTGGTCGATTTGATTTAACCGATCGAGTCCCAAGACAATACCCCCATGTAAGGGGACACAGCCACCAGACTGGCCAGAGCCGGCCCCACGAGGCGTTACCGGAACACCGTGTTCATAGGCCAACGCCATAACTTGAGCCACCTGAGCTTCGTTGGCCGGCCTAACCCAAGCATCGGGAAGGGAAGGTTTTAGATTCGGTGTTTCATCCACGGCGACCGTCGAGAGTCGCTCTAGATCAGTCACGACAAAGTTGTCACCGACAATATCTGTCATTTTGATGAGGAACTGATCTTTCAGCAAAATTAAACCTGCCTCTTCCGTGTTTTTTAGTCGCCGTCTTTTTGCGATTGCAAAGCAGCTTCATTCCATTCGGTGAGTTGGAGTTTGGCTTTATCGGCGTACAGCGTTGTCCCCTCAGCCACGGTCTTCATCATTTTGACCGCACGCTCGTGATCATCACATTGGTCCAAGGCAAGCGCCAAATGATAACGAGTAAAGTCGATATCACCGGGACGTAAATACTCTTTTTCAGCCAGCGCATCTTCCAAACACTTGAGTGCTTTTTGAGGCTCCTCACGGGCCAAGTAAACAACACCCAGAGTGCGCAGCGTGAACTGTTTGTCAGCCGGCGCCGCCAAGTCGAATGCGCGTTCTCCGTAGTCTTTTGCTAAGTCCAAATCCACACCTAACCCGGTGAGCGTAAAAGCGTAGTTATTGTACCAAAGGGCTTGGTCAGCGGCAGGTAATTTTCCTGGATCCACGGCATCCAGCGCCGTGCGTGCTTCAACCATATCACCGCGTTCACAAAAAATGGCAGCGGGAACCAGTTTGGCCGCTTCGTCACCCGGGTGTGCTGCCATGTGGCGTTCGAGCGCCTGTGAGGCATCATGAAAATCTCCACAAGCGAAAAGACTGGCCACGAGCAGCCGACTTGCTTGCGTGTCATCGGGTTCTAACTTCAAAACTTGTTCGCACACCCGAGCCGCCTCGCGATGGTCGTTGTGCTTGTGAGCACTCACAGCCTCTTGGAACAAAATACGAGCGAGCTGGGCACGTTTTTTGGGCGGCAATTTACTCGGTTGTGCCTGCCATGCTTTTTTGATGTTTCGATTGCGGATGAGCCACGACCCTCCCACTGTCGGGAAGTAAAGTAACAAGCCAGCACCGGCTAATATGGCAACAAGTTCAAGCAAAGCCTTTGTTTCCTATTTTGGCTCGAGACGATCAATGTGCTCGATGATGGCACCCGCAGTACGGTCACCACGATATTCTGCGCCGTTAATGTAAAGGGTGGGCGTCCCCCGAACCCCCATGCGACGCCCCTCTGCCACATCAAATTCCACCACCTCACGCATTCCATCGCTGTTCACGCAAGCCTCCATTTGATCGCGATCCAACCCTTGGGCTTCTGCGAGCAACCATAACCCCTTCCGAGACAAGTCGGCCGCCTGAGTGAAGAGCGCATCATGAAACGCTTGGAAACCGTTCTGGTGATGGGCACACGTTGCAAAAACGGCAGCGTCAAAAGCGTTGGGGTGAAAACTGAGGGGAAAATGACGGAAGACGGCACGGACCTTTTTTGCACGGGCTTGCAGGACTTCGTTGATAATTTCAGCCATTTTTGTGCAGTAGGGACACTCAAAATCCGAAAAGATTGTAATCACCACTGGTGCTTTTGCCATGCCCAAGGTGGGAGCTCCCGGTGGATTGGAAAACGCAATGGCTGGCGGTGCAACACTGGGCATGGTCTTCTTTATCACTGCGCCTTCGTACAATGCCCCTAAGGTAGCCTCTAAATGCTCCTGAACCAATTTTTGAGAAAGATAGGTCACGACTTCTTCCCGAATGTCTTCCAACGGCGGAACACCATTGGGGACCTCATCCTTATAAAACTGTTCCACCTGTTCATCGGTGGGTTTTTGCGCCTCGGCCTGGATGTTTTCTAGCCATTCGCCCAAAGAAAGAGACGCTTTGCGAGCGGCTGCTTCAATGAGCGCTATTCTGACCCGCTTTTCGAGCGCATCCGACCGCAAGCCATGCATGGTCTCGCAATAAGTACGCCACGTTTGGGTAGCGTCAGCGTCTAAGTCTTCATTGATATCTTTTCCGGTGATCACCTCACCGTTCACTTCGGCCAAGACTTCATCGTCTTCAAACTTTAAAAAAGTATCTTCACAGGTGGTGCTAAAGCGCGCGTTGGGCGCTTGAGGCGTTGTGGCGTTTTCATTCTGTGTCCCATGCGCACAGCCCAACATCACAACGTGAACCAGCGTCATCAGCAACCAAGTGGATTTAAGAAATTGAGACATGTTGTACTTCCAATAAAAAACAATAGTGTTCTACTTTGGATTGCCGGCTGATCAAAGGGGTTTCTTTTTTGTTTTTAGGCGCTTACCCAGGCCGCGATGGAGCCTATCCCCGCCAAAAAGCTGTGGAAATCCGCAAACCCAGGAAAACGGGGCAGAAATTATTGAAATCACGTAAAAAAACTGGGTATCAACGTCTTTTAAGGTACACTGAGGCAAATTCAAGCGTTTGGGAAGAACCATGGCCGACCACACCATCTTACTCGTAGATTCAGACACAGATTCCAGAAAAAACCTGGAAGCAACCATCTCGGCGCAGTTTAAGGTGATTTCGGTGGGCTCGCCCGTAGCAGCCCTGAAAGCGCTCAAAATTCAAAAAGTCGCCCTCATCATCAGTGAAACATCCTTTGGCCCCAAAACAAAACCGTTTGAATTCATTGAAAGCTTAAAAAGCGATGACAAAACAGCCGAAATCCCCATCATCGTGGTTTCTGGGCAGGCCGAACCAGAAGACCGCATCAAAAGCCTCAGCATGGGGGTCGCCCACCACCTCCAAAAACCCGTGGCCCCTGAAGCCTTGCTTGCATTGAGCTCCGCCACCATCAACAAAGGAAGCGCACAAGGGAAAGCCAGCAACGTGATTCCCACCGAAGGTGACATCACCCCAGGGAGCTTTCTTCAAATCCTCTCTCAGAGCCACCGGGTCAAGTGGAGTGGCCTCTTCAACATCGCCAGTGGGGATCTCGATGGCATCGTCTCGTTTTTTAATGGGGAGATTATTCACGCCGGTTGGGGGACTCATGAAGGACTGCCAGCGCTGAATCGGATTGCACTTATCAGCGAGGGCACATTCACGACCGCCGGACTGTCAGAAGACACACCCAATAGCATCTCTGCCAGCGCCGAAACAATTTTGGGAAATTTATCGGTGCGGCAAACCAACTGGGATCGCCTCCAAAAGAACTGCCCGCCCATGGACACCGTCTTTACATTCAAAGGCGAAGCCCCTGCGATGGCGGCGTTGGTAGAAGTGACCGAACTTTTCAATGGCTCTAATTCGCTGGAAGATGTTTTAGCGCGGGCGACGCTCGACCCGCTCGGCCTCCTCGATCGCGTGCTTCACTGGCTTCGGTCGGGGGAATTAGCGCCCTTAGAAGACGCCGAGGGTGAATCTCAAGAAGATACCATCGTCGATGCAGCCTCTCTATTGAAAGGCAAAAAAGACAAGTCTGAAGAGGAAGAAGAAGAGGAAGAAGAGGAAGAGGAAGAAGAAGAAGAGGAAGAAGAGGAGGAAGAGGAAGAAGAGGTCACTTCTAAAAAAGATATAGTGAATGAAACTACAACTAAGGCAATAATATCAAATAATAAAAGAGCTTCCAAATTAAGATCTGCGAGAGGTTCAAATATACCTGCGAAGAAAGACCGTTTTACCATCCAAGTAATATCCAAAAAA
>PBLQ01000037.1 GCA_002721815.1 Myxococcales bacterium
GCTTCCTGGGTGTCCTCATCTCGCACCGGGGCGTAGGCTTTCTGCGCCGTAACCATGGTGTCATAAGCCGGCCATCCATACAGCGCAGCGGCAGCACCCCCTACGGCCGCCAATCCCAAAGAAAGTCCCACGCGCAGCCATGGAAACCGAGGCCCTTGCTCTGTTTGGTCGGGTGCCGGTTTGGGCGTTGGTTCTGCGGCGGCTACTTTTTGCGCTTTCGGTGGTGTTTTGGGTGCCGCGGTTTGGGCCACCGCATTTTTTTGTACCTTTGCAAATTGCGCGACCACCTCGCGTACCAGTGAAGGGACCTTCTCAGGCAAGGCATCAAGCCCCTTTACCGTAGAAGTGGCACGCCCCGATGATTCTGCTTTAACCGAGTCAAACACATTGAGCGTGATGACAATGTTCGACCCCAGCTTGCCCACATCTCCGTAAACCACATATCGCGCCCCCATGGCCCCCGCAATTTCGGCCAAACAAGAGCTGTCATCGGCGCAACCGAGGGTTTGTTTTTCGGCTTCGAGGGCCAGCATTTGTTTCACATCGGTATTGGTAATGAGCGCAAGGTTTTTGAACCGGTTGAGTTCTGAGCTCACCATATTGGTCACAATATTGGCCACTTCTTCTTCGATGAGGGTGGCTTTCAGATCGAGCAAGAGCATGCGGGCGGGCTTATCAGCACCGACCGTGGGCGGGTCAGCAGGGATCGAGGTTTGGGCCACGGAGGGATTCACCGCTAACATGCTGATAAAAAAGAGAAAAGTAGCGCCCTTGTTCATAACCCACCTTAGGCTCAGTGTACCGCGAACCCCTAAATGCTCGCAACGCGCCCGTCTGTTTTTCTGTGAAAAATACCGTGAAAATAGGCTCGATTTCTCTGAAAATTGCCCCTGATCTCGCTTTTTTACAAAATCACGAAACTCAAATCCACATGTGACGATACTCACATTGTCTGTTGGTTAATGGGTTTCAACAGACTCCTGAAAAGTTGAAAAGGGTTGGCCTTTACTGGCCAAAAAGAAAAATGTTGGGTTTAGCCCCATCTGCCGTTCCTACAACGCAGGTGGGGTTAAGTTTTTTTTGCGTTTCTTTTCTGCAGATGACGAACAGCATCATTCCTACTCGCGAAAAATATTTCATCAGATATCCTGACACCCATGACGCACTCAATTGGTTGGAGCGCCGATTTCATTACAAAAAACGCTTTTAAAAAAAGTTACATTTTTTTTCACGCATCAAAGCAACACTTTTTTCAGATCTGCGATATTTTTTTTGTAACGTTTTTTTTGGGTTTAAAACACGTTCACAAAACATAAAGGTTTCTGCACCACAACTGCAAAGCAATGAATTCTTTTCTATGGGGGGGGTGCCCCACTCGCAAAAGGGGAGCGAGTGGGGCTTTTTTTTTACGACGTCAATCGCGCTCGCAACGAAATTCTCTTGCGTCGCAAAACGAAAAAAAGATCTAAGGGATAGGTCTGCTATACGATTTCTAGTGATATTTTTGAAACCATAGACCCCTCGGAAATTGCAAACGGCGACTTTAACGAAATGCCATCCAATACCTTTTGCTGCACCTTTTCTGGCGCGGGCACCCGCAAATGGTGGGCCCAACCCATCTTCTCAAAAAGGCGACACGCCCCGTAGGCCCCATCCCACTGGTGGCGACAATAATCATTGCGAATGCTGTTGGGGAAAGCATGGTGGCTGTTGTGCAAGCCATCTCCCAAAGTAATTACCGCCAACCATCCAGGATTGCGACTGTGATCTTTAGTGCGAAAGTGACGCGCCCCCTCCCCGTGACCAGCTGCATTGATCAAATCGCCCCCCCAATACATGAACACATAAAAAACATACATGGCTGCAGCACCGGTCAGCCCCCAGCCAACAACGGCCAGCCCAAAAGTCATGCCAAAGAGAAGCAACAAGCCCCCCGCATAAGGCAGCGGTTGCGATACCCACCGCAGAAATGGATCGGCGGCAATATCTGCGGCCAAGTGGTCGTGTATTTTTGACGATCTGGGGCGCCACCAAGCATCAAACAACAACCTGCCTGGGCCCGCAAAGGCGTAGACGATCGCCAAAGCGGTGGAAGGCCTTTCCAAATACCAGCCCGTGAGCGCGCGCCAAAACCCATACTGCACCGGACTGTGCCCATCCTGTGGCTGATCGGATACACCGTGGTGAAACCGATGGTGGCCCACCCATTGAATGGGCACCCCAGCGGGCAAACCGCCCAAAACCAACAAATAGAGCAAAGGCTTTTTGAGTTGCGCTGCTTTGTGGGTGAGCACCCGGTGATAGACCAGAACGACCCCTAATCCGACCCAAAGATACAGCACAGCCAAAAACATAACGAAAAGCCACCAACTCACATCGCAACCATCGCTCCACTGAAAACTTTGGGAAAACATAGGTCCAGTATGTCGCGGTGAGCCGTATAGAACAAGACATCACGTATTTTTAGAAGTCAGATCATTTTTGAGATGAGATTTGATATTCCCTAAAACAAGCGGTGAGGCGATGGATGCCGCCAAACCACACCAAACATAACCTCGCTGCCCTCGATCGCTTCTAAGCCAACAGCCTCTTTCCAAATTGTGGGGGCAAACAAACAAAGTTCACCCGAACCAATCTCTATTGAAGTTTGACCGCGTAGGATAACGCGCCCTGAAGACATCACGAACACACCGAGCGACTCTGACTCTGAGACCGAAGGGTCTTGTTCCAGTGGCAAACTAAATCCAGTATGAGGACATAAGCTCGCCCAATGATAGGAGAAATCAACATTCCCTATTTGTCCATTAGAAGTATCGTAGAGCAAGGCATACACGCGATAAGACAGCAAAAACTCCTCAGCATTTTTGCACCCACCTTCACTGGTGCGATATATTTTTTTGGAAAAAACAACACACGGCTCACCCTGTCGCATGGCATGGCTTTTTTTTTGCGAACCATGGCCTCGCATAAATTCAACGTCTGCAACGCTCAATTGACGCTCTAATTTTTCAGGTAACGTCTCGGACAGATTCAATGTAATGACCTTCAAAATAATAATACCAGTAATTATCTACAGCGACGTGACTCGCCGTGAGCCCATTTTTTATTTCGAACGCAGGGTCAACGAACACAGCATGGTTTTTCGCCGGCTGATTCATAAACTGTTCTAATGTTCCCCATGTTGGTGGTGGCTCATCACTCCCACCCGTAATGTTCCAAAACCCCTTATAAACCAAATGGCCATCTGTCCTTTGAGCTGGTGTGTCACAGAAAAAGAACTCTCGATGATTTGGACTAAAACAACACAAATAGAACTGAGTTAAACCAGACCCCGCCCCTGACTGATTCGTCTTCCAAATAGAGTTGAGCCGGGCCGCCCCCAAAGCGAGTAAACTCCTGTCATGAACGGACAAAAAACTCGATTTGGTCTGAGACGAGATTGAGACACCATCGCTTTTGATGGGGTAGCCCGTCTTGAGCAGCTCTAAAGACCGAGATTGAAGTTCATCAAATTCAGGTACAATTCGCGGTGCCACGAGTAATGGTTTATCTTCCATCTAAACACTCGCCCAGGTTGAAATCTTCATGTGGCTCATGGAGCGCAACTTAAAATCGATCGGGATGTCATCTTTCAGTGACAAAGCAGCTCGAGCTGGAAGTTTTTTTTGCCGCAGATACGCCTCAAACTCTTCGGGCCCTGAGCAACAAACCGCTATGGAGGCGATGCGTCGCATGACGGTTTCCCTATCTGCCGGACTGCTCACCCCCAAAAGAGCAAAAACAGTGAACGCTGGCTCAGGGATTTCATCTTTGTGGTGCATCGTTTTAAACATGTCCCACACGCGCTCAAATGTTCCATACTCAAACCGATGAGCCATGTCGGGCACCTCAATCTACCTCTAAATCGGTGTTTAAACGTACGATGATGCATTTGAACTGGCAAGGGTACCTCCCTAAAACGCGCACCTTTAAACCGCCTTCGTTCTGGTGTTTGGAGCCATCATCGGTGAGCACGGTCCTTAAAATCGACGAATCATGCGCTGCTCAAGCCCAGAAAATGGATTCAATGTCGGGCACCATATGGTTGTGGCTCTTCAAAGCGCAAAGGCCCATCCTACAGGGCGGCTAAAATGATGAAGCCCCCCTGCCCAGGAACGCCGAGTCGACCTGTAACGTTCTGTTTCATATGCATATTTAACTTTTATTCAACTTACTTGTAACGTTGCTTAACTTGAGGGCTCTAAGTTGATAAGAATTACTGAACCGGCCAGAAGTCGGCTCACTTAAGGAGAAAAAAATGAGTAAAATGGATAGCGGACACGTAGAAAATCTCTGGGAAATGTTCAAAACTGTAGACGACACCCATGTGGTAACTGACGACCAGCTTGCAAATGTCGCGGCTGATGGTGTCAATATTTCCAAGGATGATGCACAAAATGCCCTGCGATTGTACGCTAAAGCCGCAAAAGCATGCTCATCTGTGGAAGAATTCCGCGCGGTGCTCGAAGAAGACGAATATCCGCCAATCCAGCTGACTGAATCCGAAATGGAACTCGCCAAAGGTGGCGCTCGGAAAAAAATGAAGCCAAAGGAAGGCGCGAGAGCCACCAGCGGTGTTTCTGACGGTTCCTGCCATGGTGAAACCAAGACCAGTTCAAGATCCAACGGTTCATGTCACGGTGAAGCGTAGGGGTCAGTTAACCAGAGAGGTTTGTTATGAGTGATAAACCAGACATCATCGTTATCAAGCCAGAAGATGAAATCGCCGAACCACCAGCGGTGGTGAGTATCCTCGAGGTGCTCGCCATTCAAGCAATGATGAACCCCTCTTCGGAAGAAGTGGACGAGCCTTTGTTTGAGTTCAGCGGTAAAGCATCTTAAGAGGCCCATTTAGGGGCAACATCTAAACCCAAACCGGCGAAAAGTCGGTTTGGGGGCATTTAGGGGAGGTCAACATGGACAAAGGACACATCGAGAATCTATGGGAAATGTTCAAAACCATTGACGACGCACATTCAGTGTCAGAACAACAGGTCGAGCAATTAGCGGCAGACGGAGTCGATATTTCGCAAGAAGACGCGCAGCTGACGGTGAGGCTTTATGCAAAAGCTGCTAAAGCATGCTCTTCCGCAGAGGATTTTCGTAAGGTTGTCGAAAATGACGAGTTCCCACCTGTCAATCTCACCGAAGAAGAGATGGAATTCGCTAAAGGTGGGCGCCGGCGACGCAAAAAAGCCAGAGAAGGCGTATCGAGACGCGGCAGCAGTGGCGTGTCGAGCGGCTCATGCCATGGAGAAAATAATGACAGCGGTCCCTCCAGAGGTTCATGTCATGGAGAGTCCCGCTAGATACAGAGCCCTCCGCTTGTGAGCGACTTTACACTCAAACACCAATAGCCCTGCAAAACAGGGCTATTTTTTTAGATTTTATGTTTTCATGAAAGACAAAAAGCTTACAGACCTCGACGCCCAATTTGGTGATGTGCATAATTTTGGACGTCAAACGCATCAAATAGAAATTGAAGGCAAACCTTTTTTTAAAAAACACAGAAACTTGCTTTGGGAAGAGCTTCTTGTGGGAGAATCGAGTTCGCTCCTCCCCTTACTTTCGAGGACCTTAGGCGAGTCTGCCGCACGAGGTGCAATGGGACTTCGATTTTCAAAGGAAAAAAATGATCATCTCGGTCATGTTGAAAGGTTTGAGGGCTTTCTAGGCATCGAAGAAATCCCCAGGGATAGCCTTTACTATTTCAATGTGGGCAAACAGATTGCCTATTTTATGGCCTTAGGAATTACCGATATTTTGCTGGAGAATACGAAACTGCACCGGGGCGGCATACAGCTGATCGACGTGGAGTGTGTGCTCTCCAATACCATCGCCATCGAAGAGTCATCTTTATTGCCCTATCCTGAAGATGATTTTGATGGTCAATACGGACTCTTCCCCCTCATTTATGGTGTCAAAGAACCCGCGTTATTTGGCCACTTGGCGCTGGGGCTCGCTGATGGGCTCATATCTATCGCACAACATCACCAAGAACTGGTCCAAGAACTCGAGACAGCTCTGAATAGCACCGCGACCCCTCCTTTAGTTAGGGTTCTCATGCGGGCCACTTCCGAATACGATTTGTTCTTACGGAAAGACATCATGCCACAAGTCCCGTTCACGCCGTGTGAGCAAGAACAACTTGATCGGGGTGATGTCCCTTATTTTTTCAAACACATGGGAGACCATCGAATTCAGTATTATAAGGATGCCCAGTATAACACTGAATTCTCGACCGTTCGACCTTCTAGAAAAGGCTTCAGTCTATCCCAGACAGGCTTTTATCCAAAACAGATAGTGGCGCCACCCAGATTAAACTTTTTACTAAAAAGGTCCTTGCGTTCGCTGAGATACTGGACATCAATTGGTTCAAAATATCCCTTCTCTTTTGCGTCAAAAAGAACCACTATAGAACTCAAGGAGAAACGGGCCAACATTACTTTTGACGATTATTACTCTGAAAATTTCGCTATTTAATTGTTATCCAAAAACCACGAAGAAATATTGAGGCACCCTTGAACGCAAACTCATCAGTAAAAAGATACGACTTTTTCCCAACGCCCGTCTACGCTTTCCAGATGTCTGATGAGCACAGAAAGCAATGGCTTGAGTCGACCTACGCCTTAGCAAAAGCCCACCCAAAATCACCGGCGGTACCTCTTTTTCGTGGGCACAAAGTTCAAGCCGACCTCTTTACAATACCTGAGTTCGCCACCTTCAAATCAGCAGTGCAAGACAAAGCGCAGACCATTGCGCAAGATTTAAAAGTGGACCTCAACAGGATGGACCTCACCCTCGATCATGCCTGGGCCAATATCAACGGCAAGGGTGATTTTAACGAGTATCACAGCCACCCTAATTGCGACTTCAGTGGTGTTTACTATCTCAAATCAATGCCATCACTTGGAAGCATCAGGTTCCGTGACCCCAGAGAGCCCGTGGCATTGCGAACCTTACTTCTTAAAGAACGTAATCTATTCACTCAAGATGTGGCGTTCCCCCCTGTGCAAGGCATGATGTATATTTTTCCTGCCTGGCTCATGCATCAAGTGGACCCCAACCCGGTGGATTTTGACCGGATCAGTTTAAGCTTTAATATTTCGTTTAAAATCAAACAGGAACTCCAAGGTACCATCCAAAAAGACTTTTAATCCTAATTATAAGGACTCCCCATGCTTAGCCTTTCAAGATCTGCGCAAACCTTCGAACTCTTTAAAAATTTATACCCCTCAGGAGAAAACGAATACGACTATGAAAAGGTCATCGATTTTTTCAAGCTATGGGAAGAGCGAGACCTCGCTGAATTCATGAAAAAAGGCGATTTTGCATTTGGCGTGAAAGATCTCATGACAAACATTGGGTTGGCCAAAGGGCTGCCTAAAAACAGCGCCCTTCTCGCTAAAGATGTATTCATGCACATGATGAAAGACCAGTTTTTCTGTTCCATGCTTTACATGTTCGGCCGCGACAAAAAATGGCTCAACTCCAAAATGAGCATCAGTGAAGCAAGTCAACGCGCCCTCGATGAAATCAAAACAGAAGATTCACCACCTACCGTCTTGTCCATGCACTATGGCCCGTACAGAGCGGTTCCGCCCTTCGTCAGCCTTTTTGAACGCCCCTTTCTGATCCCCCACACCGAAAATGAATACTCTGACATTTTCAAAGAGAAAGGCATCATTCCAGACGCCATTGAACTTCACTTGATCGACGATGATTTGCCTCAAAAGATGGTTGCTAATTTTAAGGGCGGCAAGGGTTTGTTCTTGCTGGGTGACTACAGCACATCTCCTCGACGGTCGCGTCAAACGGCCACCTTATTTCAAGGTAAGATCCACGCCCCTTCCGGCGGGATGAGAATCGCCCAAAATCTCGGGTCCTCACTTTATCTCATGCGGATTAAAAGCCAAGACCCCTGCAACTTCGACGTCAAAGTAGACAAAGTCATCGGTGCCTCGGAGTGGGAATCTGACTCAAAAGAACAACTTCTGAAGGTCAATCAGCAATGTTTCGATTGGTTCACCCAGGTCATCGAATCCGACCCGGCGCCATGGCAAGGCTGGCATCGCTTCAAACATATTGTGGCCCAAGAGGAGTAACCCCTGAAAACGGCACCTTGGACAGTTCCCATCGAAATTTCATTGACGCCCCAATTCTGGGCATCAAGCGAAGACGCCTCACAACCCATTGAAGTTGCGTACCATAACTTCTGTGGCACCAAGTCTGATACCAAGCTTCCATCTCCTGCAACGATTGCGTTTTGCGATCTGCAAAGAGGCATTGGTGCAAACCTCGAGGCATCACTTGGCTCTGGAAGAAGTGCCTTCTACAAAAACCGATACCACAAAGGCATTGGGCGCACCCCGGTGGTCAAAACCTGGGCATCCGAGGACAACCTTCTGCATTCGAATGGTTTGCTTTACCCGTCGGGTGCCCTGAGGGAGTTCATTTTCTCAATTTTTCTGGGCGAACAGGCCTCCCAGCTCATCAACCCAGTAAGTAATTTTTTTCTCATGGAAGGCACCCCCTATTCAAAACAAGTGGCTGAAAAACTTTACGCCCAGTTTGACACCGTTCCTGGCCACCTCGACCATGCGTTCACCTCCCAAACCGTCAAAAGTGGTGATTTCATCCGGTTTTCAAATATCAGATATATTTACAATCTCATGGGCACACGTTTCGACGCCCCAGGAGATGCCATCGCTCTCGCAGAACTGCTCGCAGCCATTAAGCATGGACTCCACAGAAAGCCGCACGATGCAGAAGTCATCATCGAACCCTCTGACCTCAATGAAATCATCGAAGGCATCTACGCTGCCGCCATCCAGAGCATCAAAAATGTCATTGCCATCAATATGCTGGGGGTCAAACTGGGAAGCTTGGGCAACAACTTTTCTTTGGACGGTCGATTTATCGATTTGGAAGTGCCCGTCTTTACTGGCGAGTCAATGCTCACCACGCACATGGGCCAAGACCAATTCAGCATTTCAGAAATCTTTGAATGCCTGGGCGCTTATTTTCAATTCAGTTATTACCTGAAAGACTTTAAAACATGGGCTTCACGTTCTTTCAATGATTCGACTCACGGTCAATGCAAAGAAATTCTGTCCGAGTTAACCCAGGCTTTTTCAGCGTGCGACAAAAAATACCAATGGCTGAACGACCCCAAACAAGTGGCCGCCTTTATAACCGATGGTTACATGGCCCATGGCATGCAGCTCACCAAAAAAGCACAACTGATCATTGAGATGGCCATTCGCAACCCTTTGATGCAGGTTTCTGGCTCGGGGTTGGGCGCCAAAGAAGAGGCTCCCATTGACCTCGCCATGTATCAAGTGGGCTACATGCCAAAATGCCATGTTTTAACCGATCTGGCGGAAAAAAGTGATTCCGTTGGAACCTGGGACAAAGCGAAGGCGACCAACGAGGCGCTCAACCAATCAGAACAATGCACCTCTCCCGATGCACTTTTTCAAATCTGTAATGACTTGAAGGATTCGTTGGTTTAGGTCACTGGCAAGGCTTGGCCTTTTATTCCGAGCAAGTCCCCGACCAGCTCTCGGTGTCGGCATTCCAAGTGAGGGCACCGTTGTAAAGCAGTGCGATCTCAGTGTCGTCCAGGACCCGATCGTAGATTAATATTTCATCCATGGCCCCTTCAAAATAACCGGTCTCGGTAAATCTCCTGCCGATTCGTAAATCTTCACCCAGAATCGGGTTTTCACCCTCGCGTTTCAGTCTTGGTGCCAGACTTGGTGTCAGGCTTGGCTTTCGTTTTGGCTTTTGAAGCTTTGTTCTTTTTGTTTTTTTGTTTTTTGGAACCGCTCTTTTTCGATTTTTTTTCAGCGTCAGCAGGGGCCGTCTTTGCTTGCGCCGCTTTTTCTGTGGTTCTACTTTTGGTTTTTGCAATGGCTGGGGTCATCCCCCCAATCATCACCACACTCAAACCATAAAAAAGGATCGCAAGTCTCATCCTTTACCTCCCATTCGGAAAGCATAGCCTGATCTTAAAAAGAGGAGCAAACCGTGGGTTTAAAAAAGAATTCGGATCTTTAAGGTGTGTTTAAAGAGGCAGATTGACCCACCAAAACCAGTTCGTTTTGGCGATCTTGCGCACGGCCCAAAATGGCCCTTTTCTCGGCCGCCGAAGCCCGACCCCAACCGATGATTTCAGAAATCGTGCGAAAACAGCCCTCACAGACGTTTTGACGGTCGAGGGTGCACGTTTCATTGCAGGGTGAGTCTGGGCTTTGATCCATAGTGGCCTTCCTTAGTTGGATTATAATGGTCTCCATCTTATTTTTCCATAAATATTTTAAGGAGTTAAAAGGGTTAACCCTATGCAAAACCCCGCCGTGCTCCCGGGCGCACCGCGACGCCCCAAGGGTCCTTGACCCATCGGTTCATAACCGGTCTACCAATAGAGGACTTTTTCCCCGGTTTAGGAGCGCCCATGAGCATCAAAGCTGCGATTTTTTGGTTCGCAATCACTGTTTTTGCCCTGCCAAGCCAGGCGCAGGTTTGGGAAGAAGATACCAACGTGAGCGAAACCGCCGGTTCTGCCCCCCAAGACGCAGGTGAGAGTGATGCACCAGGTGGCGTGCCCGAGGACAACAGCCCCGCAGCCCCACAGGCTGACCCGTTCATTATTAAATCCAAAGACGTATTCAAACGCGTGAACCGTTTGGATTTGGCGGGGGCTTTTGGATACAGCCCCGTCTACGGCACCTTTAGTGAAAACACCTTGGGCTTTTCGTTTTGGGCCACCTTCCCCTCACTAGACCAAGGCTTTTTGCCGGGCCTGAATGATTCGTTCAACCTCGAAGCGGGTCTCTATGCGGAATGGGCATGGTCGGGGATTTCGGTGATTCGGCACTACTTCACATTTATGCCCGCAGTAGGCGCGCGCTGGAATTTTCATCTCACCCGAAAATGGACCCTCTATTCCGCAGCACGGGTTGGGCTACAATTTGGTGAAGCGGGGTTTCGTCCTGGCGGTGCGGGGGCCATCGGTGCCTCGTGGCAGCTGACGCCAGATATGGCCTTAAAGGCGGAGCTGGACACCCGTCAGTTTGTCAACTTAGGCGTGAGCTTTCCGTACTAAATCATTGCGGCTACGGGGCCCAATCGTTGAAAGCGCTTTCGGTACACTCCGAATAGGTGCCTTCATGCTCACAACTTCTTAAATCGTCGGTACCGCCCCCAATCGCGCTGCCCCCGCGACAAGTGTCATCGCCACCGTACCCGTCAAGCATGTCATCGCCACCGTTGCCGCACAACCGATCGTCACCGTGACTGGCCCAAAGGGCATCGTTCCCCAATCCGCCCCTTAGAAAATCGTTGCCCGCGCCACCACGTAAATTGTCATCGCCAGAATCACCATTCAACTTATCGTCTCCATCGCCACCCATGAGAAAATCATCCCCCTCGCTGCCCCGGAGCGTGTCGTTGCCATCATCACCTTCCATGATATCATGACCCGCCTCACCCACGAGCACATCATTGTCAGGTCCACCACTGAGGTAGTCATTATCAGGGCCGCCCTCGAGGTCGTCGCGTCCAGGCCCACCATACATCACATCCGTGGATGGGCCGCCGTGAAGGAAGTCATTGCCTTCTTCACCGAACAACGTGTCTGGTTCGCCGTCGATATTCAAGGTATCACTCTCTCCATAGATCTCATCATTTCCATAACCGCCATGAATTTCATCAGCCCCTTGATTGCCTTCAAGATGGTCGGCTTCGCCGAACCCGTAAATACAATCATTCCCACCATGACCATCGAAGGTGTCTGCGCCACCCGTGCCAATAAACAAATCAACGCCAGCGGTGCCTTCTTCGTCCCCCACGTCAATGGTGCACGCATGGCCTGGGCTGCACGTCCATTTCCCAGTCCCAGTAAAAATGGTGGCGCGGCCCTCATAGGCATCCTCAAGCCACTGGGCCCAGGGGCGCCCGCAAAAATGACGCCATTGGTCTACCACCGAACACTCATCGTAGCCATCGTAAGTCTGACCTGGGGATGGACCATCCGTGATGAAGGTATCCAGGCCTTGAAAACTCCCGCAAGTTGTGGGGACCGTGTTTGGAATTTGTTTGGTGTGCTTGCCATCATGGTAAAGCACCAGCAGGTTGTGCATGAGCATGTAGTCCATCCCATTGTATTCGCCATCACGGCCGTGCACGTCGCTGTTGGCCCCTCCTGAAGAACGCCACCGGTCAGAACCACGCCAACCGGGACGTTGTTCACACCCTGAAACATTGTTGCACGGCCCCCCACAAGGCGCTTCCGTTAAGGCCGAAGAGACTTGCCAATCTGAAATGTGTTCGCTGACGCTGTTGCCGTTCAAAACAGCATGCGCATAGGCGTAAAGAGGCGAATTGATATCTCTGGCCCGTTTGGCGAGATGATTTGCCGTCCATGAATCCGTCACCGCGACCATCTCGAGGGCCATGCCTTTATTGTAAAACAACTGCACTTGCCATGAGGCGTCAAGCCCTGCCAACGCTGCGGTGCCCACCGTGAGTGAAATGGTGTCACGGTAATCATCAATTCCGTGGGCATCACCCACCACGCGGTTCGCAACTTTGGCCAGCTGGTTGCTAAAACCTTGTACGTTTCCGCCCCATGCCGCAGGAGGGGTTTCTCCATTGGGGTCGATGATTTTCCAGTCATTGTCGCGTAGATTAATGACGATTCGGTGAACCATTTCGATGGCCATGTCCCGCAGCCCCTCGCCGCCATAGGACACCGATTCGGGAATCAAGTGATGCACAAACGCCAACCCAAAGGCCATGCCCACCGCTTGATCTTGGGAGATATAATCCCCACCATCAATGACCACATCCCCACAGTTGTAATCCGCAAACATGCACCCAAACCCCGAAAAATCGTCATCCCGAGGAAACCGATGTCGGCCATCTGACGCTTGCCAAAAACCACCGGGCACGTCATCTCTCAAGAAAAAACCATTGCGTTCTGGCGCCATACCGTAGGTTTCTTCGGCGTGTTCATCGAGCCGGTTGAAGGCCATCAAAGCGAAATACAAGTCGGAGACGGTTTGGCTGGTGTCCAAACCCAACACATCAAATGCTGCGTACTCAGTGGCCAAGGTGGCGAGGTAATAGCCAAGATGTACCGTTGTATCACCCCAGAAATACCCGCCCTGAACAGAAGGAAGCGCGTTCGGCACACAGCTCCCTGCGATTTCGATGTAATAACCGGTCACGCAACTCATATCAGGGTCCCGGCGAGATGCAGGCAAACTTTGCCCCTGGTCGGGCCCCACCGAAACAAAACCTGGTTCGAGGGGGTCATCACTGCCCCGCAATCGCTGCCGATACTTTAAATACTTGGCCAACCAGTCTTCGTCCGTGCAAGCAGGCGGGTTCTCGAGCCATGAGGCTTGCACCGACTGATCGTAATCCCCCCAGTTGAAACTTTTTGGCAACCCCGCATCCTCCCCAGGTGCTGGACCCGCGTCACGGACGTGAACCAAGCCCGCAGGCCCCGCGTCTGTGTGATCCATGGGCATTCCAGCATCGATGACGTCTGCAGGCCCCATGCCCCCTGCATCTGTACCCTGGCTTGTTGGTTGGGTGCTGCCAGCATCAAAAATGGGTGCATTGAATCCAGCATCAGCGATATTCACAGGCCCCTGCGTTGTACCCGCATCCACAGCAGATGAAGGTGTTGCATTTGGAGGTTTGTCGTCATTTTGGGGCTCAGCCAATGGATGCGGACACCCCATGAGCCAAAGGCCCAAAATGCCCATCACCGTGCCCGTGTGACACACTCGTCTGATTTGGTTTCTCACCCTGAGAGTGTAGCCCTTTTGGTCCCCTGCACCAACCTACAAACCCTTGCGGGCCATTTAAACTTCTATTTTCAGGGCTAATTCTCTTTTTTGGCTTGGCAGTTCACGCAAAAAGGCGCCTCTGGCTTGGCACTCAGCCTTTTGAAACCAATGGGCTCTTCACACAGTTTACAAAACCCATATTCGCCCTTTTCGATGGCCGACAAAGCCACCACCACCTGCTTGGCCCGCAACTGATGGGCCGCCCGGTTGGCTTTGGCCATTTTTTGTTGCTGGATGGCATCCATGCGGGACAAGCGACCAATGGGCTGGTCCAAATCCACGGTTTGAACACTCTCAGTGGTGCTGTCCAAAAGCGCCTGCAAGTCTTTTTGAAGCTGGAGCAGCGCAGCGTGTAAGGTCTTTACTTCTTCGGGGCTCAGTTCATCCATCCTTTGCAACTAACACGTTTGCTGATGCGATGCATCTTCACCCCTCCCTTTGCAAATGCAAACCAGTCACGTACAACCCAATCAAAGGAACGCCCATGAACCTCGCACAACCCCTCATGCAAAAACCCTTGGTGCTGCACCTGCGCAAAGATTTGGTGCGCAACATCAAAAGAGGCCACCCCTGGGTCTACGATGACGCCCTGGCCAGCCGGCCCGATTCACCTGCCGGGCGTTGGACCTTGCTCAAAGATCGCAAGGGCAAAGAGGTGGCCTGGGGTTTTTACGACCCAAAGGGGCAACTGGCCTTTCGCGCTTGTGTCCTCAACAAAAAAGAACTTCGTGGGGACTGGCTTACCCAGCGCTTAGAAGCGGCAAAAAAACGACGTGCCCATCTCATTCACAATCCCCAAACCAACGGTTTTCGTTTGATCAATGGTGAAGGCGATGGGCTGCCTGGATTGGTTATCGACATCTACGGCGATACGGCAGTGATGCAAGTGGACGGTGACGCGCCCGATGGTTTTTGGCCCAAACTCCCCGTGGCCCAATGGGTGGCCCAACAGCTTCAACTGCCCAATGTGTATTTTAAACGTCGACGTAAGGAGCAAGCCCCCGGTGAAGTCCTGGTGGGCCTTCAACCCGACCACGAGCCCATCATTCAAGAAAATGGCGCGTTTTACAGCGTGGATGTGATCAATGGTCAAAAAACCGGTTTCTTCCTCGACCAAAGAGACAACCGGCTCAAAGTGCGCGGCCTCTCTCATGGTAAAACCGTTCTCAACGTATTTGGCTACACGGGCGGGTTTTCCATCAACGCCGGATTGGGTGGGGCCACACAGGTGACCACCGTCGATCTCGCCCCGGGGGCCATTGAATTTGCCGAACGCAATTGGACCCTCAACAACTTGCCAGAGGGCACACACGAAGGCGTGGTCGCTGACGCGTTTGATTTTTTTGATGCCGCCAAAGAACAAAATCAACGCTGGGATCTCACCATTGTCGATCCCCCCAGCTTCGCGCCATCTCAAGAAACCGTCGCCAGGGCGGTAGAGAGTTATACCCGCCTGTTCAGCGATGCCATCCAAGTAACCCAACCCGGTGGTCTCTTTTGTGCTGCATCCTGCTCCAGTCACATCCCCCATGCCCTCTTTATGGATATTTGCACCCAAGCTTTTTCCAATGCGCGCAGCCGCGGCCAAGTGTTGGAAGTGCGTGGACAATCCGAAGATCACCCTTACCCCTTGGCGTGTCCCGAGATGCGTTATCTCAAGTTCGCGGTGTTTGCGGTGGCCTAGATGTTACGCAAGCGGGGTTCTTTAAAAGCCAGAGGCACCGCCGAAACGATGGCCCATTGCCCCAGAATATAGGTGGTAAAAATAACCAAGCCCACTGCCGCAAAGGCGGGCGATCGAAACAGCTGATTGCCCAGCAAAACATCGCTGACCACAAAAGAAATAGATCCCAAAAAAGCCACGCCATAACCCGGATTACGGCGCCACAAAAAGAATGCGCCAGCCGCCATGGCCACGATTAAAAAGCTGTAAATGAGGGAGCCCACCAAGAGAACTGGACCCATGCGATCGCTGTACACGAAGAACCACCACAGTGCCAAGCCCAACACAGGAGCCACTGCTGCAATTTTGAGGGGTAGTTTTTCGTCCGCTTGGGTGGGGGTCATACGCACAAAGGCCAGCAGGTAGGCCAAATGACCCAATCCAAAAATACCAATGGCCACCAAGACAGCGTGTTGCTCAAAAAAGATGCGCTGCATGACCACATCACCACAAAAGCCCAGCAGCATGCCCGCGGCCACCCATGTGGTACTGCGGCCCAATGCATGACGGTTGCCCAACAGATGGTTGGCCCAAAAAGCCCAAAAGACCAATAAAACAGAAGCCCCGAGTTTTGCCCCTGTGGGAAAAGTCAGAGGCCAACTGCCTTCCAGGCACCAGGCGCCAGCAAGAACCGCCACCACGGCCAACAGCCACAGCAAAGCTGCCTGCTTTAGCTTTTTCCTCATAAATAACAACCTCTTAGGATTATACTGTTCACTGGGGGCGCCCCCTTCATTGTCTCTTCTGAAGGTGGTTTTGCCCGGATTGGATTTGGTTTTCAATCGGTACGATGCCGGGTATGCCCCTGCATCATTGGCATAGACGCGCGAAAAGCCACCGCCTTTTTCTTTTTGGCCCTTGATTTTGCAAAAAAGGGATCGTAAGAGTCGCACAACTAGGCCAGCCACCGGCATGTCCCCGTCGTCTAGAGGCCTAGGACCCCGCCCTTTCACGGCGGTAACAGGGGTTCGAATCCCCTCGGGGATGCCAATCGGCACGGAAACCCGGCAGAAATGCCGGGTTTTTTTTTATGTCAAAAACCCCCAAAGAACCCTTTTAAACCTGCGAGTGCTTGGGTATGGCTATCCCCCATAACTCATGAAAAAGAGGTCCAAAATGGCTACTGAAAACATCGACCCAAAAAACACGATCATCGGCGTAGTTGGCGCTGGCAACATGGGCTCGGGCATCGCACAAAAATATGCCACAGAGGGCTTTCAAGTGGTGGTGGTGGATATCAATGAAGATGCAGTGACCATGGGCCAGCAGCGCGTTTCTGACACCCTCAACGAAGGGGTCGCCCGCAAAGTGTTCACCGAAGCCAAGCGAGACGCCATTTTGGACAACATGACCTTCACCACTGACAAAGGCGCGCTCAAAAACGCGGCATTGGTGGTCGAAGCGATTTTTGAAAACAAAGAAGTCAAGCAAACGCTTTTTCAAGAACTTGATGGCATTTGTGGTGAAGACACCATTTTGGCCACCAACACCTCCAGCTTTTATGTGGATGATGTGGCCGAAAAAACCACCCGACCCGAAAACGTCATTGGCTTGCATTATTTTTATCACCCCGCCAAAAACCGTTTGGTAGAAGTGATCAAAGGCAAAGCCTCCAGCGATCAAGCCTTTGAGAAAGCGTGGGCTATTCAAGAACTCTCGGGCAAAACCCCCGTCGACAGCAAAGACCGCCCTGGATTTATCGTGAACCGGTTTTTCGTACCTTGGCTCAATGAAAGCATGCGTTTGGTGGAAGAAGGAGTTGCCAACATTGCAACGGTCGAAGCGGCAGCCAAAAAGTTTTTCAAAGTGGGCATGGGGCCTTTCGAACTTATGAACGTCACTGGGGTACCCATTACCCTTCACGCGGCCACCACCCTGGGCGAAGAACTGGGTCCCTTTTACGCGCCGTGCGATCTCATTCGTCCCATCGTCGAAGCCAAAGAAAACTGGGTCCTCGATGGCGATGTAGACGAAAGCGCTTTTGATGCTATTCGCGACCGATTGTTCGGCATCACATTTCAAATCGCAGCTGCCTTGGTCTTAGACGAAGAAGTTTGTTCACTCGAAGATTGTGACCTGGGCGCGCGCGTGGGCCTGCGATGGCCCAAAGGCCCCTTTGAAATGATGAACGATCTCGGAACAGACAAGGCTCTGGCCCTCGTGCAAGCCATTGCCGATCGCTACGAAGACGTGCAAGTGCCAGCCCAACTGGGCGACCAAAACGGCAACGCGTTCAGCATCGCCCACGTGCAAAGCTGTGTCGGAGACGGCGTCGGCTACTTACAGTTCAACCGGCCCGACGCCATGAACGCGCTCAATGAAGATGTGGTCAGCCAATTGGGTGACGCCTTCGCAGCGCTGGCCAACAATGACGAAGTGAAAGGCATTGTTTTAAGTGGCCGCGGCAAAGCCTTTGTGGCCGGTGCTGATGTGAAGTTTTTCGTGAAGCAAATGAAAAAGAAAGACATTGATCGCATTGTTGACTTCGCAGCGAATGGCCAAAAGATTTTCCGACAAATCGATGAATGTCCCAAACCGGTGGTTTGCCAACTCGATGGTTTATCCTTGGGTGGTGGGTCTGAACTGGCGCTGGCCTGTGACTACATTATCGCCACCGAAAAAGGCAGTTTGGGATTCCCCGAAACAGGCATTGGTATCTACCCCGGCCTGGGCGGCACCCAACGCTCCGCCCGACGTGTTGGTGTCAATCTCGCCCGTTGGTTGGTTTTATCGGGTGAGACCGTTCCTGCCCAAGTAGCCTTGGGCATGGGCCTCGTTGATGAAGTGGTTTCAAGCAACGACCTCGCTGAAGCGGTAAAGCAAAAAGCGCTCAGCGGCAAAACCGTCGCAGAGAATTCCCCACCCGAAACCACCCCTCAGGGATTTGAAGATTGGCATCAAGTGTTCGCCGCCCCACTCGATGAACTTTTGGAGGGTAAAGTCACCCTGCCTGAAGGCGATAACGGCGCCAAGCTACAAAAGACCATTAAGCGTCTCGGGTTCAAAGCCCCCATTGCCATGAAAGCCGCGGACGAACTCGTTCGTAAATCCGCTGGATGGGATTTGGCCACCGGGCTGCAAGCTGAAACCAACGGACTGGCCATGGTCTTCGGAAGTGAAGATGCCCTCACCGGCATGACTTCCCGACGACCCGAATTCCAAGGGAAATAAAAACATGGCAAGAGTTTTATCTGGTGTTCAAGCATCCGGACTCCCCCATATTGGCAACTATTTTGGCGCCATCAAACAACACGTTGAGATGTCCCACGGTGATGATGATTGTTATTATTTCATCGCCGACTACCACGCGCTGACCACCATCCAAGACGCTGAGGTGCTGGCCACCAATGTACACCATGCCACAGCCACCTATGTGGCATTGGGGTTAAACACCGAAAAATCTGCTTTTTTCCGACAAAGCGACGTCCCTGAGGTCACCGAACTCACATGGCTGCTGGCCACCTGCACGGGCATGGGTTTGTTAGAGCGTGCTCATTCGTACAAAGACAAACTGGCCAAAGGCATCAAACCCAGTGTGGGTCTGTTCACCTATCCCATTCTCATGGCCAGCGACATTCTCATCTACGACGCTGAAATCGTCCCGGTTGGTAAAGACCAAGTACAGCACGTGGAAATGACCCAAGACATGGCGGGCCATCTCAACAATTTATACGGTGCCGAATTACTCAAGCGACCCGAATGGCGCTTATCGCCAACCCCCAAAGTGCCGGGCACCGATGGCGAAAAAATGTCCAAGAGTTATGGCAATACCATTCCCATTTTTGCCGAAGGCAAGCCGCTCAAAAAGATCGTCAACCGCATCCTCACAGACTCCCGTGAGCCCCATGAGCCCAAAAACCCCGATGACCTTCATGTGTACGCCATTTTGGACCTCTTTTTGACCGAGGACGAAAAAGCCGAATGGCGCGCCCGCATTGAAGCGGGTGGCGAGAATGCCCCTGGCTATGGCCACATGAAAAAAGCCATCATGGAAAAAATGGACGAACTTTTTGGGGATGCGCGGGTGAAATACCGTGAATTGCTCGACACACCCGCTGGCCAAGAAGAGCTGGAGGCCGTGCTTCAGCAAGGTGCCGCACGGGCGCGAGCCACCGCCCAGGGTGTTTTGGCAAGGGTCTACGATGCCGTAGGAATTAAAAACCGAGGCATTGGCATTTAACCCACCAAATGGGCTATAAACAGGCACCACTTTTTTTGAGGAGCATCCATGTCCACCTGCCTTTCATGCGGTTTTGAAAACGATGAACATTCTAACTTTTGCCTGCAATGTGGCGCAGACATGGAAGACATCAACCAACGCGACACCGGTGAGTTCGAAGAAACCAAAAGTGCGTCCAAAGTAGATATTCCCAAAGTCGATCTTCAGCAAACCGATAAAATGGTGGTGCCGGAACAGCTGAGCTCTCCCGAGTCCCTCAGTCGTCCCGAAAAAACCAATGTGGTGAATCTCAATAAAGTGGGCAGTGAACGCTGTTCCGCTTGTGGCCATGTCAACATGAAAGGCATGAAGTTCTGCGGTAATTGCGGCAGCCCTCTGGGCGAGTCCAGTGCCGGGCGCACCCAGGCCCTGCGAACCAACATGCTTCGCAAGCACCTCCAAACCCTCTGCAAATTGGTCAGCGTGGAAATGGGTGGCAAAGAAGGGCCCACTTTTACCCTCGAGCAAGAAGAAACCACCTGTGGTCGCTCTGAGGGCGATATCCTATTTTACAAAGACAACTTCGTGTCACCACTTCACTGCACTTTCCACTTCAAAGACGACCAGCTGCGCGTGGTGGACGAAAAAAGTGTGAACGGCGTCTACCGCCGATTGCGGGGCCCAGCCGAGTTGAAGGCGGGCGATAGTTTTCGAATCGGACAACAAGTCCTACGTTTAGACGACATCACCAAAATTGCCCAAGGTCGGGCCAAAGACCAAACATGGCTCCACGGCTCTTTGAATGAGGGCAGCAAATATCGATTGGTTCAAGTGTTGTCCGACAACAGCATTGGTGAAGCGAGAATCTTACATCACGCCATGACCATCTTGGGGCGTGAAGTGGGCAATGTGTTGTTCCCCAATGACGGTTTTGTTTCCAGCCAACATTGCCAAATCGAAGACACGGGCGATGGCATGACCCTCAAAGATTTGAATTCCTCCAATGGCACTTACCTGCGTATTCGCGGCGAAGCCGTGTTGGAGCATGGCGACTTTGTGCTCATCGGAGATCACATGTTACGGGTTGAAATCCTGACGCAAACCACCGCCAACTAAAGGGGCGTCTATCCGAAAAATCATTTCGCACACGGTACGGTCATTTTTCGGTCGCAACTTTTTTTGGGCATTGCCCATCTTCACGACCGGCCTTCTGCAGCGGAACTATTTTGTGAAGCCTGCCCCGAAGCGACCCTATCGCCAGGCGCGCCCTTCACCCAACGAAAAGGACTCCCCGTATTCTTCCGACACATGTAAAGGAGCCCCCATGAAACACCTGCTTATCACCTTTGCATTGACTGCCTTGTTCGCCGGTACCTCTTGGGCGAACGATGGTGGCACGGTCACTTCACCACCAAGCACCGATGCTGGGGTTCCCGATGAATGGCTCACGGGCGAAAGTTGTGAGTTTGGCGTCTACCAACACATGTGTGAAGGCGATATTTTACATTCGTGCATTGAGCAATCCGAAGAAGACATGGAGAATGAAGACAGCGAGGCCTTTGAAGTCATTTCCAATTGTGCCGCATGGGGGGCCACCTGTGGTCAGGGGCCCGGCTGTGTCATGGCTTCCGGTGAAAGCTGCCCCTTCTGGGATGAGACAAGATGCGTGGTCTCCAAAAACGGTGGTGATTGTCGTTTCTTTGAGGAAGAAGAGGAAAACCTAACGCAAATTTTTTGTGAACAGGGCGGCAGCTGTGTCCTGAGCTTTAACTTTGCCACTGAGACGGCCACCGACGTCTGTCAACCCGCCATCGGCACCTGTTTCGTGGGGGGCGAATCACGGTTTTGCACCGCCGATAATTACCTCGCCTTTTGTATGCAAATGGAAAACCTTTTTGCTTTGGTGGACCCACTTGGATTCAACTGCAACAGCATGGGAGTCGCCTGTGGCCTGAATGAATATGGAGAACAAGGCTGCATTTGGGGGCTGGGCGAGCCTTGTCACGTGGACCCTGAAGATGACAGCCACATATTGGCGTGTGCCGAAGGCTTGGTGTGCAATGGCTACGTGGAAGGTGTCACGCCCGGTGTTTGTGAACCCGTGGAAACCGAAAGCTCGGATGCAGGAACCCCCGATTCCAACTCAAATACAGCGGAGGCCGATGCTGGAAACACTGCCAGTGAAAGCGACGGTCCCGTCACTCCCGCCACCCAAGGCTGTGGCTGCAACAGTCATAACACCTCAACCACATCGGCGTGGGGCATTTTATTCGCTGCCTTGGTAGGACTCTACCGAAGACGCTCCGAATAAACTTAATCATTCTCCGGAGTGTGCCGGTAAATACGTCCGTCGATTTGGTCCACCCAGTACAATGACCCATCGTCCTGCAACATGGCGCCAGGACGGGTCCACGCCCCCACGTGCGAAAAGGCAGCATCATTGCCAGGTGTATACTGCGTCATGGTAAATCGCGTCCCCCAATAAATGGTCCCGTTCATATGTTCCATGCCTACAGGCTGAGGTGGGCTGTAGGTTTGGCAACTCACGGTGCCACCACTGGTGGAGACCGAGCAAGGAAAGGCATACCAAGGCCAGTTACGGTATTGGAGGGGGAAATAAAGTTGGCTGCCATCTGCAGTGATGCTGAGTGCTTTGGGGAGAAATGCGGTCCCAATGGAGGGAGAATTCGCCACCAGAACATTCTCAATGGCCGACGTGGTGTTCATTTTCACCACCCGTGCATTGGTGGCACTGCTGGTGCCGGCTTCGACAAAATACAGATTTCCGCTGTTCAGGGTTAAAGCGGCCACGCCATCCAGATCCCCTGCCCATACCTCGGGTTCCAAATCCGATGTGCTCGCCCGGTAAACAGTGGTGTCATCGGAGAAATAAACATGATTGGCATCGGCCACCACATAGGTGGGGTTGCTCAACCCCGTGGCCACCTCGGTTTTTGTTCCTGCCAAGGACACTTGGACCACCGCGCCCGCCGTGGTGTCGGTCACATAAAGATGTGTCCCGTCATTGGTCAACAGATTCGCAGTTTCGAATCCCTCTGCCACAATGCTCACGTCGCCATCCGCAGGATCTACGGCGGTCACAAATCCAACGTTCTTTTCGGTGGCGTAGAAAATGCCGTCCATGAGCGTTAAACCCAAAGGCTGTATTAAGCCCGCACCCACCACATCGCCAGGTACAGAGACCCCGGACTGAACACGATCGCCACTGGTCGTCTTGGGTGTTTTCAAGTCCCCACGGTTCACATCATCTTCCATGTCATCTGTGTACACACATCGAAACCCCACTGCTTCACTTCGTGTCTGAGGGTGTGCACTGTAGCGAGCGGTGGTTTTCTGCCAAGGGCCAGCGTCGAGGTAAGACCCACCCCGGATAACGCGGTAGGTGCCTTCTTCGGGGCCTGCTGGATCCGTTTCGGTGCCCATTTCGTAATCACCATAATAGTCGCTCACCCATTCTGCCACATTACCGGTGAGGTCGAAGATGCCCTCTGGGGTCGCACCGTCCACATATGAGGCCACATCACGCACGTGACCATGGCAATAACTCTGCCCGGAGAACAAATTCACCGTGCCGCAATGCGCGCCGGAATCTCCCCATGCAAAACCCCGCTCTTCGGCGCCACCCGCCGCATATTCGTGTTCTGCTTCAGTGGGCAATCGTTTGCCGGCCCACTTGCAATAGGCGTCTGCGGCGGTCCAGGTCACTTGTCGAATGGGCTCTTGGGCATGTTCGTTGAGTGGCAAATATTCGCCCGCCTTTTTGGCGATGGGTTGGTGCGGGTGAAAATAAGCATCCCCCCCGGCCTTGTTTAAAAACAAAGCAAAATCGGAAACCGTCACTTCCGTTTGGTCCATGTAAAACCCACTCAAACTCACGTAGTGTTCGGGGGTTTGATCGATAAACCAGCCATCCCCATAGGGCTGCATCTCCACAAAAGGCACGCCCATGTTGAAGCCACCCTCTTCCAGATAAGCCATGGTTTCAGTGTCGACTTTGGGAGCCGCAGCCGGTGCATCGGCAGCCCAACCCGAGTGGCCAAAAAACAAACTCAAAACAACCAATAACGTTCTCATTGCAGCACCTCTTCAGGCAGAGGACGCGCAGCCAAATACTCAAACCAGTGTTCGTTGTATTGGGGCTGCCATCGATGCTTCACACCATTGATGCGATGGTAAAACAAATCATCCTCTCCCCCCCCCAATCCTTCGAGAATGGTCACGATATAATCGGAAGCTCCTACCGAAACGTCAGGGTCGGCCGCCCCGTGGAGGATGTACATGGGCACGACCCGTCCCGTATAGGCATTCATCCTGGCATCGTAGCCAAACTCGGTGAACCCCGCCTGGGGTGCCGCACCCGCGAAAATATGGGGCAACTCCAAGGCGGCGATCACGCTCATGGCACCGCCCCTGGAATGGCCCACAGCAAAAACACGTCGACGGTCCACGTTGTACAGGTCTGAAATGGTTTCGACCAACTGCTCCAGAAACATTAAATCAGGGTTACTGTTCGGAGCGTTCACCCAATCCCAATCTGTCCACCAAGCCCACTTGAACTCATACTGACTGGCCAAGCCTGCACAGTGCCCCCACAGGTCTCGCCATTCTTGCTCGGCGTACACCACGATGGCCCCCTGCTGCTCCGCCGTTCGTGGCAGATGGGTGTAATTTTCAAGTTCATAAATCGAAACACGGTGCCCAGGCATCATCACCACCAAAGGTGCGGGCTGTGTAGGGTCGTAGTTGCTGGGAACGTATAGCCGGTAATGACGCGGGACCGGGGTACTGCTGTTACACCCCGATGGAATCATTAACATGCCATCCACCACCCCAACCTGGGTGGAAGTGCCGCCGGATCCGACCGCATCCGCGTACCGTGGCTCTCCTGAAACACTGCCAGCACGCTCAAAACAGGCGGCCTCAAAAAGGTGGGTATCCACACCGGCCGCACAAGCTTCATCGCAATCCGTGGTATCGGTGCCCAAGGCGCAGTTGGCTGGTTCATCACACGTGCCATTGAGCGCATACTCACAACTGTCGATGGTCTCTTCGCAGCCTTCACAGCCGGCCCCCACCAAAAGGGCCAAAACCAACACTCCGCGTAAACCCATATTCATCTCCAAAAGGCAAAAAGGTTTGGAATCGAAAGTTATACTTGCTTGCAACCACCCTGGCAAATGGTCATAATCCATAACGGAGGCCCAATATGACCCTAATTCTACTCCTGTTCTTCACTGCTTTCATCCTGATCGTGGCGCCCTTTTTGGCCGCCAAAACCATGGGCATCAAGGTGACCTTGGGGCAAGCGTCCCTGGTGGGCATTTTGTCATTCGGCTTCATGCAGGTCATTGGCCTGATTTTGGGTAATTTGGGCCCCTTTGGCGGCATTTTGTCTTTCATGCTGGGACTCGCGGCTTGGTTTCAAGTCATTCGGGTCATTCACAATACTGACACCGCCAAGACCATGGTCTTCATGTTTTGGCAGGTCTTCTTCATGCTTTTGCTGATTTCCCTGGCGAATATGCTGGCCCCAGCAGATCTGAGCTACACCTTTTTCTTGCCCTAATGTCCCATTGTTCGCTCCCATATCGGCTCGGCATGGCCGCACTGATTTTAGGACTGGCCGCTGGGTGCTCCTATCGCAAACCCCCCAGGGCCTATAGCAACGAAAATCTACAAGCCAGTGAAAGCCTGCGCCTTAGCCTGTCACAAATGACCCAGACCCTGGGCGAACCTCTTCCCGCGGCAGATCCAAAAGACCGCCTCGGGGTGGAAGACCTGCCTGGGCTCAGTCAGAGGGTCTTCGCACCTCAAAGCCCAGTGTTGGCGAAAGCACTGACAAGAAGCCGTCTGACCGCGTGGAAAGACAAGGTGCACACCATCGAAGTGACCTTTCCTGAAGGGTGTTCCATGCGCTGTGCCGGCCTTTTCTTCTCTACCTTTAACGAGTGGCTGGCAGCACCACCCCCTCAACAACAGGGGGGCGCACAAACCCAGACAGTCCAGCAAGACACCGTCCAGTTCACTTTTGAGTGGTACCCCGAGAAAACCGAAATCACGCGACTTTTAATCCAATGCCAACCCCTCTATGCTGCGGCTCACCACCGCCCCTCCCGGTTACCTGGTGTGGGGCAAAGCATTGAGGTGGAACGACTGCCCCGATGCCGGCCCTTGCTGCCTTAGCCAGGACCCGCGCCAACAGGAGACCCTTTTGCCCAAAGAGCCCATGAACAAACCCACTTTCAGTGGCCCTAACGAAGCCTTACTCAGAAAAATGGGTGGCGACACCAAGCATCTGCTCGATCCAGCCAGGGGCGTGTACACCAATCGAGACCTCAACCTACAAACGATTTCGCACATTGGTTTTGATATGGATTACACCTTGGCCATCTATAAAAAACTGCCCATGGAACAGCTCCAATACGACCTCACGGTGGAACGGCTCATCAACGCCCACCATTATCCCGAAAGCATCCGTGAACTCCAATACGACCCGAGCTTTATTATTCGCGGTCTCTTAGTGGACAAACACACCGGACATTTGATCAAAATCAACAGCCACAACCAGGTGTGGCGGGCCAGCTTCGGTCGACGACAGGTGCTCATTGAAGATATCCAAGCCCATTACCAAAACGAAAAAATTCGTTTGGGCGACCCCCGCTACGCGTCTTTGGATACACTTTTTGCCATGCCTGAGGCCTGTCTTTTTGCCAATTTGGTCGATTTCTTCCAAGACCGTTTGTTGCGAGGCTCCAATCTAAAACCCTTGCAAATCACAAAAAGTGACAGTCCCTGCCAAGCAGTGGGGTTTGATACCGAGAAGCTTTTTAACGATGTGCGCGAGTCCATCGATGCCATTCACCGTGATGGTTCCTTGAAAGCCATTATTACGGCGGACATCACCACCTACATCGAAGACGACCCCGATTTGCCTTTGATGCTTCACAAGTTCCGTTCGTCTGGCAAAAAACTTTTTCTCATGACCAATTCTTACTGGGCCTACACCCGAGAGGTCATGAAATACCTTTTGGACAACAAGCTACAAGCCTACCCCGACTGGCAGAGCTATTTCGATACCGTGATCGTGGGCAGCAAAAAACCTGCATTTTTCAGTGACCGCAGACCCTTCCTACAGCTCGACACCACCGCGCCCGGCGACGGGACCCCACTGGAAGAGACCGTCACCCAACTCGAACGCGGCCAAATCTATCAGGGGGGCAACATTCGAGATTTCGAAGACATGACCGGCATTCAAGGCACCGAAGTACTTTACGTGGGCGATCATATTTACGGAGACATTCTGCGTTCCAAAAAAGACTCTTTGTGGCGCACCTGCCTGATCGTGGAAGAACTTGAGCAAGAGATACACGGTGTATTGCGGTGGGCTTTCGACGTGGAAAAACTATCTGCCCTCGACAGCGAGCGCCAAGAAACGGACAGCGCCATCGGTCGTCATCGCGCGCTCTTGGCCCGCATGGAAAACCTGAGTACCAACCCCGATTTCAACCAAAAAGGCAGCACCGCCCTCACCCAAGAAGAAACCGAAGAGCTGGCCAAAACCATCAAGAATTTTAACTTTGAAATCGATCACGCCAAAAGGTATCTCAAGTACCTCGATCGCATGCTCGCCACGCACACAGATGAGCTTGAACGTCGGTTCAACCCATATTGGGGGCGTTTGCTCAAAGAACACAACGAACTGAGTCGGTTTGGGGCGCAAGTGGCGTGGTACGCCTGCACCTACACCTCTCGGGCATCGAATTTTTTGCGTTTCAGCCCGGTCCACCGTTTTAAAGCCACGCGAGATACCATGAACCACGACGCATTTTTGTCTGAGACACTGAGCATGCGGCAAGTGCGCCAAAGCAGCGGTACCATTCCGCCATTGATGTAAAAACGGCTACAACAAGTTGATGGCAAAGCCCTGCTGGGCCACAAATTTACGTGCACACAAACGCTTGAGCTTTCGCAAACCTTGAACTTGAATTTGCCGGACGCGTTCTCGGCTGAGGTTATAACTTTGACCGATTTCTTCGAGGGTTTCGGTTTCGTAAGCAAAACCAAACCGGCGAATAATAATGTCACGCTCCATGGGCGCCAGCTTTTGCAATACGGATCTTAACTTACGAGCGATTTCTTTGTCCGAGACCAACTCGTCTGGCACTTTTTGATCAGGGTCCGCCAAGGTTTCTTTGAGGGTTCGATCGTCTTGGGTCACCCGATCTTCGAGGCTGGCGGGTTCACGAGGCACCAGGCCCTTGAGTTCCATGACTTTGGCCGGTTTCACGCCCATGGCCTTGGCCAGCGCTTCGTTCGTCGGCTCACATCCATTCTCTTGTCGAAAAGCAACGATGAACTTGGCCATTTCTCGCCTGGAATCAAAAATGTGCACGGGCAAACGGATTTGTGTGCCCTTATTCATGATGGCCCGTTCGATAGATTGGCGAATCCACCAATGCGCGTAAGTGGAGAAACGAAACCCCCGCGCAGGGTCGAAACAGTGAATGCTTTTCAACAAGCCCAAATTGCCCTCTTGAATCAAATCGATCAAAGGCATCTGGTGGTGGTGAAAACGTCTCGCCACTGAGACCACCAACCGCAAGTTACTTTTTACAAACCGGTTACGAATGCGCATGGCTTTTTTATGGTGGGTCAAAGTCGCTTTGAGTGTTTTGGTGTTTTGGCGTTGGAGCCGAATGGCCCGCTGTCGCCGCTGAGCAGCTGTCTCGCCTTTAATGGGGGTGATGGCAACGTTGGAAAGCATTTCGATCATCTCGTTGATCAAGGCCTGCTCTTCATCGATGTCACGTAAAACGCCAGCCATGGTCTTGATGTCTTTACCCTGCAGTTGGGCCGCTCTTTTGCCAAAACCTTCATTGCGATTGCGTTTGTTCCGTTTGTAAATGCGCTGCAAACAATCCATTTCACGGAACCGGGACCATCCCTGCATGGGATGCTCTTGCAACACATCCACCACCTTTGGGTCCGTCAGCAGACAAATCCAAGCTTCTTCCTCGGCTTGTCTAAACTGACGGGCCATCTCACGTTCTTCTTCGCCCGTGAGCAAAGGCAAATGACTGAGGCGGGACAGATAGTCTGCCAAAACCGCCTCTCCAGCCGAGCGCTCCCGGCTGGCCTTCGAGCCATAACTTTTCTTAGCGGTCGGCTGAGTTTGGGATTCGTCTTTGGTTTCGCTAGCGCTGGACGATCTGGTCTCGTGTCCGTCTGGACGCCAGTTCTCTTTTTTATCGGTATCAAAAAGCGTTGCCACTTGGATGCTCATAAATAAATCCTCTCAGCCTTCTTGCCTTTAGGTACTTCCAGATCTGTGCCAGATGCGTTGGGCATGAGGTCCCCCTTTTGACCGACCCAAATCCCGCTACAAAACGGGGGTTCTGAACGGTTTGAGGGGCATTCAGGAGAATTTCCCCCCAACCATTGAGGTCTCTCCATCCCTTTAGAAAACAGCTCACTACAGGAACAACCAAATGTGATTTCTAGGTAATTTCTGCACAGACCTAAGGCTGCGTGCGCCGAAATCATTCAGAAAGACTGCCCAAAGCATCCATTTTGAAAGGTGTGACAAAAGGTGACAGTTTGACCGACTTACGGAATTCACTGTGACGCGAATGTCATGATCTGCGAACTCGGGCCATCGCCATTTCAGGGGTTATCATGGGGCTGAAAGGTCTGCCTTTGCGAAGTCTTCGATTTGGCCGGGAAACAGATGGTCCAAAACCACGGTGGCATAACTCCCCTTGGGCAGGCCAAATTCAAGCAGCAGCCCATCGGTCACATCCGTCCAAGAAGGGTCGATGAGAGGCACCATGGCGGGCCGCCGGGCACCATGGCTGAGCACTGAGGTCTGGGTCAACCACGCCTCTTGGAGCCCCATTTGGGTCCAAACATCCGATTCGAAACGCTGGGCTTCATCGGTCGCAGCCATGGATTTGGGCCCCAGTAAAGGTCCTGCAACGGTAATGGCGCCCGATGCAATGCGCTCTTGGGTGTCCGCCTCGTTCTCTAAGGGAAAAGGGCGCAGACCAAAGGGCAAACCCAAGAGGATATCTCCGGACAATGCCTGAGGCAGCGCTTGTTGGGCAATCCGTTGGCCCAACCACTGGTTAAAACAAATGGATTGAAACACGGACTCCAAAAATTTCTCTTTGTTGCTGCGTGCCCTTTTACCGCGCTTTAAGAACGCCACTACCTTTTCAAGATTGCCCTGTCCGTACCCAAAGCGTTGGTGACCAAAAAAGTTAGGAATGCCCTGGGACACGGCGCGCTTCCAGCGTGCTTTACAGCCCTCGGGGTCGCTGACTTCCCCTCTTAAAAGCACTCGAAAACGGTTCTGGGTGAGCTGACCCAATCGCAACTTTTTGTTGTTGCGCACCACTTCCAGCAGGCGCACGCCATCGATGCCGAGGTCAGAAGGGTCTTCTGCTCCCCAATGCTGGGCTGGCAGACTGACCCATTGGCGCGTCACACCCCGTTGGTCTTTTCGCCCTGCGAATCCAATATTTTTTTTAGAGATACCCCAACGTTCGCTGATGCGTTGCACCAAATGGTTCGTGGACAATCCTTGCTTTTCGACAAAACAAAAAAGATGGTGGCCTTGTGCGGCGGGAACGAACGCCAACTGTTCTTCCACTTGAAAATCTTCTAGACATTCTCGAAACCGAAGCGAGCTTCGCAAAGCAGAATGCCCTTCGGATTCCAATAATGATGTTTGGGGGACTACGTGGGCTTGACGAAGCCAGTCCACAAAAGGCTGAAGGCTATGAGACGTCGCCACCTTCACGCTCAGACTCCTCTAGGGCAATAATCCGTTTTTCGGCCGCAATAATGCGTTTGCGCAAATCCCGAATTTCGTCATCGGTTGGAATGATCAAACGAGACGTGGCGTTTTTCACGCTTTCTTCCACGCGTTTTTCCAGTTCGAGTCTGTTCTTTTCGATATTCTTCTTGGCGTAGTTGAGCACCTGCTTGGCGTCCTCTTTGGTCACGGTACCCAGGGCCTCTAAACGCCCCAAGAGGGTTCGGGTCTCCCCTTCTTCCACCGCATATTCGCCCACACTCAGCTTCCAAGCCTCGCGAATACGCCCCAAGAAGGCCTTGTCACTTTTTCCAGTGGCCTTCTTTTTCTTGCTGTTTTTTTTCTGATCTGTGCTCATGAACGGTATCCAAAAAAACTCCGAGTCCACTCTAAAAGGCTCTAGACCTCGGTGCAAGTGAACCCGGAGGTGCATGCCCCATTTCTATTTACGAGAACGGGTCTTGCTTGCTTTTTTCTTCGTTGCCGGCTTTTTCTTACTGGCGGTTTTCTTTTTACCAGCGGCTTTTTTCTTGGTGGCCGCCTTCTTTTTACCAGTGGTTTTTTTCTTGGCAGCGGTTTTCTTTTTGCTGGCCGTTGTCTTCTTAGAAGCTGCCTTCTTACGGGCCGGCTTTCTCGTGGTTTTGCGATTTGTCGAGGTGCGCTTTGATTTGGAAACGGTTTTCAGTGCTTTTTCTTTACGAACCAAACCCAAGCGGTCCAAAACAAGGTCCAGCTCTCCCACCAAGCGCTCGGGCAGCTCGCCTAAGGTTTCCACCGCGGGCATTTGCAAAACGCCAGAAACAAAGTGGCTCAAGCGTTTTTGAGCGTCATCGCGAAGGTCCTTTTCAGCCCCCTTCACTTTTCTTTTGAGACTTTTGGCTTGCTGGCGCAGGTCAGAAACCGCGCCGTTCAGCTCTTGGTTTTTGTCGTTGGCCCAGTTCTGGGCTCTATCTTGGGCTTCTTCCAACACATCCACTGCGTGACCAACGAACGCTAACTGCTCTAATTGACCTAAAATTCTGTTTTTTCCTGCAGCATTTTTACCTGCCTTGCTTGACCTTTTACGCGCCATGGTGAATTCCTCCCTTTTCAAGTTGCCTTACATCTGTATTAGATAGGCACGTGACGCGTCGCGTCAACACCTAAAACCGGCTTTTTCGCACTTTTTTTGGGAAAAAGAATCTATCTGGAGATTTCTTACATGTTTTTCAAACATTTATCTTATGTCGGCCTCATCGCTTCCCTTTGCTTCTTTGGAACCCTGGGCTGTTCCAAGCCCACAGAGGCCAAAACCAACACACCTAAAAAAGCACAAGCCGAGAAAATCGCACAGAACAAGGTGCGCCCCCCACCCGGCAAGCCCCAAGCCGCCAAACCTGGAGCATCAGCCGGACCCGTCACCGCGGCAGACCTGGGCAAAAAGATGGGCCTCAAGCAGGGTGACAAGTTGCTCGCCAATTTTGAAACCAGCATGGGCACCATCACCATTGAAATGTACTGGGAGCTCGTTCCCAATACCGTGGCTAATTTTGTCGACCTGGCCAAAGGGGAAAAAGAATGGCGCAGTCCCACCACCGGACAAATGGTTAAAAAGCCGCTTTATGATGGTACCATTTTTCATCGGGTGATTCCGAACTTCATGATTCAAGGGGGTGACCCCAAGGGCACGGGAAGTGGCGGTCCAGGTTTTGTGTTCGCGGATGAATTTCATCCCACCCTCCGTCACAACACACCGGGCATTCTATCCATGGCCAACCGAGGTCCAAACACCAATGGCTCGCAGTTCTTCATCACCGAAGGCCCCACCCCACACCTTGACCGACGACACAGCGTTTTTGGTAAAGTGGTCTCAGGTTTGCCCCTCGTTGGTCAGATCGCACGGGTGAAAACCAGCTCTCGCAACAAACCAGCCACCGATGTGGTTTTAAAGAAGGTGTCCTTCAAAACTGAAGCGGCAAAGAAATAAGGAAAGCCTTTGAAGGGTCTTTGGAGAACCATTGCCAACCTCGGACAAGGAGGCCTTCGTGGGCTTTCTTACCTGGGCGGGCTTTTGGTTTTCGCGCTGGAAGCACTTAGCACATTCTGGCGCTATCCCGGATTCACCAACAGTCTGGCCTCCCAAACAGTTCTGATTTACCGACGCTGTTTGTTGCCCGTTACCTTTTTGCTCATGCCCCTTGGGGCCATGCTGGCCTTACAAGGTCTTCTGGTGGTGAAGGCTTTCGATCTGCACCGGCTTTTCTCCGCCCAGTTGATGAGCGCACTGGTCCGAGAGATGGCGCCGGGCTTCTCCGCGTTGATGGTGGCCATGCAAGCCGGGGCCGGCCTGACCGCTGAGTTGGGCACCATGACGGTCAGGCAAGAAAACCTGGCCCTAAAGACCATGGGACTGAACCCCATCGGTTTCCTGGGAGGCCCCCGCATCTTGGCCATCATTTTGGCGACCCTGCTCCTGTGTCCCGTGGGGGTCATGGCAGGCGTGGCGGGTGCATTCATTTATGCGGTGCTTCTGGGTGGTTTTCCACTACAGCAATTCGTGATTCACATCGGCGACCTGATTCACTTTTCCGACCTTTGGATGGCAGAATTGAAATGCCTGGTCTTCGGTTTGCTCACCGGCATCATCTGTACCGAAGCAGGCTTAAAAAACACCATTCGCAGTGCCGCCCAAGTGGGTCATGCCGCCAACCAAGCAGTGGTTCGCTGCGTGGTTTTATTGGTGGTGGCCAATTATTTACTCAACACTGGCCTCTACGGCTTAAGGGGGGGCTGATGCGGAACACCTCCTCTCACACCAACCCGCTCATTTTCGCCCTCTACGGGGCCTTGCGATTATTGGGCGGTTGTCATTTGGGCGAAGCCATCACCCATACCTCGCGTATTTTTTGGCGCACAGCCCCCGTGACGGTGGTCATCGCTCTCTTTTCTGGCGCGCTTTTGGTGATTCAAACCACCATGTCACTCAAGCATTTGGGGGGCGGCATGATGGGTGCCTCCGTCATCGGCTTTGGAGGGGTACGAGAAGTGTTCCCGCTTTTAGCGGGTGGCGCAGTGGCCACACGAACGGGCGCGGCCTTGGCCAGTGAAATGGCAGTGATGAAACAGGGTAAGCAATTGGATGCCCTCGAAATCATGGGTGTCGATCTGAATTTTCATCTCATCGGTCCGAGGTTATTGGGCGTCATGATCGCCACGCCCCTTTGCGTGTTGGTGGCGGACATTGCGGGTTTGTACGGTGCCTTCTTGGCAGGCGCCTACCAGATTGGGCTCGATGCTGGCACCTTTTGGAATTTTCTGTTGTGGCCCATCAGCAACAAAGACATCATCGGCGGCATTTATAAAGGGATTCTGTTCGGCTGGGTCATTGGCTCCATCTCCCTTCATGCCGGGCTGAACGTGGGCACGGGCTCATTCGCCGTGGGAGAAGCCACGAACCGTGCCATCGTGCAATCCATGATCGCTGGCTCACTCATCTCTCTGCTCATCTCATTCATTGTTTACGGGGGGTTGGGCATATGAAAAAGAGCCATTTTCCCATCGCCATTGATTTCCGACACGTGGATCTGCACTTTGGTAAAAAACAGATTCTATCCGACATCAATCTACAAATTCCTGCGGGGCAAACCACCGTTTTGCTGGGCCCTTCTGGCGCCGGGAAGTCCACCCTCATGCATTTGGCCATTGGCCTGCTGAAACCCACGAAGGGCGAAGTGGTGGCGCTGGGGTACAACCTTGCCGAACTTCCAGCGGCCGAATTAAAAGGGCTTCGTCGTCGTTTGGGCATGGCGTTTCAAGATGGCGCATTGTTTGGCAGCATGACCGTTTATGAAAACGTGGCCTTCCCCTTAAAGAAAGTACTCCGCAAAAAGAACAAGGAAATCAAAGAGCAAGTGGACCAACTGCTCGACGCCATTGGCTTGTACGAAATGCGACATCAAACCCCCGACAAACTGAGTGGAGGCCAAAGAAAAAGAGTTGGCCTGGCACGAGCGCTGGCCATCGAACCCGAACTGGGCTTCTTTGACGAGCCCACCAGTGGACTGGACTCCATTACTTCAGCGAGTATCGATGCCCTCATTCAAAAGCTTCAAAGCCAGTATGACGTCACTTTTGTGGTCATCACGCACGATGTTCAAAGCGCCGCGGCCATTGCAGACCATGTGGCGGTTTTGGATCATGGTGTTTTACTGGAATTTGGCTCTAAATCTGAGGTTTGGAACTCCACCAATGAGGTGGTTCAAGCTTTAATTACCCGGCAACCCCTTGGCGGCAGTCAATCACCCCACTAAAAGGCAACCATGGAACCAGAACGCAAATCCATACAAATCATTTTAGGAACGCTCATTTTGATCACGTTGAGCGTCCTGGTCTGGCTGAGTTTTAAATTGGCGAGTAATGCGCCACCTAATGCGGTCAAATACGAGCTGATGCTGGATTCCGCGCTGGGCCTTTACCCCGACAACCCTGTGACCATTGCTGGCGTCCCCATTGGCGTGGTTGAACAGGTAACGGTCGAGGGCAAACAAGCACGGGTCAAAATCGCCATTCGTCCTGACATGCCTCTGTATTCCAATGCCAAAGCCGCCGTCAGAGCGCGTTCTTTGTTGGGCGAAAAGTACATCGACCTCGACCCTGGCGACATCAAACAACCCACGCTTACACCGGGCGCCATCATTACCCGTAACGAAGCCTCCGTTGAGATTGACCGTGTGATACGTGCCAGTGCCACCTTGGTCGATTCATTGAACCGACTGACCCCCTCCATTGAACGCGCCGTTCAGTTACTTGAAGGAACCATCAACAGCCCCGATGCCAAGCCGGTCACGGAGGAACTCTCCAACGTGTTACGACAAGCGGGAGAATTGGTTCTCACCACCAAGCAAATGCTCACCGACAACCAAGGCGACATCTCTGCATTGATTCGGTCCTTTCGCGCGAAATCGCCAGGGGTGCTCGATAAGGTCGACCGATTGGCTGAGCGCCTGGAACAAGTGCTTCTCGCGCCCGACAGTGCCGATTTAAAAGCAACCATCCAACATATCAACATCACGGCACAGTCTTTAGACGCCTTGTCCAAGCAAATATCGCGGGCCATTCAGCGCACCGATGCCATCACCGAAACAGAAATCCGCCGGTTGCTTCAACAAGAAGGGGTTCGTGTGAAAATTTTTCCGCTTGAGCAGGAAGCGCCCTTACTCCCGAGCCTTTTCGGTAAAGACCCGACGAAGTAAATTATTCTTCGTTGGGGTCTTGAGCGCCGTCATCGGTATCTTCGACGGCCGCATCGGTTCTGGTGTTAATAGACACGTCATTTTGTGTGATTTCCATCTCGGGCTTACCTTGTTCATTGGGAATCATTTTTATCTTTGTATGGATTTCAAAGGTCATCCCGGTCATCACCCGAGTGATGATTTCGTGCAGTTCTAAATGGTCTAAAAAGTTTCGGACCTCTTTTGTGACCACTTCGGTGACTTCACGCTTGGTTTTCTCTGCAGTGGAGCCCAGCATGCGCATGGCATTATTGGTCACACGATAGTCGCGCACCCCTTCATCGTTGGTCATCACCGCGCCAACGCCGGTCATGGCTTTTCGAAGCAGGTCCGACAATCCGCGCCCGTCACCGCGTTCGTCTTCAGACCCCTCGCCGGTTTGGCCCGAAGACAATTCATCCTCGAGGTCTTCATCATCCATAAAAAAATGGTCGTGTGGTGTTTTGCTCATACCGTCTCCCACTCACTCTTGGGCCATGCTCAACTGCAGCCGTAAAGATTCCCGGTTGCTCTCGTAACCCTCAGCATCGCGCATTTGCACGGCAAATTCAAATTCTTCCTCTGTTGACGAGGCGTTGTTGGTCTCCACCATCAACTCTAAAACGAAATTAATCGTGCCCTCTGTGGCCCCAAAATCAAGTTGATTGGCTAAAAACAAGGATTGGTTTTCCACCCCCTCAGCCAAGGTCATCTGACCGTCGAGGAAATACTCTGTAGACCCCGACCCAAGGTCCCCGTTTTGGTCCGTGAAGTCCACGGCAAACAACAACACCATGGGGCTTTCTTCGGACTGGCCCAAATAGGTGAGCTTGCTCAAAACAGGCGCATTTTCGTGCCCGCAGCCGGTGCCCAGCAGGGCTCCTGCAACCCATAGGAAGGGTATGATTTCTCGTAACATGAACCGCTCGATTAATCCTTGTTGACCATTTTGCGGACCCTGTGACGCCCGTAGGTATCGCCCCCGACACCGCCCAAGACTGAACCTACCACGGAGCCAACAACGGTGCCCACCACAGGCATGGCGGCGGTACCCACCATGGCGCCCACCACGGCCCCACCGCCGGAGCCAACCAAGCCGCCTGCGTGCCCGCCCATGCGTTCGATGAACTGGTCGGTATTAATTTTACCTTGGCTCAGGCGCAAACCGTCGCGAGCGGCATCAAAGGCCAAGAAGGCAGTGCCCGCCGCCAAGGCAGGTCGTTTTGCCAGTTCTGTGGCAATGCGTTTGACCGTTTCTTGCCCCACGCGTTTGGAAAGTTCTTTGGCAGCCAAATGCGCAGTTTGGGAGATCACCACGCGGCCCACACCTTCACCCACCACTGCTTCGACCCGCTCTTTGGTTTTTTCGCCAAAAGCTTTGGGCCGGCCATCTTTGTGCCTTTTTTCAATGAACCGATCGCGTTCCTTGGCCGCCAGTTGCCCAACGGCCATGCTAGCCGAGACCATCAACTCTTTCCAAGACATGATGCATTGCCTCCATCCGGGCCTTCTCGCCCTACTTTAAAGTATAATGGTGCACGACTTAAAGACCACCTCCTTTTTGGTATTTTTCAACTAAACCCCCAAAAACAGCGCAATTTGGGATTTTTGAGCTGTCTATTCAGCCTATTTAAGATGATTTTGCTTAGTGATTTCGGGTCCAGCCGTTAAAATACGAGTATGGATGCAGATCTGAAGCAAAATACCCCACAGCCCGGCTTTCTGATCGCACCCCCGTCCTTGCAAGATCCCAACTTCAAGGAAGCGGTGGTCATCATTTGTGTGCAAGAATCCGAAGGGGCCATGGGCTTTGTGCTCAACCGACCCTCTGGCCTTCAGCTGCACGCCATTCTCAAAGATCTGGAAATCAACCCAAAAGTTAAAGACCGTGAAGTGCTGGCAGGCGGTCCCGTGTCCAACTACGCGGGGTTTGTTCTTTACGAGCACCCTCCCGATGAACCACTGGCGCCAGGACTCTTCGTTTCAGAAACCGTCTCCATCACACCCTCCTTAGAGGTTTTGGAACGCGCCGCGTTGGACCAAATGCCTGGCCGGTTCGAGCTGTTGCTCGGCTATGCTGGATGGGGACCCGGCCAACTGGAAAATGAAATGAAAAAAGGTGGCTGGCTTCATTGTGAGTATGAACCCGAGTTGCTCTTTGATGTCCCCGTGGACAAACGATGGGAAGAGATTTTCTCGCGCATGGGGTTTTCACCCTTGGCGTTCATGAACGTCCCTGGTGGCGCGCAAGCTTAAGAGGCTGCGCGGTCGGCTTTTAGTTTTTGTAAAATCAAAACCGCCTCCACCACCATCCAAATTTCACACACAAAAATGACCGTCCCTAAGGTGATGGTTAACATGCCAGCGGTGGCATTTTCGGTGCCGTACGAGCTGAGCCATGTCATCAGATTCATGCCCATGGCCACCAAGGTCATCGCCACCAAAAAAAGCATGGGCACAGCGATGACCATCGTGGGTTTTTGAGCCCGGTATAAATAGACAAACAGTACCAACAAGGACATGGCAGCGATGAGCTGATTGGTGGTGCCAAACAGCATCCACAAAGGTCCCCACACCTTAGGCCCGGCCAAGACCAAGGGGATGGCAGGCCCCACAGCCACCGCAGTGGCCACGTATCGGTTGGTCAAGAAGTTCCAACCCAACTGCGTGCCCAATTCAGCCACCACCAAACGCTGAATACGGGCTGCCGTGTCCATGCTGGTGGCGGCGAACGAAATGGCTAACACCGCAACCACCGCCTGGGCCCAGCCCTTCGGTAAATACAAGGCTTCCAAAAAGGTGCCGGCTCCCGCCACAAAATTCGCGATGGCATTGATGCCCGACGAATTCCAAGAATGGTAGTGACTGCCCCAGTCCGAAAGACCTGCTGCCACTGCCACCGTAGCAATGACAGCCAAGGTGCCTTCGCCCAGCATGCCGCCGTAACCAATTGCACGCGCATCGGCCATGTTATTGAGCTGTTTGGAAGTGGTCCCACTGCCCACCAAGCCGTGGAAGCCAGAAATCGAGCCACAAGCAATGGTCACAAAAAGCAAAGGCAGAATGGGAGGCGCCCCTTCAGGATTCAAGTTAAATGCAGGGGCTTGAATCTCCGGGTGCAACACCAGCAGCCCTAAGATCAACAAAGACAAGCCCACGATCAATTGATGGCTGTTAATAAAGTCCCGGGGCTGCAACAAAAGCCAAATGGGCATGACGGAAGCAACGGCCGCGTAGATCAAGAGCAGAATCGCCCAGTTGATCATGGCGTCCCCAGGCAAGACAGCGTCCAATCGTAATGGAAAGTTCACGCCAACAGCCACCATCACGTACAACAAAACCAACGCAATGATGGAAGGCCACAAAATGGGCACGCCTTTTTTATAAAACAAATAGCCAATGCCGATGGCCACAAAGATTTCGAAATTCACTGGAATCACGGTGGCTGGGTATTTGGTAAATAAAACGCCAATGGCAAAAGCAAAAACTGCCAACACCACCCAGATCAAAAAATAAATCACGACCTGCAAAAGCAGTCTGACACGTGGGTGTATGACCTCGCCAGCAATATCACCCATGGTACGGCCTTGATGCCTGGCGCCCAACACCAAAGCACCGAAGTCATGTACGGCCCCCATAAAGATGGTACCAAAAACAATCCAAATCAGTGCCGGTACCCAGCCCCAGATAACCGCCACCGCCGGACCAATGATGGGCGCGGCTCCGGCGATTGAAGTGTAGTGATGGCCCCACAGGACGTGTTTATCCACTGGCATATAATCCACGTCATCACGCAGATTGGGGTCGTGAGCTGGAGTTCTTTCATCGGCCGATAGTCCAAATACTTTTTCGGCCAGATAAACGGACCACTTGCGATAACCAAAAAAGTAAAAGAGCGCCAACGCGCCCAACACCACCACCACAGACATGCGAAGGCCTCCTTAGTTAGGCGCTGTTTTCGGCGGCATCGTCAACACACACACGATTGCGGCCATTTTCTTTGGCACGATAAAGCTGGGCATCGGCGCGAGATATAAATTGCTCAGGGGTTTCGCCCTTTTGAAAATGGGAGACCCCCAGTGAAATGGTCACTGGAATAATATTGCTCTCAAATTCAAACACCTCTTCCTGCACCAAACTGCGAATTTTTTCGGCCAAAATACCACCCCGGTCTACCATGGTATCCGGCAAGCAAATCGCAAACTCCTCGCCCCCATACCGTGCAAAGCACTCTTCTTTACGAATGGTGCCCTGAGAAATGATGTCCGAGATTTGTTTGAGCACGTGGTCTCCAGCCAAATGGCCAAAGTTGTCATTCACTTTTTTGAAATGATCCACATCGAACAAGACCAACGTTAAGGGCCGATTATAACGCCCGCAACGCGCCATTTCGCGTTCAAGAAACTCTACGAAATAGCGTTTGTTATAAATCATGGTGAGACCGTCATAAATGGCCATCCGATAAATCTCTTCGTAATAGAGCTGTTCAATATTATCACCAGAGATGTATTTAAAAATGGCACCCCCAATTTTAATAAAATCACCGTTTCTCAAGCGCTCTCGAGACTGCAGCTCCACGTCGTTCACAAAGGTACCATTGGTAGACCCAAGATCTTCAATGAAATCCCCCACCGCACTGCTGTAGATACGACAATGTGCCCGCGACACATTATCTTGGTGACAAATAATTTCACTGTCTTGCCCGCGACCAATGGTGGTTTGAATGCGGCTCAACGCATGCTTTTTGCCGATATCTTGAGAACCGTAAATCTGCACGAGGCAAGCGACCCCGTCACGAAGTCGTTTGTCTGCAATGCGCGAGACCTGAGAAACCCGCGTTCTTTCCTCCCGCTCGTCCAAACTATTCCTCCGGCACTAAGGCTGGGGGTTCAACGATGTCGGCCCCTTCTTCGGCGTAGGACTCTGGGTTGAGAAAAGGAATGGTTTCGTCATCCTCAATATTCGCTCTGGCATCGGACAGCAAGTCATTGGCAGACCGCAAACGGCCACTGAGACTCTGCACAAAACTCCACAAAAGCTTCACTGCAAGGATGGGCTCTTTGCGGATGAGGTTATAAAAATCGCGCCTTTCAACAATCATCAACCTCGAAGCACTTTCCACGACCACTGTGGCCGACCGAGGGCTTTGGTCCACCAGAGCCATCTCACCAAAATGCATGCCTGTTTCGAGTTTGGCGATATTCTGCCCTTCACGCATGACGTCGAGTTTGCCTGATAACACCACGTACAGTTCGGCCCCTTTGGCACCTTCGCTGATCACGGTGACGTGTGGGTCGTAATTCTCAACCCGCGTGATGTTCAATACTTTGACCAACTCCTTGTAGTTGAGATGGCGAAACAATGAGATTTGCCGCAGGACATCGAGTTGGTGGAAAACGTCTTGGGCACGCTTTTCTTGCTCTACGGCCTCTTCGGGAGATGGAACCCCACGTACCATGACCACGGTGATATTATCACTGCCGCCCCTTTGGTTGGCCAGTTCTATAAACTTGGTGGTGCTCGCCTCGAGGTCTTCTCGCCCCATGTACTTCGCCATTTCATTGGGGTCGTCCATGTACGAAGACAAGCCATCTGAACAAAGCAAATAGGTGTCGCCCGGTAAGATATCCATGATCAAACTGTCCACCTGAACAGATTCTTGAATGCCGACCGCACGAGTGATGACGTTACCAAAGGGACTGGCGCGGGCCTCTTCCCGGGTCATCTTGCCCCGCTTAATCATTTCGGTGACATAGGAATGGTCTTCGGAGAGCTGATGTAATTGTCCGTTACGGGTGAGATAAAGTCGTGAATCACCCACGTGGCCCATGACGCCTTTGTCGCCCACCACCAGCAGCATTTCCAAGGTGGTTCCCATGCCCGATTTCGATTTGTCGGCCTGCGCTGCTTTATAGACCTCGCGGCAAGCCCGCTGCACTGCCCGTTCTACCAACGCCGCTATCTTGTCCCGGGTCTGAGGGTTGTCGTTGTCACGGAATTCTTGAAGTACTTTTTCATTTTTTTCGATGTAGCGCTTCACCGTGGTCGCGGCCATTTCTGAAGCCACTTCACCGGCAGCATGGCCACCCATGCCATCGCACACCATGTATAAACCCAACTCAGGGTCGATCAAAAAGTAATCCTCGTTATGATCTCTTTTTTGTCCAACATCCGTAAGGCCTACGCCATTGATTTCCATTCAATCACTCCTTCACAGTGGTTTTCACACCCTTAGGAAATACCACCCCCCCCTTTTGCCGGTCAAACCCACAAGGGGTCTAAATCAAAAGTTTTTTTACAAAATTTCGGTCCCTGAAATTTGAGCCTTCGCACCATGTCGCCCCAGCCCAGCCATGACCGAAAGGGATGGGGCAAAAAGCAATAACCGTTTGTTTTTATGTGGTTTTCTGGGTAAAAGAAGATATGACTGCTTTGCCCATCCTGCCCCATGGCACCACAGCCAAGCCGCTCCAAAGTGGTCCCCTTCAGCGGCCCTCCGATGGACCCACCACCCACAAGCTCTTCGATTTATGGGAAGAAGCCCAGAAACGGCTGTGGAAACCCAAATTTTGGTGGCAAAATCTCATGCTTCGCAAGGGTTTTGATCTGACGTTCATCAAACCCCACGAATTCCGGCTCCTGGTTCCGGCCCACCAACTGACTGACTGCGACAACTGTACAGAGGTGTGCTGCACCGGGCCCAACAGTCGTGTGTCCTTAGGCCTTTTGGACCAAGCCCGCCTCATAGACGCAGGTCTGTCCCACGCCATCCAACAGGGTCCCCATGGGGTCAACGACTCGGCCAATAAACTCTGGGCCCAATCGGCCAGCGAAGAAAGCCTCTTCTTTCGCGGTTTCCCCGTACTCAAACGTGATGCGACCCAAACCTGCGCCCTGCTCAACGAAAACCTGTCTTGCGGCGCTTTTCCCCATTGGCCCATGAGCTGTGAAAGGTATCCCTTCGCCGTCAATTTGGAAAACAAGACGGTGTTTTGGGCCGAAGGCTGCGCTTCACTGCACGAGGTTCACGAGCCAGAAGCCTTACTTCGTGGGCGTCAATTATTTCATGCAGCGATTGAAACCTACAATCAACGGATCCGAGATGTCATATTGCTTTACGTTGCCATGCCCGAACTGGCCGACATGGGTTTGCTCCGCCATTTGTCTTTACACGGCACACTGGAGCGTCGTCGTAAAAAACTCTTAGCGGCGAAAACGCATTAACTGTCGCTGCAAATCTGCAGAAGAGATGGTCTCCCCCAAATCGCGTTCTGACAAATCCACCTGAGGCAACGGTGCCTCGGTTTCTTTTTGTGCACTGTCCACTTTATCAGCCTTGGCTTGGGGTTCAGCCTCTTCTTCCAAAGCTTCTTCAAGGGTCATTGGCGGGGTTTCTTCGAGGGTGGATGCAAAAGACTTTTGGGGACGTTCTCTGTCTTGCCGCTCACGCCTCGCATATTCCGCTTCGAGATCTCGGATGTGGTCTGGATCCGCGGCCATGCCCGTTCCGACAATTCCACGTGGCTCTACTCTGCGGTGTTCATCTGCCATAAAGTGATCATACCATTATTGGCTTAAAATGCGGAGCCCAATCCAAAAAAGAAATCCATACTTCGGTCCCCGGGCCGCTGGGTGAGCGGCAATCCCCATTCAAATCTAAAGGGCAGCACGGGGGTTTTAAGAACCACGCCAAACCCGGTGGACCAATACATGCCCCAGGGCAAGCCCACCATCGAATAGTCTTGTTGCACGAAAATAGATTCATTCTCTGCATACGTATTGCCAGCGTCCAAAAATACGAATCCACGAAAAATATTACCGGGAAGCAGGGGGAATTCTACTTCAGTGTTCTGCACAAACTTTTCCGTTCCGCCAATTAACACGTCCCCTTGTCCGAAAGCAGGTCCCCGAGATGCAATACTTCTGGGTGTGAAGCCACGCACACTCCCGAAACCACCCAAAAAGAACCTTTGCGACAGCGGAACGGGCTGATCATCCAATGACCACAACCGCGCATAAAGCACATTGAATTTAAAAGTAGTTTGCCAAAACGGCGTCAAGTAGCCCCGTAAATTCGCTTGGCCCTCAATCCAATTCATGGGCGCCGAAGAGCCAGTATATGGCCCCGCATACTTGGTTCCCGTGGACAACACCCAACCCCGCGTGGGCATCAAACGCGAGTTGCGGGTATCGCGGCTCAAATTCAAGTTCACCATTTGTCGCCATACATCCTGCAACTCACCCAATTCAGCGTTGGGGTCCACTACCTCCAGCGGGGTGGATACGCCCAAAAGGTCACTGATTAAACCCGTTCCCAAACGGAAATTGTACGGCAAACGCCAAATAATGTTTCCGCCGCCTCCCGTGGTACGCGTGATAAAATTGGGATAACCCCATTGTCTTCGATGCGCATCGAGCGACATGGCGTGTCCGCTCCCCATCAGTCTCGGCTCAAAATAAGAGAGGTCAAACAACTGACGTAAATTTGAAAACTGACCCATGGCGGAAAACCGCGTCCCCAAACCCATGAAGTTGTTGAAGGCCAGGACACCCACCAACACCATCCCTTCGTTCCCCACATAAGCCGGCGCAATATTGGCGATCCAGGTGGGCTGTTCTCGGACCACCACCCGCATCAGGAGCTGTTCGGGACTGCCTTGAAGCGGTTCATGGGCCACCTTCACGTCGAGAAAGTACCCCAAGGACTTCACCGCTCGTTCGCTTTGCCGCACCTTTCGAATGTCATAGGTTTCTCCCACTTTGAAGGTCAGCATGCGCTCGATCACAAAGTCCCGCGTTTCTTTATTACCCTCGATCACAATGCGAGACACCTTGCCCACCAGGCCTTTATCGATCACGCCACGAAAAGAGGCTGTTTTGTCCCCATCATCTCTGTTGGACACATCAGGAATTTCCAGCCGAACCCGAGCGAACGCGTGTCCTTCTTGGCGATGGGCATCGAGCACTTGGTCCAGGCGTTGCTGTAGCCCAATCAAGTCCACGGGCTGACCTTTCGACTTCAAGACCCCCGCTAAAATATCTTGGGTTGCTTTGGCCTCAGGGACATCCCCTGCCAACGACACCCCACCTAAAACGTATTGAGGTCCTTCGGCCACATCAAAAGACAAGGACAGCCAATCTTTACCCGGGGATGCTGTCACGCGAAATCCGGTCACTTGGCTTTCGAGGAACCCGTGTTCATAAAAAACACGTAAAATTCGTTGGCTGTCATCGTCTAAATAGGGTCGATGAAACAAGCCCGCCTGGGTTAACCAACCCAAAGGATGGGCTTCCTTAGAGAACAACTGCGGTGTAAACGCAGCTTCTGGAACGCGTTCGTTACCGTTGATCTTCACCTCTTTAAGTTGAGACCGTTCTCCCGAATCAAAAACAAACAAGGCCACAGCCTCGGTTTTGCTAATGGAGACGATTCGCAGGCCCACTTTTGCATCCAGAAAGCCCCTCTTTTGCAATTCGCTGGCAATGTTATTTGCATCGTCCTGTAGCAACGATTCAGACAATGACACTCCCACTTCGTGAACCATTAATTCTCGCAGGGTTTCCTCACGAAAATAGACCCGGTCGATAAACTGTACGTCTGCCAAAATGGTTTCTGCGGCTTGGAGCGTTGTCTCTGCTTCCTCCTGTGACACCGGTTCTCCAAAGGCCTGTGCCGGGAGCGTGGCGCACAAAATGCAAAGGCGTACAAATTTCGATGGGTTCATGGATGTCCGCAGGTTCTCAGGTTACCAACATGGCTCTACTGTGCTTGGACCACCAATACAATACGGGAGACTTCCCCTTGTCGGTCTCTGACACTCCCCAGCAGCACGTGTAGGGGTAAGACTTGGCCCTCATCGTTTTCAATGGTCACGTCAATGCCCGCCTCTTCGAAATCCCCGTGGCGGGCCCGTTCCACCGCTTTCATGAGTTCCGGTGAGAATAAGACGTTCTCGAGCTCGGCCCCTTCCACATGGTGGGTTTCTTTACCAAGCAACCGTGCCGCCGGCGTATTGGTGTATGAAATTTTACCTGCCGGATCTAAAATGAAAATGGGTTCTGAGTTGCGCGACAACACCGCACGCAGGACATTTCGGATTTCAAAGATTTTGGCGCTTTTTTTCTGTCCTTGCTCTTCGTAATGCATCAAGGTTTTCTGCATGGCCAGAGCCAAGGTGGACACCTCATCCTTGCCTTTGATCGACAAATCTCTGAAGCGGCCCAATTCGATGCGCCGGATAATCCCACGCAACCTTTGCATGGCTGCAATCACCCAATCGGGACCAAAAAATACCATGCCCAGACCAATTAAAAACGTCATGAGAAAAACCACCAATTGATCACGACCGGTTCGCGACAACGTCTCCCTCAAGACATCGTGCGACCCTGCTGCCTCTTTTCGTGTTTTCTTGATGAGTTTATCGCAAGCCCCCGACAGCGTGATCAAAGCTTCCCGAGCTCGTTCCAAAGCCTGGAGGTCCATCTGCCCTTGCTGACGCGTGGTGAAGGCCAAGTCCACGGATTCTCGCGCCCTACGGATGGCCAACGCCAAATCCGACACTTGATTCTTAAAGGGGCGACAGAGTTCAGAACCATTCTTGCTGCTGCCTTGGCTGCTTTGGATGAGGTGCACCAATTGTCGGCTTACGCCGTCAAAGGCATTTTGTAATCGCCGCTCATTATCAACCCCTGGCCGTGCCTGGTAACGCCATGCGGCGGCTTGAACCCCTGTGACTTGCTGTTGTATTTGCCGAATAGAGTCGCCACATTGGTCATAAAGGACGAAAACCTTGGCCTTGTCCTCGGCGGTTGAGGTCCGAAAAACGCCGCCTCCCAATGCCATGAGCGCTAATAAAAATGCTGAAGTAATGGCTAGGCGCGCACGTTGGCGCACACTGGGACCGCCACCAATGGTGTGTCCTTCACCGAATGCAGCCACGCTCAGCTTACGGGTGATTTCCTCACCCCAACCTAATCCATTGGCTTGTCCGGATTTACCACTTTCGTGCCCGTCATCCCCATGAGGACCACGGCCGTTCTTGACGCCCATACTTAGTCCTTCCGAGCGATTTGTTTAATTTGGGAACGATCACCCACCACAATTAAGATATCTTCGCTGCCAATGATCTCATCGGGACCAGGGGCCTGTTGCAGCTCGAGATTCACTTGGACCTCGCCACGATCATCTACGTCTTGGGTTTTTCGTTGAATCCCGATAACCGCGACACCAAAATGAGACCGAAACCGCGCTTCTTTTAAGGGAATGCCCGTATACTCCGCCTTGGGCAAAATGTGCGCCACCGTTTGGCCGGTGGACAATGTCACTTGCTCAAGTACCCCTGAGATTAAAATGGAACGTGCTAATTCTTCGCCCATTTGTTGTTCAGGGTAAACGATTTTGGTGGCACCGACGCGGGACAGAATTCGTCCGTGAACGTCGCTGGAGGCACGCGCAATAATGCGGCCAACGCCTAAATCAGCCAAAGCTGTGCACGCCAAAATAGATTCTTCTAAGTCGTCCTCGCCCAATGCCACGACCGCAGTGTCTGCTTTGTTCGCACCCACGGCTCGCAATGCCGTAATGTCTGTGGCGTTCATGCAGACTGCTTGGCCCACCAAATCTTTGGCATCCGCCACCCTCTTTTCGTCCGCATCGATGGCCAAAACATCTCCGCCCCCGGCGTAAATTTCCTTGGCAGTGTGAAAACCGAATTGACCCAGTCCCAAAACCACAAAGAGTTTCATGAGCGCTTCCTTTGAAAAATCAACCTGACAATCTTACCTAAATGTGAAGCCCTTGGCTAATAAACACCTCTGGCGATCGCTCTCGTAAGCCCCTGTAAAACATACAGTTTAACCGACCGCCACATCCCCAGTGGGATATTTGTAGGCGGCCTGAGAGCGTTTTTCCCCAATGGCCAAAGCGAGGGTCAATGGCCCGATTCGGCCTACGAACATGAGAAAAATGATCAACAGACGACCCACTGCATCCAACTGTGGTGTCACACCCATACTCAGCCCCACCGTTCCAAACGCGGAAAAGCCTTCGAAGAGCAGTCGTTCAAAAGCAATATCCTGACTTTGCATCAAAACGATTAACGCCAGGAATAAGAAACCGGCACCAAAAAAAGTGATGCACATGCTGCGATAGACGATCAAGGTTGGAATTGATGACCCCATGACCTGCACATCTTCTCTGCCACGTAACATGGCGCGCAATGAGAGCAGCACGACCACGGCAGTGGTGATTTTAATGCCACCCGCAGTTGAGCCAGGGGCTGCACCGATAAACATGGCCACACATGAAAAGACCACACTCGACGCAGACAAATCATCCATGGGAACCACCGTTAACCCCGCTGTCCGCAAGGTCACCGAGTGTATCCAAGATGAAAGCACCTTTTGAGGAACTGTCAGGTCCACGAACACGCCATCGAATTCAAAGAAGAGTAAGAAAATCATGCCCACACCGTTGAGCAAGACTGTTGCCAGCAGGATCATACGTGTTTGGATGTGTAAATGTTTCCAAAGTGAAAAGGGGTCGCGCCACCACTGGAGCGCTTGGTCAATCACATCGCTCAGGATTGCAAACCCCAGGCCACCCAAAATGATCAGGCCACTCAACAACAGCAACACCCCACTGGAGTCCAACCACCCCGCCAAAGAATCCGAAGGCAATGCAAAACCCGCGTTGCAAAAAGCACTCACCGCGTGGAAGACCGACCACCATGCGCGCGTCCCCCAATGAGGAATCTCAGTACGCCATGCAAAAAACAGAACCACCGCACCGATGAGCTCAATAACGATTGTAGCGATGCAAACCGCGAAGACAAAACGTCGCAGGGAATCAGAATCGGACACATCTAAGAGTTTCCGCAAACGCCCCCTACGGGACGAACGCAACAAACCGCCCACAAACAAAGCGATGAGAGAAGACAAAATCATGATGGCCAGGGCGCCCATTTGAAAGCCCAGCAAAATGACCACTTGGCCAAACAGTGAAAAATAGGAACCGGTGTCGACCACGGTTAAACCCGTTACACAAATGGCAGACGTCATGGTGAACAGCGCCACCAAAAAAGGCGCGCCATTGCCATCCACCGTGGCATGGGGCAACAACAACAGACCGGTGCCAATTAAAATCATCACCAGAAAGCTGAGAACCAACACCAGCGAAGGATGTCGACGTACGAAAGAAAGCGCCATTTGCCCCATCCACATTTGGAGCAGCCGCATGCTCAGATCAAAAAACACCCGTAACCAGAGCACGATGGTGGTCAATGAAGGCACCGACAAGACTAAGAACATGAGGCTTAAGCAGTAAAGGTCCGGTGTTTGAACGAAATACCGCCAGCTCGCACCTTTACGGGTCTTGTGAATCACCCAGCCCAATAAGGTAAATCCATACCCCACCAACAGGAAGAGGTCCCAAGACACCAAAATATTGAACGGGAAGAATTGCGGGACGGAAGCAAACAGCGTGTAAGCCCCCACGCCAAACAATAACAGGTAAGCCACACTCAGCTGAAAACCGAGCGTCTTGAATCGTTTAAAATGCGGGCGAACCGCAAGGTCCTCAGGGTCATCCCAATGGCTGTTTGGCATGGTCTTTTATATCAGGGTTCCTATGGTTTCCCCCAATTTCAGGCCCGTTCCCATCTGGCCGGGCTGCCAATTGGCGAAACCCGACTCTGCCACCAACACCAGTGTGGAACCAAAGCAAAAATGGCCTAAATAGTCTCCTTTTTTCAAAGAGATAGGGTTTTCAGCAAAGGAGACTTCTCGGATTTGTGGCTTTGTAAGATTGGTGGTGAGATCCGAGAAACCCAAAATAACCTTGCCTACCATGGTCGCCCCCACCGCCACGATCCAGATTTTTGGTCCCCCGCCGGGTCGTGTGGCCTCCATAACGATGCGCTCATTCACCGCAAACAAACCATTCACTTGCCGTACCGCTGGGCCACTCACAGGCCACAAATGGCCCGGTAAATACCAAGCACGCTGAATCACAATATCTGCCGGGGCATGAAAACGATGATAATCTTTGGGGCTGAGGTACAAAGTGGCAAACGCGGCACCATCCAGCTGAGCCACATCCAAGGGAGCACCGAGTAAGGTGGACACCGCATAAGGACGCCCTTTGATTTGTAGCATTTGCCCATGCTCAACCACGCCACATGTTCCCCATGCGCCATCGCAAGGAGATCCTATCTCGGACTCACCATTCGGAAACATTCGCACCCCAGGCTTAAGCTCGCGAATAAAGAACTCTTGAAGCGATGCAAACGAATTCAAAGGGTCTTTCATTTCAGAGAGGTTTACACCCGCCAGTTTTGCGAACCCTTTTATAATCAATGCCATAAAGGGCTGGGGCCAGCACACACTTGTCAAAGCCCCCATTGCCCTCGACATGGCATTTTTTGGCAACAGACTTAGGCCACTGATGAACAGCCAATCGATCAAACGCTGCATAATTACGATTCCCCCTGCTCTATCTGCTCGGCGTCTTCATTTGTGGTGATGGGCAAAATCTCACCCTCTTCATCTTCATAGGCGTCTTCGAGCAACCAGGTTTCTACGATGGGCATTTCACCTTCCACTTCGAGGTCTTCAACTTCTTCAACGAAACGAGAACGACGCATCAGAACTTGCGCTTGATCTCTTTGACGGTGCAACATGGGAAACGTCATGGTCACTTCATCTTTGGCCCGCGTGGTAGAGACGTAAAACAGTCGACGCTCCTCATCCACACCTCCAGGCTCGCGAAAAGACATTTCTGAAGGGAACCGGCCTTCGGCCAGCCAAATCACAAAGACACGACTCCACTCTAAGCCCTTAGATCGGTGAATGCTCGACAAGGTGAGTGTCTCTTCTTTTTCCTCGGCCCCTTGCGGGTCTTCGGCTGCGAACTCTTCCACGAGGGCTAACTCGTTCATAAACGCCGATAAATCTTCGTACCCCGCGGCATAGTCTGCCAGTTGGGCGATATCGTCTTGGCGCTCTCTGCCGTTCAAAAACTTTTGTTCCAAATAGTCACCATAGAATGATTCCAACAGGATTCGAATCATCTCATCCGGTGCTTTCAGCATTTTAGGCTGGGCTAATTCGCCAACCACTTCAACGAATTTCTTCACGCCAGCCTTTGCTCTTTTGCCAGCCACCGACAACAAGGCCTCAACCAATTTACCTTGAAATTGTCCATTGCTTTGCTCGCGCATCGCGGACAACTCTCGCCAAAGCTGGTCCGCAGTGGCGTTTCCTACACCTTCGTGAAGCTTGATCGACCGACGGAAGCTGAGTTCATCGTTGGGGTTATAAATGAGCCTCAAATAGGCCAGGACATCTCGAATGTGCGCCTGCTCAAAAAACCGCAGTCCTGAATGCACCACAAAGGGGACACCTTGCCGTAACAGTTCAACCTGTAACTCCATGGCATGAAAATGCGCGCGATACAGCACCGCCATATCGTCGAGAGACACCCCTTCATCCACCAATTCAAGCACACGCTGAACCACAAATTCAGCCTGTTGGTAAACGTCTCGACAAGGAACCACAGCTGATGCGACCCCGTCAGGACGGACAGACTGTAGGTCCTTTTGAAAACCTTCATCGGCATGACGTAACGTTTCATTGGCCAAGGCCAAGACTTGAGGGGTCGAACGATAATTTACTGTAAGGGCAAGTCGCCGACTGTTCGGGTAGCGTTGTTCAAAATGCAGCATATTGTTAACGTCGGCGCCACGAAAACCATAAATGCTTTGGGCATCATCACCCACCACGGTAATGTTTTGATGCTTGGCGGCCAACAAATCCACAATGTCTGACTGTAAGCGATTGGTATCTTGGTATTCGTCCACCAAAACCGCCATCGCACGGTCTTGAAGCAATTTCGCCACCGCCGGTACTTCGTTCAACAGAACTTTGAAGTTCATAAGCAAGTCATCAAAATCCATCAGATTCATGCGGACTTTACGTTGAACATAAGCGCGGCATACTTCGCCGATACGTGCGGTCTGATCCAAGAATCGAGGTGCTTTTTCTAAAACCACCTCGTCGATGGGCTTCTGTGTGTTAATGGTATAAGAGACCAGTTGCTGCATCATCTCAGCTTTGGGAAACCGTTGTTTTTTCGGCTGCACCCCCACATCGGCCATGGCCGCTGCCATGACTTCCTTGGCGTCATCACGTGCCAGAATGGTAAAATTATTTTGGTAGCCAATCGCAGATGCATGGTCACGCAAAACACGGTTTGCAATATGATGGAAAGTGCCCGCCAACAAACGCCGCGATACCGACCCGCACAAATCCTCAACCCTATTCAGCATTTCACGGGCGGCACGATTGGTGAACGTGACCAAAATAATATTTTCGGGACGAATTCCTTGCTTGAGCAAATGAACCACCCGATGGGTTAAGGTGCGTGTTTTACCCGTACCGGCACCAGCCAAAACCAATAGTGGCCCCGGGGCCGCAGTCACCACCGCCCGTTGCTCCTCATTCAGAACCGCCAGATAGTCCGCGGTTTGAACGGCGACCCTTTGCTTTTTGATGCGATACGTTTTTGCCATTTTCTTACTCAAGTGGGTACAACGGACAAAACCCTACCCTTTTCGGGGCATTTATTCTTCCAGTTTCGTTTTCTTTTTAGGACGCATGTTGGCTTTTAGAACTCGCTTTCGGATGCGCACGTGGTTCGGGGTAACCTCCCCCAACTCGTCCATGTCGATCCATTCAATGGTCTTTTCCAAGGACATCTGTCTTGGGGGGGTCAACACCACTGCTTCGTCTTTACCCGAAGCACGAACATTAGTGAGCTTTTTCTCGCGGCAAGCTTGGACATCAATATCGTTGTCTCGACTGTGCTCACCAATCACCATACCTTCGTACACATCTACCCCATTGCCCACGAATAGAACACCTCGGGGTTGCAGGTTGAATAATGCGTATGGCGTCGTTTTTCCGGGACCAATGGCCACAATGGCGCCATTCATGCGGGTATCCACATCGCCCATCCATGGCGTCCAGCCTTCAAACAGGGTACTCATGGTGCCCTCGCCACGGGTCAAGGTCAGAAACAAGCTGCGAAAGCCGATCAGACCACGGGTGGGCACTTTAAAATCGACACGAACCCAACCGCCGCCCAACGTTTCCATTTCGTGCATGACGCCGCGACGTTTGCCCAATGCTTCTGTTACCGATCCAACCACGGTCTCCGGGGTGTTAATGACCAGCCGCTCTAAGGGTTCCATTTTTCGGCCGTCAATTTCCTTCACCACCACTTCAGGGCGGCTCACGCACATTTCATAGCCCTCGCGACGCATGGTCTCGATCAACACCGAAAGCTGTAATTCACCACGGCCCAGCACCTTAAATTTATCCGGCTCGGCCGTTTCTTCGATTTTAATTGAAACATTGCCACGTGTTTCTTTGAGTAAACGATCTCGAATATGTCTCGAGGTCACGTATTTCCCATCGAGTCCCGCAAAAGGACCGGTACTCACTGAAAACATCATACACAAGGTTGGTTCGTCCACTTCAATGCGAGACAATGCAGGTGTTTCCTCTTCGCCAACGATGGTATCCCCTGGCTCAACGTTTTCCATGCCCGCCAAACAAACCAAATCGCCACAAGCTGCTTCCTCCACGCCCAAGCGGCCCAACCCCTCGAACAAGGACATGTCCACCACACGCTCGCTCACTTGCGTGCCATCTTTCGCATATCGAAAAACATTTTGATTCTTTTTGATGCGGCCACTGTGTATGCGCCCCACCGCCAAACGCCCTAAATAGCTATCTCCACCGATGGCGTTCACCAAAATCTGCAGCGGTTCTTCGGTCAGATCTTTTGGGCATGGCACGTGTTCGATGATGGCATCAAAAAGGCCCTTTAGATTTCGCTCTTCCTCTGGGGGAGGTTCTGCACCACGCTGTGCAACATCGGGAACAGGCCCCATGGGCTCACCTGCCACTGCCCATCCGTCTCTTGCCACTGCGTACAACACAGGAAAATCAAGTTGGTCATCTTGAGAGCCCAACTCAATAAACAAGTCGTATACCATTTGCAAAACTTCTTCAGGCCGACTGTCTTGTCGGTCAATTTTGTTAATACATACCAAGGGCGCAAGGTTAAGCTCTAACGCCTTTTGCAATACGAACCGTGTTTGAGGTAAAGGCCCTTCCGAAGCATCCACGAGCAGCAACACGCCATCTACCATACGCAACGTTCGTTCCACCTCGCCACCAAAGTCGGCGTGGCCAGGCGTATCGACAATATTCAATCGAGTACCTTCATAAAACACGCCCGTGTTTTTCGCCATAATGGTAATGCCACGCTCGCGTTCTTGGTCCATGCGGTCCATGGCCCGTTCTTCCACTTGTTGGTTCTCACGAAAAAGACCACTTTGCTGGAGCATGGCATCCACCAATGTGGTTTTACCGTGGTCCACGTGAGCGATGATTGCCAGATTACGTAAGTTTTGTGTTTGAGACATGTTAAGGCCGCCGTTTATTCATAAGGACCACCCGCGCGCCGTCTGCGCCCAAATGGGTGGGGGCTGTGAAATGCGTAAGTACCCATTCACAGGCATTTAAATCTGTGATGGTCTGTTCGCGCAAAGCGCCATGACCCTTGCCATGGATGACCAACAACATCTCACTACCAAATTGGTGACATTGCGAAAGTGCCATTTGCAATTTCTCACTGGCTTGGTCCCGGGTCAGGCCATGTAAGTCACAGGATATTGAGGGGACTTCCAAGCCCTTGAGAACACGTTTCATTAAGACCGGCTGGGCTCGGTTCATGATCTCCGGTTCTTTCTGCGCTTTCTGGGTTTTCACGGCTTGGTCGTCAAAATTGAGTGCTTCTTGTAAAAACAGTTCGCGATCAGCCGCTTCTAACTGCGCCACCTCTGCCTCAGCATCTGTTTCATCCTCAACCAAACCCAGCTTTTCCGGCTTGGCTTGTTGGGACACTCCCATTCCCACCACCGCCTCGAAAAATAACAACTGGTCTTCTTTACTGAGTTCACCATCTGGCGCGACGGCCGCAGGTGTAGGCGTTACAGCTTCGGGGACGGCTGGGCTCGGCTTAGATGGGCTGACCGCAGGCACTTCGGGCGCTGTGACTTTCTTGTCCTGCTGCCATTTGGACAACTGCTTTTTGAAATCGCTCAATAGCTCTTAGCCCATTATTCAAAAGCGTACTTGGGCTTGCGGTCAAAATGATGCTGTGCTTCGATGAAACGAACCGTACCAGTTTGACTACGCATCACAACGGAATGTGTTTGAGCGCCACCACGCACGTAACGAACCCCGTCAAGCATGTCTCCAGAGGTCACCCCCGTTGCTGCAAACATCACATCCCCTTTGGCCAGCTCATCACAAGCAAAGGTTTTTTCCACATCTTCGATGCCCATTTTCAACGCGCGTTCTCTCTCGCCATCGTTTCGAAAATTGAGTCGGCCCTGAAATTCACCACCGAAACAACGCAAAGCAGCAGCAGCGAGCACACCCTCAGGCGCTCCACCAATGCCGAACATGATATCAATACCACTTCGGGGCTCACAGGTAGCGATGGCCGCACTGACGTCGCCATCACTGATCAGCCGGACCCGGGCGCCTACATCCCGCACACTTTGAATCAACCCTTGGTGCCGTTCGCGCTCGAGGATAATTGCCGTCAAATCTTCTACGTACACACCCTTGGCTTTTGCCAATGCAGCCAAATTTTCTTGTGGGCTCTTATCCAGGTGAACCACGCCTTTACCCGCAGGTCCACAAGCAATCTTTCTCATGTATGTGTCGGGTGCGTGTAACAGATTCCCGCGAGGAGCGACGGCCACCACCGCAAGCGCGTTTGGCTTGCCGTACGCACACAAGTTCGTTCCTTCTAACGGGTCCACGGCGATGTCCAGTTCAGGACCATCACTGTCCCCACCGACCTTTTCGCCAATGTAAAGCATGGGGGCTTCGTCGCGTTCGCCCTCACCGATCACCACTGTGCCATTGATCTGCAAGGCTTCAAATGCACGCCGCATGGCTGCAACTGCAGCTTCGTCAGCCGCATTTTTATCACCACGCCCCATCAAGCGTGAGCAAGAGAGCGCTGCTGCTTCAGTGACACGAACCAATTCTAAGGCTAAATTGCGATCCATGATTTGCCCCCGTTCCTTTCTTATAATTCTTCCAAAACTTCTGTCTGCACCAAAGACTTGGCATTGGACCAATACTCTGTCAAATGGGACATCAAAGGCGTCGGTAACCTGGTGGGCCTTCCACGTTCGTCCATGCAAGCATGGCTGCTCGTTCCCTTACATAGCAACGCGCGCCCCCCATCTGCATGCAATTTAAAAATCCGATATTCGAAAACCATTTTGACGCGACCCAATACAGGCATTTGCGTTTCAACTTCTAGTAAATCTTCATAACGTGCGGGCTTCACATATTTGGCCTGAACATCCACCACGGGCAGTTGCCAGCCATTGGCCTGAAAATCGTTGTAGGAAAAGCCGGCGTTGCGCAGGAAAGCCACCCTCCCTCGCTCAAAGTATCGAAGATAATTGGCATAATAGACGACACCCATCTGATCGGTATCGCCGAAAACCACCCGATAGCGGTGCGTGACCACCCCTTGCAGCCACGGTGCTTCTTTCGACTGCGAGGTGTCTTTTGCCATGGGATTTAGAATACGTACTTAATGACCGGGGCCACAGAAAGACCCGGGATGAATACTGAGGCGCCTGGATGATAAACAGCGTAAAAGTTGGTATCCAACCCAATCACCACGTCCGTCAACAAAGTCGCGTAGTGCAAACCCAAACCTGCGCCACCATCAAACGCTGTTGCGTTGGTGTCTTGTCTGGGCTCAGGCGTCAGTAACGCCAAACCCCCAAAAATTTTGGCCTGTAACGCCAATCGGTCCCAAAAATACCAGGAAAATACACTCGCCACGTTCACCATGCTAACTGCGTGGTCTAGCGGGTACGTACCATCGATATGCGCCTGACCAGTTCCCTGGATGGGGGCTGCCCCCGCCACGTAACCGGAACCAAAACTCAGCTGAAGACCTAGCCAGTCAGTCATATCGTACCCGACAGATAACCCGATGAATGGAGCCAAATCACTGGTGCTTCTCGCCTTGCAGCGAAGGCAGAGGGTCTGCTCATCGTAAGTGTAACCGCCGAAACGAAAAAATGCGCCGAGGTCACTTGAAGTGTAGAATCCTCGACGGAACACAAATCCGGTAGCGCCACCCATGGTTTCTTGCGGTACGACCTCAGCGGTTTCTTCCCCGGCTTCCACACGTCCAGATTCACCGGAGCCATCGTCTCCCTCATCCTCAAGGTCACCCAAGAAATCGTCGCCCTCGTCATCCTGAGCCAAAAGCACAGGCGCAGTCAAAGGAGCTAATCGCAACGCAGGGGTAGCCTCCGCAATTTGTGGGCTGGCCAATAATGCGACGAGGCCGAATACAGTAAATAAAGAGAGGTTTTGTTTCTGCATGGTAAAAACCTTAGGTTCTGATGAAGAGATGAATTAAACGACCACCGTGGAAACGATGGTCGCTAAAATAAAGTTGAGAGTAAGTCTAGCCACTCGAGGAGAACACGAACGGGTAGGTAACGGACACAGTGCCGCCGCCCTTTGGCCTTGGAAAGCGCATCCGTTTGACCACTTTCATAACGCACTGTTCGACGTTTTTGTTGCCCATGGTGTTCTGACTGGCTTTCGCGGTTTGAACCAAGCCCGTTCCCGCGATAATCCAGAACGCAACCACTTTACCTTGAAGGTTTGGACTCTTGGCCAACTCTTTCTCGTAGCAGTATTTGATTTGGTTCATGTGACGTCGCACAACACGTTGAATTTCCTCGCGTGAGAGCGAACCTTTGTAAACAACTTTACCGGGTCGGATTCGGGTCATGCCTTTTCCACGACCGCCCAAGTCAATATTTCCGGACCCACCAGAGCCACGTCCAGTTCCTGAGCCCAGACCACCAATACCCAGAGCGTTACCGCCCCCGCCAGCACCGGTTCCTCGGGTTCCGAGACCGCCGGCACCGCCAGCTTCGCCCATTGCGGTACCCCGGAGGCCACCGAGCGCGTTGTTGATGCCACTACCGAGCCCACCCGGCCCCATCACGTCGGAGACCTGGCTTTCGGGACCAAGACCCAATGCGGCCAAGGCTTCCATCGCAATTTTGCGGTCTTCTTCACGCTTGTCTTTATCCACCACAGGAGCGCCTTCGGTGGATGCAACTTTGTCTTCCTTCGGCTTATCTTTTTTACCGAAAAGACCTTCATCCTCTTTATGCTGAGCCGCTTTTTTACCGGAGAGATCTTCTTTCTTCTCTTTCTTTTCTTCTGGCTCACGCAAAATCAGTTCTTGGAAGAAGTTCGGATTGTTAAACAAGTCGTCATCTTCGAACTCGTCAAAGTTGGGCGTGATAAAGAATGCAATCAAAAAAGCCGTTTGCAAAATCAGCGCAAAGGCCAGAGCTTTCGTGTACAAAGAATCCCAAGTCTTGGACATGTCGCCCAGAACGGGCGGAATCTGATTGGTGTATCTCACCACGAACTTAATCGCGTCGGCCTGAATCTCAGCCGTCTCGCTTTGTCCCAACTGAAAACTACCCGACTTTTCTGCGCCATCGACCGTGGCTTTCATGCCAGGCCCTGGATTCACGTTGGCACCATTTTCAGTTTGGGACACCAAGTCGTGATTGGCCTTGAGACTTTCGGTGCTCAGATTGAAGTCCGCACCTTCTTCACTACCAACGGTCAAAACGCCGCCGGCGCCCAAACGCTTAACACCCATTAATGCGTTGCCCCAATACATCGCGATTTCGACGTAAGCTTTATTCACTGGCGCATTGTCCTTTTGGGTTTCATCATGATTGTCGGTCTTTTGCTCTTCATTGGTCATAGACATTTTCTCGGTTTTCTCTAGGGAGCGAGGTGAAGGGTTAATCACTTCGGTGACATCGTCATCCACCTGCTCTTCAGTTAGATCGTCAAGTCCTGCGGGCACCCTGCCAGGCACCGTGGGGCTTAACACCACACCGCCGAAGTTCACGGCGATTTTTGTGTTGCCAAGCTGGATTTCGTCTCCATCTTGCAACGTTGTCTCATCTTCAATCTTGGCCCCACGAACTTTGGTACCAGCGTCGGTCCCTAAATCCATGACGGTCACTGCGGGTCCATCGCTCACTCGAATGATGCAGTGCGTACCGGCCAAGCTATCATCTTGAATGGTAATGCTGGCTTCGTCAGATTTGCCCAATGTAATTTTATTGAGGGTCAACTCTTCGACTCTTTGGGAGCCGTCTGCGAGTTGAATCGTAAAACTGAGGGGTGTTTCTCTGGGTGCCATTTAAAGGTTCGTTCCTGTTTAAAGTGCGTCCACGGAGCGGCGCATTTCGTTACGGAAGTGGCCACGCAACTCGATCAAAGAGCGAAAGCGGGTCCGTTTACGGTTCTTAATGTAAGAGCCTTCGGGCTTGGAAAGTTCACCTTCAATGTTCACGTCAGAGAAATCCACTGCGGTTTTCTTTTCGTAAACCACGCGGTCTTCTTCCTGAATCACATTCTCTTGCGCGAAAACGGTCCCCGAAAACATCATGATTCCCAAAATGATGAACACTGTGTTTTGACGTAATTTCTGCATCTTTTCCTCTTTTCCCGGCAATATACAGACACTTGACTCGATAATCTAGCTCTGATTTCGGTTAACTTAAGGGGGTTTTAGGCCCCTGGCTCAACCCCACCCTCTGGCGCCGCCTCACCGCCTTCTGGAGCAGGTTCTTCACCACTTTGGACTTCTTCAGCCGACTCTTCAGCGGCAGCGGCTTCTTCTTCTGCTGCTGCTTCGGCCATGGCCTCTTCCGCCATTTTGGCCCCTTCGATTTCCATTTTGATGTTATCTAACTGAATTTTCATAGGATCGGAATCCGCCAAAGTGCCCCCTTTGGCCTCTAAATAACGATTGCCCCATGCCAAGGCCTTATCCAAATCAGCCATTTGAAACTTGTAAATGGTTGTAATTTCAGCCATCGCATCATGAGCATCGGGGCTTAACCCCAGTGCTTTTTCAAGCTGCTTGATGGCTTCTTCACCTTTCTGCAAACCGCCCATGGAATAACCAAGCCCTAAGTTCGCCGATGGATGCACCGGATCTCGCTCAAGAACAGCGGCAAAATGCTTCTCTGCCGTGGCGTAATCACGATATTTGAGGGCAATGGCCCCCAAATTTAAGTGCGGCTCCACCATTTTCGCGTCCAGCTCGAGCGCTTTTGTAAAGAATGGCTGGGCCTTCAGGTATTGCTTTTTATAAACCCGAATCATGCCTCGGTTGTTGTACAAAATTGGGTCCTTATCACCTTTTTCAATCACATTGGTGGCAATCGTTTCTGCCAGCGTATATTTGCCGCTTTCAAAATAGGTGACGCTGAGGGTCTTGAGCGCTGCCACTGAATCAGGATTGCGCTCCAAAATACGCTTACACATATCCACACTTTTATCGTAGGCCTTGGTCACGCGATACAAACCAGCGAGCTGGTTCAAGATGAGTTCATCCCGATCGTTTTCTTGATAAAGCGCTTCAAAAAGGGCCAGCCCCTTCTCTGCGGTCTCTTTATGCGCTTGATAACTTTGCCCAAGAAGGTTCAGAACCACCCGATCGGATTTATCTTCTTCATATACGGGCTCCAGCAGCCCCTGAGCTTCCACGGGCTGGTGCAATCTGAGGTAGGCATCTGCCAATCCAGTTTTAGCCAGACGGTTCCCCGGTTCTTTAGCCAGACCCTTTAAGAACAGGTTCTTCGCGTTCTCGTTCTGGTTAGCTTTCAATGCCAGGTGACCCGCATCAAATAACGCGCCAGGGGTCTCATCCTTGGCCACGATGGGTGCGTCGCCCTTCTTACCCATGGACGCGCAACCCGCTCCAAGGGCCAAGCCCAGGCCGATCACTGCGGCTTTACTCATCATCATCATTGGTTTTCTTACATTACGTTGCATCACAACCTCTTTGGCATTGCCAACAAATCAGTACAATTCTTTACATTGAGCTCGGAGCAGCTTCGGCTGCATAAAATGGCAGTTCTCGTACCGGCCCAAACTCTGAAGGCTTGAAATCGGCCAAACGCTCTTCGATGAGCAGCGTATAATCAGAGTAAATGCCGAGTTCGAACGCTTTTTCCAGCGCTTTCTCCAGCGCTAAAATAGCCCCCTCTTCCGCAGGAAATGCGATATTCTCGAGCTCTGCGCGGAACATATCCATGGCGTCAAAGTTATCCCGGAGCACTTTAGGTAAAGCGCTGTCCTCAATGGTCCGCAGTGACTCCACATAGGCCAACTGAGTTTCAGCAGCTTTATAAAGACCTGCAATACCCCACTCGCCGTTTCCGTAGTTTAAGATTTCGAGGTATTTCTTGCCCAAAGTAGCCATGGTTTCGCGCTTCTTATCCAACGCTGCCTTAACTTGCTTCACGTTGGCACCACGAACTTCCAGTTTTTGGTAAGCCGACCACTCTGTTTCTAAGGATCTGAATGCGCAGTAACCGGCAGCTTCTTGAAGGCCTGCATCTGCACGCTTTTCTTCTGGTAATGCGCTAAAGGTTTTCAAAATGCCTTTGCAGATTTCGCGACTTTGGGTGAGACGTTCGATACTTTCCAGTGCGCGGGCCTGCTTAAACTTCGCAAAAACCTTCTGTTCGACTTCGGCTTTTCTGCCGTGTTTGGCTTCAAAGCCGCCATACCACTTGATTACGTTCTTGGTGTCTTCCGCTTCTTCATAAATGGAAGCAATTCGCAGGTACACCTTATCCAAGTCACCTTGTTTGGGGTAATCTTTCATGTAGCGCTCGAAAAGCTTGATGGCTTCAGCGGTATCGCCCAGGCCGTACATGTAGAGCGCCGAGTTGTAGACCATGTCCGGTGCTTTTTCATGGTCCTTATGCTCGCCCACAAACTCCAAGTAGTACTTTACGGACTCTTTGTAATCAGCGATTTTCTCATAGTAACCTGCCAAATTCAGAACTGTGTTCTTTTCCAATTCGTTCTCTAGGTCTTTGCCTTCTTTCAACTGAGCCGCGTACTCTTTTCGCAAACGCAATGCCGATGCAATGGCCAAATCCAGCTGATTCGCTTTCTGATAAATGAGCTGTGCGTTGAATAATGCAGTGGGTGAAAACTGGCTCTTTGGAAATTCAGCTACGAAACCCTCGAATTTTTGAGCTGCCGTTGCATAAGCGGCCCTTGCTTGCTCTTTTTTAGAGGCATCATCGAGTTCTTTCGCCACCAAGTTTGCGGCCATCACATTGTTGAAGGAGGCACCTTCCATGAGTTTGTAGACTTGGGCTGAGAACTTCTTATCGCCCATTAATGCTTTATTTGCTGAGAAGGTACGGGACCATTTCTCAAGTTCTACATAATACTTTCGCCCTTGGGGTTTCTCGATGCCTTCGGTCTCAGCACGCGACGCGTAGCTGTCCAAAATCATATCTGCTCCATCTCTGGCATATTTTGAGCCGGGCCAACGATCGATCAGCTCGCCAAAACGTTTGGCTGCTTGGTCAAAGTGGTAATAGCTCTGGTAGATGTAGCCGGCTTTAAACTTCACAACGATGAGTTCGTTAGTCAGCTTTTTGTCGCCTTTCGCATCGGGAACAACACGCACGTAGTTGTCGCACGCCGCTGCGAGCTTGATCTCGGCATCGGGAATCTTCTTCTTGGTGTAGACCTTACCCTTCTTAATCTTTTCAATCTTACGAACGTCAGCGATTTTACCCGAGCGCCGCTTTTTCTTGTTTTTGCGTTCAATAATTCGGCCATCTTTGTGCGCTGGGGGCGCTTCACCTTTAACGATTTTTTCCCACGCCAAAACGGCGTTATAAGCGGCCACGCGGGTGTATTCGCCTTTTGCGTCTCGTGCCACCACAGAATCGTATTGGCCCGCGGCATTCTGCCATTCACCCAAGTCCCAAAGGATTTCAGCATAGAAGAAGTTTAATCGGTACGCATAGTCGCTATCGGGGAACGCGCGTAGGTATTTGGCGTAGATATCGCGAGCCAGTTTGTAATCTTCCACCCTTTTAAACTTCTGTGCGTAGCGGTGGTAGTCGGTGACCAGCTCACGCATTCGGTTTTCGGCAAGCGTGATGGCCCGGTCGACCAAATCTTTGTCTTGCTCGTGCTTTCGGTACCAAGCCGAACCAGGACCATAGTTGTTCACTAAGATTTCAACTTCGCGACGAACGGCATCACGGTCGGTAAGCTTGGAATAGGCAGCCACGATTTTCGACTGAAAATCAGGTGCTTGCGGGAAATCTGGGTCGATTTTGAGCAACAAACGCAGCGCTTCGATCTGCTTTTGGTACTTACCTTGATTGTGGTAGATTTGCGACAGTTTGTCGGTGAGGTGATAAGCGCGCTCTTTGCCCGCTTTCTTACCCAAGTACACGTAGGCCTCTTTTACTTCACCCAACTGGCTATAGGTCAGCACCATATCGTTTAAGGCCTCTCGCTTCAGACGAATGGCATCCCTGGAACCCCCACCCTGCGCGGCGGCAGCTTTGGCCCGGTTTTCGGCCTGCTCGGATGCGGTCACCACCGCTTTAAACTTTTTGAGGGCCTGCGCGTACTCTTGAGCGTTGAAATCGCACCAAGCGAGCTTGTAAAGTGCGTACATGAAAACGCTGGGCTTCTTACGCTCTTTACCCACTTTATAGGCAAACTTATAAGCTTTGGTGGCCTTGATGAGGCTGTTCGAAGCGAAGTAATGCTCACCCAGTGCCAGATAGGAATCGGCCACGTATTCACTGTTGGGAAACTTACGAATCAAGGTGGAATAGTTTTTACGCGCGTCTTTCTTTTTGCCGGCCTCGTACTGGTTGTACGCCATGATGTACAAGACTTCGTCCAAACGAGGGTAATCTGGGTATTTAGTCAGCACCACTTTGTAGTTGGTAATGGCTTGCTTTTTATAGGCAGCAGACTTGCGGGTGTAATCTTCGAGCTTGGGTTCTTTACCTTGGCGTCCGTTATCAACCCATTCATTAAAGGCTTTATCGAAGTCTTCGAATTCCATGCGGTATTTAAATTTAGCTTTTTCCCAAAACTGCTCTGCGAGACGGAAGATGAGCACGCCTTTTCGGGACGCCATTTTAGGGTCTGCCAGCAGCTCTTTGAGCTTGGCAATCGTTTCATCCCGTTTCTTATCCGCCTTAGCAGAAAAATCCATCTTCTTTTCAGAAGAGGGTAATTTCATGGATGCAGGGCCTGTGGTTCGAAGCTCATCATCACTCTTGGCTTTGTTATCTTGTGCGTAAGCTGTACCAGCGGCCAGTAAAAGAACCGTGAGGAATATTCCGCTGTTCTTTATCATCTTGGAGCACCTTTTCATCATGCAAAACCTCTTGTGTATTAAATGCAAAAATCCGTTGTTTTATTCAAGCCACCCTGTTTTCGGGCGTTTGGAAAGAAGCCTTTATTCGTAACATTCCGTTTTAATGGTGTATTCGTGGAATCCGAGCTCATCCAACCAGTACTCTCCGCGATGCCACCAGAACTGAAAAGTATCATTGGGCACGAATGGACGCGGCAGCCGGGTTCTAACCTTCCCGCCAATTTCACGACCAATACTCAACCATTCGGTTTCAGCGGTACTGGTCTCAAGATCCACAATGGTGATACGGGTTAAGACCCCTTCTAAATCATTCTTGGAGCGTTTCAACTCAGACCGGATCCAGCTTCCGATACCGCGCACAAAGCTGCTGCGGGTTTCGTCAACGTAATCTGACATATCGCGGCCGAGGTGTCCCCGAGCAATATTTGGGTCTTTGGTGAAGAACAACTGCTCCCGCTCTACCTCTTTAAGGAAATGCATCAGTTTGATGTATTTGTGGCTGGAGGAGATTTGCGCCACCACTGGCCAAGGAATCAAGCCTTCGCCACCCTCGGTGCCGGCTTTCATGGATTTTTGGAACAGCGTGAACCATTCCTCCGCGTCGTAATCCTGTTCCAAAACTTCGTCTAAGGCCCCTACCATAGGCTCAATGCGCTCATTCGCCTCTTTGAGCGTACCGGCCACTCGGTCCCACTGGCAGTTGTAATAGTATGCAATGGCTCGGAGAATATACGCCTCAGGATAAAAGTTGTCGTAAAAGTAAGGAGACAACAAATCTCGCACCGCGCCCAATGTTTTGCCGTATTCACCTTTTACAGCGTGTGCCCAGCCGCGTTCAAAAATGGCGTCAGCCCATCCCTGTGAGAACCGGGGGATATCTCGATATTCACTGATGGCCAGGTTGATCAGACGGTCACGCTCTGGGTCTCCGTCATCTTTGAGGTAAGCGCGCTCGTAGTTCAAGCGGGCAATGCCTAAGGAGGCCATATCCCGTAGGTTTTGGAGGTCCTTGTCCTCTACTTTAAATGGTACTGTTCGACGAACATTTTCGAAGGCAACGTTCGCCTTCTTGTAGTTACGACGCGCACTGGCGGACTGGCCAATACGGGCATATTGGAGCCCGATGAGGTACTGAGAGGCAGGATACACGCTGCTGCCCTCGCGCACGGTGGAAAGAAAATCTCGAGACACATTGAAATCCCCCACGCGGAAAAGACGCTCGCCCACGGCATAATGGATTCGTGGCAAGACGTCTCCGGTTAGTCGCTTTAATGCATTGTGGTTGCTATCGTAAATACTATCAAGGATTTGAGGCACATAGACATCATCCTTTAAAGCGTCACCTACATCCAATAACCCTTCGACGGCTTTTGCGAAGAATGGGTGGTCGGAACCTTCCTGCACAATGATGGCGTAATATTTGAACGCTGACAGGTACAGTTTGGTTTTCTCCAAGGAGGAGGCCACCCCATACTCGGCTTCTGCGACTAAGGAAGGGTCTTCTTCGTAGTTCAAAACTTCATAAAAGCGAATGGCTGAGTCTACATAGTTGCCGCTCTTGTAGGCCTGAACCGCCTTATCAATGTTTTGTGCGAAAAGACCTTGAGGGGCCAAGACGAGCGTCAGAAGAGAGACGGTAAGCAGTGTGTTTGTCATTTTTTTCATCAACAATTCCTATTGAGGCGCTGTTTAAACTGAGGTTTTCTTAGAAGATCAGGCTGACACCGAGTTGCGACAGCACAGTGTTCGCTACGTCATAGCTGGACTCACCCGTTTGGGTTTGGTCCTGATAGGCCGCCAGCGCCTGAACGTAGTCTCGGATTTCAAACCGGACACCGAACCAATCTGTGAAATAGAACCGCAAGCCACCGCCGTAGGTCGCAGTAATCTGAGACGCACCTTCCACCAGGTAGTTGCCTGGGTCGTCACGCTTATTTTCCAGTCGCAGACCGGTGAAACCCCCACCCACTGAAAGGTAAAGATTAAATTCACCAAGTACACGGTCGTAAATACTAAGTTTTCCGTAAATCGGCGACCATTGCATATCGGCAGTGGCCAACCAGGTCAGCTCATAAAACTTGACGTATTCAGGCGCCAAATGTTCTTTCTGAATGAGTTCTTGTGTGAGCTCTGTATCTGAGGCCCAAAGGTTGCCACCCGCGATTTCGAACGCCACATTCTCTTTAAGGTGGTACACGCCAGACAAAATGAAACCGGTATGATTGATGAAGCGGCTGTTTACCGTTTGCACATACTGAGGTGACAGTTCGAATGCGCCACCCACCAAGATGGGCTTACGTTGAATCACGAAAATGGTCTCAACATCGGCGGTCTCGTCTTTTTCCGCGGCCTCACCCTCTTGGGCTGGCTGGGCCGCTTCGGCTGACGACTCATCAGCAGCAGCCTCTTCTTCGGAAGCACCGGCATCTTCAGCAAGTGGGTCCTCAACTGGGTCGTCGCCTTCCAGCAGGGCATCGATGTCATCTTCTTGCGCAAATGCAGTCTGAGGGACCAAGACGATCCCCATCGCGATTGCAATAAAACTTTTGACTATCCAAATCTTCATGTGGGTTCCTCGAATCAGTGAGAGGTATTAAAACAGGATGCTCAAACCGGACTGGACGTATCCAATGTTGGAATAGTCCGGCAGGCAGTTGTCGGTTTCACCATCATTGAGGATGTAACCTTCTTCGCATTTGTCACCGTTGCCCGTGCCATATTCCCAGACGGCGGGGTTTTGACGAAAATAGTTCCGTAATTCCACCCTCAAGGCCACGTGCTTGAACGGCAGGAAGCGAAAGCCCAACCCGTAGTTCAGACTCAACGCGGTGGTTGGATCAGTGGAACCATCGGGATTGGCGTAGGAAGAGCTTATCTCCCCGGGGGTACTCAGTTCTTTTTGAATACCTTCGATACCACCGCCTAGGATGCTGTAGAGCTGGAAGCTCAAATCGTACTCTGAAACCATTGAAAGCTTGCCGTACACCGGAGCCCATTGGAACGCCGCCCCAGCGAACCATGTGGTCTGATACAAGTCGGGAAGCTCTGGTTCACAGGCCCCCAGCGGGTCCCAGCCGCATTCGCCCTTGCTCGTGCGCGCATAAGAATCGCCACTCACCCGCACTTTAGACAGGATCTTACTTTCCTTGCCCAACATGCTGCCCCCAAACAATTCGAGCGCCATCCAATCGGACAAGTGGTACAACAGAGCCCCATGTCCGCCTTGGTGTTTCACGTACTTGTCGTTAAGCGACGCATTGTAAAAACCAGTCAGCTCAAACCGTCCCGCAGTGGGATGCAATTTCTCGTCGATAAGACGCTGGCCCGCACGTGGTGCGCGATCGGGAACGATGTGTGATTTACGTCGTGGCCCCTGTGCCTTTGCTTCGGCTGGTTCAGCCACAGTCTCTTCATCGAAGGAATCGCCTTCGTCCTGGGCATAAATTGGATAACTTGAAACAAGGATCGCCATCAAACAACTGGCCAATCCTGGTTTAAACCCCTGATACAAATAGGATATTTTCATTTGGCTCGCACCTCGCTCGCGTTAATTGGGTTTCGCCATGCGAGGCGGACGTTAGCGGAAGGGCATCGAACCGGCAAGACCCTTTTTGCCTGAATTATCGTTTAATTTTAAGCGGGTCTAAAACTTCCAGCCGAGGAATAGCAGCCCTTCCGCAGACATTTCTGCCGCTATTTCTGGGGTTAAAAGGCCGCTGACCTCCCAGCCGAGCTCTAGCCCTACCGAAAGCTGACGCATAACGAAGTAGTCTACGCCCGCGGCTGTGCGTAGCCCCAGATTGATGTGCTCTTGTTGGTAACGGGTCGGAATCCCCAGCGCCAGAACCATTTGGGCCTCTCCGTAAGGCACCAAAGGCATTTCCAGTTGGTTGAAGCGATATTTGCCCCCACCACCGATTCTGGCATCGATGAAACCATCCGCAAAACCAGGGGCAAACGAACCAACCACATTCCATGGCCCATCCAAGGCGTATTCGTAATTGAGACCCGTCAAAAACGCACTGGGAGGTGTATCTTTGGTCACCACTTCGTAACGCATGAAATTGGTTGAACCTCCCATAAAGGCCCGAAGCATCTGGTCGCCGGTCTTCAGGGTATAAGCATCGGCATTGAGTGCAGGTAGAAAGCCGATGGCCATGCAAAATATGAAAAATAGCAACTTAGGGCAGTAAAATCGCATCATTCGGTTCCCGGGTCCTAAAGAGTGGCAATCACAGAGCGGCCTAAATACCGAGCGCTGCCACCAAGTTCATCCTCGATTCTTAATAGCTGATTGTATTTCGCCATGCGATCAGAACGGCACAAAGAACCGGTTTTAATTTGGCCAGCCCCTGTGGCCACAGCCAAATCGGCAATGGTATTGTCGGCAGTTTCGCCGGAACGATGGGAGATAACCGTCCCGTAGCCGTGCTTCTGCGCCATAGAAACAGCTTGAAGGGTCTCCGTTAACGTTCCGACTTGATTCAGCTTAATGAGAATTGAATTGGCAACGCCTTTGTTGATGCCATCCTTTAAGGTTTGTGGGTTCGTGACAAACAGGTCATCCCCTACCAACTGTACTTTGTCGCCGATGGCTTCGGTCAAAGCCTTCCAGCCGTCCCAGTCATTTTCGGCCAATCCGTCTTCGATACTGGCGATGGGATAGCTTTCCGCCAAACTGCGCCAGTACCCAATCATACCTTCAAGATCTAAAATTTTGTCCTCTCCGGTCAGTTCGTATTGGTTGGCCTCCGAATTAAAGAACTCTGAAGAAGCCGCATCAACCGCCAAGACGACCTCATCGGCTGGCTTTAAGCCCACCTTCTCAATGGCCTGCATCAAGTAATCAAAGGCCTGGGCGTTCGATTGAAGATTAGGGGCAAAGCCACCTTCATCTCCAACTGACGTGGCCAGACCATCACCCTTGAGTTGCGCTTTGAGTGCGTGAAAAATTTCAGCCCCCCATCGAAGCGCTTCTTTGAAGGACGGTGCCCCTACTGGCATCACCATGAATTCTTGAATGTCCAAGTTATTGTCGGCATGGGCCCCACCATTCAGCACATTCATCATGGGGACAGGCAAAACGTTCGCGGCCGCTCCACCCAAATGACGAAACAACGGAATTTTTGCAGAACTTGCTGCTGCTTGGGCGGTGGCCACTGAAATCCCGAGAATCCCATTGGCACCCATATGGCTCTTGTTGGGCGTGCCATCTAAATCCAAGAGCTTTTGATCCACTGCGTTGTGAGCAGAGGCATCCATGCCCAAGATTGCTTCTCGCATGGGCCCATTCACCCGTTCGACTGCATTCAAGACACCTTTTCCCAAGTATCGGGCCTTATCGCCGTCGCGCATTTCGAGGGCTTCTCGCTCTCCGGTCGATGCACCGCTTGGGACTCCAAAACGTCCCATTGCCCCATCTTGAAGCATCACGTCCACCTCGACGGTGGGATTGCCTCGACTGTCCAGAATTTCTCGTCCTTTGACGTCAATGATCTTGCTCACGGTACACCTCCAGTGGCAGTTGCGATAGCAGAAGACCACGGAAGACAAAAGCACAGAAAAGCGATTTTTACGTCAAAAAGTTGTTCCCAGCCGAAGCATGGGGCGCAATGACCAGTTGCTCGATCGGCCATCCCGCCAAGGCCCGCCATCGCTGGAACGTCGATCTCCCACCCCATCGAACTGTGCCAATAGACCTTGGGACGCAATTCCCACCTCCCAATAAAAAGCCTTTGGGAGCTGATGGCGCACAAAGGTTTCTAAAGCCCACCCAAAGGGCTGCACTTGGGCGCCTGGGTTGTCTGGTGTCTCTTGGTAAACGCCCCATGGAAGTACATCTACGTGCGTCACCCAAGAAAAACCGGGGCCCTCAGCCCCAAGGCGAAAACCCATACCTAGGGTCGGTGCGTGCAACAGCCATCCAGGAACCAAAGTGGTGTTTTGGCCGTTCACCTTTTGCGCTTCAGTGGTGGCCATGGAAAAAAAGTACCCAGCCCTCAGCGCAAAGAATGACGGATGTTTTCCTTCTCCACGCCAAAGACGAAACATCAATGCCGGAGCTGCTGACATGTGGTATGCCGAAAAGCTTTCTGGTGAAATGGTCAAGGTGGGCGCCGAGTTAATTTCAAAATCTAACTTGGATGCGGACGCAACAACATCCAAACCCAGCCACCTCGACATCCACGTTCTCAATCTCAAATCGAGTGTGGGATAGACGTCTGCCCCCACTTCTGCCACATAGGCCTCCGACCCACCACTCAACTGATAACGCCACATCCCCGCGCCCAATCCGACGCCCCAAAGACTGTCTTCTTCCCCACTTTTAGCATCTTTTTGGCCCGAAACCACATCTGCTCCCATGGGCCCATCATCTAATAAACTCGCGCGTCGCCGGGTAAAACGTTCGGCTCGCTCCCCATAAGAGGCGCGTCGCTTGGGTTGGCGTTCGACTTTGGGCATGGGGGCCACCCAAGTGCGGTCTTCGGGCGCTGGCGTTGGTTTGCTCAAAGGCCTTGGCGGCTCATCTTCGGGCTCATCCACCATAGAAATCACCAACTCCTCTTCCAAGGGTGGTAAAGTTTCCCAGTCTTCCAAGACCCGAACCAGTCGCTTGCCTGTCCGAGATGCCGCTTGAACGGGATTACTTGGCAAAGGCATTGCTTTTTGCCACCGGGGCAAACCATCGATGGAATACACCAGAATTTTCAGCTGTGACCCATCCATTTCACCTTCGACACGCTCGCCTCTGATGAGCACGTCCAACTCGAATTGCTGCATCACCGCGGCCAAATCATCTGCCGTATAGTTTTGATCAGGCGCGCGCTTGCTCAACTCAACACGCGGCCCCCGGCTAGACGCCAAACGAACGTGGGTGACCATTTCCAACTCAAGCTCAATGGCTTCTGCGGCCGTTAAGCCCCCAGTCCCCTTACCTTCAAACGGGAGAACCACGATCTTGAGTGGTTTGGCCTCCCATTGTGCCCAAACTGATGCCGGCGCCAAAATCAGACACAACAACAACAAACGGCATTTATGCAGCAGACTTTTGGGAGGCACTTGAGCTCGAGCGGACATAGGTATAAAAAATCACTATAGAGGCCCGCGGGCAAACTTTTTACCCTTCAGCACCCCTCTGAGCATTCAACCTGGTGAAATAATGGAACAAATTTCCTGCCCAAACTGCAATCAAGATCACCTGTTTAGTCAAAACCTGTCCTTTCGCGCTGAATGTGAGGCATGCGCTGCGGATCTTCATGTCTGCCTCACTTGTAACTACCACGACCCGTATGCAGACAACCAATGCAGAGAAACCATTGCAGACCCCGTTGCAAAGAAAGACCGTGCAAATCTTTGCGAGTATTGGAAGCCCAGATTGTTAGGTGAACAGGAAGACACCCAAGCGAGCAATGCAGCCAAAGCGAAACTTGCGGCACTCTTTGGGGACGCCAGCCAGCCACCGGTCGCCACCCATTCCAGCTCCAAAGACGAAGCGTTAAAAAAACTCAACGCGCTCTTCAAAAAGGACTAGGCCGGGGTGTTGGTTTCCGCCTTGACCCAATCCAGATAATCCTTCGAGCCCTTCACCACTGGAACTCCCAAAATTTCAGGTACTGAATAGGGATGCAGCTCTTTGATACGCTTTTCTAACGCTTCAAAGCCTTCTGGAGTGGTCTTGAGAATCATCAGGGATTCGGGATCTTTTTGTACTTTCTGTTCCCACCAATAAAAGCTGTGGATTTCATTCACCACATTGACGCAAGCGCACAGGCGCTCCGACACCAGGGTTTGAGCGATTTCATTGCCTTTTTCAACACTTGGAACGGTACAAAACACCATCAAACAGAGGGGGGACATGCCATTGCTCCTTGAGTTTGGGAGGCTTTGGGATTACGACGCCTCGAACCGTTCATCAATTAATTTGGTGAAAAAACTGCGGTTGCTTTTGCATTTTGGTCGTGTTCGACTGTTGAAGATTGCAAGGAGGATTCCATGGCCCGGCACGGTGACGCACTCATTTACCATTCCAAAAAACGCCCAGGAAAGATCGAGGTGGTTCCATCGAAGCCATGTAGCACGGCCCTGGATTTGGGTTTGGCCTATACTCCAGGAGTGGCTGAACCGTGCATGGCCATTCATGAAGACCCCAATGCAGCAAATAAATATACGGCCAAGAGCAATTTGGTGGCGGGGATTTCCAATGGTACCGCTGTATTAGGCTTGGGTGATATCGGCCCGTTGGCCGCCAAGCCGGTCATGGAAGGCAAAGGGATTCTTTTTAAGAAATTCGCCGACATCGACGTTTTCGATATTGAAGTGGATGAAAAAGACCCCGATGCGTTTATCGAAACCGTTCAACGCATTGCCCCGACCTTTGGTGGCATCAACCTCAAAGACATCAAAGCACCGGAGTGCTTTTACATTGAACAGGAGTTAAAAAAACGACTGCCCATTCCGGTCTTCCATGACGACCAGCATGGCACGGCGATCATCACTGGCGCTGCGCTCCTAAACGCTTTAGAACTCGTCAAGAAAGACATTTCAACCATCAAAGTGGCCGTTTCGGGATGTGGTGCTGCCGCCCAGAGCTGCATCCGCTTTTATTTCGCATTGGGTGTTAAACCCGAAAATGTATGGGTGGCCGACAAGTTCGGGGTTTTATACGAAGGCAGAGAAGAAGGTGTCGACGACACATTGGTACCCTTCTTGCGTAAAACAGACAAGAGAACCCTCAGCGATATCATGGAAAACGCAGACGTATTCTTAGGACTGTCCGTAGGAAAAATTGTGACCCCTGAGATGCTCAAGGCGATGGCACCGAATCCCGTCGTCTTTGCGTTGGCCAACCCCACACCCGAAATTTCTTATATGGAAGCCACTTATGCCAGGCCCGATGCCATTGTGGCCACGGGACGCAGCGACTTCCCCAACCAAGTGAACAACGTGCTCGGGTTCCCCTTTATCTTTCGAGGGGCTTTAGACACACAAGCCCATGCGATCAATGAAGAAATGAAGATTGCGGCGGCACAAGCCATTGCCAACCTCGCCAAAGAAGAGGTCCCCGACTCAGTGGTGAAAGCGTACGCCCAAACCCAATTCAAGTTTGGTCCTGACTATATCATCCCCAAGCCTTTTGATCCGCGCGTACTGCTGTGGGTCACTCCAGCGGTGGCAGAGGCAGCGACGAGAACTGGCGTTGCCAGAAAACCACTGGAAGACATTCAAGCATATCGGGAAGAACTTGAAGAACGCTTTGACCACGCCCGTGGCGCCTTGCACGTGGCTTACAACCGTTCCAAAAAATCTGACGTCAAACTTGTATTTCCTGAGGGGGATAATGACCTCATTTTACAGGCAGCAAGAATCGTTCAGCAAGAAGGTATCGCTGAACCGATTCTCTTGGGCAACGAAGAACGGATAAGGGCGGTCATGGCGGAGTTCAATGTGGACATCCCCGATGCCACCATTCTCGACCCCGTTAAACAAGAAAATCACAAAGCATTTATCTACGCCTATTTTGCCATGCGGCAACGAAAGGGCGTCACCTTGGCTGAGTCAGAGCGGGCCTTTCGTTCCCGTGGTTATTACGGATCCATGATGGTTCGGTACGGGCTCGCAGATGGCATCATCACGGGAGCCACCCGCGCATACCCCAATGCCATCAAACCCATTTTGGAATGCATCGACACAAAAGACGGGGCGCGAGCCATGGGCATGTATATGCTCGCCTTCCAAAACGATGTGAAATTTCTTTGTGACACGACCCTCAACATTGATCCGTCCGCAGAACAGCTGTCCCAAATCGCCATTCAAACCGCAGACCGGGTGGCACAGGATTTTGGGATCGTTCCCAGAGTGGCCATGCTCTCATTTTCCAACTTTGGCTCCGTGGATCATCCATCCCCCCGAAAAGTCGCTTTGGCAACCCAAATGATCAAGCAAAGGCGTCCGGATATTGAGGTGGATGGAGAGATGCAGGGAGATGTGGCGCTCGATGCTGAAAAACGGCTCACCCACTTCCCATTTACCTCTCTGCGGCAAAACGCCAATGTCCTCATCTTCGCAGACCTCCAAAGCGCTAATATCGCATACAAATTACTGCATAAGTTGGCAGATGCGGAAGCTGTTGGTCCCATCCTGCTGGGCTTTAAACAAGCCGTAAACGTGTGCCAAATGAATGCGAGCGTGAATGAAGTCGTCCATATGTGTGCCATCACCGCAGCTCAGGCGCACAAACTGAAGGACGAAAATGGACTTGGCGCAGTGTAAGGACCATTTTTCTTACAATCCCAGCCCGAATTACGGCACCCAGTGCTCCTTTGCTTGCTTTCACGCCTTTAGTGCGTGCACCATGACGGTTGGCGCAATGCTGGAGGTGTAGTCGATGAAATGGACCTTTTTTTCTCTCCTCACTTTGATGTTCATGATGGGGGGTTCAAGCGCAGCCCAGGCACAAATCGCAACCGAATGCGCAGGGGTCCAGGTCCCGACAGATTACGACGAAGATAAGCAACAGGCCCACCTCAACAATTACTTCGCGGCGGGATTCCTCATGACGCCTTTGGCACCGATTCAAGCTTTTCGAGACACAGCAAAAGCCAGTGTCGGTTTAGAATTGGGTATCGTTCCTCCGCTGGGCTGTGAGGAGCGGTTGGTTTTGGGAGGCACCAAAACTGAAGATACCAATAAGTTACCGGTGAACCCTCGCCCACGATTTTTGGCTGCTTTACCTGCCCCCGACAACATGACCCTATTGGCTGGTTTTACCTTGATGCCGCCCGTGGAGATTCCAGATGTGGGCAGTATATTACAAGCCGGTGTGGAAATGGCAGCAGGCTTCCACGTTACCCCAGAGTTCGTTGTAGGGTCACGCGCTCACCTTAACTTCACTCGCGCACGCGCGGAGATCGCGACGCCATTCGTCAAAGGCACACAGGCCTACGATGACCTTTTTTACGCCTCCAGCCTCGGAATGGATTTGGCCTTGTCATATAACCTCCAGGCCATGAATCTGCCGTGGGTCACCCCCTACCTGTCCATGGGAGTCGCGGATATTTCAACCTTGTTCATCGTAGGTGACGACTTGGTGGTCACGCAAAATGTTGACTATCCTTGGTGGGGTGCTCTCGTTGCTGGCGGTGTACAAATGGTATTCGCTGATCACTTTGATGTCACTGCAGAAGTATCGTCTGCTGCTCCTATTTTCACCACGGCAAAGTTAAAGCTGGGGTATCGGTGGTAAAATGAAAAAACGCATTTTCACGTTTGTTGCTGCGAGCCTGCTGGGCTTTCTGTTGTCATCCAACGCCTATTCAGAACCTACCGCCCGAGCCATCGACCACCGCAAATCAAAGATTGGATTTATCGCACACACCACCATGTTTGACGTAGAGGGCGTTTTTGAAAAATGGGACGCCCAGGTGAACATTGACCCCAACGACCTCACGCAATGTTCATTTGCCCTTAAAGTCCAAACCGCATCTGTAAATACCGACATTGAAAAACGTGACGAACATTTAAGAGCCGACGATTTTTTTGCGAGCCAAAAATACCCGACGGCTCAATTCAAAAGCACCTCGATAAAAGTCACCTCGCCAGGCACCCTCCTCATCGCAGGCAATCTCAAAATTAGAAATAAAACCAAACCACTCACAATACCGGTTAAGTACCAGTGGAAGGAAAAAGAGAACGGGAGAGCTTTACGAATCTCTGGCAGTGTTTCAATAATTCGGCAAGAATTCGATATCAACTACGTGGCAGGCATGCTTCTGCCGTCAGTAGAAAAAGAAGTTGATATTGTCTTTGATGTTACGGTGAAACCTTGAGCAATCTTAATCGTCACTCAACATTTCGCGCATGGTGTCCTCTGAACGCTTCAATCCCAATTTCATGATGGCTTCACGTACAACTGGATACTTCTTGAGAATCCCTTGAATCTTTGTCCCGTCAAAAGCCAGAACCTTTACCGGTGTGACAGTCTGAACGGTTGCGGTTCGGTTTTCCCCCACCAACGCCGCGATTTCACCGAAAACTGCGCCGGGCTGCAATGAGCCCACCCGATGTGCTTCACCGAACTTATCAATGAGTACCTCAACGGTCCCCGACAACAACAAATAAAAAGTGGAATCCCATTCGCCCTCTCGAATGATGATTTCGCCCTGGGGCATTTCTTGACTCTCGCCCAGCGCGACTAATTCCTTCAAGCCATCCGCATCAAGTAAACCAAAAATTTTCGATTGCCCAATTAAGGATTCTTTATCTGTAATCTCTGTGGTCATGCCAACCTCACATGAAAAAGGCGGTTCCAACAGAAACCGCCTTTGTACTCAAAGCGCCTCATCCTAGGCCGTCTCGAGCAGCTCTAATGGGATGTTTTCCATCAAACCAGCATCCTCATAGGTACCGGTATCTTCGACTTCCACGTTGAGATAGCGATAGTTCGGCAACCCGGTTCCCGCAGGGATCAGGCGACCCATGATCACGTTCTCTTTCAGACCACGCAAGTAATCGATTTTGCTGGATACAGCAGCCTCGGTAAGTACTTTTGTGGTTTCCTGGAAGGACGCGCCTGAGATGAAAGCCTCTGTGGACAAAGACGCTTTGGTAATGCCGAGCAACAAAGGCTCTGCAACCGCGGGTTCACCACCGGCGGCCAAAACTCTTTCATTTTCGGCTTCAAAGTTTTGCTTTTCCACTTGCTCATCGGTCAACATATTGGTGTCGCCAGGCTGAATCACCCGGACGCGACGCAACATTTGTCGCACGATGGCCTCGATGTGCTTATCATTAATTTTCACACCTTGGAGTCGGTAAACTTCTTGGATTTCGTCCACCAAGTACTTGGCCAACGCTTTCTCGCCCAAAACAGCAAGAATATCGTGCGGGTTAACCGCGCCGTCCATCAAGGCTTCACCGGCTCGGACAAAATCTCCTGGGCGAACACGGATGTGCTTACCTTTGGGGATTAAGTATTCACGGGTATCGCCGTATTCAGGCTGAACCAGTACTTTGCGTTTCCCTTTGGTGTCCTTACCGAAAGTCACGATACCATCTACCTCTGAGATAATGGCCATGTCCTTTGGTTTACGTGCTTCGAACAACTCAGCCACACGTGGCAACCCACCGGTAATATCCTTGGTTCTGGATGCTTCACGCGACACCTTAGCGATACTCTCACCTGGAGCGACTTTATCACCTTCATTCACCATGAGCACCGCGCCCACGGGCAGGATGTATGAGGCAGGACCACGCTCGCCAGGCAGATTCAACTGCTCTCCGTCCGCGTCCACGATCATGACCCGTGGTCGCGCGTCTTTGGCTTTGGATTCCACCACGACTTTGTGAGAGAGACCAGTGGTTTCATCCACCTGCTCCGCCATGGTTACACCTTCGACCAAATCGCCGTAACGAATAAAACCTTCCACCTCAGTCAACCAAGGTTGGGCAAAGGGGTCCCATTCGACCAAAGTGGTACCTGGTTTGACGGAAGTTCCTTCTTCCACGCGAAGGATGGAGCCCAGACCCACCGGATAGGTTTCTCTTTCACGCCCACTCTTATCGACGATTTTGATGGTACCCTGTCGGTTCATGGCTACCAAAGCCCCGTCAGGACGCTTCGCGATTTGAAGGTTGTCAAACTTCACTTCACCCTCACCACGGTTTTCATGGCTGGACTCTTGTGCGGAACCAGAAGCAATACCCCCGATGTGGAAGGTACGCATGGTCAGCTGAGTTCCCGGCTCGCCGATGGACTGAGCAGCGATGACGCCAATAGCCTCACCCACGTTCACCAAATGGCCACGAGAAAGGTCACGTCCGTAACACTTTACACATACGCCGCGTTTTGTTTGGCAGGTCAGCACGGAGCGAATTTTCACGCGAGAAACGCCAGCCTCTTCGCATTTCTCTACCAGTGCCTCGTCGATTTCCTCTCCCGCTTCGACGATGATTTCACCACTCACTGGGTCCAGCACATCTTCGAGCGCAGTGCGCCCCAAAATACGATCGCCGATGCCCTCGATGATATCATTACCTTCGACCAGCGGCGTCACTTCGATACCATCGATGGTGCCGCAATCTTTTTCCGTGATAATACAATCTTGCGCAACATCAACCAGACGGCGGGTCAGGTAACCTGAGTTTGCCGTTTTCAACGCGGTATCCGCCAAACCTTTACGTGCACCGTGCGTAGAAATAAAGTATTCCAACACGGTCAAGCCTTCACGGAAGTTCGAAGTAATCGGTGTTTCAATAATTTCACCCGATGGTTTAGCCATCAGACCCCGCATCCCCGCCAACTGCTTGAGCTGTTGGGTTGAACCCCGCGCACCCGAATCTGCCATAATAAAAATCGGATTGAATGACGGCATGGTCTTGCTGTCACTGCCATCAGCCGAAGCGACTTCCACTTCAGAAATGGCTTGTAACATCTCCGCTGCGATTTCTTCGGCTGCCTTCGACCAAATATCAATCACCTTATTGTAGCGTTCGCCGTCGGTAATCAAACCTTCGGTGTACTGTCCGGTGATTTCTTCAACTTCTTGTTTGCTGCGCTCGATGATGTCTTTTTTCGCATCGGGAATCACCATGTTGATCATGGCGATGGAAATACCAGCTCGGGTGGCTTCAGTATAACCCATGGTACGAAGACGATCCGCCAAAAGCACTGTGTCTTTTTGGCCGGTCATCCGGTAACACCGATCGATCAGCGCGCCCAATTCTTTTTTACCAAGAACTTTGTTCACCAAGTCGAAAGGAATCACTTTGGGAACGACTTCGTAAAGAAGCACACGACCCACAGTGGTGGTTTCGAGTTTGCCACCTACACGACACTTGATTTGGGTTTGCAGTTCCACTTCACCTGCATCATAAGCGGAGCGCACTTCGTTCACCCCAGCCATCACCATGCCCTCACCTTTGCCGAATGGCTTCAAGCGCGTCATATAGTAACAGCCCAAAACGATATCTTGTGTCGGCACGATAATGGGTTTCCCCGACGCGGGTGACAGGATGTTGTTCGTACTCATCATCAAGCAACGAGCTTCGAGCTGCGCTTCGATGGACAATGGCACGTGAACGGCCATTTGGTCGCCGTCAAAGTCGGCGTTGAATGCGGTACAAACCAGTGGGTGCAGCTGAATGGCTTTACCCTCGATCAAAACAGGTTCGAATGCCTGCATCCCCAAACGGTGCAACGTCGGTGCACGGTTAAGGATGACGGGGTGCTCTCGAATGACCTCTTCAAGGATTTCCCAGACCTCATTCTTTTGCTGCTCCACCATTTTCTTGGCGGATTTAATGGTGGTCACATAGCCCCGCTCTTCCAACTTGTTGTAGATGAAAGGCTTAAACAATTCGAGCGCCATTACTTTCGGCAAGCCGCATTGATGCAAACGCAACTCTGGACCCACCACGATAACGGAACGACCGGAGTAATCCACTCGTTTACCCAAGAGGTTTTGTCGGAAACGACCATGTTTACCCTTGAGCAAGTCACTCAGACTCTTCAAGGGCCGCTTGTTCGGACCAGTGATCGCCTTGCCGCGACGACCATTATCAAACAATGCATCCACTGCCTCTTGCAGCATACGCTTTTCGTTTCGAATAATGATCTCTGGAGCGTTGAGTTCCTGCAAGCGCTTGAGACGATTATTCCGATTAATCACGCGGCGGTACAAATCGTTCAAATCTGATGTCGCGAAACGACCGCCATCCAGTGGCACCAATGGGCGCAAATCTGGTGGAATCACTGGAATCACTTCCAACAACATCCATTCGGCTTTGTTACGAGAATGACGTAACGCACCCACCACTTTAAGGCGCTTGGCCAATTTTTTACGTTTTGCATCGGAAGTGGCCTCTGCCAGCTCTTCACGGAGGATTTCGGCCAGCTCGTCTAGGCCACGGCCATCCCCATTCTCACCACTCTCCATGAGACGCAACAATTCGCGAACCGCATCTGCACCCATACCGGCACTGAATGCTTCATCACCATAATCGTCGAGTGCTTTTTGATACCGATCTTCGGGCAAGATCTCACCCACCGTCAAAGGCGTGATGCCGGGGTCGGTTACCACATAAGACTCGCAATAAAGAATGCGTTCCAGGTCCTTCAGGGTCATGTCCAACAAGGTTCCGATCCGTGAAGGCAGACTCTTCAAAAACCAAATATGAGCCACGGGCGTGGCTAATGAAATGTGCCCCAACCGCTCACGGCGCACTTTGGACTGAATCACTTCAACGCCACATTTTTCACAAACCACACCACGATGCTTCATGCGCTTGTACTTACCGCACAAACACTCGTAATCCTTGATGGGCCCAAAGATTTTGGCGCAGAACAGACCGTCTCGTTCGGGTTTAAAAGTTCTGTAGTTGATGGTTTCCGGCTTTTTCACTTCGCCGTAGGACCAATCCCGAATCTTTTCTGGGCTGGCCAGTTGGATTCGGATCGAGTTAAAGCTTAAAGGGTCTTTGGGTTTTTCAAAAAAGTTGAAAATATCCTTCACGGTGACCTCTCATTGGCATTTGCCATCTTGCTGGCGCTTGCAATGCAAGCGCTCTTAGTTGTTCGTTTCGTTAAACCTAGAATAAATCGATTAAGACGCTGTTGGGTCCACTTCATCGAGAAGCTGAACGTCCAAAGCCAAACTCTGCAACTCTTTAATGAGCACATTGAAAGACTCTGGAATGCCGGACTCAAGTACGTGCTCCCCTTTGACGATGGCTTCGTACATACGGGTACGGCCCACTAAATCATCGGATTTCACGGTCAAGAATTCTTGTAGAGCGTAGGAAGCGCCATAGGCTTCCATGGCCCACACTTCCATCTCACCCAAACGTTGGCCACCGAACTGAGCTTTACCACCCAGTGGTTGCTGTGTAACCAAAGAGTAAGGCCCGATGGACCGCGCGTGAATTTTGTCATCAACCAAATGGTGCAGTTTCAACATGTACATCACGCCAACGGTAACGTCTTGATCGAAAGCATCTCCGGTACGCCCATCAAAAAGAATGGATTGACCAGATTGGTCTTTTTCACCATGCGCCAATAAGTTGCGAATTTCACTCTCCGGCGCGCCGTCGAAAACCGGGGTCGCCATGGCGACACCTTTCTTCACTTTTCGCACCAAACGACCCACGTTCTTGTTATCCAGGCCAACCACCAAATCTTTGTGTTCGGCTTGGTGAAAGGTCTTGTCCATTTCGTCTTTCAAACGCTCTTGGCTGGCCCCTTCTTCCAGCAGACGGTTGAGCTTTTGACCGATACCTTTGGCCGCCCAACCCAGATGGGTCTCGAGGATTTGTCCCACGTTCATCCGACTCGGAACGCCCAAGGGATTCAACACAACGTCAACAGGTGTACCGTCAGCAAGATAAGGCATATCTTCTTCTGGTAACACGCGAGAAACAACACCTTTGTTTCCATGACGGCCCGCCATCTTATCGCCAGGCTGCAACTTACGCTTCACTGCAACGTAAACCTTCACCATCTTGATAACGGACGGAGGTAGTTCGTCACCCTCTTTCAGCCGATCGATCTTGTCACGGAACGTGGACTGAACGAGTTTGGTTTGCTCTTGCATGGTGGAGAGGATGCGTTGCGCACGCTCTAACAATGCTTGCTCTTCGATAGCGATATCTTCATAGAACGGCCAATCAATTTCATTGAGGCGTTCCATGCTCAATTCGTCACCTTTTCGAAGCAAAACTTTACCTTTATCGTCCACCAACTTGTTGGTCACGATTTGACCAGACAGCAACTTTCGAACCCGTTCCAGTGCGGAGTTGCGCACGATTCGGATTTCGTCGTTTTGGTCTTTTAAGAGTTTTGCTTCTTCTTCTTCCTCGTTGGCTTGAGCACGGCTGTCCTTGTCAATGCCCTTACGTGTAAACACTTTGGCATCGATGACAGTCCCATAGGTGCCAGGAGGCATTCTCAAGGAAGAGTCTCGCACGTCACCGGCTTTTTCACCGAAAATAGCACGCAACAGTTTTTCTTCGGGTGACAACTGAGTTTCGCCCTTGGGCGTAATTTTACCTACCAGAATATCGCCTGCCCGGACATCCGCACCAATGCGCACGATGCCTGCTTCGTCCAAGTCGGCCAGTGCTTCCTCACCTGCGTTGGGGATATCACGGGTGATTTCTTCTGGCCCTAATTTGGTGTCACGGGCGATGGCTTCGTACTCTTCGATGTGAATGGAAGTAAAAAGGTCTTCCTTCAACAAACGCTCACTTAAAAGGATAGAATCCTCAAAGTTGTACCCATTCCAAGGCATGAATGCCACGACGACGTTACGACCAAGAGCCAACTCACCGGTTTCGGTGGCGGGACCGTCTGCAACCACATCGTTCTTCTGCACTTTATCACCCACCTGAACGATGGGTTTTTGGTTAAAGCAAGTGCTTTGATTGGAACGCTGGTACTTATTCAACTTGTAAATGTCGACCTGTGAGCCGGCGTCATCAATTTCCGATTCGTCAACGCGGACCACCACACGGGAAGCATCAACATAGTCGACCGTCCCGGTACGTTTGGCCACTTGGCAAACTCCGGAATCTCGGGCCACTGCAGCTTCCATGCCGGTTCCCACCAAAGGAGAGTCGCACTGCAACAATGGCACTGCCTGACGTTGCATGTTCGAACCCATCAATGCTCGATTCGCATCGTCATTTTCCAAGAAAGGAATCAATGACGCTGCCACCGAAACAAGTTGGTTTGGAGACACGTCCATCAAGGTAACTTCGTCTGGGCGAACCATTTTGGTATCGCCGCCCACTCGAGCTTGTACAAAGTCTGCCGTGAAAGCACCGGTTTTCTCGTCCAACTGAGCGTTGGCCTGAGCGATGATCTCGTTTTCCTCCTGCAATGCGGAGTAATAAGACATTTCGCCGGTGGCCTGTCCATCAACCACACGCGTGTACGGGGTTTCGACGAAACCGTATTCGTTGACACGTGCGTAGGTGGACAGTGACGCAATCAAACCAATGTTTGGTCCCTCAGGCGTTTCGATGGGGCAGATCCGACCGTAGTGTGTCGGGTGAACGTCGCGCACCTCAAAGCCGGCTCGCTCACGGGTCAAACCACCGGGGCCCAAAGCAGACAAACGGCGCTTGTGCGTGATTTCCGACAAGGGGTTGGTTTGGTCCATAAACTGAGACAACTGAGACGAGCCAAAAAACTCTTTCACCACCGCTGCCACTGGTTTGTTGTTCACCAAATCGTGAGGCATCAGTGTTTCAATTTCTTGCACACTCATTTTTTCTTTGATGGCACGTTCCATGCGCATCAAGCCAACCCGGTATTGGTTTTCAATGAGTTCACCAACAGCACGAACACGTCGGTTACCTAAGTGGTCGATGTCGTCTACGTTGCCATTACCATTGCGCAGTTCAATCAAGTACTTCACAACTTCGATAATGTCTCGCTTGGTCAACACACAGTTTTCCAACGACTCGTCCAAACCGAACTTGTGGTTGAGCTTCAAACGGCCCACCACGGAGAGGTCATAACGTTCTGGGTTGAAAAAGAAGTTATTGAAAAGGGTTTCTGCCGTGTCTTGCGTTGGTGGGTCACCAGGACGCATTCTGCGATAGATTTCCAAAATCGCTTCTTCACGGTTGGTGATGCCATCGTTTTCCAACGTGTCACGCAGGTAAGACCCGACGTTCAAGTTGTCGATAAACAAGACCTCAACCTCGGAGATGCCTGCTTCGCGCAAGTCTTCGAGTTGTTCCAAGGTCAAACAACCGTTACATTCGACAATGACTTCACCGGTTTCTTCATCGATGATGTCCTTGGCGGAGAACAGTGTCCCTACTTCTTCTTCGGTCACCGGCAAGGTGGTCATGCCGGCTTCTTTCATTTTCTTAACTGCCAAGCGGGTGAACTTACGGTTTTTCTTCACCAACACAGTTTTGTTTTCAGGGTGCTTCACATCGCGGGTTGCACGCTGACCGAACAAAAGATCGAAATCGATCACTTTGTGATATTTTGCTTTGCCGGACAACACGATGGTTTCGGTGCTGTAGAAAAAGTTCAACAACTCTTCGGTGGAATAGCCGAGGGCTTTCAGCAAAATGGTCGCGGGAAATTTACGACGACGATCAATACGACAATGAATGATGTCTTTGTGATCGAATTCAAAATCAAGCCATGAACCACGGTAAGGAATGATGCGTGCGTTAAAAAGCAACTTTCCTGAGGAGTGGGTTTTGCCGCGGTCACTGTCAAAAAACACGCCGGGTGAACGGTGTAGTTGGGATACAACAACACGCTCAGTACCGTTGATGATGAAAGTCCCTTGCTCGGTCATGAGCGGGATTTCACCAAAATAAACTTCTTGCTGCTTGACGTTCCGAATGGTTTGGATGCCGGAGATTTCATCCCGGTCCCAGAGCACCAGTTGAACCACCACTTTGATGGGCGCAGCGAAAGTCATGCCACGCGAACGACATTCGTCCACATCGTATTTGGGCTTGTCGAGCGCGTAACTCACAAACTCCAAAGACGCCGTTTCGTTGTAGTCTTTGATGGGGAACACCGATTTAAAAACACCTTGCAAACCTACGTTGCCGCGTTTCTCGGGTTCAATGTCAGATTGCAGGAATTTTTCCCAACTGGTTCGCTGAATGTCGATCAGGTTGGGAAGTGCCAATAAGGACTTGATCTCTGCAAAGTTTTTACGAATGGCGAAGTTTTGTTGAACTTTTTTCACCATGTGGTGCCACTCCAAGTGTTGACCTGAGGTACCCTTTTTGAGTCGCCTCAGGGGGTCAATAAAAGAAGGATCAAAATACAAAGAAGCGCCTGTTCTCACCCACCTTCACGGGAAAGAAAAGCGTTAAAAAACAAAGATTTAACTAAAAAACTTTTTGAGTTATGCAGTTAAAAAGTGCCCCAAAAAGTCCTCAAACCTCCAATTTGTAAAGAAAACAGCTCGACCTAGCTAAGAGACACAGGTGTACCTGTCAAGCCGGTTTGGCCCGTTTTTTGCTTATCGAAAACCCTGGATTTCAGAGCTTTTTCGCCTGCAAAGTCTCACAGAGCCAATGGACCGCTTCCTCTAGGGCTTGCTGGTTAATGCTTTCCAGGCAAATTTTCACTCGAAACGCGTTACCCCGCTCTTGGGGATAGCTGCCAATGTCGATTTCGGGCCACTTTTCGAGCGCTCTAGAAAGGTCTTCGGCCAAATCACCTTCTGGCATTTGAGTTCCTAACTCTACCAGCTTTTTTGGCGTACCGCTGAAACGCTGAAAAACGGGGGGCAACAACATGGCGAAAAGCGACGGAACACCTGGCAAAATGAAAATGTTTTTGAAGGAGACGAGCGGTAACCAAACATCAGGAAAGCCCTCTACCACAGCGCCTTTTGGAAAACGGACCATCTTCATTCGAGCGTTGTTCAGCACCTGCCCACGGCTTGAAAGATACCCTTCTAATTTTTGTCGCGTGGGTTCGTGGGTCTCTAAAGGTTGGGCAAAAGCTTGCGACAATGCTTCAAAGGTTTTGTCGTCGTGCGTTGGACCAATTCCGCCGGACGTGATCACCACATCCCATTGTCCAGACATGGTTTCAATCACTGAAGCAATGGTTGCAACTTGATCCGGAACCACACGAATTTCATGAAGCTCCAATCCACGGGCGAAACAAGTTTGTGCCACCAAGTGGCCATTCTTATCCTTGATCTTACCCGACAATAACTCATCGCCGATCAGTAACAATCCCACCTTCATTCGAATAGACCTCACAAAAAAAGCCGCCAAATGGGCGACCTTTTTGTTGTTTGCGTTTGACCCTAACTTTAGAACCCACCAGAGGAATCGTCACCACCCGTGACCACTGGCTCTGGCGTCGCCACTGCGGCGGGCGCATCTAGGGGCTGTGGGTTGCTGTTAATGCGTTCTCGAAGTTCTTTACCTACCGTAAAGAAAGGGACCCACTTGCGCGGCACGGAGACAGACTCTCCCGTTCTCGGGTTACGCGCATCTCGTGCACGACGTTCTTTGGCCGTGAAGGAACCGAATCCGCGGATCTCAATGCGATCGTGTCTTGCCAAAGCCAGCGTCATTGAATCGAAAATTGTGTTAACGATGATTTCGATATCTCGTCGAGATATCTCGGGTGCCTTGGAAGCTACTTCTTCAATCAATTCGCTCTTTGTCATTGTTTCCCTACTCTTTTTAAGGCCTTAAGGCCCAATCTCAGGATCACTTTACCCGGGCTCCCCACCAAAGGTCAACCTTCAAAAAGGAAAAATCGCCTTTTTTCTAATATGTTATCAACTCAGCACCCCTAAACGGGGGATGGCTAAAACACCTTTTTGACCCGGGCCCCGTTGTAATAGTGCTCTAAAATTGCGCCGTATCCATAGTCTGCCTCCGCCATACCGATGGCGCCCTGCTGGCACATCCCGCTCCCATGCCCAAAGCCACCCCCCTGAAAAATAAAGGCTTTTATATTTCCTTCGGCATCCCGTTCTCGTTCGAGAACAAACAACCCGGATCGCAGGTTGGAGAACAGCCGACGAACGGGTAACTCACGTCGAATGATTTTTTGGCCCTGGTCTCCGGTGATTTGAAGGCGTTTTACCCGTCCTCCGTGGCCCCGCTCTAGCACCTTGAGATCCCTCACCTGACCGATTTTTAAGGGCTTGATGAGCGCATTGACCTTTTCAACAGGAAAAACTCGTCTCCAACGATAGACATCTCCCTTCTGATTGAAGCTGCTTTTGCCGCAAAAAGTCCGGTCTTTGGGTAATTCTAAGAAAGTACGGACATGGTCAGCTTGCCGCAGGTCGAGCCGCTCTGAGATTTTTGGCAGGCTGCGCCTGGGGTGGATGTGGGGCTTGATGGGCTGGGCCATCAATCCTTTGGGATGAAATGCAGTCGTCTGGCCAGGCAGGCCTACAGGCATCTGAACACCGTCAAAACGCCCTACAGTTGCGGAAGAGGGGCGCTGGTCCCATACCTCATGGTTGGCCTCTGTGTGCCCCCCGCAGCAAGCAGAGTAGACACTGTCCACCAAACGGCCGTTGAGAAAAGCCAGCTGTCCCTTGGTCTCTTGTGCGGCTCGATTGGTGCGAGGGTGTTCCGCCGTCTTTCCCTTGTAGACTTGGCAGTGCTGTTCAGAGCACAGTAAAAAAGGGTCCGCCAAATGACGCTTACCCACTTTGGCAAAGACCTCCCCTCGAGCAGTGACCGCCTGGGCTTTGAGGGCTTCCATGGGAGCCGAGGCAAACATTTCAGCAGGTAAAATACCCGCGACCAAAATGTCCTCAGGCACCACATTCACCACCGCCAACGTTCCGTAGCGATCCGGCAATATGATGACTTCACCCCGCAAAAGCCGATCGGCAAAACCATGAAAATGATATCCGATTCCGTGTTCCACTTTTTTCACCAAAACCGGTGCCGACCTCAAGGGAACGATGCGAATCACCGGGCTCTGTTTCTGACTGTTGAGGGTTATGGCCGGAAAATTGGGATGTGAAATCGAAATACGCATCTGAGGCAAACCGGAAAGTTCCTCATACCACCAAGGTTGCCCACCCATTTCTTCAATTTCTTTTTCTTTCCATTGCTTGCCCTGAGCGAGCACCAGGGTTTCACGATTGTCCAAATGGGTATTTTGAACCCCGTAGACACCACCGATAACTTTGAATTCGACGGAAACCCCTTTCTCGAACCATTTGTGTTTCACCTCATCCAGGGTGGAGCGCTCCGCATGTGAAAGGGTTTCCACCACCAGCATTCTCTTCACCGGTGCTGCAGTACCACCCAGCCAGCGTACTACTAACTCTGTATTCGCGGGCAGCGTCATACTGGGTCCCGCTTCTCCCACCTCTACAATGAGGCCTTCTTCGCTGAGTACAACCACTTCTTTTTGTTTCTGCATCATTCCAACTGACACCAAAGGCTCCCCTTTGGCCGAGAAAAGCAGTCGACGACCATAAAAATCATTGAGGGAATAGGCATCGCTGTCTGGTGCCCACAGCATCATCGCCATGAGTGCGACAGAAATGAAATTTTTGGAATACCGCCACATTTTACGATGACCGAGGGTCGGCAGCACTTGATTCGTCTAACAGTATCACTTCATCAGCTGCTGCTAACAAAGGCTCCGACGCAGAATGACGGAAGGCCACCACAATGATTTTCTTTTTGCGGCGTTTTAAGAATTGCAGCACGGGCAAAAAATCACCATCACCCGATCCCAGAACAATGGTGTCCAAGCGCGAAACCATCTCGACCATGTCCATGGCGATACCCAAATCCCAATCCGCTTTTGTGCTGCCATCTTTGCGAAGGCGTGGGGTCTTTTGCCTAATTTCGTAACCCCCGAAACGTAAGGATTTCACGAATCCCTCAAAAGATTGTGCCTGCGCCGCGTTGGCGTCTTTTTGTTTGACCACATACGCCAAGGCCTTGGCCGGCTTTTGGGGTTCTCCCAAACGATTGAGCAAGCCCACAAAGTCAAAAGTCCCACCATGCACTCGGGCCGCTGAAGCACTCAAATTCGCCGCATCGATAAACACACCAATTCGTTCATATTGCCCTTCTTCTTTTTGGTCTTTGGCTTCTTTGACCTCCTGGGCAATCTGCCTGGCTTTTTTCAACGATGCGCGCAAATCGGTGGCACGATCTTTGGCGGCAGCAAGCTCTTTGCTCCACTGCATCTTCAGTTTTTCATTCTCACGTTCGAGAGTTTTAATCCGCTGCTCAGCCTCCAGCAAAGCCTTCTGGGTGGTTTCGGCTTCATCCTCATGGCTCGCGCCTGCACTCATGCGCGCCACTTTGCGCTTGAGGCTGCCCACTTGTAAAGACAATGCTTCATTACTTTGACGCAGTTCAATCATTTGAGCGACATCTCCATCTGCCACTTGTTCTTCCAAATCGCTACAACGTGTCTTCGTCAAGGCCAAGGCACTTTTTAAATCAGCGACCTTGTCCTTGAGCTTATTGATCTGAACTTCTTTTTGCCCAATCCGCACAATGAGATTGGCCCTTTCTTGTTCCAAAGCGCCCTTCTCTTGTTCGAGCGTTTCTGCCGCCTTCTTCTTTTTTATCAGATGTGCTTCCGTGGACTTCATTTGGGCCAACAGCTTCTCTGCCTTTTCGGGTTCCTGCAGGGTCGCTCCCATATTTTGTTCAGCTTGTAACTTTTGTAGGGTTTCAGTGACCATGCTTTTGGCAACCGATACGTGCGCAGCTCGACCGTCACGAAAGAGGGCCCACACCATCTTTGCCCGCTCATTAGGAAAGACGAGGGCATCCATTTTTTCAAGAACCGACAACACATCTGCTTCTTCGATGGAGGCCGCCAAGTTGCGCTCTTGCAATGCCTTCTTATCTAACAGTCTCATGGCGGAGTGTGCACTGTCTTTGGATGCAAAAAAGGCTTTCGCAACTTGAGCTATCAATATCTCTTGGGGCGCCTTCTTAAGATGACCCCCGCGGCCCTTCAGCATTTTCTGTAGAATATTCTCTAACTCAGCCCGATCGAGAGTGGCCTCAGCGATAACCACCAAGGTAGGCAGATCCATACGATCGCGAAGCTCTTTGAGAACCTTTCTGAAACTGGCAGAGTTGGCTTTGGGTAAAGGCGTAGGCCCCTTAGCGGTCATGTGTCCTTAACCTTTCACAGGGATGGCACGAATGGCTGCTTTGCCCGCTTTAACATACACCTCAAATCGTACGTCTTTACATTGGTAACGGTCCAAAATCGCCGCCCGATTCTTGTCCAGTTTCTTTTTAAATCGTTCGTAGGTCAGACGGGCTATGTCTTCGCCGCAGGACGCTCGCGTGTCTTTGAATTCACTGAAGACAGCGTGGCACATGTCCTCGTATGTATTCCCTTGGGAAGCGGAACCACCCGGCCCAGGGCCGGTGACCAGAGTGGCCTCATCTGGATCATCTTCATCGGCGGCTGTCCCGTTCACTGCTTGCCCTTCACCGGACAGTGTCCGAGGCACATTGCCTTGTGCTTGTGCACGCGTGATATCGCCTTTCGAGCCAAATAACTCAGAAAGAACGCTGTCCTTCGCCTGTGCTTCAGCAAAACCACCTTCATCATCTGAAACCGGTTCGATATCTTCTTTGGGGTCTAAACTGAGGGGCTCAAAGTTTTCTTGGCCGGGATAGCTTCCTTCGTTTTCAAGGCCTACAAAGGGTTCGTTTCCGGGCATCGACTCCCTAGGAGAATCTATCGCGCCATCAGGGTTCACGGCAGGCATGGATGGGTTAGAAAACGTTCGTCCGACCCCTCCGCCTTGAGACAAAATCATGTTCAGTTGCTTGGCCAGCCGTAGGTAAGGCCCTTTCATTTCAGATTCTGGCAAAATACCGGCAGCGATGCCTTGCTGCTGGTAAGCACTGAGATGGTTTTGGATCACGCGCATGGGCTTCTCCCAAGCCTTTCGTAAAGAAACCGAAAGCAGCAGGATCATCAAAGCCAAAGCCACCGTACTCCCGATGATGGACAGCTGTAAGAACGAAATGGTTTCAAAGGGGCCCACACGGTCCAAAGCCATGATAAGATTCGTACGCATGTCATTTTTGAAAAGCGGGACAGAAACACCAATATAGCGGCTGTTGTCCTCGACAAAAAGAGGCAGCGCGTAGGGGAAAGGAAGGATCGAGTGGAAGTCACCAAAGGATTTCACGGTACCTGGCTGAGGCAAATCGTCCATTCTCACGTCGTCAAAGGCATTGCCCTTTTTTACCCCTTCCACCAGCAAGGCGGAGTGTGCGTGAAGCTTGAACGATATTTCCCCCAGAAAGTCTTCGCCCAGATTCCATCCCGTTAATATCGCTCCATGAATTTTCTTGCCCAGGTAGACAGGGGCTGCACTCACAAGCATCACTTCGCTTTTGTACACGTGCATTCCATCACGAACCAACCCTCTCAAAGCATCGCGGATGGGTGGGAAACCCATGATGTTTTTGGGAAGTCCCACTTGTTTACCAATCGCCACCAAGGTGTCACCATTGACGTCAACCGCCAAACCAAAATCAGGCCGTCCCAACGTCTTATTGCCTCCAGACAGTGCTTTTTTGACCAACTCTGGATTGGGCGTAATTTTGCGAATGGGCACCGCATACCGTTTGGCCCGCTGAGGCTCAGGCGGATTTTCTGAACGCCATTTTTGAGCATAGAACTTTGCCACGTCGGCGTCTGACGCTTTTTGCGAAATGGTGTTCACTGCCACCGTGGATTTTTGGGTAATCAATCCTTCTGCAGCCAACTGCAACGATTGCACTTCCCGTTCTAAGGGCGAAATCAAACCAGCGACGAAGTTAGGGGTCCCCGCAATCAGCAACAAACAGCCGGTCAGAAAAATCAAAGTAACCTGGAGAATAAGTCTGGTGTTAAGCATTCTTCAAAGCAAACCTTATGGAGAGGGTGTGGGTGTAGGTTGAGAGAGTGAATTCCTGTTTGGAGGCAGTCCGCCTGCGGTATTGGGTTGCACACTTGGATTAGGCGGTTGTAGGGTAGGACTGGGCTCCTCTGGGAGGCCGCCATCATTTTCTTGGCCCTCGTCATCTAAATCGATAAGTCCAGTGGTCACGGACACGGTAACAATTTCATTGGAGGAGACCGTGGCCGCAATCTGCAGGGCTCCCTCGCTGGGGACGGAGACGGGCTGAATGTGTAAGGGCCTGGCGCCGAGGTAAAATCCCAAGTGGTAGTCACCAGGAGCGATGGGCGTGGCGTCAATCTTTCCGGTTTCCATATCAAAATTAATGGCGATGGCCTTATCCAACACCGTCAAATCTAAGACCGCGTGGGGAAAGTCCATCAATGCGACGCGGTGCTCCCCTCTCTTAAAAGCCAATGATTTGCGTTGTCCTGGAGCCAACTTAATCCGTTCGAGTCTTTCAAGCGACGTGGAAAGTTCAATGGGTATTTCTTGCCGATTTACCAGTGTGACCACTCCATCTTGGGGCAACAGTGCGTGGGCCGGCACAAAACGCAATCCTTCAATCCCGATTTCGAGTTCGTGCTGTTGCTTCGGCAAGTCTTTCCCGGCAATGACCATTTGCAGCTTGGGCATGGCCTCCGTGAGCGGCGCAATGAATCCTTTCCCTGCCGCTCGCTCCACCCGTGCGGCGCTCAAGGCCTTAATTTCATCGATTTCGGCTTCATTACGAAGGGTCCGGCTTTTGGCGGTGGCAAAAAATTCGTCCAAGACCAATTCGCCGAGCAAGCCGCTTTCGGCCACTGGCACTTCTTCAACCTGCCCCTGTGCCTGGACCTGAAAAACGCCCATAGAGAACAGGAAGAGAATGATGAGCTTAATTGGTGTAAATCTTTGCAAAACAAAACCTTTTCACGTCTTCAGCAAATAGCATAATTGCCACCATCATGGCTAACTTTCTACCAATGAAAACCAGACCCCTTCCCCCCCTCCCGTGGGGTCCTGAAAACACAGTAACCCTCCGTTTTATTGGTCTTTTCTGCGTCATCGGACTGGGTTTGCTGGGATTCGTACACCAACGGTTTGGCCATATGATCGTCCAAGACCGCTTTCAACTGTCCGGGTTCCTTACCCTATTGGCCCTCACGGGTGCCGGTGCCCTGCTCATGAGGGCATCGCCCAAATGGCTTCTCGGCCTGGCCGTTTGCGTTCGATTGGCTTGGTTCATCAACGAACCCGCTTTCACCGATGATCATTTTCGTTATTTGCATGAAGGCCAAGCGAGCCTTACCCACCTGGCGGCCCCCTACAATTTTCCGCCCGCTGATTTGGTCCATCAACCAGGACATCCATGGGCCGCACAAGTCAACCATGCTCAAGTGACTTCAAGTTACTTCCCCTTGCTTCAACTGTTTTTCGCGCTGACAGCCGTGATGGGCGCATTGGCTGGACATCAGTTGCTGTGGTTACAACTGATGTTGATGCTCTTTGAAATGGGTCTGTTGTTTTTCATATGGCGACACAGTCTCTCCAACCAGCCAACCCAATCCAGCTCGTTTGCCATGTACGCTTTTCACCCGCTGCCACTGCTGGAAGTATACGGCAACAGTCACAGCGATATCATCGGCGTTTTTCTTTTGGTGATCAGTGTTTTTTCTTTGCAGCGGTTTCAGTTGTGGCGCGCTCTCTTACTGGCAGCCGCTGCCCACGTCAAACCATTCATATTGGCGTTCCTATTATTTCTTGGTGACACCAAACGAAAAAAACTGTTTGCATGGGCATGCCTATTCTTCTTCGGCATGATGTTACCCCATTATCTCTTGGGCGCCAACGTCATGGGGGGCTTTTTCACTTACGCCGAACACTGGCACGCTTTCAGTGTTGGTTTTGATTTCTTTGATGCGCTCCTGCGTCTGGTTCACCCTCATGCTTCAGGTTGGATACCGAGGCTCGCATGTGGCGCTGGATGGTTGTGCTCACTGTTCTTTATTTGGCGCAGCGATTCGGACAACATGTCCCAAGACACCCGACTCTTTTGGACCATGTTCACGTTCTGGTTGTTTTTCCCCACCGTTCACCCTTGGTATTTGCTTTGGCTGCTGCCTTTCGCTTGTATGGACCGGAACACATTTGGCTGGCTGTGGTGCGCCATCTGGCTCGGGCATTATTTGGTCTTACCGAACTTCCATGCGGGGATGGGCTGGCAAGAACCCCTCTGGCCACGGTTGATTTTGATTAGTGGTGGGTTGGGACTCTTGACTTGGAAACTGCTCCGGCGGGCATCGCGCGAAAAAACCCCAACGTCCAAAGATTGTGCCAGCTAAAATAACAAAATCCAAAAGCGAGCAAGAGCAGAAATGGCAATAACCCCCATACCCCCTGCACCACACACTGAGACAAGGACACCAGATAAGCAACGGCAAAAAACAACTCGATACCGCATTGCCACTTTTGAATGGATATTTGCCGCTCCTCTTCGCGGCCTTTGGGGGTACGTCGAAAAGGAACAGATGTGGGGCCCATGAGCCCCGACAGCGCGCCCGCGCAATTATTGAAGACCAAGGCCCCGCTCAAGCTAAGGGCCAACAACACATGCCAGGTCTTTTTTTGCCAGCTCAACGAACCGGGCAACCCCCGCCAAAAGAAGAGGGCCATGGGCAGAAACACGCCACAAAACAATGCACCACCCCACAAGAAGCGTTCCCAGGAAAACCCATTGGCATCCGCAACAAAAGGATAAAAAGGCAGCGAGGTCACCAGCAACGCCAAGGGGAAATAGGCAAAGTTCTGCAGAAGGATCGCTGGTTTGTCGTCATAACTCAAAAGCCAACGCCAATCGGCGTTTTTCGGTCGGCAGTGTTTCCTTGCTGTTTGGATTCCCCCACAAACCCATCGATGCTGCTGGGTTCGCCAAGCAGCCAACGTCACTGGCAAAGAAGCTGGGACCACCACGTCATGGACATATCTAAAAGTCCAGCCAATCTTCGAAGCGCGCAGCGACAAATCCAAATCTTCGGTTACCGTATCTGCCGACCATCCTCCGGCAGCGTCGATGGCTTCCCGACGCCACATCCCTGCGGTCCCATTAAAATTGAAAAACCACTTCAATCCATTTCGAACCCGGTGTTCCACAGAAAAATGCGCATTGAGTAATGTGGCCTGCGCACGGGTTAACCAAGACTCCTCTCCATTGAGGTGCCCCCATCGGGCTTGCACCATCCCGACCCCTGGCCCATCAAAATGAGGCAAAAGGCGACGTAAAAAATCGGGTTTGGGAACAAAGTCTGCGTCAAAAACAGCCACGAAGGGGGCGGCACTGCTGGTCAGTCCGTGGGCCAAGGCCCCCGCTTTGAACCCCTTTCTATCCGAACGACGCACATGGCAGATGTCCAAGCCTTGTGCCTGCAAAAAGGCCACCTGCCGCTTCACTAGCTGCGAGGTCTCATCCGTGGAATCATCTAAGATTTGAATACTCAAGAGATGGCTGGGGTAGTCCAAGGCGCCAACCGCCCGAACCACCCGCTCGCAGCAAGAGGGTTCATTGTACAAAGGTACTTGGACCAAAATGGGGGGAAGCTCGCCCTCCCAAACCGGTGTGGCTTGTTGGGACAGATGACGCCCCAGCCACAGCAGATACAACCGATGCCATGAAAACACCCCTAATATGAGGCACAAGCCATGAATATAACTGGGAAAAAGTTCGGTCATGGGTCCTGTTGTAGCCCACGGGATATCTTTTGCAAAGCACAGCCTTTCTCGAGGATAAGGGTTCATTTAATTGGTTGCTCGTAGTACACCCCGTTCATGATCATGAATAAGGGAGCGCGTTGTGTTTAGTGGCTGGAGTGCATTTCAAATATTATTGGCCATCCTAGGGGTCGGATTCCTCATCGCCTTTCACGAATTGGGGCATTATTGGGTGGCCCGCAAGACAGGCATGCGGGTACTGCGCTACTCCATCGGCTTTGGACCCGCGCTTTGGCACAAAACCATTAATAACATTGAGTACCGCATTGCGTTGCTTCCCCTTGGCGGTTTCGTCCACATCTTCGGTATGAGCCCTCTCGAAGAAGGAGCACGGGAAGACCCACGATCTTTCATTAACCGTCCCTACTGGGCGAAAATGGCAGTTGTATTTGCCGGACCTTTTTTCAACTACGCCTTGGCCGTGGTTTTGTTTTTCTCAGTGTTTTGGATTTTCTCTACGGGCAATTCGCTCATGCTCAAGATCTCGGACGTGCTACCCGAATCTGCCGCAGCCGAAGCAGGTCTCCAAAGCGAAGACGTCATCATTGGGATGAATAATGGCGGTCTCACCAGCACCGAAGCATTTTTAGCTGCCATCAGCACCGCAAAAACCACGCCGCTCCCCCTGCGTGTGGCACGCCCCATAGATGGCCAGGAAAAACCGGAGATCGTCAACCTCAGCGTCCTCCCTAAGTCTGATGAGGCTGGCAACATGCGACTTGGGATTCGATACACCCCCTTGGGATTTTCCTTTACCGGCGCAGTTCAAGAAGCGTTTTACCAGCCTTGGAAGCAGAGTATCGGCACCCTCGAAGCTTTGGGCAGTAAAATATTTGGTAAAGGCAAAGACATCCAAGTAGGCGGCATCGTGGAGGTGACACGGCAGCTCACAGTGGCCGCTGAAAAAGGTTATCGCAACCTTCTGTGGATGCTCGGCTCTTTGTCGGTGGTGCTCGGTTTGTTTAACTTGGTGCCCATTCCCGCTCTTGACGGCTCTCGCATGCTGTTCTTGACCGTCGAGCGGCTATTAGGACGGGAAATAAACCCCACCTTCCAAATCTGGATCAATGTGGTCGGCTTGGTTTTCCTGCTGGGATTGATGGCAGTTCTGACTGTTTTTGATGTGATGCGGCTCCTCGAATAAGCCGCTCAACACTTAAAAGCGAACCAGTGCTGTTCCCCAGGTAAAACCTGAACCAAAGCCGGTCATGGCCACCAAGTCACCGCGTTTGATTTTGCCGCTATCCACGCACTCGGCCAAACAAATGGGAATGGATGCAGCGGAAGAGTTCCCGTATTTTTGAATGTTGTTATAGGTTTTTTCAGGTGGGACCTTGAGCTGTGAACCCACAAATTCATTGATACGCATATTGGCCTGATGAAACAAAAAGAAATCCACGTCATCAATGGAGACGTTGCTTTCAGCCAAACCCTCACGAATCACTTCGGGCATCCGAGTAACGGCATTTTTGAAAACGAAGCGCCCGTCCATTTTTGGGAATTGCATGCCCTCTTCAAGCATGTCGTTGGTGATCATGGTGGGCGCATGCGCCATTCCAGGCGCATCTACCCACAGTTTGTCCGCATGTTTTCCTTGGGCGTGAAGACGCATCGAAAGGAATCCCTGATTTTCTTCTGTGGCAGGTTCGAGCAATACGGCCCCCGCACCATCGCCAAACAGCACGGCAACATCTCTACCACGGGTGGCAAACTCCACACCTCGAGAGTGAATCTCAACGCCCACCACCAAAACTCTTTCGTACTGACCGCTAGATACGAATAACTCCCCAACATTGAGTGCGTACAAAAAGCCCGTACATTGACAGCGCACATCCATGGCTGGTGCGGTCCCCATGCCCAGTCGCTCTTGCAAAAAAGCGGAATTGCCTGGGAAAAAGTGCTCTGGGGATAAAGTGGCCACCACCAACAAATCAATATCGGCGCCGGTGACTCCTGCTTTTTCCATGGCAGCAAGGCACGCTTTTTCAGCCAAATCTGTAGGGCTGGTGTCGTCATCAACGTAGCGCCGTTCTTTAATTCCACTGCGTTGCTGGATCCACTCGTCACTGGTGTCCATTAATTTCGCCAATTCATCATTGGTCACCACACGAGGTGGCACGTACATTCCTGTTCCACTAATTTTGACTGCGCGACCATATTTCATGAGGGGATCCTTTCAAATTAAAAAGCCCGATCTGATGTAACAGACCGGGCCATAAAGCTAAAGTTGTACCTCGCTTAAGACTTAGAATTGGAAACCTAATTCGATACCCATGGAAGTTTGCCAGGTGTTGGCGAAACCAATGGGATTCATGTAGTAGTTGGCTCCCTCATATTCAGCCGTCTCCAGTGGGGTTACGCCATCGGCGGCGGTGGTCGAAACGCGAAATGCCCTTTGCGCAGCAACATTGAAGAATAAAATCGGCAGAATGGCGATACGGCCACCCACGTAAAGAATTTCATTATCTCTAGAAAAGGAGAAGGCTTGCGAGAAGTCTTCAAAGTTTCGGAGGTAATAGGTACCGAAGAGCTGGAGCCATTTCATCCCACCCGTCTCCATGTGAAACGCGAGGTTACGAGCGCCAACATCGCCTTCGAATCCTTCCATTTTAACCGCGTCCTCATAGGTTACCGTGAGGCCAATGGCATCGATGAGGGAGTAACTCAACTCGAGATAATGCCCTAAGCGCATACCTGTTCCGGCTTGGCTTTCAAGGTAAGCGAGTTTGGTGGGCTGACTGGCACTGTTAATCCCGTTGGATGCGAACTGAAACTTTTGCACTTCGTAAATACTATTGAAGTAACTCGGCAAGTATTGCGCACCAAAGGTACGCCCTTCGGCGCGGATGCGCATGGCATGAACTGACTTCATTTCTCGGGCCGCCTTACCCATACGCACATCATCAGTTTCTTCGTCCAAGGAACGAACGGGCTTGGAGCCAAAGTTCAAACGAAACAATGCACCCAACGTTGCCCCACCATCACCGAAAGTTCCGCTACCATCGGACAGAGGTAACACCAGTTGAGAATAATCACCGTAAATTTTGATATCGGTGTTATTCGTTTTTAATACTTTCACTTCCGCATCGACACCGAAACCTGAGGCAGCATAGCCAGGCGTGTATAAAAGGTTCCCTGAGCCGTCGGCATACAGAAAGCCATTGTCTGCTTTAACGATTTCGGTCGGCGCGTTCAAATCGGTCACGTACGAGGCGCCGACGCTTAAAGTCTTCGCCATCAGGTTATCAGAGAACATGCCCATTGGTTTTAAGAAGAATAAAGCACCAAGCACATCAGGACTTGGCCATGGACCACCAACGAATTCAAAACCACCAGCGCTGCCATAAGCGTCAAAGGCAGCAAAGAGGTTATCCTCATCGATGTCTACATTGGGGGAATAGCGACGCATCAATTGGCCGTGGCCGATGGTCTTGCTGTTGACGCGATTGAGGTCGAGATAAAAGTTGTCTTCCTTTCGGCCCCAGCTGAGGTTGCGCAAGGGACGCAAGAAATCCTCTAATTGGTCCCAATCCTCTACACGAACGGTCCCTGCGTTGTTGGCCATATTGCCGTAGGAATCAAAATCCCAAACGTCGAAGCCTCGTGTATCCAAAACCTCGACACGAATCGGCGCCCCCAAACCCATTGCAAATTTCCCGATATTCAAAGAGAGATTCGGGATCAATTCGGCGTAAATTACGTCGTCGATATTCGCGTAACCCAAGCCAATACCAAAAGCCTGCCATTGGTTGACCAGTTGTACGCTGCCCAATCGCGTCAGCTCACCTTTATGAAACTCAAGGATGGGCTCGGGTGGTCCTTCATTTTCGTCTTTTTTCTGTTCACCTTCAGCGGCGGCTTCACCTTCAGCGGCGGCTTCACCTTCAGCGGCGGCTTCACCTTCA
>PBLQ01000038.1 GCA_002721815.1 Myxococcales bacterium
CGCACTTTGATAACGCGCCAAGCGGGCATCTTGGGTTTCGTTCACTGCAGGCGCGGCAATGCGGGTGGCCGCTGCGGCTTCTCGAGCGCGACGCGCGTTGTCGTTATGAGTCAACCGGCCAGCTGATTCTGCGCTTGCGCTGCCTGCCCCTCGTTCGGCTGCCGTTGGCGCGCGGGTCACGGGTGCCCCTCCGATGGCACGGGCGGCTTGGCGTCCCGCGGCACTTCCAAAGTTTACACCAAGAATGGCACCCATGGTTTCAGGCCCAACAATGCCGTCGACTTTGCACCCGTTTTTTCGCTGATACGCTTTGAGGGCCCTTTCGGTTTGAGGACCAAACTTGCCATCTACTTTAATGTTGTAGCCATTCTCTTTAAGAATCTCTTGGAGGTTTGCCACGGACTGTCCGCGCATGCCGCGCTTCACGTGGTTGCCTTCACTGGCAGACTTCAGAGACGGCGCTTTCTTCCAACCTTGCCCAGCATAAGATGCCCTTCGGGAGCGATGGGTTCTTGAGGAAGATGCGACAGAAAGTGCGGTGTTACTTGGCATGTGATACTCCTGAAAATTGAATCGGGTACAAGTACAGTATCGGCGAAACGAAATGATCCGTGTGTCGGGGGTACAAAAGTTGTGATGTACGACACCAAACGCAGATCTAAAAAACCCGTTCACAATTAAGAGAAAAAGGGGCGTGAAGAATTGCGCCCCTTTTTCAAGGTTTTTTTTGGGTTTGGTTTTTTTGTTTTTTTGGGTTTAGGAGGAAAGTTTTTGGGTTAGGAGGGTAAGGTTAAAAGAAAAGTTTTTTAGGTTAGGAGGGTAAGGTTAAAAGAAAAGGTTTTGGGTTAGGGGTGAAGGGTTAATGTGTCTGACACAGGGAGTATCGCACTTGGGCAAAACGGGTTGTTTGAGGTGCCCCGAAAGTGTGAACTTGCGCACATCCTTGAGTTTAAAGCAGAAAAACCTGCGACAATTGTCACAGGTTAAGCCCTAATTTCGTCAAATTAAGCCGGATCTGCGCCAATTTTTCATGACAAGAGTAGCCTCACATGCACTAAGATCAGCCACTCCAAGTTCATTGGAGTTTTTCAATATGGATATCATGATGCATCAACGAAACCGTTTTTTCCCTTTGACTTTAATTGTACTGACCGCTCTGGCTACGGGGTGTCCATCCAGCGAGTCTGAGACCGATGCGTCCAAAGACGATTCAATGAAAGCACAACCCATAGATGGGGGACACGCAACAACAACCAACCACATGGACTCCGGAATTCTTTCAGATACCGCAACCGCCGATGCGGGCCTTGCACAGAGCCATACGCTGTCAGATGCAGGCCAGCCCAACACAACATCTCAAACCGATGCTGGACAACCGCCCATGGCAGAGCCCTTGACACTCACCGCTGGCCAAAACGAACTTACCTGGCAACAAATGGTCAATGGCAGCATGGCCACCCGCAATTTTATTGTGAACACCCCACCCGATTTTGATGCCACCCAAAACTATCCTGTGGTTTTTGTTTTTCATGGCAACGCTGGCGGTAATCCAAACGCAACGCCACATCAAGGTCTGGTGAGCGCCACCAATGAAATGGTTCAAGACAAAGAATTTATTGCGGTGATGCCACAAGGCTACGATAACTGCTGGCAACTGGGGCCTGAGAATTCCAATGCCACCACGCAAGATGAAATGGATTTTGTGGCCATGATGGTCTCGCGTCTCAAAGCAACCCCCGGCGTTCATACCGATCTTTTTTATGCCATGGGCTCCTCAAACGGCGCAGCACTCTCACACCACTTGGCGGTGAACACCACTTATTTTAAAGGCATCGCCACCTTGGTCAGTGGCCTCGACGAAGGCGCAGGACCGACCAACAGCACACCGCAAGTACGCGTTTTGCAACTTATGAACCGCAAAGACAATCTTATTCCTTATGAAGGTGGCGCTGCGCCAACGGGCCACACTTATATGTCGGCCGAAGACAGTGCTCATGCCTGGGCGGTACACAATGGTTGCGATGAAACACCCACCATCGAAGAATCTGCCGAAAGTGTGAATGGCGTTCCGAACAAACGCGTCCTCACCTATAATAACTGTGATAATGGCAACAACGTGATGCACATTGGCGTCCTGCCCGTGCCATGGTCTGAAGACTGTGAAGGGCCACCACCATCACAAGGCAACACATGTGGTGGCAAACACACCGTGGACAACTCCTATTTTGCGCCGCAATCAAGTTGGGAGTTTATGTGGTCATTTTTGAGCGAATAAAATTCTCGGGCTTGACGGATGGCGAGACGCTCTACAGCAATCTGACTCTCAATACTTTCGCTCCTCAATACCGCGATCGTTCGTCAATTCTCGAAACGTAGTTTTCCTCCTTGGCTTTTTTGTATTTAAATCAACAGGTTATAATGGCGATGATCGCCGGATTGGTTTCAATCACAAAAAGGGCTACAAAAGGGTCTCTGGCTGAATAAACGAACCAGTTCTGGCGTTTTTAGGATAACCAACGCAACCGATAGGAACCTGTATGACACGACAATTGCTGAAGACTTTTATGACCTTGGGTGTTTTTGCTTTAAGCCTGAACCTCATGGCCTGTGCCACGGCCTCTACCAAACAGACGGGCACCCGGGTGTTAGACCCCGATGCCGATGATGGCCTTGGCGGCACCGGCACCGAATCCAGTGACATCCGCACCATTGGCGAGCGCATGGCCCGTGAAATCTTGGGGATTGCCTGGCCTGACAGCGGCGAAACTCCACGCATTGCAGTCCTACCCATTGTGAACCAAACCCGTTTTCGTGTGGACCCAAAACTTTTGCAAAACAAATTACTCAAAAGCTTGGTGACGCACGCCAAAGGCAAACTCACCTTCTTGGCGCGTGACAGTGAACAAGCCATCATTCAAGAGCGCGAGAAAAAACGATCCGGCATGTACGACCAGGGCGAAAACGCCCCGGCCATGTTTGGCGCCGATTACTTCTTAAAAGGTGAAATGCGTTCCTTGAGCAAAAGCAACACCAGCGAAGTGAGCGACTACATCGTTTACTCTTTTCAACTCATCAACACTGAAACCGGTGCCATCTTATGGATGGGTGATTACGAAACCAAAAAAGCGGGTGATACCGGCGTGGTTTATCAATAGGAGATTTTCATGAAAAATTTATTTTTAGCCTCCTTTCTAATCGTTGTGGCCGCAGGGTGCGCTCAAGTGCGCTACGCGGAAACCGGCCTGGGGCAAGCCATCGATAATCCCGTCACACAAACCTATGACTGGGGTGAAGTTCACTGTGGTCGTGGAACCATTTGCGCCGAAGTGGAAGTCCTTCGCGTGGACATGGAAAACACCGAAAACGGTAAAGTAGAAGTGACACTCCATAATCGCACCGATCACCAAAGTGGCCTGCAAATCGCAGTGGAAATTCGTGCAGACAACGGAACCCGCCTGGACAGTACGCCCTATCAAAATGTAGCGGTGGAACCCCGAGGTGAAACCGTCTTTGATTTTCCTGGCATCTATCAGCCCGGTGCCAAAGTTCGTGTGCTGTTGCGCGCTTTGGCCCAAAACTAAAAGGAGCCGAACATGAAAACACTTTTATGCTCTCTAATGGTTCTTGCCTTGGGTTGTGCCGTCACCCCCAAAGCCCAACAAGGGTCGCTCCCAAAAAACACCTCGCCGGAAAAACAAATTGAGCCCAAACCCGTGGCCAAGCATGAGGTGAACGCAGGGTTGCAGGTGGACATGGAAGAATTAAAAGCCAACAACGAAAAGGCGGGCAGCCCCTCCTTTGGGTTCGTCAAAAGCTTTTACCGGTTGCCGGTGGCCAATCCTGTGGGCTCCGTTCAACGCATCACTGGAAATGCGCTGGGCATTCCGTACGACTCTATTCAACTTCAAGACACCGGGAAAAAACCCTTTGCACTCGAACCCATTAACGTAGGTCAATTAGATGCCATGGCCATCGTTCTGAATGATCTGTTGGCAGCGGGGGTTCAACTCAAAGAAATCACCATGGCCGATGCCATGAAAGTGGTCGAAGCCGAACAAAATGCGTTGGCTTCCGGCCAACTGTTTTGGCCCAACCGTTCTTTGGCTTCAGGTGCTGATATTTTACTCACTTGGCAGTCAGGCCAAGGGCTGGCCGGCAATGTGATCGTGGGTCGCGCAGTGCGCACCTCTGATGGTGCGTTGCTGGCGCTCATTTCAACACCCAACATTGGTAACCTGACACTTCGAAGCCTCGTGTTGCGCCTGATCTCGCAAAGCCTCGCTGTGGCGGCCGCGCAAAAGTAGGTCCCTATGTTCTTCAAACGCCTGATTCTCATGGCGCTTGGTGTGGGCCTTGCTTGGGGCTGTGCGCACCATCAACCTCCTATGGACCTCTCTCAACTCACCCCCCTCAAAGAGGGGCGGGCCATTGAAGAGGCGGTCGTCCATGAAGCCATGGCACACTTCCCCAATGACGCCACTTTGTTGGCCATGGAAGAAGGGTTTGCGCTTTTGCGCAGCGAGGGCGACCATGACGAAGTCTTGCAAAAAAAGGCCCACGCTTTCCTCGAAAAGGCATTTTATGATTTCCAAAGTTTACAAGATCCTGAAAACCTCAACCTGGCATTCACAGCCGATGCAGATGTGCCTTACAAAGGACGTCCACACGAACGGGTTCTCACTGCCACCACTCTGGCCCTGCTAGATGCTTTAGGCGGTCGTTGCGATCTGGCTTTGCCTACCTTGCGTGCCGCTGAATTCCTAGATGCACGGTGGCAACCGTTTCCCTACGGGACCGATGCACCTTTGGTCTACGCGCTCATGTTGTTTTGCAGTGGCCAAACCACGGTGGCCGATTCAGATGTTCAACATGCGCGCGAAGGCCTTTACGTTTCGCTGCGTGTCAAAAAGGTGAATCCAATTTTTCAAGACTGGCTGATGGACAACCAAAAGAAAGAGTTACGTCAAAACGCCATGGCGCCCAAACTCGCCTACTGGCTTTGGGAACAAGCTGCGCCCGGGGCCCTTTTGCAATACCCCAATGAACGTACAGCCAGCGAACTCGTCTCACTCATGTCTCGCGATGCGCTCAGGCTTGTGAAGCGTGCTGATGCCTTTTTAGAAAAAGAGGAAAACCAAGCGTCGCTGGAAAGACTCGCGGGCATTGCTTTTTCTGGATGGGGAAAAGAAGAAAAAATGAGGCAATTGGTCATGGGGCAATTGGCTGATGAAATCCGTAAGGTTGAAGAAAGGCTTCTCACAGACCTCACTCAAAAGGGCTCGCTTGCGGAATCGTTTCGTCACGGGCTAGAGGAAACCCATACCGAATTTGAAAGCGTACAGGCGACCATCGATGCTGGCGTACTTTCTTTTGCGTTTTCTGGGTTTGGTCCCGCCATTGAATTAGAAGGAACCTACCAGGAGATTGCCCATGTTGTGCCCAACCAAAATGAACCTGTGCGCCTGGAGTCGCCCGCCTTGGATTGTAATCATTCAGCCACTTCGCAAGGCGTTTTTCATCTTCGATTGTGCGCCACCAACACCCTGGCGCAAGCGGGCCAACTGGCCCCAGAGCCACCGCTTTCTCTTTGGTCTTCTTCCTACCAAGCCACCACAGTGGTAGGGCGACAGTTTGACCGGATCTTAAAAGGTCGTGCAGAATTCAAAACGGGCGCAGCGGACGTGAGTGAGAAAGCCGTCGAATCTAGTTTTTTCTTCTTTGATTTGGGCACCCGTGGGCTCCTCGAATGCATTGGTAAAACCAATGAGGATGCTGCCACCGCGGCCTGCTTTGTTTTGGCGGGCATTGCACTGAGTGTCTCCCTCATTTCAGCGGGCGTGGCCGGCGCGGCTTACGTGGCCGGCGCCATGGTGAACGCTGCAGCAGATCACCGATATGTGCACAGTCTGTACGAAGGCGTATTCCTTTGCCCAACCCCACCTCAATTGGCAACGGCAAAGAGCTTATAACCAGACAAACGGGCTTTGGTTTACTTCTTAGGGCAATACGGGGTAAAATTGGTCACCGAACGAAGCGATGAGGTGGATCATGTTTCATAAACTTACGCTGGCCACGCTGGTTTTTCTCTCCTTTTGCCAACTGGGTTGCTACCCCGAACGGGAGACGCCCAATATTTCTCAAAGCGAAGAAGAAGAAACCACAGAAACAAACGCTGACGCTGGAACGACATTCGACCATACAACACCAGATTCAGGTCATCCCCCACCTGAACCACAAACAGACGCGGGAAGCTCGCCTGAGCCAGTCATTCCAACACCAGATGCAGGCACGCACGATCAACACCCTGCCGAGTTCTTGGATTCCGGCCCCCACACTGAGCCGCCATCCAATACGCCCGATGCCGGTTCTTTCGACATACCCAACAACCCATCAGATGCGGGCAGCCCACCGGCCCCCTGTGACGATAACCCTTGTGGTAACAATGCCACCTGCCAAAACAACGGTACGGACTTTCAATGTACCTGTGACGAAAGCACTTATGAGCAAGGAGAGGATTGTATACCGCTCACCGATTGTGCTCCCGGAGATTTTGTTGCGACTGCCGCCACCGACACTTCTGATCGCATCTGCCAAACTTGCGCTGGATATCCCGAAACTCAGCTAAGCGAAGATATGGTTGAAAACGGCAATGTTAATTTTAACAATATTCGTATCGATCCTGCCAGCGAACGCGTGGCGTATCATGCGGATGGCACCATCGACAATTTTCAAAATATTTATTCTGTTGTGCTCCAAGGCGGAACGGCAAACGTCGTCGACAACCGCACCAGTCCCGATTCTTTTTATTTACTGCAAGGTGATTACCAGTGGACCCCAGATGGGCAGTATTTGATTTTTCAAGATTTACAACCCAACGTAAACACGCACCGTCTGCTCTTTCGCTCAACTGCTACGGAAGCGCCTGGTGTCGTTCAGCTGGGTCCCAATGCGCCAAGCTCGGTAACTTTTCGCATTAACTCCACGTCATCCCGGGTTCTATACAACAATGAGAATGGACAACTGTATTCCGCACCCATATCGGGCGCGGGCGCTACGCTGCTGGCCAGTGACTTGGCCAGTAACTCCATCGATGACTTTCTCATCAGCCTCGATGGCCAAAAAACAGTTTACCGAACAAAAGCAAACAACATAACCAGGCTCTACAGCATTGATGTCCAGGGCGAATCCGTTCCCGTAGAGCTGACCGCCATGGATGTGACCATCATTATCAGTCAAATCGATGACTTCACCATTTCCCCAGACGGCAACTTTGTGGTTTTTACTTACAAACAAAATTCCAACACCTGGGATGAGCTGTACAGTGTCCCCATAACGGGTGGCACGCCGAAACGACTGAACGGCAATTTTAGTGGCGCCCCAAATCTGCCAAGCATCTCTTTTAAGGTTAGCGCAAACAGTCAAAAAGTGTTTTATTTAGCGGACGAAAATAACAGTGGCGTGCGTGATCTTTTCGTAGCCCCCATTGATGAGTCCAATGCCGCCTTACAGATCAGTGATACCAATGTGGTTGGTGGCGAAATCTTTAATGATTTCCAGCCCAACGCTGACGGCTCTTTGGTCACCTACCGAGGTCGCGTTTCATTCGACGGCGACACCAACCTCTTTACTTCGGGGACCAGCTTCATGGGCTCCATGCCAATGATTGCCCCTCTGTGTGAGGGATGCAATGTGCTTGATTTTCATTTACACCTCGATACCGCCCAGGTGGCCTACCGGCTCAGTGACGCTGAAGACACTCGCAAATTATACCTGGTTAACAACGGCAGCGCCAACGGCGATCCCATGATGCCAGACATGCCTCATCCAACAGAAGTCTTTGAAGACTACCAATTCTCATCTGAGGGTGACATTCTCTTTTACAGCGCCCAACAAGAAGTCAGCACGAGACGGGACCTCTACGCACACTTTCTAAGTCGAGGGACTTACCGTCGTATCAATGAACCCTTTGCTGAAAATCATTTAATCTGGAACTGGGAAATCAGCCCCGATGCGAAACATATTGTGTACATCATCGGACCAGCAGACGCTGAAAACACCAAACACATCTACAGCGCCTTTGTTGAAGGCGGCACCCACACAACCAGCACCAACGCCGAAGCCTGCACGCCCTGGACAATCTGTGCTGCCGATGAATCCATCGACCAGCCGGGTAGTACCAGTGCCGATCAAACTTGCGACGCCTGCCCTGTAGGACAAGAGCCCGGCCATACCAATGCCGACGCTTGCCTTTCGGACACGGGCGAAAATGACAATAACGACAGCGCCGAATAACCAATGACCTGCCACCGTTTCACTGTTTTCCTACTTCTGTGCTTTACCGCCTCGGGTTGTATCTCTCTGAAAGAATACGCAGTGACTTACCGGGCCAGCGCTGTAGTGGGGCCCGGACTCACCGATAGTGCCATATTATTGAAAGAAGGACGTACCACTTTAAACACAACCCCTCTGCCCAGCAAACAAGAGCAACAAGAACGCTTCTTGTGCGAATACTTTCGAAACCAATTAGCCATCGCCGCTGAAAAGGCGCAGTCACATCGGTTGGGCGTATGGCTCTTTCCCTGGTACTGGCCCTTGCACTTACTCACCTTTTACATCGTACCGATAGAGGAAACCCAAAAAGCCAATTTGGTGATCAAGGCTGCCAAAAATATGGAGATCGCCTACCAGCAAAGTGGAGAAGCCTTTTTAGACACATGCCGATATGAACTGGCCCAAAAACCACTCGGTGAAGCTTTTCAATCCGAAAACCCCTTTTCCGGTGACAACTGGAAAAACAAAGCAAAGCAAAAGATGTAATTTTCTGTACTGCTCGGAATAGAAATACCCGTTCGGTTCGTTGATAGAGACACCATGAATGATGGCCCAAAACTGAAACAAATATTATTACTTCTTGGAATTGCCTTGCTCGCCGCGGCGCCCGGCCTGGCAAAAGGCTACCCGCTCAGTGACCATTACGACGGTAAAAAATTTTTCAATCCCGGAAACATTGGTCAAAAAAGCTTTGGAGATTTTATCAAAGCAGTCAAAGAGCGAGAGAAAACACCGTGGCCCCAGTGGGTGGAAAACGAAAATACCGATAAACCCCCGCTACAAAATAAGATCAGCCAAATCCGTCTCACCTATGTGAACCATGCTTCTGTTCTCATTCAAACACATGGCCTCAATTTTCTGACCGATCCCATTTGGTCTGAACGCTGCAGCCCTGTGAGCTTTGCGGGCCCCAAAAGACACCGGGCCCCTGGCATTCATTTTGACGACCTGCCCGCCATTCATGTAATCGTCATCAGTCACAATCATTATGATCATTTAGATTTACCCACATTGCACCGCATCGAACAACGAGATCGTCCACTCATTTTAGCTGGCCTCGGCACAAAAAGTTTTCTCGATAAAGAAGGTTTTAAAAATGTAGTGGAACTGGATTGGTGGCAGAAACACCCTTACCAAGAAGACACTGCGATCCACTTTGTGCCCGCGCAACATTGGTCCAAGCGAAATTTCTTTGGGCGTGATGGGATGCTGTGGGGCGGCTTTGTGTTCCAAACCCCCAGCACAAAAATATTCTTTGCGGGTGATACGGGCTATGGGCCACATTTTCAAGAAATACAACAACGCTTTGGAAAGCTTGATGCTGCACTGCTACCTATCGGCGCATACAAACCTCAGTGGTTTATGAAAAATTTTCATATGGGCCCCAAAGATGCCATCCGCGCCTTCGAAGATCTCGGCAGTCCCCCACCATTGCCATTCATCACGGTACATTTCCCTTGGGCTCAGAAGGCATTCATGATGCTCGCAGCGACCTTGAAGCATTAAAATCGAAAAGAAAAGAAGCGTTAAAGGCTTTTCATGTCCTAGACAACGGGGAGGTCTTAAAAGTGTCGCTCGAACAAACCATCAGGTGGGATGCCGGCGCTCCCTAGTTTTTGACCACCAAGCTGGGTGGAACAAGCACCCGCATCAGAAATGGATCCGCGTTTGTAGGCGCATCGCTATAGAGCCACTCCCAACATCGCAACGTGCCATTCATTGTGCTGGCGCAAACCCAATTATCATCCATCTCTACCTGCATGTATCGCGGGGCGGTCCCAGAGCCTAAGCCCACCGTTACATCAACATCGGTCAAAACGGTCTCATTTCCACCTTCAATGATATAGTACATGACACCTGGTACTGGTACTTCAGTCGACAAATCCTGGCCAATCAATTCCCAACAGTACAATGAGTGGTCAGCAGTCACGCCACATGTTTTTGTTCCTGAACCCACGGCAATTGAAATCCATTCCGAAAGGGGCGGTACTTCTAAACCCTCCGCTTGCATCACATCCCAACAATATAAGCCCCCTGCCCCATAAATGACACAGCCAATATCACTCAATGCTACTGAATGAACATCACTGATGGTGGGGATATGAGCGGAAAATGATTGGTGCCAATACCAACAATGTATATTACCATCGCCATAAATGCCGCATAATTCTGGATTGCCTGGCTCCACGGTAACCCAATCAGAGAGTGACGGTGTTGCCATCGAAATGTTGGATTCATCCCAGCACTCAAGCGTGCCTGCATTAATTCCGCATGCCTCAAGCTGATCGTCTTCATCAGAACTTGCGTTGACCATGCTCCAGTCGTCAGCATCGGCACTGAGTATATTTTGGGTGTCGCCTTGATGATCCCAGCGGGCAAGATGACCGGAGTTGGTCACGGCGTAGATAAGATTTTTACCAACACTCACCCATTCGTAGACGGCTCCGGTGCTGACGATATCTAGGCCTTCGATGTCCTCACCCATGGCTGCCGTCGAGTTGGGTCTCCAACAATTGAGCTTGCTTGATTCGCTGATCGCGCAGATCAACGGACTCGCGCTATCGCCGTACACGGAAAAATACTGGGACTGCGGACTCACCAATGCGTCTCCATCGTTCGTATCGACTCCGCCATCCGTGCCGGTACCCGGCGCCGGCACTGGGACGACGGGCTCATAATCGCTCCCAGCATCGAACAAACCTGCCGCAGCGGTGTCGGCGCCTCCATCAAAAGTCTCAGCAGGAACAGTGGGAACGATACCACTCCCAGAATCAGGCAACGGGTCCACGGGAGCAAAACCATTCCCCGCATCTGTAACCACCAATGGTACAGGCGGGGGCTGGCCACCGTCAGTTAGGGTTGACGGCACAGATGACCCACCGGCATCCAATACCAGCGGGATACCGCCTGCATCCATCGTATTTTGATCGGGTACGGCTGGGTCGCCTGTTTTTGCGCAAGATCCATAGAGGCACACGTGCCCCTCGGCACAGTCGGCGTGCACGTTACAATCTGTTTTTGGAGGTGGTGGGTCCTCTGTTTCAGAACAAGCCGCAGCCCCAACCACAAACATCAGCCACAAACCCAATTTCAACATAAAAACACCCTTCATACTCGAAACCTTAGAACATTGGTCCCTTACCAAGCAAGCGGTCAAGCCATAGCCTCATTAATACGCTCGTGTTTTAAAATCGGGGCCTTCTCATGCCCGAATTTTTTTTCCGGCCCATGATACGCCAATTTTCCGCAAGAAACTTTGGCCCCCCCGTTGCAGACCTCAAAAAACCCCATTAAACGGGGCTTTTACGGGGTTCAATGTGATTTTTCGGGCGCAAACGGTCTTATTTTTGTCAGGCGTTTTTTTTCTTTGGATGAGCGCCTGCGGCCCCACCGTGCTCAGCCCCGGAGAGGGCGCCTGCGATCCCCAATGCGATGAATGGGAAAAATGTGTTGAGGGCAGCTGTCAAAAATCGTGCATCAGCGATGTTGAGTGTGGTGCCAATTCCTTCTGCATCGAAAGCATCTGTCACGCACTCGTCCCCTGTCAAGATACGGGCCAATGCGACGCGGATGCTTCTTGCCTGAATGGCTTTTGCGTTCCCCTCAACCGGCAATGCGTCAATGACGATAATTGCGGGGTCAATGGAGTTTGCGTTAACGGCATCTGTACCGATGACTCAGATTCGGACACCGAAGAAGAGAACCGCTGCACCTCCGATGCCGACTGCCCAACGGGGCAAACCTGCAACTTTGGTTTTTGTGAGGGTGGCAGCAGCGATGGCACTGGTGACGGTAATAGCGACGGCACCACCACGGGCAACAGCGATGGCAACAGCAACGGCAGCACCGAAGGCACCGGGGATGACAATTGCAATGGCAATGACGATGGCCAACTGGGCGATTCCTGCGACGAAGCTTCTGACTGTTGTAATGGGCTGTGCTTAGGCGACCCCAATACCGGACAAGGGTTTTGCACCGAGATGTGCACCGCATACGACGATTGCAACCCCGTTGGTTTTAATCTCGACATGTGGTGCCTCGATGCGGGTGCCGATGGCTCCTTGTGTGCCTTCAGCGATTATGAAGATGCTTGTGAAACCACCAGCGACTGTGTGGGCCAAATCTGTCTGCGCAGTGTGAGCGACAGTTCCTGCTCTATTAACTGTACTTCCGGAAACATGTGTCCTCCAGGGGCTGCTTGCGGACTCGTACCGGCTTCTGATGGTGCAGGGGGCGCCACCACCATCCAAACCTGTACCCCCATCGGTGAATCTTGCGCCGTGGCCAACGACTGCCTCAGTGGCACCTGCATCGGTGACGACGAAACCGGTGTCGCCTACTGCTCCACTTTTTGCACCGCCAGCGATCCCACTGCATGTCCCGCCAACTATGCCTGTACGTTGGTACAAGGCAGCGATGTACCGGTGTGCGTTCGATGAAAAGTTTTGCGTTCGGTCTTCTTGCGCTCCTGCTCACCGCCTGCCCCACCCAGCTGGAGGTGGATAATTCCCAAGACCAAGGACTGCTCCCCATCGGCCCTGATTTCAACGATCCGCCTCCAACCGATACAAACCATACAGTGGATGCAGGTAAGAGCCCCTCGCAAGCCCATGACCCCCTTGATTCGGGCGTCGATGTGGCTTCGGCGCCCTCAGATGCAGGGAATGCTTCGATTCCCGACAATGGCGACGGTCATGGCAACCAAATCATCACTGAGCCCACCATGCATCAAGATGCAGGCATTGCCACCCTTGCCCCAACGGACGCAGGCCATTCTGAAGTGACACAGCCCGTGGTCGATGCAGGCAGCAACTCTGATGGTCACACCGAGCAGCCGTGGACTGACCCCGATTACCCGGACGGCCCAAACATGCAGGGCGCGTACCTCTACGAGCGACTGCCCATCGGCGGCTTTGGTGAAGGGGCCGCGGTGGCCATTCACCCCGATGGAGATTACGCGCTCATTGCCGAACGCGTGGACATTGTCCATGTGATGCAATTTTCCACCATGCAAACCACAAAATTCGAGCTGTCGTCCTCCAGCAACTACACTTTCTCCGACATTCGGTTTCATCCCAATGGGCACGCCGCCCTTCTTGTGGGCCACCAAAAAAATGGTTCCAGCACCCAAGGCCTGCTCATCCATTTTGATGATGCGGCTTGGCGCAGCGGCAGCACTGATGCCAACGTGCTTTTCACTCCCATGGCCGATGTGCCCGATGCGCTCAAAATACCCGCCTTGCGGTTCTCGCAAAACCCCACCGAGCCGGCCGTGCTTTTGTTCATTACGGGCAGCAGCAACAAGCTCGCCACCCTGCGCCAATATGACTTAGAATTGAATGAGTATGTTTGGTTGGGAACCACCAGTACCGCATCCGTGGAGATGACTGACATCACTCTCGTGAAAAATGAATTCAATGGATTCGGCGTTCTCGTAGTGGGCGGCCACTCTGGCGCAACCTTTAAATATTACACCGAAATTGGAGGCGTTGCCGAATGGCGTAATGAGCCCGGCAACTCCAACACGGGAAATCTTTCTTACGCAGAATCGCATCCGTCGGGCGACTACGCGTTGCCCATCAATTGGTCCAGCGGCAAATTGTATCGGTTTGAAAATGGCAACATGTGTTCTTCTGATGATGCCCTTTCTTATTCTATTAACAATGTCAGGAGCATTGCTTGGGAGCCCAATGGCCAACGTGCTTTAATCTTTGGTCGAACCTACGGTTCTGATGGTTCCATACACGAATTTCGACACGATCGGTTTGAGTGCAGTTATCAAAGCTGCGCCATTGGGTACGTCCCCATCACCAATTTTACTGCATCGCCTTATTTTGCTGATAGCAATACGTATCTCGTGGACGGTGCTTGGCGATCGGATTGCGTCGGTGGGCTTCTCGTGTCCAACGACCCGGGCATGGTGATCACTTTTCAGGTCGAAGGCCAAGCCAACTGTTGGGACTGAGCGTTAAACAAGTTGTGGATCAAATGTGGAATTGATTTTCGATGGGCTACGTCACTTATTTCATTCGAATTAAATTCCAAAAAGTCCCAACAAGTTTGCCCACCAACTTTTCTCTTCAGAGGCATTGGCTGTTTCTTCTGAGCCAGCCACCTCGATGACGGGTTCTGCGGCGGGCCCTTCGCTCTTGTCATCACCAGTCTCGCCAGAAGAGGCTGTTAAGCCTCCCAGCAACCCGCCACCCGAAGACGAATTGGCATGACAATCACCGCAACCGCCACAACCGCCGCAGCTGTTGCAACCGCATTTATCTTCGCATGGTTGTGGGCAAGGCGCAGCTGTTTGCTTTTCAATTTTAGACTCGATCAACTTGGCTTTGGGCCCGGCGGTTTTACCTGGCTTGTCTTCATTGGCTTTGGGAGGCTCTTGGTGTAAATTTTTCACCACGGGCGGGTAATAGGTGTAATGATTTCCTTGACGGAAAAAGCCTTCGCTCTTTTTGTCAAAATCCTCCGAGGATTTTTCTTTAAACCGCTGCGCCCAAAATGTATTGCCCGAGCCTGCGTAAAATGCCTTCACCACCAAATCCACTTGAGCCACTCGGCGAATTTTGTTGACCGGATCACTGCTCGCTGGCTCTACAATGGTTCCAAAATGGAGCAAACGATAACCCACGATCAATTTGGCTGATTCCTGCGTGGTGACCAAAGGTTTCCCGTTCGTGCCATACCAAGGCATCATACCGTTGTTAAAGAGGTCTCTGTAATTGTCGGGCGCCTTATACATGCTCGAAAAATCAGAGGAAGATCCAACAACTGTCGATTTTTTTTCTTCAACCAAACTGCTAACAGTACATGGCTGTCCGTTGATGGTCACCCTTTCTTTGCCCGGTTTTGGATCGCTGCTCAATCTCAATTTTTTTCCTTTCGCACAAGCAGCGCCACAACGAGGGCTAATGTAAAAGGGCAGTTCATCCGCCGCTGACTCGATCACCGAAGCATACAAGCCCTCTGCATCACGTTCGGCCACCAGCAACCCTTTTTTCATGAGGCTCAAAGCCAACAAATCGTAAACAGCGGGATAGGGGTACACAGCCTCTTTCCCTTCACCGTCTAAGTTCACGATGGCCACCTGGGTTCCACCGCGTATGGGAGCGTTGTGCGCTGCTTTGGCAACGGCTTTTTGTAAGAGGTCAACCAAGACCAAGCTGTTGTCTTTGATCTCTTTGGGCAAGGGCGCGGTGGCGCAGGAAGACATCGCAGCCACCAAAAAAAGGCTAAAAAACGAAGATCTAAGTGCATTGATTCTTGTTGTTTTCATCGGCTCATCCACAAGTAAAAATGAAAAGGAAAAGGGCTCTAATGAGCTGCTTAGAACCCAGGCAAGGCATCGAGCAAATCATTGCTTTCCGCTTCGCCCGCTCCCAACTGTGGACGGTGGTAGGTGTAACGATCTTTATCCAGCTCTCCTTTGAGATCCCGATGAAAAACCTCATATTCAAACTTTTTAAAACGGTTGCTCCAAACAGCCATGCCGTCATCGGTACGAATGAGCCTTAAGATGATGTCTACGCGAGCTACCCGGCGCACCTCATTTTCGTCTTCGGTATCTTCTATGGCACTGCCATAATAAAGGATACGGTAACCTAAAACGTAATCTGCGGCGTCCTGTTTAGAGATGATGTTTTTACCGTTCGTATCAAAATAGTTTCGCAAACCATTATTCAGCATCTCGCGATAACTGTTAAATTCCCGAGGGTCTTTTTCCCGAACCCTTTGTCCGTCGTCCCCTGCTTGGAGATCGATTTTATTTTCCTCGGTGGTGATACTTTTTATTTGTCCCAAGCCCCCACAACATCCGCCACCTTTTTGGCCATTGCAATCGCACTGGGCCACCTCAGTGGTTACCTTTTTCTGTACCACGGTTTGCGAGTCATCATTGCTCGAAGAGCAAGCATTACCGCACCGCGGACTGATGTAAAACGGTAACCTTTTACTCCACGACTCGATGATAGATGCGTACAAAGCTTCTCGGTCACGTTCTGCCACCTTTACCCCTTGGGCAGTGAGCCCTATAGAAAGCATGTCATAGACGACGCTGGAGGGATGCGCAGATTCGGAATCTTGACCGTCGAGATTAATTATGGCCACAGTTCTTTTTGAGGGCACTTCGATCTTTTTTGTGGCTTCCGAAGAGGTTTTCTCTAATAAATCCACCAAGACCTGACTGGTTTCACGATAATCAGCTGGCAGAGCACGTGTGGTCGCGCACCCCATAGCGAAAAGTGCCATATAAGTCACTGCGCCTGCAGCAAGGCCGTATGTCCCCTTTTCCATAGAGCTCCCCCTTTTTAATTTATGTACTCGGCTGCATTTTTGTGGTCAAGCTTTGTACGTTTAAAGCTTGTTAATTTTTACCGCAATGCTGAATGCCCTGAAGTTTGGCCTACTCTAGTGGCGCCAAACAAAAAGTATAACCACCTTCTACTGCGGGGCGACACTCAAAGCCGGAAGGACAGGCAGGCGTTTCATTTTCAAAACAAAAAGTGGTGCAATAACCACCGCCCACCCCGGTTTCACCCGCGTAACACAATTGGCTTAAACAGTCGTTGATCCCCATGTCGGATTGAAAGCAGGTTTCGCCAATAGGGGTACACACGCGCATGTTCACATCTTGACCGTATTGATCCATGGCGGTGATGGTTCCACAAGCGGTTCCGGCGGGACAATCATTGAGCTCATTACAAGTGTAAGAACATTGCCCCAGCACACCAATGGCGCTCAGGCACACCAATGAATTGCAATGGGCCGCTTCAGAACAAAGCGTCCCGTAATCGTTTTGCACACACATCTGCTCACCATTGCCGATGGTGGCACAATTGTAATTCATTCCCCCCGACGGATTACAATCATCGTGAACTGTACACCTTTCTGTACACATTCCAGTGGTTTCAGAAGGACGGCCCACACAAAAGCCTGAGCAGCATTCCGATGACGTCTGGCAACTGGAGCCGTAGGGCAAACTTCCATCCCCCTCGCAAGGTCCGTTATCCTCACCGCTTCCACTGCCCTCCGAGCTGCCATTTGAGGTACCGTCAGAGGTACCGTCACCTGCATTGCTGCTCCCGGAACCTTCAGGCTCTTTACAGAAACCGAAGTCACAAACTTGTGAGCCAGGGCATTGGGCATCATTGCTGCAGGTGGTATCTTCATCGTCAGGATTTTCGGCCACGCAAATGCCATTGGAACAAGTGCCCCCTTCGCACATGATATCGCTCACACATTGCCTGTTCACAGGCACGCATAAACCCGATTTACAGACTTCATCTTTTTGACATTGGCCGGTGGTCTCACATGGCGTCAACGGTCGGCAAGCACCTCCAACACAGAAATGTTCCGAACTGCAATCTTGATCTACTTTGCAAGCGGCCCGACAGGCACCCAAATCACAGACCTCTTGTGGGTCGCAAGCGCTTGCACAGCCATCCTGAAGGTCGACGCCCACAGGGCCACAGCCAGCCCCGTAACAACCCACTAAAATTATAACGCTGAAGAGGACTTGCCGGTTGGTGAATTGGAATGATTCGTGTTTCATAATGACCTTAACCTTCTCTGTATCATCCGGGCGAACGCTGGCAATGCCCTCTGCCATCTACAAACCATGTTCTCATTGAAAAAATCACCTGGTTTGTTGGCTTTAATCGCGCCTAACCTGTTATAGTTTCGACGTCTGACGTAGTTTTCTCAAGGAGTGTTTACAGATGTCCATTAGGTTTTTTATTTCGGCTTGTGTCGCCCTCTTGTTTTTAGGTTGTACCGCGCCCGAAGCGGCGGCACCCAAAGAGAGTCATTACCTCCAAAATCAAACAGAGCCTGAAGACGAAACCGTAGATGCAGGCAGCGACGATGGAAGTGCAGACGGCAATACCGACGGCACGACGGACGGAAGCGCAGATGGTAGTACAGACGGTAGTACAGACGGTAGTACAGACGGAAGTACAGACGGAAGTACAGACGGAAGTACCGATGGCACCACCGATGGCGCAGAAACCGATGCGGGGCCCGTCACCGGCCCTGGAAACGGGGTGGATGTTCATTTGGGCATTGGCACCATCACTTTAGGCGATACCAACACCGTTGAGGTCACCATTCATAACGGGGCAGATGTGGCCGGCATTCAATTCGATCTATCCGGCGCCTCCATTGCATCGCATTCAGGCGGGTTGGCCGAGCAACTCAGCTCTGACGGCTGGACCATCGCGGCAAGCCAAAATACGGTGATTGGTTTCGATACGGGCGGCTCTGTGACCCTTGGACCCTCCAATGGCGTTTTGATGGTATTAGAAATCGGCACGCCTTCAGAGGATGCGCTCTGTACCATTGATGCGGTCATGTCAGACAGTGAGGGTGAGCCCTTGGTAACCACCACCGAATGCAAGCCGGTGCCCTAAAAGCCCTTACACGCTTAAAGTATTTCTTTTTTTTCAGAGTGTTAGCCTGCATTTGGGTGTAACCTTTTTAGGCCGGTTTGCTTTGCACCTCTCAACCTTCTTGGTATGTTCACTGCACGCTAGGCCATGACTAGGTCCGAGTGTTTCAGGGGGTCTCAGCCAATGTACCATGCCATCACAAAACTTCTCTTTATGCTCTCCACCTTAGGGCTCTTAACCGCTTGTCCTCCTGAAGTGCCACCACTGGATGAGCCAAAACCCAAAACGGATTGTAATGATGTCGAAGATGGCGACGCCTACATCGACGAGTGCGACATGTGCGTGGGCGGTGATACCGATAAAGAGCCATGCGAAGCCGACTGCAACGGCGATTACGGTGGCACTGCTTTTATCGATGAGTGTGGCGAATGTGTTGGGGGCGAAACAGGCCAAGAGCCTTGTCCCATCTCGCCCATTATAGACGCAGGCGCCCCTGAGCCCCCAGCTGAAACCGATGCGGGCGCCCCTGAGCCCCCAGCTGAAACCGATGCGGGCACCCCTGAGCCCCCGGCTGAAACCGACGCGGGCACCCCTGAACCCCCGGCTGAAACCGACGCGGGCACCCCTGAGCCCCCGGCTGAAAATGACGCGGGTACCCCTGAGCCCCCGGCTGAAACCGACGCGGGTACCCCTGAGCCCCCAGCTGAAACCGATGCGGGCTCTGCAGGTCTGGATGACGAAACCGACGCAGGCGCAGCCGTTGTACTCACCGACTGTAACGGTGATGTGGACGGCACCGCCACCACTGATGAATGTGGCAACTGTGTCGGTGGCAATACAGGTAATGTGGCTTGCGAGCAAGACTGTCATGGCGATTGGGGCGGTTCGGCCATCACCGATAATTGCGGCGACTGCACTGAAGGCGATACCGGCCTGCTTGCCTGTGCAGAAGATTGTTTTGGAGACTGGGGCGGTACCGCTGTTCCTGATTGCAATAACGATTGTAACGGAACCGCGATTGTTGATGAGTGCGGAGATTGTGTGGGCGGTGAAACAGGCGCAATCGCTTGTGAACAAGATTGTGCGGGCGAATGGGGCGGTGCTGCGGTTACCGACTGTAACGACGAATGCAACGGCACTGCGATTGCCGACTGTAACGGCGATTGCAATGGCGTCGCAGCCCTCGATCAATGCGGCAACTGCACGGGAGGAAACACTGGGGCGAACCCTTGTATCATCGGATGCATGGATGCGGACGCTGCGAATTATGACCCCACAGCGACCGCAGCCGGTGATTGCATTTACACCGTTACCTTCGAGGTAGACATGAGTTGCTCCGGCTATGCGTCTGACGACTTAACCGTACACGTGCACGGCTTTAATACCGATGATTGGAGTTCGGGCTCGGTAGAGCTCTTCGATGATGACGGAGATGGTGTATGGGTAGGTACGACTACTGCGGGACCCGCCGATTATGACTACCGGGTGTTCGCCGGCGAGTGGGATGCAGACTTTGACGCTGGCACGGGCGCCATTAATCCACTCGGCTCAGAAGATCTCAGCGCTTTGGTGACATGCGCGTCTGAAACAGACGGGCATTGGAACCGCCAAGTTTCGATCAACGATGCCCCTGTCAACTTGGAGCACGTCTTTGGCAGATGCGACGCATGTCCGGTCGAAGGCTGTACTGAGTCTGGAGCGAACAATTTCGATCCCGATGCTGAAATAGATGATGAATCATGCGCGTACGATGTATCGCTCAGCATCGGCAACATCACTTGGCCAGACTCCGAGTATACACTTTGTGGAGCGGATGATGGCGTCAACTGCGAAGACGGAGCACTCGGATCGCGCATCCCAGGGAGCGTTGAAGTGATGATGAGTAACACCGCGGTCGTGGGCGGTTTTTCATTTAAATTATGGAGTACAGAGCTGAACAGCAGCGACGTGCCCTCTGGGGGGCTGGTCGATGCGGCGGGCTTCATCACGCAAATATCCAGCGATGACCTCATTGCAGCTTATCCCTCTATAGATAGCGGCGATAGTATTCCTGCCGACTCAAGTGGTCTGTTAATTGATGTCCCCGCCCGTGTTTTAGTGGACGCATATAGCGACGAGATTTGCGTTGAATTTCCAACATTCAGTGATGCGGCGGGCGATACTGCTCTCTCAGTTGAGAGAGAATGTGGAACCGTTCCTCCCGCGGCCGAAATCAGCATTGGGGAAGTCACAGACAGTCAAGTCGAAATCTGGATACACAGCGAAGTGAACATTGGTGGCGCGCAATTCACTGTTTCAGGGGTGAGCGCCAATGCCGCAGGAACTGCAAGTGGTGGCTTTATGCAAGAGCTTGGTCAGTTTACCACCAATGTTGGGGCCAACGGGGTGGTACTGCTGGTCTCTTTTGCTAACTACCTTATACCCTCTACATCCAATATCTGTGCCTCTAACAACCCCGATCTCGCCGCCTATTGTAATACCGATGCAACCCAGGCGGCTAAACTGCTCACCATCGATATCTCTAGCGTTGATGCAGACGAAATCTGCCTCACTGATATGACCTTGTCCGATGGAGACGGCAACAGAATCATCGTCGAATCCGCCTGCAAAACTGTAACCCCCTAAGCCCCAATGGCTCTAACCTTCACACCCGGAGGAACCCCGTGATGAAATCTTTTTTAACCTGCTGTTTTTTAAGCATATTGATGGTCGGATGCACTTCTGAGGGCCCCGCGCCAACGGCTCAGCCTATCGAAGAAAGTCCTACAGCACTCAATAAGCAAGATCTGAAAAAGGACCTACAACAGGCCGCGACAAAGACACCAGCCATCGCAGGCAAAAGCTGTAGCCTGTTCGGCAATGCCAATGATGTGGTGAAATGCTCCATTCAAGTCAGTGGCAACACAGGCGCAGTGGCCATGCAAATGGATGCGCTGTTTGACGCCACCCAAATGCAATTCACCGGTGTCTCGTGCGCAGGCAGTGATGATTGCCAAAAATTGAGCAGCGGTCATGACGTGAAAGTCAAAGACAGCACCAACGGCAAAGACGGTAAATTAAAATTGCTGGCGTTTTCCGCTGCCTCTCTCGAGCCTATGGCTACCGTTGATGGCACTTTGGTGGAGTTAAACTTTAAGCTGGCACAAACCATTGCCGAAGCCGATGCACAAAACGTGTCTCTGAGCAATGTGATTTTCTCCAGCGATAAAGGTCAGGCCATCCCGAGCCAAATCAAAGACGGGGTGATCACACTGCAATAAGTACATCGCATTTTCAATGCCAAATTACGCCGGTGTTCTTTTTTGAATGCTGGCGTTTTTTTTTGAGGGGAGCATCAATAGCACTTCGAGAAGTGAACCATGAAAAAGCCATGTTTCACTTTGGGCCAGGTTGATTTATTGAGGGACGCAAAGGGGTTCATGAACACCTAAGCCATCGAAGGTGTCCACCGGAAAAGCGTTCCAATTATCACTGTTCCAGGAGGTATTTCCATGAAAAACATCGGTGATGCGGCGGATGGTGTGATCTACGGTGGTGGCTTCATCCAAATACCAGCCGTACTCGTCGACGCTTTCATTGGTGCCACCCACCGTATCGATAAGTTGGTCATCATAAAACAAAGCGATGGATTCATCACCATCGAATGACAAAGCCGTTCCCGATGTGGTCAAATCACAAGTGCTGCCTAAATCAAGCGATAAGTCGTCGTGGCGAACAACCAAAGTATCGCCTGATGCAAGTGCGCCCACCAAATTGTATGCATGCCCAAAAGTTGTGGCCGAGGATCGAATTCGCAAATCATACCCGGTTAAAATCACATCAGTCCCGGTGGGGTTATAGATTTCAATGGCCTTGTTGGTTTCCGTGCCCTCAACCACTTCTGAAATAAACAACGAACGCGTGCCGTGAAAGGTGTGGACACCCATTTCGTAATTGCTCGGGCAATCCTCCGAATTGCCGTTGTCGTCCAAACAATCTAAAACGCTCCACTGCATGCGACCCACCTCCCAATCGAGCACCCCGCGATACACATTGGGCTTGCGAATCAAAATTTCGTATTGGGTCACCCCTTCTCCCATACCGATGGACCAACCGGATGCAGGGCTTTCGCCTTCCACACCGATGCGATCGACGACCTCTTCACCCTTGTATAACGCCACGGCGTTACCCCCATAAAAAGTCAAACCATCAGCGCTGTCAAAACCACCATTCCCCATCGTCCACAGATTGATACAAGTGGTAGAAAAAGCCCCGTAGCAGTAGGCTTGGGAGGTACCTGCAGGCAGGTAACCTTGTAAGCTGGTTTTCATTTCATTAATGGGGTTCGAGCCATTGGCGCGACGAATGGAATACGTGCTCAAATCCACCGTTTCATCAGTGGGGTTAAAAATTTCGATGCCCCGGTAACTGCCACTCATATGCACATACTGTGAAATGAAGAGTGTGGCCTCACCGTTGTAACAATCAGGTACGCTGGTGTCTTCGACCTCATCGCGACAGCCATCACCATCCACGTCGCTTGCTCCATTCGAGGTCCAGTTCAGTTCGCCCTGGGCGCAACCATCGTCGGCATCTATCACCCCATCATTATCATCATCGGAATCAACGTCATCACATTGCCCATCGTCATCATAATCATCACAGGTCACCGAAACGCCCGCATCTTGGGGTTCGGGCGCAGATGAGCCCTGAGAGCCACCATCACTGCTTGAATGTGAAGACGAGCCGGCATCGCTTTGAGGCGATGGCTCTTCGGTTGGGCCCGCGTCGTCGGGAGTGACCGGTGGGTTGGGTGGCGGTACGCCCCCATCAGCGGTGAGCGGTGTGGAACCAGGCCCAGCATCAGCAATCGATGCGCCTGCATCAGTTTTTGAAGATGGCGCTGGAAGCCCAGAGGGTGAGGTTTCTCCTGGGGCGACACATTGGTCACTGATGCACGTCCAATCGTAAGGGCAATCAACATCGCTGCCACATGGCGGGTTGATTCTTTCGTAATCCACGGACAAGCAACCCAAACAACCTACCGCTAACAAGTATGCCCATCCGCGAAACAGCATTTATTCATTCTCGCTTTCTGCGCCAGGCCCAAACAACAAAAGCACCCCCGCTGCTAAGCTCAAGACCCCAGCTCCAATGAATACGGGGGAGCCCACATAAGCGGTCAACACAGATTCGCGCTCGCTCTTGGTACTGGTGGCAGAGTTCATCACAGATTCAAAAGAAGTATAGCCCCAACCGCCGTATGCCGCTGCCCCCAGGCCTACCG
>PBLQ01000039.1 GCA_002721815.1 Myxococcales bacterium
TCGCGCGATGTCACATTACATGTTTCATCAATAAACTTTTTAATCGAATCTGTTATTTGGTTTTCAAAGAGCAAACAAAAACCCCTCCACAGCGGTGAAGGGATCCTTGCCTCGGAAACTTCCGAAGCGAAGGCCGTTCTATCAGACGCCTTCGGAGCGTCAACCCCTAAAAGTAGGGGATTGTCCCACATTGGCTGTTTTCCTGTAAGTGCTTGTTTTTAATGATATAAAAAATTAGTCTAAAGGGTGCAACGGATAGGTTTCCGCAATATCACCCAGCCCAAAAAGAAGCTGCAGGAGCCGATCCAGGCCAAAAGCGATCCCAGACGTAGGCGGCATTTGATCTAATTCCGACAAAAACGCCCGATCCAAATTGAGGGTAAGTTTACCCAAATCAAGGCGCTTTGCATTGTCGGCTTCAAAACGCGCTGCTTGTTCGGCACCATCAACCAGTTCATCAAAGGCATTCGCCAATTCAAAATCACCTGCATACAACTCAAACCGCAAGGCAAACAAAGGGTTCTCATCGTCAATCCGAGAAAGCACTGCCATTTGCTTTGGCCAATGGGTCACCACCGTTGGACGCTCTCTTCCGATATTGGGTTCAATCGCCGACAGCATGACTTGGACAAAAGCGTCGTCAAAGTCGGCACCAGGTCGCAGGTGAAATCCTGCTTCCTGAACGGTTCTTACCAGCGCCTCATCACCTTCGTCCGCTACCCGACCTAAAGTTTCTGCGAGATCGATCTGTGCATGCTCTCTCCAGAGCTCTTGCATGGTCACCACTTCAAACGGTTGCTGAGACAACAAACGTATTGCATGCGGATCAGGCTCGAGTTGATGGGCCTGGCAAGTGGCCACAACATGGGCAATAAGCTGCTCACAATCGCGCACCAAAACATCCAATTCCTGATGAGGTCGGTACCACTCCAGCATGGTGAACTCGACCAGGTGCTTCGGTGTTCGCTCACCGTCCCGGAATACATGACCCAGGGAAAACGATGGGTCAGGCACGCGGCTCAAAAGGCGTTTTAAGTAAAGTTCGGGAGAGGTGTGTAAATAACGGGAAATTGGAGGCTGCCCTGGCTCCAATGCAATGGAAACCGTCAATGGGTCGATATGGGGTTCACACCCTGTGCCTGGCACGAGCAAGGGTGGGTCCAGTTCTAAAAAGTCGCGCTCATAGAAAAACGAACGGATGGCCCGAAAAACGAGATCCCGTCGGCGCATTTTAAGCCGAATCAATTGTGACGTATCTTGGTTCATCTTTCACCGTGTCTCTTCGCTCCTTGGTTTGCCACGAATCACAGGAAAATGATAGAGAGTTAGAATCACCCCCAAAACGGAGCTTTTATGCCTGCATCTACGTTACGCGCTCTTGCCTTCTTGTTCACTCTAACGGTAGCACCCGTCGTTGGACATTCGGCTGGGATTTTTGTGGGCGAAGTGGGGACCCATGCCTTGTCCCGTGGGGGTGCATTGATCGTAAACCCAAGGGCGCCCAGCGCAGCATTTTTGAACCCTGCGGCCCTGGCCTTTCTCAAAGGCACCCAACTGCAGCTCAACCTCAACTACGTTAACCTTCGCACCAACTACGTACGGGATTGTGGAAACGGCACGGCTGGTTGTGGACCAATTGACGTAAAACGCGATTACGGGGCACACAGTTACGCTCAAGATGGCAGCGGTCGGAGCGCAGTAGACGAAACTTCTGATCCACCCAGCTATCCAGCGCAAGGCGGTTATATCGGCCAACTCAATACTGGCTCAGATTTTTCCGATGGGCACGCGGTGAGTAACCAAGTGGCCGGTATGCCAATTCCCACTTTTTTTGCATCTTTTTCGGGCGCCTACTTTAATCTTCCTAAGCTCACGCTCGCAGCAAGTTTTGCAGCCCCCAACTCAAGCGATGCAGAATACGGGCAAGATGAATACACCCGATACACGTTGGTGAAGAAAGATCTCTTGGGCGGCACTTATGGCATTTCTGCTGCGTATCAGCTCACATCTTGGCTGGCTTTTGGCGGTTCCTTTCAAGGGCAAACCATGGGTTCCCATCAGTCGGTCACCATCTCTGCAGATCCATTGGGCATCGAAAACCCCGATTACGACGTCATGGTAGATGTGGACATCATTAAGCATGGCATCCCCACCGGCAACTTAGGGCTGTGGCTCACGCCCTACCGCGGTATTGAGCTCGGCTTTTCCTACCAACATGGCGCCACTGCTGAACTGTCAGGCCCCGTCAACGTCACTCTCGGCCCCGAACTAGAAAACCTTTCCGACACACTCGCCCTGGTGGAGGATGAAGGCGGCGGCAAAGCTTATGCCACCATGAGCCAACCCGGGATCGCCCGCGGCGGCATTCTTTTAAACACCGCGAAGCTTTTTCAAATGCCCTTAGACATCGATATCGAACTGGATGGGGTCTACGAAATGTGGAGCGCTGTCTCCCACGTTCCACTGCGTATTGAAGGTTTGGCCATGCAAGTGGGCGGCGGCGAGCCGGAGTCTTTCGAGCCAATTGTGCTGCCCAAAGATTGGCAAGATGCTTACTCCATTCGACTGGGTACCGAGTGGCGCCTGCTGCAAAACACATTGGCCCTTCGTGCAGGTGGCTTTTATGAATCCTCTGCTATTCCCAACGAAACACTTACCGTGGAGAATATCGATGGGAACAAATACGGTGCCGGTGTGGGGTTCGCATATCGCATGGGAAATATTAATTTAGAGATGGGCTATCAAGGCATTCTTTTGGATGAGCGTAAAATTGGCGATGAGAGTATCGTCCACAACACCAACGTAATGGTGGAACCATTGGCAGTTCATTCCAATGGCTCAACACGCGTGGCCATGGGCACCTATAACGCCCAATACCACATCGTCTCCGTAGGGATTACCGGCGTCTTCGGCGCTGGTGGTGATGAAGACCCCACGACCCGCAACTCCACCTCTTTAAAAGCGGCCTCTCCCGATGTGGGAACCGGGTTCGACGACGTGCAAGCAGATTAAGGATTGAGCGTCACGGGCAACCGGCCTTCAGCCGCCTGTTGTCCCACAAGTACTTTGGCCGCAGACACTTCGCTGTGACGTCTAAAGCCGAATGCACATAAAAACGTCACATCTTTAGGTACATAAGAAATCAGAAAAGGCGAACCAAAACTCACCACCACGATGGGTTTTTTCGGGTAAGCCTTTCGAACTTCGTGCGCCAATCTGGTGTAGTCTGCATTGAGCAACCCTAAAACCACCACCTCAGCGTTTGCCGCGGCTGCCACCACTTGTTTTGCCAAAGTGTTTTTTCGTTTTTTGGTCGCCCCCAAACGTAATCGAATGGTTTTGGTTTGGGCCACATTTTGTTGCAACGTCTTCATAAATGAAGGTTCACTCGAGGCCACTACAATTTTTCGTTCGGAAGCAATGGGCATGATCTTTTGTGGGTCTTGAACCAGTGTCATGGCTTTTTGCGCAATCTCCTTCACCACTTTTCGGTGCCCACCATTTTGCAGCGCCTTTAATGTTTGCGGCACTGGCTTCAGTTGGTGTTTGAGAATGCCACGTCGGTGTTTCACTCGTAAAATTCTTTTAAGGCTCTCCTGCAGCCGGGCTTGACTGATGCGACCGTCTCGCACCGCTTTGAGCAACGCTTGATGAACTTCGTTTTTCTTTTGAATGGTCCACAAAATCAAAACCATATCGGCACCGGCATTGATGGCTCGGACCGCTGCTTCTCCCGATCCATATCGTGAAACAATTCCATGCATTTCGAGACCATCCGTGATCACCAACCCATCATAGCCCCACTCATCGCGGACGATCCCAGTAAGAAGATTTTTCGAAATGGTTGCTGGTAAATCGGGCGCTTCAGCCACTTGAGGTAAGACGATGTGAGCCGTCATGAGCGCATCAATGCCCTTTTCAACCGCCGCCCTGAATGGGCGTAATTCCACCGAATCTAACCGGGTGCGATCGTGATTCAAAGAAGGAGTCTCAAAATGGGAATCGGTATCAGTGTCCCCGTGACCTGGGAAATGCTTCGCTACCGCAGAGACGCCCTCAGACTGTAAACCAGCCACATACGCAGCCCCCATCCGCGCTACCAAGTCGGCATTTCCAGAAAATGCGCGAATGCCAATAACGGGGTTTTTGGGATTGGTGGCCACATCTAAAACGGGGGCCAAGTTCATGTTAAAACCCATCAACCGCAAATCTTTACCTAAGGCTTTCCCTGCCTCCAAGGAAAGTTGCTCCGACCCGGTGGCACCAATCGCCATGTTGGAAGGAATGACGGTGGCTTGATGGCGCAGCCGCACCACATTGGCCCCTTCTTGGTCCACCGAAATAAACATGGGGATGCCCGCCGGTGCCAAGGCCTGGACGTCGCGAATCAGCTGAAGCGTTTGGGGTAATTTTTTAATGTTGCGCGAAAAAAATGCGGCACCACCGGGCTTTTTATGCCTGAAAAACGAGGCGATGGTGTCGTCCATCACCGTTCCACCAAAACCCACAAAGAGCAATTGTCCCACTTTTTCCTCGAGGGTCATTTTGCTGATGATGCTGTCAAACTGGGGCGACACGTCCTCGCTGGCCACGGCCGCCGGCCCTACGAAAAGACAAAACCCAATGAGCAAAAGACGATGCATCAATTTCATATTTGCTGGTTTTCCTCTAACTGTATTTTGAGCGGTGCCATTACTTTTTGATACTCACCCATGTATTTTTTGGGGATGGGGCGACCGGCCGGAAACTTTTGCCGACCTGGGTTCACATAACGACCGTGTTTTTTCATCCCAAAATGTAAATGCGGCCCGGTACTTCGCCCCGTGCTGCCCACGTACCCAATGATTTGACGCTGTTTCACTTTGGCCCCTCGACGTATGCCGCGCGCAAACCCTTTGGCGTGAAAATATTCAGTTTCATACCCGTTTCGATGCCTTAAAACGATCATGTTTCCTGCGGAGCGGCTGTAACGGGCCTCTTTAACCGTGCCATCTGCGACCGCCCAAAAGGGTGTTCCTCGCGATGCCCCATAGTCCACGCCATTGTGTTGTTTTCGCCTTTTCAATACCGGGTGAAAGCGTTGGCCGTATCTCGAGGTGATGCGCGCAATCTCCATGGGGTTTTTGAGAAATGTTTTTTCTAAACATTTCCCTTTTTCATCAAAATAGCCCTGCACCTTCTCATCTTTCGAAGCGTACAAATATCCACGCAAAGCCCTCCCCTGGTTCACGTATTCGGCCGCCAATACACGGCCAAAACCCACAAATGAACCATTGGCGTACTTTTTCTCTGTCACCACTTTAAATGCATCACCATTTTGAACTTCACGGTAAAAATCGATGTCCCAGGTGAAAACATCGGCAAAACGGTTCACCAAATAAGCATTGCCGCCTGCATCGATCAAACTTTGGTACAGGGTGCTTTTGACTTTGCCCACCAACACCACCGGCTGGGTGGTTACGGGCGTGGCGATGGTTTCAGCTTTAAACCAAGGCTCGGGCGCACCGTGCTTTTTATTGGGCAAGCGGGTAGCCACGGCCTTGGCAGGGGCGCCGTTTTCCCCACGGTAACGATAAGTGAAGGACAAGAGCTTTCCTGAATTGCTCTCGCGCTCCAAAACCACCACACGACCAGGGCGAACCGTTCGAACATCGAAGACCCCTTTAAGCGAACGGGACAAGTGATGCACATCTAAAGAATCGATGCCATTGCGATCCAGCACCACGGATAAGGACTCGTTGCGACCCACGCGATCATAACTTTTCAACGGCGTTTGGGCATGACGGCCATTTTGAATCAATGCCAAAGCCAAATCTTGTGCCGCATTGTCCTGATAAACAATTTTGGGAGGTGTGGGCGCCACCGTTTTCTCTTCGCTCGCAGCTTTTTGCGCGTCTGGTGTGCTTTCCGATTTAGCCCCCCATTGAGAAAGAAGCCCCCAAAAAACGCCTAGGAGCAACGCACCAATTAAAAAGCCTAACGGGTTTTTATTTTGCTTCATTTTCACTCGTTTCAGAATCGGACGACGCGGATGCATTTAAGACGTCTAAAGTTTCCACCAGATTCACGGCTTCTTTTTCCATGGCCGAAACAAACCCGTCAATACGGCCTGAAAGATGCCGGTGGCCCACCAGCGCAATGATGGCCACGGACAAACCAAAGGCTGTGCTGAGCAGCGCCTCCCAAATCCCAGACGCCATGTCCATGGGAGAGCCGACACCTTTATCGGCCACGGCTTGAAAAACGGTGATCATGCCCAACACAGTTCCCAACAAACCCATCAACGGTGAGATGGCAATCACAGTATTCAATGAACCCATTCGGCGCTCTAAAAACTCCACCTGCTCTTTTCCCGCATCCTCGGCCGTTTCTCTGAGATAAGGATAAGCGCGGCCCGACTTTTCCAATATTTGTCGCATCAATTTAGCGTAGGGTGTTTCGCTGGATTCGGTGAGCACCAGGGCTTCTTGAACTTTACCGGCGGCCACCAGCGCCTTCACTTGTTTTTGCAAACTGGGGGGCATGACGTGAACCGGCTTCAAAAGCCACAAACGCTCAAAATAAATAGTCGCCCCCCACAGCGAAGCCAAAAAAATTGGGAAGGTCATGAAACCGCCTCGCAGGAGTAAATCCAAAACTTCTTGAAACAAAACGACACCTTTCTTCTGGGGCAGCTGAAGGTTTTATAAACCAAAAACTGTGGCCACCCGCAAGTTTCATTTTCCAATCAATGGGGCGAACGTGTGTTACAATTTCAAAGCTCGTGAAATGATCGAAGGCCTGGCCCCCAAGAAAGGTTGTCGTCCTTGGTCGCCAGATGGAGCCAAAAACCCACAAGGTGCGTAAAAGAAGTTCCAATTTGAGCCGAAAACCAACGCTCAATATTTTATAAACCATTATATTACAGTATCTTACGATTTGGCCCTGTTCGTGCAGATACCTAAGCTTTCCACAGGAGTCCACATGCGTTCATCCCTTCGCAGAGCAGCCTTGATTCGATACAGCACCCGACTTGCTTTCGGAGGTCTGTTGGCACTCACGGTATGGGCCGCAGCCCAGCCCACCGCGCTAGAGCAAGGTTTTGCGGGCACCTTTGGAATCGGCTTGACCGCCTGCCTGGTGGGTCTGAGCCTCTTCTTGCCCCGCCAAGGGCTGGTGGTACAGCGACCGCGCCATCGCGTTTTAGCGCGTAAATAAAGTTACACCGCCTAAATATCTAAAAAATATAAGCATTTGTGTTTTCTATTAATTTCGCAAAGGGGCTTTTTGCGTTTAAAGCACGCCATCACCCCAGAGGTGGCCGTTTCTTTTTTTGCCAACCCAGGCCAAGAATGGTCTGCTAGGACACTGGGATGGCATTCCCAAGTGAAGGCAAACCATTGACCCTCCAAAGACCCACGCGAGAGACTTTTGTTCAACTGGCCATCGTTCTGTCGGCCATTGGCCTGTTGACCGCGCACGGCTACCGCGAATGGTGGCCCACTCCTCGCATCTACATGGCTTTATTTGCTGACTTCGATTACTGGGCATTGCTGGTCATGTGCATGTTGTTTTTGTTGTGCATGCGGACCCATTTCAAAATCGGCCAATGGATGTGGAATTTCTTTCACCACACCAAGACGCTGGGCGTGATCACCTTCATGGGTCTCAGCATCATGCATTTTTGGAGCTATAAAGGTTACCCGCTTAGCATGGATGAGTATTGCTTCGTCTTTCAAAGCCAGATCTTTGCACAGGGTGAAATGACCGGGCACTGGCCCCTTGGCCTGCATGAACATTTGGTCCACGCAGAATTCATGCCCAGGTTTTTAACCGGCATGCCCAATGGCGACGTGTTTTCTCGCTATTGGCCTGGCTACTCCTTGCTGTTAGCACCATTCACAGCCCTGCAGGCCCCGTGGTTGCTCAACGTGGTTTTGGCCGTGGCCTGTTTGTTTTTGGTGAAACACCTCTGCCAGCAATTATTTCCAGACCACCCCCAAGCTTACGTTTGGGGCACCATTTTTCTGCTGACCTCCCCCAGCTTTTTGGTCAACGCCGTCACGTTCTACCCCAACACTTTTTACGTCTTTAGTTCCCTGGCTTTTGTGGCTTTGATCTTACATCCCCATACCCTTCGCCTCATTGCGGCAGGGTTGTTGGGCGCCATTGCCATCAACCAACATCAACCCATGCCCCATTTCTTTTTTGTTCTGCCTTGGTTTGTTTGGTTGCTCCAACAAAAAGAGGGCTGGCGCAAAGTTCTAATTCTCACCGCCAGTTATATTCCATTGGGACTCTTCATCGGTCTGGGGTGGATTTTTTGGATGATCCACATTGGCGCGCCAACCCATGTGGGCACGCCCATGAATTCGGTGATGGACTACCTCACCGGCTACCACACGCAGCTATCAGCCTGGGATCGCATTGTCGCCAGATACGTGGGTCTATTGAAACTTTGGGCGTGGACCACTCCAGGCTTGGTGCTTTTGGCTTTTTGGGGATTTCGTCAGGCAGCACGCCAGTCTCCCATCAAATATTTTGGCTACAGCGCCATCACCATGTTTCTGGGCTATCTCTTCGCCCAATACGACGGCGGTCATGGCTGGGGTTTTCGATACTTTGAAGGGGCCTGGGGCGGCTTGGTGATTTTGGGGGTGGCTGCCATGAGTGCGCCCGCCCAAACAAGCAATTCACAAAACACCTCGCCCTTTCACCAAAATGTATTGTTCCTGTGTACCGTCGGTATGCTGCTCTTCGTACCCCTGCGGTTCGCACAGGTGGAGCATCACTTGCATCAACATCTGGAAAGACATCCGCAATTCCAAGACAACCCGCATCTGGAAATCGGTTTTGTGGAAACCCCCCGCGTCTACCACCGCAGCAGCCCGGACCTCATCCAAAACCACGCTTTTTTAACATCGCCGAAGATCATCTTCCAAGGCAACGGTCCAGCCCAAAACCACCTTTTCATGAAAAAACACCTCCCGAATTTCGTGCCTCGATTCGGAGAAAGCCAAATTTACGTTTTAGGGCCCGAACACATGAAAAAGAATACCCAGCTGTCTCCTTTGGAGGAATTCTTGGTTAAGCGGACTCAAAACGCCATTGATGCCAACAGTTCCTTGCCCACCGACCCTTGATGCTGGATTCTGACGCTGAAAAGCGCCTTTTCCGTCTTGAAGGGGCTTTCTCGCTCGTATACATGTGCTCCAAATTCTTTTGGGAGTGTGACCGATGAGCGATGACAATCGACTGTTAGATAAAGCCTATGACCCCACCGAAGCCGAAAACCGTTGGTATAACGAATGGCAACAGGCGGGTATCTTTTCGCCAGACAACACCTCCAAGGAAGAAACCTATGTGATCATGATGCCACCGCCCAATGTCACCGGTAGCTTGCACATGGGACACGCACTCACCATTACCATCCAAGACATGCTCATCCGCTACCATCGCATGCTCGGCAAAAACACACTGTATCTCCCGGGCACCGATCACGCAGGCATCGCCACCCAAACCGTGGTGGAAAGAGAGCTGATGCGCACCGAGAAAAAAACCAGACACGATTTGGGTCGAGACGCCTTCTTAGAGCGCGTATGGGACTGGAAAGAAAAAAATGGCAACACCATTTTGAAACAGTTGCGCACCATTGGCGCGTCCGCAGACTGGGACCGATTGCGTTTCACCATGGACGACCAGTGCTCCAAGGCGGTCAAAGAAGCCTTTGTGCGCATGTGGAATGATGACCTGATTTACCGTGGCGAGCGCTTGGTGAACTGGGATCCCAAAACCCAGACCGCCCTGTCAGATGAAGAGGTGGAGCACGAAGAGCACGACGGTGAAATGTGGCGCTTTGCTTACCCCGTCAAAGGACAAGACAAAGAATTGGTGGTGGCCACCACACGACCTGAAACCATGCTGGGCGATACGGCAGTGGCTGTTCACCCAGAAGACGAACGCTATCAGGACCTGGTGGGGCAAGAATTAGCCCATCCATTTTTTCCCGAGCGCAAAGTGGTCGTGGTTGCCGATGATTATGTAGACCGAGAGTTCGGTACCGGTGCCGTAAAGATCACCCCCGCACACGACCCCAACGATTTTGAAATTGGACAACGCCACAACTTACCCATGATCAACATTTTGACCCTCGAGGCCAAAATCAATGAAAACGGCGGCGACTTTCAAGGACAAGATCGGTACGAAGCACGCAAAAACGTCAAACAAGCCATCGAAGATGCCGGGCTGTTTCGCGGTACAGAGGCCATCAAGCACAATGTGAGCATCAGCCAACGCTCTGGTGTGGTGGTCGAACCCATGTTGTCACGACAGTATTTTGTAAAAGGCAAACCGTTGGCTGACAAAGCCATGGCCGCCATCAACAGCCAAGAAACCCGCATCATCCCCGAGAGTTGGACCAAAACCTGGAATCACTTCATGACCAATATTCGTGACTGGTGCATTTCCAGGCAACTGTGGTGGGGCCACCGCATTCCCGTCTTTTATGACCTCAATAAACTTCAGGCCGCCATCGAAGAAGACGCCGCCAACAAAGGCATCGCCACCGAGGCTCTGAATGCCCTCAAAGCCGGCGAAAGCAGCCAAACGCTTTTACAAATCGCGCTCACCTCTTTGTCTGATGATTTGGTCCGTTCTTTTTCAGTGGCCAGCACAGAAGACTTGGTGGCCACCCACCCTGACCAATACGTCCAAGAAGAAGATGTTTTGGACACGTGGTTTTCTTCTGGCTTGTGGCCTTTTTCTACTTTGGGCTGGCCCGAGAATACCGATGACCTGAAGACCTTTTACCCGGGTGCTGTTTTAGAAACGGGTTTTGATATTCTCTTTTTCTGGGTGGCACGAATGGTGATGATGGGCACCTATTTCATGGGTGATTCGCCCTTTAAAGATGTGTACCTGCACGCCATGGTGCGCGATTCTCAGGGCCGTAAAATGTCTAAATCGCTTGGTAACACCATTGACCCTCTCGACGTGATTGGGGGCATCACTCTGGATGACTTGGTCAGTAAAACCGAAACCTATCCCGTTCCAGAAAAACTTCTACCCAAAGTCATCAAAGGCCTCAAAAAAGAATACCCCGATGGTATTCCTTCTTCGGGGGCCGATGGTCTTCGTTTTACTTTGGCCTCACTTTCGGGACAGGGCCGCGATATTAAATTATCCATTCCGCGTGTGGCCGGTTACCGGGCTTTCTTAAATAAGATTTGGAACGCCACCCGTTTTGCTCTGATGCGCCTCCCAGAAGGTCCTGTCGCCAACCTCAACGAAGTGCGCGATGATCTCAACTTGGCCGATCGCTGGATTCTATCTCAGTTGCAAGAAGCCATCGCCAAAGCCAACCACGGCATGAGCCATTACCGCTTTGATGAAGTGGCCAATACCATTTATCATTTCTTCTGGAATGACTTTTGCGATTGGTACATCGAACTCAGTAAAAGTTCGTTGTCCGACGAGGCCTCTGAAAAGCAAAAGCAAACAACGGCCAGCGTTTTGGTACATGTCCTCGATGAAAGCATGCGGTTGCTGCACCCTATTTGTCCTTTTCAAAGCGAAGAGATTTGGCAAAAATTACCTGGGATTAAAGAACACTGGGCCGCCCAAAACATTCACTTTTGCGCACGCGCACCCTACCCTCAAAAGGATGACACGTTGGCAGACAGCGATGCGGTCACCCAAATGCAATGGGTCCAAAATGCCATCACGCTCATTCGCAATACCCGGCAAGAGTCCGGCCTGCCGGCGCAAAAGAAAGTCCCCGTTCACTTATTGGTCAGCAACGAAAAAGTGAAAGGTGTATTTCAAGACTTTCACACTGAAATGATGCGACTGGCACTTCTCACCGAACTACATCTCGAAGATCCCAAAAGCTTTGAAACACCAAAATATGCGGCCACCAATGCCAGCGAAAATTTTGACTTGGTGATACCTCTCGAAGGCCTCATCGATTTGGACGCTGAACGAAGCCGACTACAAAAAGAAATTGAAAAGGTTCAAAAAGAAGCCTTGGGACTGGGCAAACGTTTGGGGAATGAAAAGTTTGTGGCCCAAGCCCCACCCGAAGTGGTGGCCCAAGCCCAACAACAACATCAACTGCTCGAAGAAAAACGCAGCCGACTCGAAGCATCTTTGGCAAGACTGTCCTAAAACACAAAAAGCCCACTCACGAAGAGCTGGGCTTTGAATGTTCTATTGAAAGAAACGAAAATCTAGTCGCGCAACATGGCGGACAAAGATTTTTTATTCAATGTACGCAATGCACGGGTAGAAATTTTCATTTTCACCCAACGTCCGGTTTCAACATCAAAAATGCGCTTGGTCTGAATGTTGGCCTTGGTCACTTTTTTGGTTTTGATGTTGGAGTGGGACACCTTGTGTCCGTTCATGCGGCTTTTGCCGGTCAATTCACATTTTGCCATGATTATTCTCCAAAAAGTTAACTAAAACAGGCACCACCGTGACCTGAGATCTCTTATTACCCGCGTGGATTAGCAACTTTGATCCCGTTTGGCGACCCCCTTTTGGCCCCCATCGAGGCAGAATCCCTTAAGTGTCTGTTTTTGATGATAAAATTCTTTGAATTTCAGCCTTGATCAGGCTCTCTGCCAGCTCTGGCACCACCTCCCACACCACCGACTCCACCGTCGCGCGAATCATGGACTCCAGTTCTTCCTGGGGAATGCGGGACAAGGCAGCTTGCACCAGTTCAGAATGGGCGACACCAGCAACTGCAGCGCCTTCTTCGGCAGACGCACCGGCCGCAGCCATTTCTGGTGCATCCTCGGTCCCTTCAGCATCTTCGGCATCTTCGGCATCTTCGGCATCTTCGGCTTCTTCGGCTTCTTCGGCTTCTTCAACTTCTTCAACTTCTTCAACTTCTTCAGCTTCTTCAGCTTCTTCAGCTTCTTCAGCTTCTTCGGCTTCCTCGGCTGCCTCGACCTCTTCAGCTTCGTCGGCTTCAATTACCTCTGCATCTGCGACTTCAGCCCCAGCCGTTTCCATCTCTTCCGCCTCGGTCTGTAATGCATCTTCTTCAGATAATATCTCATCGTCAGCAACCTCTTGAATGATCGAAGCAGTGGCACGACGAATCGGGGTTGGCGGCATGGATTCATCCATGTTGATTTCGAAATGACTCGGCTCTTGGCTGGCGCCATTGCTGCCATAATCGGTGATGTGACTTTGGTTGAGCTCTGCGGTTTGGGCAGGCGTTGGCAAAGTGGAGGGTGGGATAGAGTCGAGATGTCCATCGGGCGGAATCTGCTCTAAGATTTCGGTAATGCAGGTGACAAACGTTTCAGTATCGAAGGGCTTGAGTAAGTGACCCACGGCCCCCACATCTCTTCCCTGCGCTTCATCGTACGGGTTTTGGGCTCCCGAGAGCATGATCACCGGTATGCCACTGACCTTGGCATCTTGTCGCAGGTCACGAACCAGTTCATAGCCCGATCGGTCCTGCATTTGGCAGTCCACCACCATCAACGAGGGTTGTTGCTCATGGGCTTGCGCCACAGCCTCATTCTCATCACCGGCTGTGACCAAACGAAAACTGCCTTTGGCACAAACCAATTCGGCTGCTTTACGCACAGTGTTGCTGTCATCTACCAAAAGGACCGTTTGCGGCATAATTCCTCCCGATCTCACCTGTTCCATACCCCATGCAGGCCCAGGGCCACAACCCAAGACCTCAAAAAGCACACTTTTCTTGACCATTAGGCCCTTTAACCGCTATTTCAAATCAAAGATTTACGCTGAATTAGCGTCTCATTCAGGAGTTTCATGAAAACCCACGCGCCCCGCTTATTCGCATTGATGGCACTCCTCACCCTGGGTCTCCTATCCTCTGGGTGCGGTCCTTTGCTCTCAACGGTTTTAATCCAGCAAGCAGCCACTGAACTAGAGGGGGCCAAAGCCGCCCGGGCAGAGCAATACGCGCCCTACGAATTCACCGGTGCAACACTCTACTTAGACAAAGCGCGGGAACAACAAGGCTACGCCGAATTCGCACCAGCGGTGGACTTCGCCTACAAGGCGCGAGAACTCGCCCGGAAAGGCAAAGAAAAAGCCTTAGCCAAACGCAACGAAGCGCCACCCAATGTGCTTATCGAAAAAAATGCACCCCGGCCAAATAACGCGCCCAATGTGATCATCACCCCGACGAATTAAACCGGAGCTTTCATGACCCGTATCGGTCTTTTCAAAATCCTGTGCCTCTCTTCGGTTTTAACCGTTGCCTCGATTCTATCCAGCTGTGTTGGGCCTGGTATTGCCGCCCAGGCTGACGTCGTGCGGGTGGACATCGCCAAAGCCAAAAAATCTGGTGCCTACGAATGCGCCCCCGTTGAACTGGCCAAAGCTGAGGCCCACGTTGACTTCGCAGAAGCCGAATTGGCCGAAGGCGATTTCATTCGCGCCAAAGAGCATATAGATATCGCTATTGAAGAAAAGATTAAGGCGCTCGACAATTCCAAAGGCTGCGCACCCAAAAAGATTCTGATCAAAAAGAACATCGACAGTGACGGTGACGGCATTCCAGACAAGTCTGACGCATGTCCCGACAACCCTGAAGATAAAGATCAGTTCGAAGACCAGGATGGGTGCCCGGATCCAGATAACGATCAAGATACGGTCTTAGATCCCATGGACGAATGTCCCAACCAAGCTGGGCCTGCAGACAACCTGGGTTGTCCCTACGGTGACCGAGATGGCGACGGCATTAACGATCAACAGGACAAGTGCCCTGATAAAGCCGAAGACTTTGATGAAGACAGGGACCAAGACGGCTGTCCGGATGTGGACACCGACAAAGACGGCCTCGAAGACGATGTGGACGAGTGCCCCACGCAGCCTGAAGACATCGACGGCTTTGTGGACGAGGATGGCTGCCCAGATATCGACAACGATCAAGATGGTATCATTGATACAGTGGACCAATGCCCCGTGGAAGCCGGTCTGCCCCAAGCCACTGGCTGTCCGGATATGGACGGCGACTTTGTCGCAGATAAAGATGATAAGTGTCCCGAAGAGTTTGGTGTACGCCAACCAGATAATCCAGATAAAAATGGTTGTCCCAAGGAGTACAAGCTCATCGTCATCAAAAAGGACCGCATCGAAATCAAACAACAAGTGCACTTTGAAACAGCCAAAGCCACCATTAAGCGTTCTTCTTACCCGCTCTTGGCAGAAGTGGCAGACGCCATTAAATCCGCCGAGATCAAAGGCGTGCGCATTGAGGGACACACCGATAGCGATGGCTCTGAAGTATACAACTTGAAGTTGTCACAAGCGCGTGCAGATTCGGTTCGTACGCACCTCATCGAGGTGGAGGGGATTCAAGCCGATATGTTGGAGGCCATTGGGTTTGGCGAGAGCAGACCACTGGCCGGAAATGATACGCCAGGGGGCAAAGCCAAAAACCGACGGGTTGAATTCCACATCGAACGTTAAAGCATGAACCACCCCTCATCAGAACCCCAACAGCAACCCGCCGCTTGGGCGAAAGCCTTCACCCGCTTTCGGTGGTTGAATCTGGGTATTTTGACAGCACTCACTTTTGTGCTTGGCTTCATCGCCTTGGGCATTCAATTTAATTTTTCGCCCGACAACCTGTTCTTATCCAAAGACCCGGCCCTGGCCTTTTACGTGGATAAATTGATTCCCAATTTTGGGGCCGGCGGCAATTTCTCTATCCTGTGCATTGAAGGCGATGTTCGAAAAGAGAATGTTCAGAGTGCACTGGTTGAAGCCCATGAACGCTTAGAAAAACAAACCGGTGTTCAACATGTGCTGTCGCTAAAAAACGCACAAATTTTTTCTGATGCAGGGGGATTTTTAGAAACCACCACACTTTTTGATGGCCGCAAGGTAAAAGATTCTCGCTTATGGAAAGCCGTTTTTGAGAGCCCAATTTACACCGGGAACATTGTCTCCAAATCTGGCCAGGCGGCAGCAGTAATTTTCCAATTAGCGTCCACCGACGGAAATCAAGCAAAAAAAGATGAATTAATTGATGGCGTTCAAGATGTGGCCAATACCCTCACTCAAAAATATCCCGAAATTAAATTTTATGTGTCAGGGGCGCCCATTACCCAAAAAGAGATCGTGCACGTTCTCAAAAAAGATCAAATGACTTTCGTGCCTTTCACCATGTTCTTCATGGGGCTGCTGTTATTTTTGGTCTTTCGAGATTTTCGTGGCGTCTTCCTTCCCTTTTTGGCCACCGGCATGGCCACTGTCTGGACCATGGGCATCCTGGTGCTCCTGGGACACAACATCAACATCGTCAACAATGCTATAATTATTTTGCTTTTGGTCATCGGTGTGGCCGACGGGGTTCACGTGGTGGCCCGCTACAAAGAAGAGCTCAAGCGTGCCGAGAAAAATGGCCGACGCCCCACCAACGAACAAGAAAAACACCTGCTGGTGGCACAAGTGGTCCAACACATGTTGCTCCCATGCTTTTTAACCACCACCACCACCGCCGTGGGCTTTCTTTCTACCTTGGTGGCCGAAGTCACGCTTATCCAAGATTTTGGACTTGAAGCGGCCATCGGTGTGATGGCTGCCTTCGTGGCGACCATTTTATTTGTCCCCAGCATGCTTGCCATTTTACCACTGCCCGGACCGGCTCACGAAGACGCCATTTCCAAGGGTCTCGACCGCAGTCTTTCATTAGCGGCCCGCTTTTCGGTGACCCATGCCAAGCTCATTGGCTTGGGCGCCTTGGCCCTCACCGGGGGTTTATCGTGGTTGGCCACCCAAGTTGAAACCAATATTCGTTTTGCCGACGAGCTGCCTGCCACAGCGCCAAGCATGCAAGCCCTGCGTTTCACCGAAAAACATTTCACCGGTGCGCTTCCTTTTGACGTGGTGTTTGAAGGCCCCCGTGATTTGATCGAAAGCCCGGAGTCTTTGCGCGCCCAAAGCCGCGTGAGCGAATACATTCGTGGTTCAGGATTACCATTTTCCGCTTTTTCCTACGCGGATGTGTATGAAGAGATGGGCCGCATTTTTTCTGCCGACGGCAAGGCCGAAAAAGTACGCCACTGGACCGATGAAAAAATTGCCCAAGTGAGCCTGCTCATGGACATGGGCGATGCTGAGCAAATAGAAGAAGGCCGAAAACGGTTTTATTCTCAAGACGGTTCTTTGGTCCGCATCACCGCGTTGGGCGCGGACATTGGTTCGAAAAACTTTTCGCCCTTTCGCGATAAGCTCATCGACTTTGTTCATGAAAACACCCCAAAAGGTCTCAAGGGTGTGGTGACGGGGGGCCAAGTCATTGCATCTCGCGCCATGGAAAACATCATCAATGACATGGGCAGCTCTTTGGGTTTGGCCGCCATTCTCATTGCCATTTTTACCATGATCATGTTTCGCTCATTCAGACTCACGCTGGTGGCCCTCTTTCCCAATCTCTTGCCCATCATCGTGTCTCTGGCTTTCATGTCGTCCTTTGGTTTTCCCGTCCGGGTCTCCACCGTTGTCATTTTCTGCATGGCATTGGGCGTGGCTGTGGACGCTTGTATCCACCTTTTGGCCCGGCTTAAAGAAGAGATGAATCAAGACCATGGCGACAAAGAGGTCAATATGGACGATGTTCTGTACCGCACCATCACCGGCACGGGGCGACCCATCGTTTACACCACGTTGCTATTATTTTTGGGTTTTTCCGTGATGGGCTTTTCGGACTTTCGATCCCTGCGTAACTTCGCCATTTTGTCGTCCATCACTCTAGGTACAGCATTGGTGGTGGACATCGCGTTGTTTCCCGCCATGGTTCGCATGTTGGGCATCAAAAAGCGTTAGTCCACCAGTTCGAACTTATATTTGTAAACGATAATGCTATCGACAGGTTCATCGTCTACGATGGCGGGATCAAACTTAAACTTTTTGATTGCAGCCAAGGCGGCTTCATCTAAGCCAAAGCCCAGTTTGCGAATGACTTTGGCATTGCGGACTTTGCCTTTACGCGTCACTTGAATACGCAAAACCACGGTCCCCTCAATCTCTGCTTCCTCGGCTTGAGGCGGGTAAGGCGCCATGAACTCTTTTTTGACCCTTGCTTTTCGTGACAGCTTGCCACTGCGAACCGGGCTCCATTGGTATGGCTTGACCTTGGAAGGATCGACGAACTTCTCTTTGTTGGGGTCACCCATGGTGGTGTTCCCCACACGAACGGCCATCCCCGAACCCTTGACCGTGGACGCCATGGAAATACCAGTCACGATGGGTGGCGGCGCCGCAGGAGGCTCTGGTGGCGGCGGTTGGTTTGGCGGCGGTGGCGGCGGTTTTTTGAGCTTTGGTTTTCGTTTCTTCTTTTTGGGTTTGGCTTTTTCTTGAGGCGGCTCTGGTGGTGGGGGCGGGGGCGGTGGTGGGGGCTCATAAATGGCCATTTCCACACGCTGTTGTTTCTTCTTTTCTTTGATCTCTTTGGCCCCGACCAAGAGCAAGGCGTGAAAACCAAACACCACGAAAAACCACACCACCCACTTGAGCTTGGATCGCTCCTGCGACGAATCTCCCCACGGGTTATTAAAGTCCGACTTGGTCGGCTTCGGCTTGGGGCTGCTGGCGGCGTCAAATGGGGGCAAAGTCAAACCTAAGGTTAGGGGTTCACGGGAACGGGCGCGGAGTCAATGTTCAGAGCGAACTTGATGATTCCCTCTTGCTTTACCAGGTCAATGAGCTGAATGACCTCTCCGTGGCTGATGGACTTATCTGCCGCAATCACAGCCTGTACATCTTTTTTGCCCGCAGCGATTTCACCCTTGATGTGGGCGCGAATGGTTGCTTCGGATGCCAAGTCGCCATTGAGGTATATTTTTTTCTCTTTGGTCTCTTGGTCGAACGTGTAGGTCAGCATCACCGTGGAGGGCTCGGTAGAGTCCCCCGTACTGGCTTCGGGTAAGTCAATTTTCAGGGAATCGGCCACCACGTAGGAAGTGGTCACCATAAAGATCACCAACAAGCACAGCATGATGTCCACCAAGGGGGTCACGTTGATCTCTGAGATCACTTCATTTTCGTCGCTGTCGCCTAAGGCACCACCGGCCATGTCATCACCTCAACTGGTTATCGGTTGGCAAAAACCACGTGCAACAAAGCTTCAGCCCCGGTGTTCAAGGACTTCAGACGTCGCGCGAAATAATTATAAAAGGCTACCGCCGGCAGGGCCACGAGCAAACCTACCGCTGTGGCCGCCAAGGCTGCTGACAGTGTGGACATCACGGCGTTGGCCCCAACTTGACCTGCCGAGTTTGTCCCCATTTCGCTGAGCGCAGCGATGATTTCGAGAACGGTCCCAAACAGACCGATAAATGGAGCATTGTTTCCCAGCGTCCCCAAAAACGCGAGGCCTTTTTCGAAGCGCAGTTTCTCCACCTTTGCCGTGGACTGAGCCATTTCGGACATTGCTTCTTTGCCTTTGGGAGACACCTCTAAGGCCGCGCTCACCACTTTGGCTGCAAAACCTGTCTCTTCTTTGAGTATTTTTTTGGCTTCTTCGGTCTCACCTGCCGCCAATTTGCCACCAATTTGCTGGGCCAGAAGATCTGCGGCACCGCTGTTTTTCACAAAGAAAACCCAGCGTTCGATCACCACCGTGAGCGAAATAATACTCAAAAGCACCAAAAACCACATAACAGCTGATCCGGCGCCGGTCAGACTCACTTTCACCACGAGATCGGTGATCATATTGAACTCCATTCGATGCAAAGGTTTTGAAAAGCCTTTTTAAAACAACAGTCTTAGGTGTCAACGCACCCCTCCGGACTAAAACGTTTTAAGTGTAGAACTTTATTCACTTTTGTTTGAATTTGGCCCTTAAAAAAGGCAGGATCTGCTCCCTGAGAGCCGCTTTTTACCCCACGCACCTGCCAAACCTGTGGCATAGTCGAAAATTTAACCATGATCGCGCACCCAAACCCATCTGATCTCAAGATTGTCCTGGCCCACAAAGATTCGCGTTTTCACCTGTACACCAAGGTGAAACCCAACACGAAAATCCAGGCGCTGCTCGAAAAAGAGGATGTGAGCGTGGCCCAACTGCGCAAGGCCCATGAAGCCCACATGGAGACCCTCACGCACATCGAAGCGATCCTTAAAAAAAGAAAACTCAAATACAAGAAGGCCTACCGGGCGCGTTTGGGCGGTCTGGAAACCGAAGCCACACTGGTGATCACCGTGGGGGGCGATGGCACCCTTTTAGAAGCGTCCCACTGGGTAAAAAATGCGGTCATCCTGGGGGTGAATTCAGATCCGGGGCGCTCCACCGGCTCCTTGTGCGTGGCCAACAAAGACTCTTTTGAATCATTGTTCGATGCATTCTTGAATGGCGAACTCAAACCCACCTACGTGCCACGCCTTCAACTCACCCTCAACGATATGGTGCTGAACGAGCCCGTGCTTAATGACATTTTAATCGCACACAAAAACCCCGCGGCCACCTCGCGGTTCATCGTCCAGAAAAATGGCACGCAACAGGACATCCGGTCTTCGGGACTGTGGGTGGCTGCCTCGGCCGGATCGACGGGTGGTATTCTATCTGCCGGCGGACAAGTCACGGCGTTGGACGACCCGCGGATTCAACTACGGGTTCGAGAGCCTTGTGCTTCGCACCAAAACGACAGCCAAGTGCATGAGCACTTTTTAAATGAAAACGAAGAGCTGGAAATTATTTCACGCATGCGCGAAGGAAAAATATACCTGGATGGTCCTCACATGACCCATCCCTTTCCCATGGGCGTACGCCTGCGCATTTCGGCACAACACAGCCCCTTGGCATTATTGGTCTCTGATGAAATGAAACAACGGCGCACCCATTGGGTCGCACCTTCCCAGGAGTAAAACATGGCAAAAGAAGGCAACAAAGCACCTGCATTCACTTTGGCAGGCGACGACGGTAAAAAGCACAAACTCAGCGACTACAAGGGCCAAAAAGTGGTCTTGTATTTTTACCCCAAAGACAACACCCCGGGGTGCACCACCGAGGCCTGTGACTTTCGAGACAACATGACCAAACTCAAACGTAAAGGCGTGGTGGTTTTTGGGGTATCCAAAGACTCATTGGCGTCTCACGAAAAATTCCGAACCAAGCAAAACCTCAACTTTACGCTGTTGTCCGACGAAGACACCAAAGTCCATCAAAAATACGGTGCCTGGGGCGAGAAAAACATGTACGGCAAAAAATTCATGGGCTGCATTCGCTCCACCTTCCTCATTGACGAAGAAGGCAAGCTCGCCAAAGCGTGGAATAAGGTCAGAGTCAAAGGCCATGTGGACGAGGTGATCGAGGCCATTAAAGAACTTTAAACATTCTTTCGAAAAGAGCTGAAAATGATCGATTTGCGTTCAGATACCGTTACTCGGCCCACGCCCGAAATGTTAAACGCCATGTGCACCGCACCCTTGGGCGATGATGTTTTAGGTGATGAGCCCACCGTGCAAAAACTGGAAGCCAAGGTGGCAGAAATGACCGGCAAAGAAACGGCTGTTTTTGTCCCCAGCGGAACCATGGCCAACCAAATTGCCATTTGGTTACACACCAAACCGGGTGACGGTATTTTGGTCGAAGAAAACTCGCACATTTTGCATTACGAAGCGGCGGGACCTGCCATGATCGCCGGCGTGAAAACCACGTCGGTGCCAGGCCAAAATGGCATCATGGACGTGGAAAAACTCAAAACAAGTTTTCCTCCTGATGACCCCCATTGTGCACCCGTCACACTGGTCTGCGCTGAAGATACGGCCAACCGTGGCGGTGGCTATGCTTACCCCATCGAAACTTTAGATGCCATCGCTCAAACAGCTCAAGACAACCAGGCGCGATGTCATTTGGACGGTGCGCGACTGTTTAACGCTCAGGTAAAAACAGGCGTGTCGGCGGCGCGACGGGCAGCCCAATTTGATACGGTGAGCATTTGTTTTTCAAAAGGTTTAGGCGCACCGGTGGGCTCGGCCTTGTGCCTCCCCCAAAGCATGCGACGGGACGCCATTCGCGCTCGAAAAATGTTAGGCGGCGGCATGCGCCAATCCGGTGTCATCGCCGCAGCGGCACTGTACGCCTTGGAGCACCATGTCGATCGTCTGGCCGAAGATCATCAAAAAGCCATCACGCTGGCAGAGGGTTTGAAGCAGCATGGTTACGAAGTCGTCCCGCCTCAAACCAATATGGTTTATTTTAAGCACCCAAAGGCCCAGCAAATTTTAGATCAGGCCGAGCAACAAGGGGTTCGTGCACTCACCGCCAAAGCACAAACGGTTCGACTGGTCACCCATTTAGATGTGAATGAATCCGACATCGAAAAAAGCATCGAAATCTTTGGAAAGCTGCTCAATTCTTAACCCCGCCCCAAAGGCCTGAAACATTTTTGAGCGACGCTTTGGCGATCATCACGCTGAGATAAAAAAAACGCGCCCCACCCAAAAATGGATGAGGCGCTGGTACCGGGTACCGGAATCGAACCGGTATGGCCGTGAGGCCGGCGGATTTTAAGTCCGCTGCGTCTACCAGTTCCGCCAACCCGGCGTGGTAGAACAGGCGTCATAACCGATTTGTCATTTATTGAAAAGATGAAGTTTAAACTTCGGGAAATCTACATCATTTGGGGCTATACCCTGTTAGTCCCCTGGGATTTAGTTGCAAAATGACATAAAAGCCCAATGACCCCTCACCCTGGAGCCCCTATGCGAGTAAAAACCTGTTTCATGGCGATTTCGCTGCTTTCATCCGTGGCCTGTGCGTCGGTGGAATCCACTGATGTTCGTACTTCTGGTATTTACGCCAGCTTTGAAGCCAAAGGGGCCAATGATGGCACCACCAAGGTTCATGCTGAACTCACCGTGGGCGAAAATTCCAACACCTATTTAGACCTCACGGGGGAAGATACACTCACCGCCACCCAAGGCGATGAATCCAAATCCATGAGCCGCAATAATCTAGGGAGCATCGTTTGGTACGAGTCTGTTTTTTCCACCAACGAAGAAGGCACCACTTTTAATATCGCCTTTGAGCGAGGCGAAGATGAAAACGCCCCCAATTCAGAAGTAAGCCTCCCCGCCCCATTCGATCTCACCGTGCCCACAGAAGGCGATGAATTCTCTATGAGTGCAGACAAAATCACCGTGGCTTGGAACAACATCACAGATGATCCCATGACCCTGCTCGTGAGTGGGAACTGTTTTTATGGCATCACCGAAAATATCGTCACCGACCAAGGGGTGTTCGTGATCGAGGCCGCACGGCTCGAACCCATCGACCCAACCACTGGGGACATGTGCACCGCCACCCTCACCCTCACCCGCGAACGCGATGGGGAGATCGACGAAGCCTACGGGGAAGGCGGCAGGTTTAAGGGCAGACAAGTTCGAACGGTCACCATCACCGTCGCCCCTTAAGCGACCTACTTATGGTAAGGTCCACCGCGCCAAATTTCAGCGCAGCGATAAAGCTGTTCCGACAAAAAACACAAAGCCAAGCGATGTGGCAACGTCATGGGTGACAGCGAAAGCATCAAGTCAGCGGTTTTCTTCACGTCGTCAGATAACCCCGTGGCCCCGCCGATTAAAAAGGCAATGTTTTGCCCTTGATTTTGAAGCTTTTCTAACTGGCTGGCAAACTGCTCCGAAGAAAACATTTTGCCCCGAGCATCCATGGCAATGCGGTAGCATCGCTCACTGGCCGCCAATAATTTCTCACCTTCGAATTGCCGGTGATCAGCGTCATTCTGATTTTTTTTTCGTTTGGCTTCTGCCACAGGAACGATGGTGGCTCCCAAACGCTTGCCCCCGCGCATCAGATAGTCTTCGGCCTGTTGCGATAAAGGATCTTTTTTATCGTATCCCACAGCGCAGATTTTAATTGGCATCGCCTGTTCCTGTGGGCTGTGATTTAGAGTGCCGCTTGATCTTTGGCGGCTTGGCGTGCATCTTTGGCCGCTTTGAGATGCGTCATGGATTCGGCTTCATCAAAATCGCGCTCGGGCACTTCCCCCCAAAAACCATCGAGATCGTAGTAGGTGCGTGCGCCCTCAAAAAAGATATGGGCCACCACTTCGCCGAAATCCAACAAAACCCAGTGACCTTGTGCCACACCTTCTTGGCCCAAAGGCCGCACGCCCGCCAACCGCAACTCGTCTATGATGTTGCGTGCCACCGCTTGAACTTGTCGTTCACTGGGTGCGGAGCAAATCACCAAATAATCGGTGTAACTGGTTTTTTCGGACACATGGAGCAGCTTGAGCCCGTCGGCTTTTTTATCCAATGCCAAAGCGGCCACAACGCCAGCCTTCACCAATGCGTCTTCATTCAAATCGGTCATGCAGATCCCTTCTCAAAAAACAGAGAACAGGCTTCACACATGAAAATAGGTATTTCAACCGGGTTAAACGGCAATTTGAGGAACAAAACCGTTCGATCTTACTGAATTTGGGGTGAAATTATCACCGATGGCAGCGGATCGACCGGGGGCAGAGGCGGTCCAGGCATACAGACCACCAATGGGTGGACGTCTGAGGGCAAGGGCTCTAAACGCCGGGTTTTCTTTCGCGGTGCCGTTTTTGGCCTTTTGGGCTTGGCCTTGGTCGACAATTTATCTTTAGATTTAAGGGCTTGTATTTTTTCAGGGTCGAGTGCGGCCTCGGCATCGGACTCGGGTTCGGGACGCGGTTTGCCTTTGCGCACTTCCAAAAGGCCTTCCACCTGCAAATAACGTAACAATGTGGCCGTGCTGTCTCGCAACAAAGCCCCGCTCTCGAGCAATTCCCAAATGGGCTGATATTGCTGGTTCAAACGGGTCAAAAATCGCTTTTCTGCCGGCCCAAACCCATAAACTTCTAAGGGCGCGGGCAAGAGATCGTCACCACAGTCCTTGAGACGTACTTCTTTACCACTGAGGAGTTCCAAGAACCGTTCCCGCACTTTTTTCGTCAATTGTTGTGAAACCGCCAAAAAAACAAGCATGTGCATGTGCATGGGTGTGGGCTGAAAACCGGTGAGAAAGGTCAAACCTTTAGAAAAAGTAAATGAACGGCTTCCCAGCTTACAAAAATGGTGAGCCTTTCGAGTGGATTGGATGGCCAATATTTCTTTGAGCTGGTCCTCATTAATGACCCCCATGCCCATGAACACCTGACCGGGCAAAAGACCACCGCCATCCCGAATCCGACGCTGGGCGCTGATAAAAGTGGTGGCATCGCAAAGATTGCGCTCGAGCAAGAGCTGACCTAAAGGTGCTAAATATTTAGAGGTTTGTACACCTACGGGCATGCCCTGCATAAAATACATGTGATTTTGACCATTGTGCTCCTCAATGGTCATCCGCCCCGTGGCCTTCTTTTCTTCGACGGTTAAAAGGGCTTTGTACAGCGGACAATTATCCATGTGCACCGACAGGACATCCATGTCGGCTATCTCGTTGGGGTCGAAATGGTGGGCACTGTGGGTTGCCAAATGAATTCCGCCTCTTTTTTAGCCTTTCTCGGCTTGTTCTCTGGATCAACGATGCTAGGGTGTGCAACCAATGAACACGGAATCATCCTCCCAAAATCAGGACCAGGACGCAAAAGAAAATGCGCCTGCGGCCCCTCTTTTCCGAGATGCCCCAAAACGCCCGGTGCCCGAGCGTTTGATGCGTCTGATGCTCTTTGTCATGAGCATGGCATCGGTATCTGGGGGAATGGTCGCCATATTGGCCTTCATCACGTTTTCTCAAAACCTGCCCGAGTTCGATTCCGTTGAGCAATATCGTCCCAACCTGGTGACCAAAGTGTATTCCACCGATGGACGGCTGATCGGCGAATTTGGAACCGAGCGTCGAACGGTGGTGCCTTATGAACGCATCCCCAAACATTTGATTCAAGCCTTCATCGCGTCCGAAGATAAAAAGTTTTTCGATCACCATGGCATCGACTACGTGGGGATTATCAATGCCGTTCTCCAAAAAGTCACCGGCCAACGCAAAAAACTTCGGGGTGCATCTACCATCACGCAACAGTTGGCAAAAAGTTTGCTGATCGCCCATGAAGGCTTCAAAAAAGGCACCGAACGCTCCATTCGTCGTAAAGCCCGCGAGGCCATTTTAGCCAGCCGCCTCGAAGGTGACCTCAACAAAGAAGAAATCATTTGGCTTTACCTCAACCAAGTTTACCTGGGACACGGGGCTTATGGGGTTCAAGCTGCCGCAGAAAGTTACTTTCGAAAAGACGTACAAGAGTTAAACCTAGCCGAAATGAGTTTACTGGCAGGTCTTCCCCAAGCCCCTTCACGGTTTTCCCCGGTGAACAACCCCTCGTCGGCACGTAAGCGACAAGAATATGTGTTGCGCCGAATGGTCACCGATCAATACATCACCGAGGAAGAGCGCACCCAAGCTTTAGAAATGGAAGTGGAAAAACATGTTCGTCCCCGAGACAACCGCTTTGCAGACACCGCTCCCTATTTTGCCGAACACGTTCGTCGATACATCTATGAAAAATACGGTGAAAAAGCATTGTACCGAGGCGGCCTAAAAATTTACACCACCCTGGACCTAGAGCGACAACATCATGCAGAAAAAGCCCTGGTCCAGGGCGTACGTCAAGTGGACCGACGTCAAGGGTTCCGTGGTCCGGTGGCCCATCTCCCCAGCCTCGAAAAACGTGAAAAAGCGGCTGAACTTATCGAGAAAAAGCTCATCAAAAACAAACCACTCGAATATGGCACCTCGTACATGGCCGTGGTGAACCACGTGGATTCCGATAATCAATGGGCACTGATCAATGTCGGCAGCATTGAAGGGATATTACCGTTGGCGGGTTTGCGGTGGGCACGTGAAGTGAACCCCAACGCTTTTTGGGAATACAACCTGGTCGAGAACATCGAACTGGTGCTCAAAAAAGGTGACGTGGTGATGGTGGTGCCCATGAGTCGCAAAGATTTGGTGCGCAAAGCATATGGCAACGCGGTGGCCCGTAAAATGCCCGAAGAGCCTTTGGACATCGCCGACGTCGAAAAAGGCAAAAAGTACCCCGTAGAGAAACGCCCCCTTTTCGCTCTGGATCAAATCCCCAGCGTTGAAGCAGCCCTCATCGCCATGGCGCCCGACACCGGATACGTGGAGGCCATGATTGGTGGTTATGCCTTCGAACGGTCCGAGTTTAACCGTGCCTTCCAGAGTTGCCGCATGCCAGGTTCATCTTTTAAGCCCATCGTTTATTCCGCTGCAGTGGGCCTTGAAAATTACAATCCGGCCACGCTGATTTTAGACACACCCATCACCATTCGGGATCAAGACATCGGTAAAAGTTGGAAACCGCAAAACTTTGAACACTCCTACAAAGGCGAGGTCACTTGCCGTGAAGCGGTGATGAACTCCATGAATGTACCAGCCCTGAAAACGATGGAGCGCGTGGGCATTCGAAATGCGGTGGCCTGGGCGAAAAAGCTTGGCATCCAAACAAACTTAAAACTGGAGCTGGGCACCGCCATCGGTTCTTCTTGCGTGCGGCCTTGGGAGCTCACCAACGCGTACACCACTTTTGCAAGGATGGGCTTGAGACCGGAACCCGTTTTTGTGAAGCGCGTGATCGATCGCGACGGCGTGGTTCTTGAAGAACATGCAGCGCCCGGGGACACTTGGCAAAGCCGCAAAGAACGCACTGACAGTCTCTACCGCAAGCTGCTGCAGCCGCCGCACCGTGTGATGGATGCCGAAGACGCTTACATCACCCACTACCTCCTCACCCAAGTGGTGCAATATGGAACCGCGGCGCGTGCCCGATCTCTGGGGCAACCGGCGGCAGGGAAAACGGGCACCACCAATGACAGTTTTGATACATGGTTTGTGGGTTATACCCCTAGCCTCGTCGCCAGTGTTTGGGTCGGATATGATTCCATGAAAACACCTTTGTCAGTTCGAGAGCAGGGCGGCCGTACCGCACTCCCCATCTGGCTGGATTTCATGAAGGGCGCTCTCGAAGGTAAGCGAGAAAAACCCTGGATTCCACCTCCCGGAATTTGTGAAGCACGCATCGACAGCAAAACCGGAGCACGACTGCTCGAGCCGAGCCCACAAAGCTTTGTGGCCCCATTCCGATGTGGCAGCGAACCAGAAGTTATGGCCCTTGAAGACATGGACCTTGAGGACACCATGAGTTTAGGTGGCATGTAACTCGCCGTTGTTTAGAATATTGGTCTTAGAGCTGTGACACGTTCTTCGTGTTCAATTCGTCGCCGGTGTTGCCCGCGCTCACCCCACACCGGTAGCCATGCGCACCGCCGGGGCCTAAATCATAATCCACTGAACCCGTTACAACGCCGTTCCCGGCACCCCAAACGCCTACACTGGGACCACCGCCGCCACTACCGCCACAACCACCGTCGCCGCCTTGGCCGCCATCGCCACCATCACCACCAGAGCCCATAGAGTAACCCGCGCCGACTTGTTTGATGGAGCCTGGACCGCCTCTGCCGCCCATGCCGCCAATACCTCCAAAGCCACTTTGGCCACCAATACCACCGCCCAAGGTTTCGATGATGACATCTTCAAAATTCAATGTGGAATCTTTAATAATGATACCAATGGAAGCACCGCCGCCTTGACCGCCTTTACCACCCTGACCACCAGTGCCGCCACCGCCGCCGCCGCCACCCGCACGACCGGGATCGCCGGTGTAACTGCCGCCGTAGAGGCAAAGGTCACCTGCACCGCCGCCGCCGCCGCCGCCGCCAGCACCCATTTCCCCAGCCTCGCCCAAGCCACCTACATCAGCTGCCCAGTTTAGGCCCGTTAACATACCCAGACCGTCTCCATCTGAACCGTTGGCACCCGTGGCCGCAACACACGGCGTGTTGGCACCACCCGAGGTCAAATAAGCATTGCCTCCAACGAGCCCATCACCCGGCACCAGTGAGCCTCGATACGCACAATTTGAGTAGTCAATGCCATATTGATAACCGCCAAGCCCCGAAACCGGCAATCCGTAAGCGTCGAAAACGTGCTTACCGAAAAAGCCACCTCGGCCACCTCGGCACGTACCCAACGGTGAGTCGGCACCTTTGGTGCCAGAAAACCCGGAATATTCATAGTCATCATAATAGTAGGCGTTCATCCCCCCGGAGCCACCATCCCCCGCGTCACCGCCGCCGAAAGAACCGCCATCACCACCTGTATCATTACTGGCCGGGCTGCCAGGGGAACCAACCATTCCCGCAAAACCAGAGACTCCGGACGCACCAGGCCCACCAAAGCCAGCGATCACATGAACATCTCTCAAAGTGAGATAATCACCCGCGTTGCTAACGATGAGCGCAGCGCGATAGCTTCCAAAAGTGGTGGCATTATCGGTTTCGATCGCCACACTTGCCACGGTCAAAGGCGCAGACAAGTTCGCGATTTCCATGGCCGTGGTTTGCTCTGAAGACGAGATCACGGTTTTCTGGAAAGACTGTCCCGCAAAATCGTATGTAAAACTGCCATAAACGTTTTGGCCGTCTTCTAAAGTGATGGTCTCATTTACAGGATAGATGCCGGACGTCATGTAAATGCTGTCTTTGTTACTATCACCATCGACCAACTGCTGTGCCCGCTCAAAAGTCCGTACAGGATTAAGGGGCGACCCATTTCCAGTATCGTTTCCATCCACGCTCACAAAAACACCTCTGACAATATCGCCATCTACACCGTCACAATTTTCGTCAATGCCGGCGCTGTCTGGAATATCCGTGTCAGACACAACGGTGCACTCGTATTCGCACCCGTTGGCCAGTTCTCCATCCAGGTTTTGCCAGCCTGCCAAACAACCATCGAACACGCAGCCGCCACCCGCACTGCAAATGGTATTGGCATTCTCATGAAAACAAGTATCGCCCTGTGAGGGTATCGGCTCACACTCGCAGCCATCCTGAGGGTCTTCATTCAAATCTCTGCGACCGTCTTCACAATCGGTGCCCACGCCGGAAAGGGTGATCACGCTTTGCGCTTCGGTCCCTTCCACGGCATAATCGTAATCAATAAAGACCGTGCCCGAATCAGCATTCAGCTCATCGGGCGTATAGGTCACTTCAAAGTTATAGGTCTCGTTGTGGGCCAAAGTTACCGGCAAGGTGCCGGCGTTCAGGGTAAAATCTAAAGAACTTCCCATGCCCATTTGTAAATCGCGAATGACCAAATCGCCATAACCCGTGTTTTGAATGTATAAGGATTCAAACCCATCACTCGAGGACACAGTGCTTTGTCGGTAGACAGGGCCGAAGTTGTAGGTGTCCAGGCTCTGGAGAAATTCCGGATTGCTGGGGCGTGCGGTGAAACTCACTTCGAACTGACTCGCGTCAGGATCGGAAGTGAGTACGCGAAACGTTTTTGTCACGGACAACAATTGACCGCCGGCCAGGTAAACCATGGTGGGGGTGAAAGTCATGGCGTAGCGTTGGCTGGCCACAGAGCCGATGTCCGACACTGGGCCCACAGGCGCAATGGTGAAACCCGAAAGTGACTCGATGTTGGGAAGGCAGGCCCCCGTGATATCATCTACGAAACAAGAGTTGAGAATGTCTAAATTACCCAGTCCTTCATTGCGGACCCTAAAAGCATAAAACTTAGTCAAACCCGATGGCACATCGCCCAGATCGATGGCCGCCACACCTTCATTATTGGGCAGTTCGGTGAGGTCGTCTTGGGTCAATACCGCTGCGGGGGCCAACTGCGTCAATCCCTGAAGCTCAAAATGAGGGTGCTCATCGTCGGGGAAGCTGGAAAGAACGTCTAACTCGAGAACCAAATCAGCGCTTTGCTCAGTGGTGGCCACCATGCCCGTGGCCGGCTCGAAACTGAGGGTCAGGGTCTTTGTTTCCCCCGGCTCCAACACACTGCCCTCCCAAGAAGAAGCGTTCTCCACCGTGAAGGAAGGTGCGTAAATACCGTCGCGTGCCAAGGAACTCACGGGCAAAGCCACTTCACCATTGTTGAGGATGCTCCAACTGAGTGTTTTGCTGCTCCCCACGTAAATGATGTCCTCATCGGTTTGAGAAAATGTCAATGCCTCCACATAGTCGTTGGAAGATGCCAAAGAGGCCGCCACGGTTCCATAGCTGCCGCGGCCCACGAGCTCGATGTTCCATTCTTGAGACCCACCCATGTCTTCGAGCGGATGTATTTTGAGCGTTTGCTGAACCGACCCCTCGGTGATGGGACTGAAGGTGAGGACAATGGTTCGCGACTCACCGTGTGCCATGGGCACGTCGAAGTCATCGGGCAATTCGTAAGAAAAGGGTGAATTGGGCGGGAGCACCAGTTGGCTGATTTGCAGCGGACCGTAGCCGGTATTGGTGATCGTCAAATTTTGAGTGGTCGGGTCGGTGGTATAAATTAATGTTGGCGGAAACTCAGACACCTCGCTCAAAGTGGCCAAAGGATTCACGGTTCGTGAGCGCAAGTGTAATGACAGGTTCGGTTGTACGGGATCGTTGCTTGAGATGATGAGCGTTCCGTTATCATTTTGCAAATCGCCGTCGTCCCCAATGTTCAGAGACGTGCCGTCGTAAAAGATGGGAATCACGGCGAACTCAGAAACGGTGACCCCTGCGTCGCTGGCCTCTTCCTCCTGATCCTCCTGAAAGGGTTCGTTGTCTTGCTCATCGGATTGGTGCAGGGCCAACGGTAAAGGCGGCATGCCCCCTACCGTAAAGCGGCTCGAGGAGCCCTCTCCCATAAAAATGTTATCGAGGCGCAAAGTGCCTTCACCCGTGTTGAAAGCCACAATGTCTGAATGAATGGCTTCGCCCAAGGATACGGTGGGCATCACCAAGGGAAATTCTAAATCGATTTCGTTCAGAATGTTGTCTTCCACCAGATAAAGTTTCAATCCCGGAGGTAATGTCATGTCTGCACGAATTTGAACTTGGACCTCGTCTTCATCGGTGGTGTGCCCAATGAGTTGGTCTTCCAGGGTGCCCAAGGCCCCTTCTCCCAGAAAAGTCACCGCCACTTCAAGCTGGTCACCAGGCTCGAACTCATGGGGTAACTCTATTTCTGGAATCGCCCACGATGCCCCCTCTGCGAGCGCCAAAGTGTCGAGGGTCAAAGCCGCCTCTCCGGTGTTTTCAAAGATAACCGTGCTGGCTTGCTCATAACCTAAGTAGGCATCTTCAAAAACCAAGAGCGCCGGTGTCGCGGTCAAGCGGCCTCGTAAGCCTTTGCCGGTTAACGTGATGTCATGAATGATATCTTCATCATTATTGCCAAAGCCAATAACACTCAAAACGCCATTGGCGTTGCCCTCGATGACCGGCGTGAAGAAAACCTCAACGGTGTAAGTGGAAGCCGCCATGCCTTCATCGTTAAAGCAAACTTCTTCATCGCACACAGGGAATGCGCTGGGACAATCATCGTCATCGGTACAGTTTTCAATGAAGGAAGATAAATATTCTGGATCTTGTAGGTCGGCCGGTAAAACTTCGAAGCCAACCGTGGCCGGCGTCACGGTGAAGTCGCTTAGAGCAATCACCGAATCCAAAGCGCCCACGTTACGGACGTACAGTTTTTGCGACAACACACTGCCAATAGGCACCTCTCCGATAGCCATTTCGGTGATGATTTCGGTGTCGACGCCATGGTGAGGGTCATCGCTGATCCAAAGCGTGGGGATGCCTTTGAACTCCGCTTGCAGTTCGATTTGAGAGATCCCGTTTTCACCGGTATGAACCACTTGCAGCATGCTAAAATCTGATGTGGCATCTTTGGGGGTGTGTTCAATGGTGAGCTGTAAAACTTCGCCAGGTTCTAAAACGCGGTTCATGTTGCCGCCAGGACTCACATCAAATTCATTTTGGGGGTCGTTATTGATGACGATGTGCACGAGAGTAAGGGGCAGATTGCCCACGTTCTCCAGCTCGAGTGTTCGCTCAACACTCACCCCCAAACGTTGGGCTCCAAATTCAATGGTGCCCGTTTCAGACATTTCAAGTTGGGCCAACAGCACGCTGGCATCTTCGCCCGGTGTGTAGCTCAGCATCGTGCCTGCATCGGTCACCGTAATGATTGTATCGTTTAAACAAACCCCACTGCTGCAAATCTGGCCGGTCTCACAATCTGAATCAAAAAGACAAGCGCTTTGGGTGGGGGTGTTGTCATCTTCGCCCGTGTTAACCGGTGCAGGGATCTCGTTACTACAGGCCGAAAGCAGCATCACGAAGCAGGCCATGATGACAGCGAGGTTCGGCAATAATTTACATTTGTCCATTGTTGAAGTTTAGCATCTATTCCAGTGCTGGGTCACATTCGTGACTTGATTCAGATCACTAAATTTTTAGCGTGAATGAAGGGTAAACTAAGCCACTGTTTTTAATGTACTTTTTCTACTCCCAGGTCACCGTTCCAGAGCTCGCCCAAAGGGCCGATGGGCTCGCCGCGGGGCCCGCCGGCGCATTATCAGTGAAAGAGCCGATGGTGGCCCCAATTACCGCGCCTAAAATACCACCGGTCACGCCACCCAACAGGCCCGCATTTTCAATGGCCTGATTTTCCTGTGCAGCGTTGTCCAAGTTGAGTTGATCCAACTGACTGTAAATCACCAAGACCCCAGTGGCACCACCGATAAGTGCCCCTGCCAGTCCGCCAATAAAGACTCCGGCAAAGCATCTCGGACCGCACTTTGGACCGCACGAACAACAACACGTGTTGCACGATCCACCACCGCGACCACTGCCTGCACCGGGCGGCGTTGTGGGACCATCATCACGCTCTACCTCTTCCCGGTCATCTGGGTATTCTGGAGGCGGGTTTCGAGGCGAACTTTCCTCTTGAGGCACCTCAACAGATTCTTCGGCGTCCGTACCACTTGAGGGGGGTGGCAATTTTTTCTTCGGAATCTCTTCGGCATCGTTGGTGTCATCCGCATTGGGCGCGCGGGGTGTATCGATGGACACGTTCGGTGATTTGTCTTTGAGTCCTGGCCCCTGTGCAGCACCGTCATTCCCCTTGGAAGGGGGTGGCTTGGTGGGCATGGGCTTATTCGGCCCATCCGTCGGTGGGTTCTGAGGCAACGGCTTTCTCGGTGGTGGTGCGGGCTCGGTCGTTGGCGGAGCCTTAGGCGTGGGTTTCGTTTTCGGCGGCTTTTTAGGCGCAGGTTTTTTAGGCGCGGGTTTTTTAGGCGTGGGCTTTTTAGGCGCGGGCTTCGTTTTCGGCGGTATCTTATTGCCTTCTTTTTTGGGTTTGTTTTTGCCTGAATCGCGCACATGATCCGATTCATGACCAGGTTGGTTGGGTGACTTGGACCCTGCTTTCGGAGACGGTTTTTTTCGATCACCCAGGTTGCCGGGGGTGTCTTTGATCTTTTTCTTCCCCTTCAAAAGGGTGGGCGATTTTTTCTTCTTGGAAGGCTTTTTCTTCTGTGCATCGCCTTTGTCTTTGGCGGTCACGGGCGCTTTTTTGGGGGGTATTTTGTTGGCTGCGAATGTCTGTTGCGCAGTCAACATGCCACCCAACAACATCATGCTCATGACCCAATTCTTAAGAAGATTTTTTCTCATTCGATTCTCCTTGGGACAACCCATCCAAAGCGTCCCATCCCAAAAACCGCTTCAACCGAGAAACGGTCGGCCGCTCTCCAACTGAACTGCCTGGTCCATAGACGCTATGGAATTTCGGCTATTCAACCCCGGCCCCACAGTTTTAGAGCCTCCAAGCAGCAAACACAAAAAAAGGGCCCCTAAAGGCCCTTTTTAGCTCAATTTTCAGCCAGTTTTAGCCGAAGATGTTGAAGCCATATTTTGCGATCATGGGTGCGATCACCAAAGCCACCACACTCATCAACTTGATGAGAATGTTCAAAGAGGGACCTGCGGTATCTTTGAAGGGGTCGCCCACCGTATCACCGGTGACGGCTGCTTTGTGCTTTTCGGAACCCTTGCCAGTATTGGCTTCGTGATCTTTGGGCTCTTCTTCGATTTGCTTTTTGGAGTTGTCCCAAGCCCCACCGGAGTTGGACATGAAGATGGCCAGCAACACACCAGTCGCGGTGGTACCTGCCAAAAGACCGCCCAACATCAAACCGGAGCTATCAGCAAAACCTGCAGCCACTGGAACCAAAACAGCCAACAAACCTGGCTTCACCATTTCACGAATGGCGGCTGCGGTGGAAATGTCCACGCATTTGCCGTATTCGGCTTTCGCAGTGCCTTCCATCAAACCAGCGATGTCACGGAACTGACGACGCACTTCCAAAATCATATCATTCGCAGCGCGTGAAACAGCGTCCATGGCCATGGAGGAAAACAAGAAAGGCAACATGGCACCGATGAACAAGCCCACCATCACGCGGGGTTCGGTCACGTCGATCTTAATGTCTGCCACCGATTGGTATAGAGAGGAATTCTCAGCCAAAGAGGTTTGGAATGCAGAGAACAGAGAAATAGCGGTCAACGCTGCAGAGCCAATGGCAAAACCTTTACCGATGGCAGCAGTGGTATTGCCCACGGCATCCAAGCTGTCGGTGCGCTCACGAACTTGAGGCTCCAACTCAGCCATTTCTGCAATCCCGCCAGCGTTATCAGCGATGGGGCCAAAAGCATCCACAGCCAACTGTACACCGGTGGTGGCCAACATCCCAAAGGCCGCCACGGCGATGCCGTACAAACCGGAGAAGTGGTAAGCCACCATGATGGCGATACAAATCAGAATGATAGGGTAAGCGGTAGAACGCATGCCCACTGCAATCCCGGAAATGATGTTGGTGGCAGGACCCGTGTTGGATGCCTCAACGATTTCATTCACAGGGCCTTTGTTTTTGGCGCAGTAGTGCTCCGTCACAAAACCGATGGCGATACCTGCAACCAAGCCGCCCACCATGGCCGCAAACAAACCCATTTTGTGGTATTCCATGTTGCTGCCGGGCAATCGGAAGTATTCAGGTAACAACTGATGAATCACACCAGCAGAAGCCAATGCCATCAAAGCACCTGCGATCCAAGTGCCCATGTCCAAAGCGTGCTGTGCATTGCCGCCCTCTTCAACCTTAACGAAGAAGGTGCCAACGATGGAGGAAATGATACCCACCGCAGCAAGAATCAAAGGCAAGTACACGAATGCCATGGTGCCTTGACCAGAGCTGAGCGTGACGCCCGCACCGATGACCATGGTCGAAATAATGGCGCCCACATAAGACTCAAAAAGGTCAGCGCCCATACCGGCCACATCGCCCACGTTGTCACCCACATTGTCGGCGATCACCGCAGGGTTACGTGGGTCATCTTCAGGGATGCCCGCTTCAACTTTACCCACCAAGTCAGCGCCAACATCGGCTGCTTTGGTGTAAATGCCGCCACCCACACGCGCAAACAACGCGATGGAGGATGCACCCAAAGAGAATGCGGACAAAATGGTGAGCACATCGTTGATTTGGCTATCGCCTTTGAGACCTGGCATCATGCCGTAAGCCACAAACAAACCGCCCAAACCAGTGACGCCCAAGCCCACAACGCTCATGCCCATCACAGTACCGCCAGCAAAAGCCACATCGAGGGCTTTCGCCAAACCTTCACGGGCAGCCGCAGTGGTTCGAACGTTGGCGGCAGTGGCCACACGCATACCGAAGAAACCGGCCAAGCCAGAACAGATGGCACCCACAATAAAGGAAAGGGCCTGCAAGGCTAAAATGGACTTGCTGCCCATGGCGCCTGAAGCCCCCAACAAAACGGCAACGGCCACAACAAAGATAGAAAGAACTTTGTATTCACGGCTCAAAAAAGCCATCGCGCCTTCGCGAATGTCGCCGGCGATTTCCTTCATTCTATCGTTTCCGGCGTCTGCGCCGTTTACTTTCTTGCTCTTCAAAAAAGCGAATCCCAAAGCCAACAAACCGACCAAAGGACTGGCATATGCGAGTGTTTGCATCATTTCTAAATGCTCCATTTCTTCTTATAAAAGAGGGCTTTGCCCCCACAAATATCTTCGGAAGCAGCCCTAACGGATGAATCGGGGACGGTCAACGCCCCTTTTGAAAGCTGACAAGCCCAATTGAATATGCTAGATTGATCCCAGGTCACGGTCAGGCGAACTTTAGGAAACTGACGGCCTCTATTCCATTCATCATCGCTCAAACGCCCATCTCAGGCGCTTTACGCATCGAGTAACACATGTCCCGACCTTCCAAATTCCAATCCACCCCCCTCGCACCCGACCGGGTCAAAGCCGATGGGGAAGCCCAAAAAACCGGATGGGGTGTCCCAAAGCCCAAATCTGGTAAAAACCAATCGGCCTACGACAAATACAAACAGAGCCTTCACGAAATCTTTGATGGTAAAAAACCCATGCCCAATAAAATGAAAGGCATGCTCGAAAGCCAGCACCCTGCGGTGGCCCAAAAAGAAACGGCCGGCGAACAAGAGACCACAGAGGAACAACCCGCCAAAAAAGTGCGGCGCCGGGTTGCGCCGAAGGGGCCCACTTTGGGTGATTTGATCCAGGTGGCCAAATCGGGCAAAAGCTCTGCAGAGGTACGAGAGGCGCTGTCACAAATTAAAGAGAAAGGGTTCACCCTGCCCGATGATGATGAAGAAATCCTGGTGAAAGCCTTAGATCATGATGATGATGATATTGTCCTTCAAGCCCTCACCCAACTGGAAGTGTTTTTAGATAACGACACCTCCAAAAACCCCACCTTGCTCAAAACCCGCCTGCAAAGCGCACAAATGCTGGCGTCCAACGGAAAAATCCGTCGCAAAACCACGGCACTTTTAGAGCTGTTGGCATAAAAAAACGCACCCTCGAGAGTGGTGCGTTTTTTGTATTGGTTTTGGGAGTCACCCGACTTAAAGCTTCACGTACTCGTAATCGATTTCTTGATCGTTAATCCCGCGTCGAGGTGGCGCGATCCATCCCGCCATTTTGCCCGGCTCGGTCACTTGAACCATCAAACTTCTCACAAAAGCTTTATCTTCAGCGGTGGGTAACCAATCATTCTTATTCTTTTGCCACTGGGCTTCGGTGATCATGTTGCCCTCAGGGTCGAAACGCGCCTCGCTCCACAGACCCACATCGCGGTTAAAACGACGGGACGGAAGCTTCACGCGGTAATCCACGCCCGCTTTTTCTAAATCGCGATTCCATTGTTTGACACCCTTGTTACAGTCGTCAACATAATCGTCCCGCAGCACTTCGTTCATGGCGTTTCGCAAGGGCACCTCTTCACTAGAAACTTTTCCACCGTCCAGAACATCCATTTGATAAATGCATTCTTTGGCCACATGATCAACGTTGAGTTTCGCTTCGTGGGCACGACCCTTAACGCCCGTTGCAAAGTAGCCAGCCGCATTCGTGGACTTTTCAGCGCCGAACAAGTTCAAAGCACTGGAGTACCAGAAATTGATGTATCTTTCGAGTAACTTCAACGGGATGCCGCCGTGAGGGCCGATGTCATCGGTGTCATGTTCCTTCATGAGTTGACATGATCGTTGAATCACGCGACGAATTCCAGTTTGCCCCACAAACATGTGGTGCGCTTCCTCGGTCAGCATAAAACGACAGGTGCGAGACAGCGGATCGAAACCACTCTCTGCCAAAGACAACAACTGGTATTTACCATCACGATCGGTAAACATGGCAAACAAAAAGAAGGACAACCATTCATCGATGGGCTCGTTGAAAGTGTTCAAAATTCGAGGTTTGTCCTCGTTGCCTGAGCGACGGTCCAACAACTCTTCAGCCTCTTCACGGCCATCGCGCCCGAAATAGGAGTGGAGCAAATAGACCATGGCCCACAGGTGCCGGCCCTCTTCCACGTTCACTTGAAACAGATTGCGCATGTCGTAAAGAGAGGGACACGTTTGGCCGAGCAAACGTTGCTGCTCAACCGATGCAGGCTCGGTATCACCTTGGGTCACGATGAGGCGACGTAAAGCATTTCGGTGCTCACCAGGTACTTCTTGCCAAACGGGTTTCCCGTAATCATCACCAAAGGGAATCACCCGGTCTTTTTCGGGTGGCGCCAGAAAGATGCCCCAACGATAGTCAGGCATTTTAACGTGATCAAAATGCGCCCAGCCATCGGTTTCAACGCTGATGGCGGTTCGCAAATAAATGTCTTTTTCTTGAAAGCCTTCTGGCCCCATGTCCTGCCACCAACTGAGGTAGTTGGGCAGCCATTTTTCTAAAGCCCGCTGCAATCGTTTGTCATCACTCAGATGAACGTTGTTGGGAATCTTTTCATTGCTTACGTGAGCTACGGCCATGGGCGCTCCTTCTTATTCAGTGGAAATGATATGAGCCACTCTAACATCTTCTAAAGTCAAATTCAGGTTGGGTGGGTTTTCCGTAGTTGGTCAAAGCACCCATTTCTCCCGTGGCGTTCGGCCGAATGAAAATCCAGTTCTGCCAGGCTGATAAACGTGCGAAAATACGGCTTTCCATGGTTTCTGGGCCAGGAAAGCGCAAAGAGGCCTCCATGCCGGTGAGGGCATCAGGGGACATGGCCACCCGTTCTTCCACCAACAATCGCACTTCATCCGGATAATCGATCTCGTCCCGAACGAAGGTCACCAGCTCGAGATCTTCGGCATCTTCTGCCTCCACTGGGCCTTCCAGCCCAGCATTCATGGCCGTTTGCAACGCTTCATCATCCCCAAAATAATGGGCCTGCAAACGCGTCAAACCGTGGCTCATGGGCAATGACCCATTGTTGATTTCAGACAGACGAATTTGGGATGGGGTATCGGCGTCCACATCATCGAGCATGTAACTGCGATCGGCAGCCCAAATCAGCTCGGCCAATGAGCCGGCCCAACAAGAGGTGGGCTCGATGAGTGACACGAAAGTGCGGCTGGTGACATCGACGCGTTTGAGAACGCGCTTCATGTTGTGCAGCACTTCAACCGCAAACCAGTTTGGGTTCTCGCCAGTGGCAGCCGCCAGCAAAGAACGGTCGGATTGCAACACGTGCTCAACATTGCCTTCGGTTTTGAGTAAGACCAAGCCCACCATGAGGTGGTTCATGCGCAAGTTCAAAATGGCGTTGTCTAATTCACGAAATGCTTTGAGTGCCCACAGATTGTTGCCTTGAGCAAAGATCTCGTCGGCAGAAAATTCTTGGGCGGTATCGGGCGCACGGAGGGTCAGCTCAGCCACCCGTTTGTCTTCGTCGATTTTGACGGTGACGAACTCGTATTGATAGGTACCTTCTTCGAAAGTGGGCTCAACACTTTCCAGTTTGACGCCTTCACCACCCGGGCGATGACTTTGGGCCGCCAAAGCTTGGGCCCGGTCGGCCACGGCGGCGTCCCATTTGCTTTTGGGTGCAATGGCGTCCACCAGCTTCCATTTGAGGGCGCGTTTGCCTTTGACGCCTTCGGCCACGGTGCAGAAAAAGTCGGCCAAATCGCGGCGCACTTTTCGTTTGTCCACCACGCGGGTAAGGCCACCGGTGCCAGGCAATACCGCCAAAAGCGGTACTTCGGGCAATGACACTGCGGAGTTGGCATCATCGATCAGCAGAATTTCGTCGGCGGCCAAGGCCAGCTCGTAGCCCCCACCGGCGCAAGTGCCATTGGCAGCGCACAGGAACTTGATGCCCGAATTTTCGGAGGCGTCTTCAATATAAAGCCGAGTTTCGTTGGTGAATTTACAGAAATTCACCTTAAAAGCGTGGCTGCTGGCCCCCAGCATGGGAATGTTGGCGCCCGCACAGAAAATGCGTTCTTTGCCACCGGTGATGACCACTGCTTTCACTTCGGGGTGCTCAAATCGGAGCCGCTGAATGCAATCGGCCAGCTCGATGTCCACGCCTAAGTCGTAACTATTTAATTTTAAACGACTATCCTCATTAAGGCCGGCGTCTTCTTGGACGTCCATGGCCAAAGTGGCGATCTCGCCATCGAGGCTAAAACGCCAATGGCGGTAGTTTTCTGGCGACGTGGAAAAACTGATGTGATCACTCATGTGGCCTCCCATTTTGGCTGCCCGCATCTTAGTGATTTTGGCCATCTTTTCAAGGGCACAAACGCCTTTTCGGGGCCAAATCGTCCCTATTGACACCTCGGGGTCAAAAGGGCAGCTTTCTCTCGATTTTGAGGTGATCACCGTGATCGCTTCCGAACAAAACCTGTGGGTGTGATTTTGAAAAAAGCCGCACCTCCGCATACGCCGCGATGGCGTAGGGCTTAAAGCAACTTGGCTCTAAGTCCGAGAAAGGAACGAAAATGAAAACCCCTACACCGAAACCAGGAGACATCCAACGTGATTGGTACGTTGTCGATGCTCAAGACCAAGTGCTGGGCCGCATGGCGACCAAAATCGCTCATGTGTTGCGCGGCAAGAACAAGCCTTACTTTGCACCACACGCCGATACCGGTGACTTCGTAGTGGTGATCAACGCTGACAAAGTGCGTTTCACAGGCAAAAAAGAATCCGCAAAAACCTACTGGCGCCACACCGGCTACGTGGGTGGCATCAAAGGCATTACCGCTGAAGATCAGCGCGAAAGACATCCCGAGCGCATCGTTCATGCGGCCGTTCGTGGCATGTTGCCTAAAGGACCTTTGGGCCGTCGCCAGTTAAAGAAACTCAAAATTTACAACGGTACTGAACATCCTCACGGTGCGCAGCAACCCAAACCCTTGAACTAGATTTCAAAGAAGGATTTTAAAATGCCATCTAATCGATATTACGCAACAGGCCGTCGTAAAGAAGCTACCGCTCGGGTTTGGATCAGCCCCGGTACCGGTAACATCTCTGTGAACGGCAAAGAACTCGACACCTATTTTGTGCGCCCTGTGTTGCGCATGATCTTGCAACAACCTTTCGATGCCACTGAAGCCGAAGGCAAATTTGACGTCATGTGCACCGTTCGCGGTGGTGGCAAGTCCGGTCAAGCCGGCGCCATTCGTCACGGTATTGCCCGCGCTTTGGCCACGGCCGATACGGATTACCGTCCCATCCTGAAAAAGGCTGGCATGTTGACCCGTGATGCCCGTGCCGTTGAGCGTAAGAAATACGGTCAGCCTGGTGCGCGGAAGCGTTTCCAGTTCTCCAAGCGTTAATCTTTATTTTCGCTTCAGAGAAATACAAAAGCCGCCTTCATCGGGCGGCTTTTTTTGTGCGTCAAGATTGGCGGGTGCTATCCCGATTACTTGTCTACCGGCGTCGCCCCCGTTTCCATGTGAACGATCAAACCGTCTTGTAAACGATTGAAACCAACGATGGCCTCACAACTGCCATCGGGGAAATTCATCACCGTATGATCCACCATCACCTCTTCGTTTTCGTACAAACAACGCACACTGTGTATCTTCACGGCCTCACTGCTCATCATACCACGAAGCATCTCGGACATTTGTTCTTTGTTCATGGTGCTGCCCGTTTGATGGCGCACAAAAGTGAAATCATCGTGCAAACAAGCGATGAGGCCTTCGGCATCTTTGTTTTCAATGGCTTTGGCGCGTTTTTCGAAAAGGGACATGAATGACTCCTTCAATCATTGGGGTGGCAATGACCACATGCATTTCAATGGTGTCGAACTTTATAACGACCCACCAAGCACGATCAACGATTCATGGCTTTTGTCCCATGAAATTAGCGTTCCCGGTTTTGAAGCGTTAATTTGTGCTTCGGCACCTGCAACCCAAGGCCTTCTTTGCCCCATGTCCCAAAACGATCGCAAGACCTACGACGGAACCCACAAACGCAATTATCCATTGCTGATCCTCGTTGGGCTGGGCTTATGTGCGTTGGATGTGTTTTGCCTCATGCGCTACTGGGACTGGCGTGCCCATGACCTAGGCAGTGAAAACGCAGGCACTGTATATGGGCTCGCCGCTTTCATCTTGGTGTGGGTGGCCCCTTTGATGGTGTGGATGAACGCCAAAGCTTGGTACATGGAACGGTTGTTTGGGCAGGTGAAAGTTCACTTGTCCGCCACCCAGGTCCGCATTGGTGACAAGATAGATCTCCACCTTTCGGTGCGCAGCCAACACCTCGGTCACCTGAGAGCTCAGGCCAAATTCATCACGTATCAACGTAGACACAAGTCCCCCGAAGAAATCGAAAAAGAAAGTTATACCTATCTCTCTGGGCACGGAAACGCGCAAGTGCTGGTGGCAAAATATGAAGACACCCCATTGTTGGAACACCCCATGGGCAACACCCGCGGCGCTGTCGATGATCGTGGGCGCTTTGTGGCAACGTTTTCTTATTTAATCCCCCTCAACACCCACCCCACCGGTCACGAAGGGTGCTTGGAATATTTTTCGGAGATTCAATACACCCTTTCTTCTGAGCAAAAGCATTGGCGCGGGAAGCAAGCCATCCAAGTGTTGCGCATGCAGCGTTGAAGCCTTTACGACGCGTCAGTCATGTCGTGCCGAGGGGGTGGTGGAGAGAGGTGTCACGGCGCAATTATTTTTTGAATGGAGCGCCCATCAACGTGGGGGCGCTTTCACCTCAGAAGCGGCTTTCGGTGCTGCATCAGAAATATTCTGCGGTTCAGCCATGGATTTCTCTACCAACGACAACGTTTTATTTATTTTGGAATTCATCACCGCAATCCCATGAAATTGATTGTAGCTCATGCGGAACAATAGAAAGAGCACTGCAAGCAAAAGTAGGATGATGATATTGCCTTGCCATCTGGTCATAAATCCCTCTTTTCCATGGTTTTACCTTTTCGACAAAAGGCATTCTTTACGCTATAGATGCATTCTCATTTAAACATACAAAGAAGCTAACATGAAAAAGTATTTCGTCTTTATTTCTCTCAACCTGATTTGGATTGCATCGGCATGCTTAACGCCAGCAGAAAACTCAGAACACCCCTGTGAGTTAGCCGCCAACTGCGTCTACGACCCGGCAGCCTGTTCATCTGATTGCGCGCCTGGCTACACCTGGGAAAACCCGAACGATCTGGATAACTACAATTGTGTGTTAGATAATGTTTGTACACCCACCAGTTGCGAAGCCCAAGGCTATAACTGCGGTGATGTCCCCGATGGTTGCGACACCATTTTAAATTGCGGCACCTGCCCAGCGGGCCAAACCTGTGGCGCGGGCGGACCTAATGTGTGTGCAGAAGGATCGTGCACCCCCACCACTTGTGCGGCGCAAGGCGCCAACTGCGGCTCTATTTCTGACGGTTGCGGGGGTCTTTTGGAATGCGGCACGTGTCCTTCGGGTCAAACCTGCGGCGGAGGCGGTGTGAATAATGTGTGCGGCAGTCAAACCGCAGAACCGCCTTCGGGGCTGGATAACGCGCATTTGTTGCAGGCCAAGTTAAGCCTGAAGGGCTATAGCAGCGATGGCATTGACCATGTTTACTGTACCGTCAACGCCAATAACAACGTCGATTGCTGGGGAGCGAACTACGACGGTCAAGCATCGACCCAAAGCGAGAGCGGTAATTGGGTCGGCATAAGTCAGGGCTGCAATCTGGGTGCTTTGGGTCAGGTTCGTTGTGCCGCCACGAACACCTCCGGCATCTCTTCCATGAACGATCTCAGTATGCCCACGCTCAAGCAAATGTCGGCGAGCAGGAATCGCCCCATTGCGGGGGTGAGCACTGACGGCGCACTCGTGGCCTGGGATATTTATCGTGATACGCTACCAGAAGACTCTGAACCCATCCCCACCGGCAATGATTTTGTATCGACGAGCATCAACCAACTCGCCGCCTGTGGGCTTCGTGCGGATGGCAGCTTGGCCTGTTGGCGACACAGAGCGGACCTTGAAGATAATTATGGTGTCACCAACCCGCCCACGGGCCACACCTTCAAACAAGTTTCATTGGGCGCGTTTCACGGCTGCGCGCTCACCACCGAAGGCACCATCGTCTGTTGGGGCATTGATAGCAGTGCAGAGTACGGTCACGATGGCGAAGTGGAAGACGCGCCCACCGATGACGGCTACATTGCTTTGGCCACCAATCTTGACGACCGCTCCTGCGCACTTAAAAACAACGGACAGGTCAGATGCTGGGGCGATTGGTACAATGGCGTGGAAACGGTTTTCTCCATCGACAACCCCAACAAGGCCACCTTGGCCATGACCGAAGATGAAGTTTGTGCCCGTACCGACAACGGCATCGTGACGTGCAAAACTTCAAAACTAAAGCAATTCATGGAAA
>PBLQ01000040.1 GCA_002721815.1 Myxococcales bacterium
CCAATCGACGCAGTTAGCGTAAAAATAGCTACATAGATGCTTCTAGGTATTTGCATTATCAAAGTCTGCCCCTGAATAGTCTAAATGACATGAAATCAGGAAGATTTATCTAATTACCTACGAATAGGACTATTCAGTAATGTCTCAGTCCCAGCCGAATACAGTTTCGCTGGCCTGCCGCCAGTCTGAGACGAGTCAGCATTTCTACCTAGGTCCATAATGAAACCAGGGGAGCTGAGAACTTTCTTTTGAAAATTCCCTGGATCGAGTTCAGTATCCCAAATAATTTCGTATACTCTTCGCAACTCACTAATTGTGAACTCCTGAGTGCAAAATTGAGTGGCGATAGTGGAATACTCCAATTTAGCCCTCGCTCTTTTAATCGCATCAGTAAGTATGAGACGATGGTCAAAAGCAAGATCCAGCTGATCACTGATAGCCTTTTCGACCGGCACAAAAGTTGCGTGAGAAGCATCACTCCCGCCTTCAGGGTCTTCTAATGTAGGGCCAATTCCAAAATAAGCAATTGATATAACTCGTTGCTCTCTGGGATCCCTATTTGGAGACCCATACGTACCGAGTTGCTCCAAATAGCCTAAATCTTTCGCTAATCCAGTTTCTTCCTTCAGTTCACGTAAAGCTGCTTCCTCTGGCTCTTCGCCACGTTCACCAATATCCATCCGGATCAATCCCCCAGGTAGAGCCCAAAAATCCAAGAAAGGAGGAACGCCCCGCTTGATAAGGAGCACCTGGAATATTCCATCTTTGATCGTAAATAGCGCAATATCTGTGGCTACAAGAACTTTATGGTTTTCAATCGTAAGCGGTTCAGTGCTTTGGGGGTGGTTATCAGATGAATTACTACGTTCCATACTCAAAGAGTAGCATAAATTGTTGACAATACAAGATATGTAGATTATAGTAATTTATACAATAACAAAAAGCCTAGAATACGGGGTTTTAAAGTAGAAATTCTAAATTTCTTAAAAAATGTCACACCCTTCATTTACTCTAGGAATACATATAAATAAGTCGGATTTTAAAGATCTGGCCAACGCAATTGAAATTGCAGAAAGAAATAAAATAAATTATGACAACTAGTAAATCAACAACAGTGATAACTCCAGAAACCACTTTAAAGCCAATCAAGCTTCATATTCTTCTTGACCGATCAGGGTCAATGCAAGGCTTTGAAGCTGATGTAATTGGCGGTTTTAATAGCTTTAAAGAGAAACAACGTCAGGTCGAAGGTGAATGTTCCCTCACACTCGTGCAATTTGACGGACAGGATCCATTTGAGGTTATTTACAATGACCAGGAAATTGGGTCAGTACCAGATCTTACGAATGAAGAGTACTGGCCTCGGGGGAACACTCCTCTTTGGGATGCAGTTGGGCGGCTCATAACCACTGCTGATAAGGCAAATGCTAACTCCGATGTTGACAATATCATATGGATATTCACGGATGGGTATGAGAATGCGAGCCGTGAATTCACTTCTCATAAAGTCCGTGAATTGATTAAAGAGAAAGAAGCGGCTGGATGGTCGTTCATATTTATGGGGTGCGATATTGACGCCTATGTACAGGGCGGCGAACTTGGAGTACGCCAAGCGCACACTATGAATTTCATGAAAGACGGGCAAGGCTATCAAACAGCGTGGGAAGATATGGAGCGATCAATGACTTCATATCGATCAAAAGATGAAGCAGGTCGAGTATCTCAACGCGAAGATATGTTTGAAGGGCAGAAATCGGCTGAATGGGATTGGGAGTCGCGCAAATAATCTTAGATTCCCAAACATTGAGAACCTTTGCCGGGGGGGAATATCTTGTGATAATTTACACAACATATTCCCTCCGGCTCTAATTTAGTGAACAAGTATTGGAGGCAAACTATCGAAATTAAATATATTACAGACGGGCCAACACCTAGATCATATTGGATTGTTCCAGATCTTCTAGCAGCTGGAGCCTATCCAGGTAAACAAGGTTCGGGAACCAAGAATGTTATACCAGAGGTATTGGAGCAACTTCTCGAATCAGGAATTAATACCTTTATTAACCTCACCGAGGATCTAAGCGGAGGAGATAAATTGGAACTTTATGACCCGTTTCTACCCGGCAGTTGTATCGTCGATCGCTTCCCAGTGAAGGATGTTAATATCCCTACGAATGAATTCATGGTCAAAATCCTTGATTCAATTGATACTTACTTAGAAGAAGGCCATGTTCCCTATATTCACTGTTGGGGCGGTATCGGAAGAACTGGGACAGCCGTAGGTTGCTGGCTTATCCGCCATGGTCATGCCACACCTGAAACAGTTATTGATCTGCTTGATGAACTGAGGCTGGGAGATATTGAAGCTGGATATCGCCCATCTCCTGAAACTCCAAAACAACTAGATTTCATACTCAATTGGGAATTAGGTAAGTAAAGGGGGCTGTTGTGAGAAATAATTTAGACTCTAAGGTCGTTGATCGTGCGATCGGAGCTGTGTGTGGTGGAGCAGTAGGAGATGCTCTCGGCGCTGGATATGAGTTCACGAATCCACACCCTGAGGATGCGATTCTGATGAGAGGCGGAGGTCTATTTGACTGGGCACCGGGAGAGTGGACCGATGATACAGCTATGGCTGTAGCTATTCTTGATTGTCTTGCTTCAGGACATTGCGATATTGAGGAAATCGGTAATAACTTTCTCTCTTGGTATGCGAGTTCACCCCCTGATGTAGGTATACAAACAAGCGCCGTGCTTTCATCAGCTCAGAATGGAGCTGAGCTGATCCTTGCAGGTCAAGAATACTATATTGAGAATCCAAACAAGGCTGGAAACGGAGCTTTAATGAGGACAGGGCCAGTGGCATTATCAGCGCTTGGAGATAGAAAAGCCGTCGCAGAAAATGCTACGGCAATCGCAGCCCTAACTCACGCACACCCAGATTCAACTACTGCTTGCGTTTTATGGTCCTTAGCGATCGAAGCGGCAATTATGACCTCAGAAATTGGTGAACCATTCGACTGGGAAAGAGCAGTTAAAAGTGGACTCAGCTTTCTTGATTCCTCTTCAGTCAGCCGCTGGGAGGAATTAATAGATGAGGCAGTGCAAGGCCCATCAATGCTCTTTAACCCAAATGGTTATGTTGTCTCAGCTTTTCAAGCAGCATTATCGGCAATAACAGAAACGTCAGTACCCGACAATAACCCTTCAGAACACTTTGTGAATGCTTTAGAAACAGCCGTGCGAATAGGTGATGACTGTGACACGGTAGCAGCAATTGCAGGAAGCCTACTAGGCGCACGATGGGGCTTGAAAGCGATACCGCTAGATTGGGCAGAATTAATACATGGCTACCGAATCTATCGAAGTCCAATTATCACATTTGCTGAATTAAGCGAGATTGGTAGGATCGCAACAATAAACAATGATCAGTAAAGAATCTGAAATTATCAGGATTACCATATGGAACCAATATTAAAAGTGAAAGCGAAAAGTGCTTCTATTGATGTAGCCGGGAAAAAAATTACTGCAGCCATGTGTACGCTATCTATCGCCGATTTGAAAAGATTTTGTGAAGCACCATTTGGATTTGAGATCGAAGAGACAGAGATCCCTACCATATATAGAGAAGGTTGGGCGAGAAAGTTTCTTCCCTTTTATCGTGGCTTAAATGAATTAGGTCTCCTGATACCCATCATTGTAAGTTGCTCAAATGGTTGGTTTTACAGAGACGACAATGTCGAAATTTACGGTAAGGCAACAATTCTTGATGGGGCAAGAAAGTTAGGAGAGTTTACTAGGAACGGTAATACCGATACGCAAGTCCCAGTTTTTGCTTTATCAAATTTAAGTGAGGATGAAGAATGCGAAATAAGAGCAATGGTATCTAGCCCAGATGGGGATGGACAGAAATCTATCTACAAGGAGCGGTTCGGTACGTCCACTCCTAGGCTCGTTATCGGGGAACATACGATTAGCTTAGAAATTCTCTCGGAACCCTTCGTAACCAGAACAGCTTTTGGGTATGTTCCTTGTTTGTTAGTTCGCAAAGAAGGTGTACAAGAAAAACACCATTTACTTATTGGAGCACGTTCTATATTCACTCCATTAGATGAGATTTGCCAAAACAATGGAAGGCTTTCGGGAACACGTCTGACTATTCGAAAAGAGGGCCCAGAGAAAACCGCAAAGTATTTAGTTAAGTTGATTTCAGGTTGACTATGGCTGAATCTAGAAGAGGTTGGGCGATCGGTGCGGCTGATTGGTCACAAACTTTAAAGTTTATTTCACAATACGAGTGGAAAAAAAAGAAGTTCGTGAAACAACAGCAGCGAAACATTGAGAATGCACCTGGTGTTTATATGGTTTGCGCCTCAGTCCCCGAAATCGATGGGTTTGAGGTTGCGGAAGTGCTTAAAAATTTCCAAACCCCAATTTACATAGGTCATGCAACGGATTTAGGAAATAGATTCACCCAGTACATGACAAATCAGGACAGAAAGTTGCGACAAGCTATGGCAACCTTTGGCGAACTTAATTATGTCTATACCGTAATGGAAGGTGCTTCGAAAGATTTACTAATGTTAACTGAGCAATATTTATTGAATATTTTCGGCCCATCTGTGAATGTAATTAATGCTATGTCCGAAACAAGGATGGAGAAAACCAAAGAATCGGTTAAGGCTACTTTAGGGGAAATGAAACCAATATGATAATGTTGAAAATTAACGAATAGGAGAAAAATGTCAACGTACTTTCCTGCTCTCAAAGGCAAAATGGGCGATTGGGAATATTACACAGTAAAAATGAGGATGTCTGAGCTTGCTGGTTCGGTAGAGCTAGCTCAAGACCTTTACGATGATCGAACGCTCAGCACGGCAATGCAGCGAATATTGAATGAGGGTAGAGTCAAGAGCCAGATCGCAAGATATTTGCTGAAAAACGATGAACGTTTCTTTTCCTCGATAGTTATCGCAGTTAAAGAAGGAGATCCTCACTTCTACTCCGTAAGCATGGATGATGATCCGCGATTCGACATGCTTCGAAATGATAAAAACTTGACAGAAACTTTTGGAATTGTTCATTTTAATGGTGAACAGATCTATTACGCATTGGATGGCCAGCATCGACTTTCAGCAATAAAGGCTGTTCTCGATCCAGGCGGCGATTTCATTTCTGAAAAGCCACCTGGATTTGAGAATGAACAGATCACGGTGATACTAGTGATAGCTGACCAAGCTGATACCGAAGATTGGCGAATCAGGCATCGACGTCTATTCAGTAACTTGAATCGTCATGCCAAACCGACTGATCACTGTACGAACATAATCATGGATGAAGATGACGCATTTGCTATTCTCACGAGGAGGCTTATAAGCGAATATCCATTATTCTATTGGCCTGGAGTACAAAAAGAGAGTCAAAGGGTCAAGACCACCAAAGGAAAGAACTTAAGGCCCCGCGACCCCTACTTAACTTCCATTGAGGCTATCTATGATTATGTGATTACTCTCTTAGTAACTCCAGAGAGGGAAAACGAACTTGGCTGGCATGCTCGACCAGCTTTGGAAAACTATAAGGCGATTTTTCCTGGCGATGAAGCCATCGAGGAGATGTTTGGTGAGTTGACTGTATATTGGGACGGCCTTATAAGTGCATTACCAAGGCTTAAAGAAGACCAGCCAGCACTCTTACGTTCGTTGAAAGCTGATATTGATGGTGATAGCGAAACGGAAAATATTGCATATTTCAGACCTATTGTTCTAGATGCTGTAATGAAAATCGCCAGGCGTCTTTTGAATGTTGCTAATTCTCCTACCAGCAAGAGCGGAGTGACTAAAGCACTAGCTCCACTAGGAAAACTAAACTGGGATATGTACTCCGCACCTTGGCGACATTTAATTCTTGTCAACACATCCGGAGAAGAGGGTGATTGGAAGATAAGAAGCGAAGAACGTAAAGCCGCAATGACCATGCTTGTGGAAATTCTATCTTGGCAATTGGGTTTGGACGAGCTCGACGATGCTGATGAAAAGGAACTTAAAAAATCTTGGAATGAGTTACTCTACGGAGAATACAAAGCTGCAGAAGTTGACAACCTTTGGCAAAGTATCTTGGATGGAGCATTATAAAGTTTGACTCCTGTAAAGGATAAAGCCACTGCGTTAGTCAAACCTACCTCTGGGACTCCCTTTTATGTAACTGGAGAAGTTTCAGAGAGCGATGAGGCTTGGCAATTAAGAATAAGTAAAGCTGAAGGGCGCGTCAACGGTTCACGTCGTCTACGTCGATCTATAGAAATGCTAATTTTAGGAAATTCGTTATGGGCGCGAAAGATCGTAAATGGGCAATCAATTGATCTGGAAATTCCCAAACAAGGGACACAGGGAATCTATAGACGTCAGGATTTAATAAAACCATTATTACTTCCAGTAGCGATTGAGGATTCTCTTTATCCGTTTCAGCGATCCGGTGTTGCTTGGTTGTTGCGAAATGAGCGAGCAATCCTTGCTGATGATATGGGTTTAGGAAAGACTGCACAAGCTATTTCTGGTGTTCGCCGCCTTTTTAGACATGGGTTAATAGATTCTTGTTTGGTTATTGCTCCGTCCACTCTAAACATGAACTGGATTCGTGAAGCAGGCATTTGGGCGCCAGAACTTATAACTGTGGGGTTGAATCCTTCTCAGAGTGAGCGCGACGAGCAGTGGTCCTCAACAATGAAAAGGGCTCATGTTGTTGTAACTAGTTATGAACAGATACGAAATAAAATAGAGATCTTTGGCGAATCTCCCCCTGACATAATTATTGCCGACGAAGCTCATAGATTACGAAACAGCAGTTCGCAATCCACGAGAGGTCTCCGAGAGATCAAGAGTAAACGATTCTGGGCGCTTTCTGGAACCCCTTTGGAGAATAGCCCAGAGGATATAGCGACATTGCTTTCATTGCTATTTCCAAACAAATTCTCGCCTCGGAATAAGAGTGATAAGTTATCTACGTTACGAGCATCGCTGAGTCCTGCTCTTCTTAGGAGAACGAAAGAGCAAGTATTAGGGGATTTACCAGATGTTATCGAGAGGACTGAGATGCTATCTCTAGCTGGCAAACAGAGTGCCGCATATGAGTCTGCGGAAAGAGAATTTAGACTATCCCCTAAAGAAAATGCTTTATCTTCCTTTCAAAGACTCCTAACAATTTGTGACATTGTTGATGGTGAAAGCGCAAAGCTTGACAGGATAGTTGAGATATTGGCCGAGATAGCTTTAAAGGGTGAGAAGGCAGTAGTCTTTTCCTACACGCTTGAGCCACTACGTCTTTTAGAGAAGATGCTAACTCAAACGGACCCGCAGATAAATTCTATTCTCTTTAGTGGAGAATTATCTGCAAATGCCCGAGATGTTGCTATCCAGAAATTTAAGAATGGCCCGTCATCACATGTGTTGCTCGCAAGCTCAAAGATTGCTTCTGAGGGATTAACTTTAACTGAAGCGAATCATGTCTTATTTGTAAATAGGTGGTGGAATCCATCTTCTAACCAACAAGCACGTGACCGAGTAGTTAGGATTGGCCAAGAACGAATCGTTGAAGTAAGGAATTTCGTTATTTCCGGAACAGTTGAAGAGCGTGTTAGTGAGCTGCTTGAAGCGAAAGAATTAACATTTGAGGAGCTAATTGTAGCTCTTGAAAATGACCTGAAAAATTTAAGCTAGTTGACTTTGAATGCTAGATAGCGCACACCGTACATGCGTCACTGTCATCGTCATCGTCCAATGCTGCACCAAGTATTTCGAACAGAGGACGGTTTGGGCGCTTCTGTGTAGCCCGTAGTTTTGATTTTTCATGGTTCTCTATAATTTGATCTTTGCGTCCTATGAGTTCTACCAGCGTTTCATTTCCCGACCAAGTGTATTGTCTATCCTTCATGGCATAAGCAGTAAAGTCAGCGTCTCCATCAACTCCAGCATCAAGTAAAACCTTTTGTTCAATTGCTACGGCTTTTTCGAAAAGTTCTGGATGCCGTTCAGCGAGTCCAACCCATTCAGCTTTTCGTTGATAGAAGCAGAAATAACAGCCCGACCTAGTTCTCCACTCGTAGTAGGTGGGTAAACCAATTCCGGCATCATCTAGGATTTTCATGACCCCATCGTGATCTATACCAGCATCGATGAAAGGAAATTTCGTTTCAATATTTCCTTTTGTTGACATGTATCCTTTCCGATTCGCTTCATCGGCACGGATAGCAACATAGGAAGTCGCTGGCTCATCGCCTATCCATTGTTCGATAGGTTTTATCTTCATCTCCCTCGTGCACCAACGCATTTGGGGTGAAGGGAGAGCGCCGCGAAAAACTTTGAACCAGTAGTCAAAACCTCGTTCTGAATTTAATCGAGCTATTGGCTTTCCAAGTATGATTTCAAGTCTCGAGAGATACTCATATGTTTCGGGTAACTCGGCTCCAGTGTCACAGAAAAAATATTCCATATCTGGAATTTCGTCCTTCAAGTAGACGGCAAGTGCACTCGAGTCTTTACCTCCGGAAATCCCACATATATGTCTCATGTTCTCGATCCTGTTTCGTCTATTTCCTCTTCGTTTGAAACATTATCAATTACACGGGGAGTAAATGGTTTATTATAAAGTGAATTTCCCGACATTCTTCTAGCAAGTTCGGCAGCAAGGTCTTCATCGCTTGCATTACTAAGGGCCTGGTCTGAAGATCGTGCTTTTGAGGTGTCGGTAACTACCGTGCTTTCATTTCCATCCGGCAATGTTATAGATAAAGCTATTAAAGAGTCTCCTTGAGCTAGGTTTCTCATCTTTTGTAGTTCGTTAAGTCGTCTGAGAGTTGGGCCGATCTGTTCAAGTTCCTCTGTAAAAGTATTAATATCGTCATCGTTAAAGTCTTTAATTGCTTTACCTACTACAACTGTTGCTATTTGCTCAATTGATTTTTTAGGGTCGCCATTGCTTTGTCTAAAGTGGCCAATAATCGTACGAATTTCTTGTCGCGCAACTTCAGTATCTATTTCAGACAAAGCGGCTTGGATTGTATTGTAGGTATCTCCAGACCCATAGGCTCTTGCAACAATAGTTCTTAAATCCTCTAAAAGATTTCCATAGCAATTACGGAGTTCTTTGAGTGCTTGCTTTAATTCATCTACAAATTTTTGAAGATCCTCGTAGTCTGAATCATGACCGAGTGCTGAAATCCCAAGGGATTCTGGAAGTTCTTCAAATAGCAAAATATCAGGTTCGGATGCTTGAAGAAGAGCTGTGCGAACCTTAATAGTCTTGTGACTTAAATTTTTGGTTCTCAAAGTATAGGGCTTTAGGTTTTGAAGCTCAGTAATTATGTAGGTGAGGACAGAAAGTACATTAGAGACGCGGGTTTCATCTGCAGTAGCAATTTCGAATTTCTCTTGGAGAGCATCAACAAGCTTCTTTCGACCTCCTCTTACATTTCCAAAATGTTTGATAGAAAATGTTTTTGGGTTTGCGATCAGAAGGTTAGCTGAGGCTTCATTGAATATTGTCTGAAATGTCCCATTTTCGTATATCGCAATTTTGTCTTTATTTAGTTGAAGAGCAGTAATGAGGAAAATTGGGATTACGCCCTTCTTCATTCCATACGGGGGGGATTGGAGTTTTCCATAGATTTCATCAATATCCAGTCGTTTCCCTTTAGCTTCGTTAAAACAATCCATTAGCATTTTCCATGCTTTTTCGGCGGCTTCAGTGCCTTTTGCGCCTGTGGGTTCTGTTAGGCGATATTCGTCCTTGCCTTTAGTTTTTTTATGAAGCAGATTTTCCTTAACAAAGCCTCTATATGCTGCTACTCCTGGCCCGTTTCCTTCGAGTCCAAGATTCTCTTCTTCAGGGTTCTCAAGGATTGCGCGGATAAGCTGCTTTTGCGCTTGGGAGCCTTGACTTGAAAGTTTGTGTTTATTGATAACGGAATATTTTGCAAGCACTGTTTCGGGGTAGGCGAGATCAGCAAGCTCTGATAGAGGGCCGCTACCTCTGCTTGCCTTTAGATTTTTGATCGTTTTGTTTGCATATCCTTGCCATGAGCAATTTGCCGGAGCGAATGTTTTCTCAAATATCTGAGTGAACTCTGCCCCTACTGTTGCGATACGTTCACGTAACTCTTTCCTCACGACGATGTCGTTTTTAGTCATCTCGGAATCTAAACACCAATTGAGCGAAGCAAGTAACCGGGAAACCTTTTCAAGTTCCGAAATATTTTTAGGTTTTACTACAGCTATCGGTTTATCGATGTGATGCAACTCATAGGCCGGTTCCGGCGCGTTCCCAAGGGCATAAAGGCATAATCCATCAAAAACGCTTTCAGGTTTAGGAGGTTTAGGGAAAACACTCCCGAGAAATTGCTGCTCGAAAATCCTTAACGTGCCCTTTTCAGAACTATGTCTTGAAGCAACGACTGGTGACAGTTGCTTATATTCAGCCAGGATTTCAACTAACGGTTTGAGCTGCAAGGTATCTTGTGCATTTTCAAGTAATGAATTTAGATCAATCGATGACCCTGCCCATATCCTGAACTCATCAGAATGATCCCGGTAGGTCACCATTCCTAATTCTACAAGGTCATCCAAAGTTTGTTTACAAGTCTCTGGGTTTACCAGCGAAAGGGTTTGGTGTGAAGCTCTAAGAGAGCCAGTTGTGGAAATTAGATTAAGAATGGCAATAGATTTTGCCATGACTTCCTGATCTTTAGTCAGATCTCGAGTATCTCGAAGGGTCAAAGCTATCTCATTCCATCGATTGGAACTTGTTGAGAGCCCTTGGCTAAGAACACCGTCTCTGACAAAATAATTAAAAATATCGTAAAGAGTGATGCAGGGAAGCTCATGAGTTGCTTTCCACAAACTCTCGTTCAGGAAAGAACTGACACATTCCTTAATAAAGGAAAATATCGTTCGTTCATTCTGCCCGTACCGGCTACAAAGCTCTGGCAGGATAGCTAAAGATAAAGCATCCAGTGGGTAGCACTTTTCGAGCAAAGCCACATCTATATCTTCTGGCAAGCCACACTTTTGAGCGTTATTGAATTGAATTTCAGCCCAGTCTGAAACACTATTTTCAAAACTCTTATCTTGATAAGTGAAAATAGTTTTAATTAGTTTTCTTGTCTCGCTTGATGACTCGATAAATAACATGTCATCGAATCGTCCCTGAATTTTCTCCCACTCTTTTCTGGTATTCTCACCCGAAGCAGCATAATAATCTCCAAAGGATAAGTGTTGAAGAGTGATGAGAAATATCGGCTGAGCAATTCCCGACCCTGCTTCTGCAATTTTTTGTAGTACGTAAGGGTCGGCGTCAGCACTCTCAGCAGCTTCTTCTAAATTTTTCCCGAACTCATCAATGAGTAAGAGAACGGGACTTTTATCAGCAAGTTGCTGTACAATCTTCACAAGGTCGTCAGTCTGTGGGCCCTTGACAGTAGGGTCGTTCCCTTTCTCTTCAAGTCTTCTCTTCGTTTCTTTAAATAGATCCATACCAGGTAAAGCGTTTTCAGTCGGTATTTTCCCGTACCTTCTGATAATTGCTGACTCCAGCGCTGTGAGAACTGTGTTTCCGATTGGCTCTTTAGAGGCTGTAACGATTCCAAGGAAAAAACCTTCTTTAACAGAATCGTGCCTTTTATGGGCTTCAATGACTTTTTTAGCTAAATCTTTATCCAAAAGATCAAGCCCTTTTTGTCGAGTAGCTCCGTCTTTGCCTAACAATGCATCAAGAAGAATAGCCAAGGATGATTTCCCAGTCCCATAGGGTCCGGTTATTGACCAAGCACCTCCAGCGTCCCCATGGATTGCGTTTTCAAGAATACTATTCACTACGGCTTCTGCTCGTGAAGTTGGCACGTATCCGTCGAGAACAGACGGGTTGTCTCTGTCACGTTCAACATTGGTTGATTTTGCAAAACGAGTTGCGATCGTCACAACTTCGTCAAGGGGTTTGAATTCTCTTTTATCTTTTGATTTGGTCATGCTGCTTCAGTCTGCATTGAGGGGTCGGCAGGTAATTCACTGGTTGGAATAGATTTGCGAGGCTCTTTCCCATAATGTTTCTCTAAGGTCCGGTAAGCATAAATTTCTGGCTGTCCTTCCCAGTAGAGTTGTTGTATTCCTGCTGATGAGTCTTGCAACCAAAAGTTGTTTTCAGAACTATTGGATTGGATTGCATCCGTAAGGTCCTGTTTCGTGAGTTTAAGGATGCTGCCGGGAGCGCCTGGGTCCTTAATCAGCGAGTCAATACTTATATTTTTTGTTGGTCTATTGATTCGTGATAGATAGTCAAATATTACGAAAGTAATTAACTCAGCGCTCAAGCCGGGCTTGTAACCTCTGTTAAATCGATAAATGCTTCCGTTCGTGTCTTCCATCCTCTCAATAATTTTTAGCTGACGAAAAGGTGAATTTATTTCGTCTTCTAAGCTCTCCAATTTTTTTGGGCGACCAGCCCCGTACATATGTAGCAGCTGCGATATATCTTTTGCAATGGATCGCTCTAGGGTTTCTTTCGGCTTAAAGTCCTTAAGATTTCCGTCCTTGTCTTGTTCCCACTGTTTAACTTCCTTGATGGCAATTTGTACGAAATTTTCTAATTCTTCTCTCTGGAATTCAACGCCAGGAAAGCTATTGAAACTTAGCCACCAAACTGGAGCGATCGAAGGGGGAGCAACTAAAAACCAATGAAAAATCCACAATGTTCCAGGATCCTCTAGATATGGGTCTAATCCATCCTCATGAAAAAAAATATCGCCCCAGCGAGTGGCGCAAAATTCTTTTGATCCTTTGGCTGATGACCTTTGGATAACTTTTGTCGCTTCCGCCCAAAATCTGATTGAAGGAACCATATTTTTGCCTACCCCGAACGCTAATGGGGCATCATCTTCGGTGAATATTAGTGGGTTTTCGCAGACTTGATCATATGCGCTCTTAAGCCACCCATATCGGGGAGAAAATGTTTGGTGCTGAGCAAATCTAGGGGATGAGGCATCTATTAATTCCATGTGCTCTTATTCCTCTACTTCCGCCATAGTACGAACGTACTGAACAGCTGTGACAATACGGGGGATGGCAGTGTCAATATCGTCACCTGTGGTGAACCTACCTAAGCTAAACCGTAAAGCTTCACTAGCTGCTGTTCTGTCAAGACCCATTTCTTGCAACACAATTGAAGGCTCAATGGCACCAGAACTGCACGCACTACCATTTGAGGCAGCCACATCACGCATATTAGCCATAACTGCATCAGCGTCAGCCCCAACGAAACGGATATTGGTTGTATTCGCAACCCTTCTTGAAGTATCACCCAACTCCTCAACTTCTGGAAGCAATTTCTGTAAATCAGAGAACAACTGATCACGCAGACAAGAAAGACGACTCGAGTCAACAAGTCGCTCCTCCTCAGCAAGCCTTGAAGCAACACCCAAACCAACTATCCCAGCCACATTTAGGGACCCTGACCGCAACCCATTCTCATGACCTCCCCCAAATAGAAGCGGCTCAAGTAATTTCCTAACCTCACGAGACACAACAAGAGCTCCGACTCCTGCGGGCCCATAGATCTTATGGCCACTAAATGACATTAGATCAACACCAAGTTCTGCCATATCAAAAGGCTCTCGGCCAACCATCTGCGTCGCATCACAATGAACCAAAGCACCACGTTCTTTGGCAAGTTCAACAACTTCTTCTAATGGATTGATCACGCCTGTTTCACTATTGACACCCATCACAGAGACAAGCTTCACTCCCTCTAAGAGCTCCCTGAGCGCATCCATGTCGACAAAGCCACCAGTCGTAACCGGGACTGTTCTAAGCCTGACACCTTGCCGCTCCTTTAACCATTGGGCAGTATTACGAACGGAAGCATGTTCAACAGCAGAAATCAATAGGTCACCTGACCCAATTCCACTACTATGGAAAAGTCCCCGAAGAGCCTGATTATTCGCTTCGGTAGCTCCCGCAGTAAAAATTACTCCTCTGGGGCTTCCCCCTACAAATGAGGCTATCTGTTGACGAGAATCCTCAACACATGATGAAAGGCGACGACCAAATCCATGTGAAGACGAGGCGTTGCCGAAATGATTCTCAAGAAAAGGAAGCATTGACTCTATGACGCGCTTATCCATTGGAGCTGACGCATTATAATCTAGATAAATTTCGGTCATAATTGAACCTGGAAAGTCGTTTCTTTCCTAATCTAATTCCTCCCTGAGACACTAGACGGATCAGGTGAAAAGTCTAAGGTTTCTGGAAGTTTCTATGAAAAAAATTGATTCTCGTTTACACTAATCCCATGAGTTCAGACACAGAACTGGATGAAACAAAAATATGGCACAAAACAGCCTGTGTTCTATGCAGCGCTAATTGCGGTTTAGAAGTTCGATTGGATGATCGCGAAATTACGCGTGTTCGGGGCAATAAAGCACATGTTGCAAGCGCTGGGTATACGTGCGAAAAGGGCCTTCGAATTAATCACTATCAGAATAACACCAGTCGGTTTACGTCCCCTTTAAAGAGAATTGAGGATGGTTCATATCTAGAAGTTGACTGGGACACAGCCATAGATGAAATTTCATCTAGCCTCAAACAAATCAATGAAAAGTATGGTGCTGGAAAAATCTTCTATTACGGCGGCGGAGGTCAAGGTAATCACCTCGGAGGCGCTCACTCAACAGCAACTAGACAAGCGTATGGGATAACCCGAAAATCGAATGCACTTGCACAAGAAAAGACCGGTGAAGCTTGGGTTGAAGGGCAAATGTTTGGGACACATACCCATGGCGGTTTTCATGATGCCGAAGTAGCTATCTTTTTGGGAAAAAATCCTTGGCATTCTCATGGTTTTGATCAAGCACGCCGAGTCCTTAAAGAAATCGCGAACGATGATCAGCGCTCATTGATTGTCATCGACCCACGAAGGACTGAGACGGCTGACCTTGCGGACTACTGGCTACAGGTAAAGCCGGGTACAGATGCATTTCTACTTGCGGCCTTGGCAGCGATACTTGTTGTAGAGAATTTGCTTGATAATGATTGGCTTGCTGCAAATGCAACTGGTGTTCTAGAAACCAAAGATGTATTTCGTGGTGTTCCAATTGAGGAATACGCTGAACGCTCAGGTGTATCTCTTGATCAACTTTATGAAGTGGCACGACGGATAGCGCAGGCGAAAAGCGTCTCAACCTACGAAGATTTAGGCATTGAAATGGGTCCTCATAGCACCCTTATCTCATATCTTCACAGGGTAGTTTCAATCTTGACAGGCAATTATGGAAAACCTGGAGCGATTGGGCCTCACACTTCTGTCGCTCCTTTGTTTAACTATTCTGCTGCGGGTCGTGAACCCACAGATCCAGTCACTGGCGGAAAAGTTATTTCAGGCCTTGTACCATGTAATGAAATAGCAGACGGTTTCTTATCGAATCACCC
>PBLQ01000041.1 GCA_002721815.1 Myxococcales bacterium
GAAGACGGTGATTACTGCGCCGCAGACTGCCTCACTGTCACAGGCTATTGCGGGGACGGCGAAGAACAAACCAATGAAGCCTGCGATGATGGCAATACGGATGACGGTGATTATTGTGCCAGCAATTGCGGTGAAATCACCGGTTTTTGCGGGGACGATGAAACACAGACCAACGAAGGTTGCGACGATGGGAACGACAGCAACAACGACGGTTGCTTGAACACCTGTGAATTGGCCAGCTGTGGCGATGGCTACGTCCACCTGGGGGCCGAAGATTGCGATACAGCTTTAGACGACGCGCCCCTGAACGGGTATTGCGTGAGCTGTTCGCTTTACTGTTTCGCGTTTGATGAGTTGGTTTACATCAACCACAACGGTGACTTCATCGATGGCTGCGAAGAGACGGTTTATGCCTACGAAATGGGCGCGGGCGAAACGGAGCTCCGAGTTGCGGCCTTCGACCTGGATGAAACAGCGAACCACTACAGCGCAGGTCACTACAACGGCATTTTGGAGTCCCGAACCGCATCCTCCGAAGACGGGTATGTTCAAAAAAGAAACGCCACTGGCGAACCCCTTTGGACTGCATTCTTGAAATCTGAAAACAATATGCTGCCGGCCGATTCTTCCTACACCGACGGCTTCATTGAGATTGAAGTCAGCGACGACCGACTTTACGCTTTGGGGCACTATTGCGGCAACAGCAACACGGGCCTCGGTTCTTGCTTCGCCTCGTTTTGGGAAGGCGATCCGCAGCTGCAAACGTCTTGCATCGGCGATGGCGATTGTGAAGACGGCTATCGATGCAATTTCAGTGAAAGCAAATGCGTCCAACAAATCGCATCTGAAGTCAATTCTGGCAAACAAAGCGGCGTCTTAATGGCCTTGGACGAATCAGGCTCCTTAGATTGGTACGTCTCATTCTTGTCGGTGACCCATGCCCACCCGCTAGAATACACCTGGCAAACAGCGAACCCTTACGATTCAGACATCAACCTGTATGCCGCTGCCACGGACGTCACGGGCAACGTTTACGTAACGGGCCGGTTTAAATCAAGCATGAAAGTATTCAGCAGCAGCGATGGCGCTGATCATTCAGAATGGCCTCGGTCCTATTGCGAGACCGAATCAAGCTGCGTCAATGCCGGCACGTGCTCCGACAATTGCGGCGTGGACTGTGACGGAGACGGCGTTGCTGCCGCCAACGAATGCTTGCTCGAGCACCACCACGAATCAATTGGATTCGTGGCAAAAATAAATCAGGATGGCGTACTGCAGTGGTTGAAAAGAATCACGAACGTTACGCCGGAGGCCATCGCCGTCAACCGACAAAGCGATTCCACACATCCAGATGTTGCGGTCGGCGGCATTCAAGCGGACAACACGTGGAGCCTCCCTTTCCTGCAAGTATTTCATCAGGACGAAGCAGGACTCAACCTGTCATGGCAACTCACGGATCGCTTGAGTGGTAGTAAAAGCCAGCGTTTCGTAGAAGCATCCTACGACGATCAAGGCGGCCTGTGGGTATCGGGACGCGCCGGCCATCAACCGCCGACCTTTAATCCCGATTACAATATGACTTTTGGTACCTGTTCCGCCGTGACACAACCCACAGAAGACGTCTTAATTTTCGACGGCAACGATCATGTGTCTCTGCCAAGTAACCAAGGCTTGGGCTACGTGCCCCCGTTTACCATTGCGGGTTGGTTTAAAGTAGATAACGCAACCAGTGGGCCGCAGGCCATTTGGGGCGGTGGCGAAAATTATTTGGACTCCCACATGCTTTTCATCCATGCGAAGAGGTTGCAATTTCAACGGTGCCATAGCAACGGCAATTGCAACGTAAATCTAGCGAACGAAACGGATCTCGACAACAACTCTTGGACGCACTTCGCGCTTACGTTCGAAGGGTCGACTGCAAAAATGTACATCAACGGGGCGCTCGATAAAGAAGGTGGGAACGCGAACTGGGTCACCGCATCCCTCGATTCCTCATTGTACCTCGGAAGGAGAAGCAGCGATGCTCAAGGCAACTGGTTATCCGGGCAACTTGACGATATCGGAATTTGGAACCGCGCGTTAAACGCGTCTGAAATCGAATCGCTCCACGACCAGGCGACGCTCGAGGGCGACCTGCTCACGGAACTTCTTGCGTTCTACGAAATGGACGCGTCCGGGTCTTCACTCAGCTCCGTCATCAACGGCGCCAACACGGCGGCATCGATCACCGGTGCCACGCCTCGGTTCGAGCCTCATTGGTGCCAAACGCCGGGCGACTCCTGCCCAGAGATTCAGAGCAAGAACGGTGCAGACAGTTGTTTCACGGCTTTTGAGTGCGCCATTCCCTGCTTTGAGGAAGACGAAGGTAGTGTAAGATCCGAGTGCCTGGACGATTGCCGCGAACAGGCCGAGCCCACCGCCCAAACAAACTTTGATTGGCTGATCAACTCCATTGACATACCGTCTTACGGTTGTGACGAAGATTCAGCCTTAATTAACTGCCTCGATCCGCAACCCGGCTCGCCTTGTTGCTTGGTGGGTGCGGGTTACAACACCTTGATGAAATGCATGTCGCCCAACAAAGATGGCGCTTTTGTGGCCCATTACGACTCTAGCGGCCAATGCATTCTGAGCCAGGCTTTTTACAACGTGGCACCTGACACAGACGAGGTGGAGCACGTAAGAACACACAACCTTGAAGTGGTCAGCGAGTCTGCCTTGGTTTCATTGTACCACCCCAGTGTGGGAGAAAATGATTCGGCCAGCATTGCCTGGGTAAACCTTGAGGGCGGCGTTGAAGGTGGCGGTTTTGTGACCTGGAGCGAAACCATTACGTCGCTCGACCAGAGCCCCGTCGATATTACGGATTTAAAATGGCGCGCACCGTTTCTGTATTACAGTGCTCAGTATGAGGCTCAGGTCGAGATGTCATTCGAAGTGGACTTTGTCACCGAAGCAGCACTCGACCACACGGCCTGTTTGACGTCGAGCTGTTCTTCCAGCGGCCTCTTGTTAAAAGCCCGGGTCGACAGCCCGTAACTCGTGCTCCGCAAAAAGCGCATTCATGGTCTGCGCCAGTCTCAAATCTCGCTCACTCAAGCCCTGGCAATCATGGGTGGTCAGCAAAACCTCAACTTTATTATAAACGTTGAACCACTCAGGGTGATGGTCCTGCGCTTCGGCCACTTCCGCCACACGTGTCATAAAGGCAAAAGCCGCCTTAAAATCTGAAAATTGAAAATGACGAACGATGGCGTCGCGGTCTTTATCGTAACACCAGTCCGGCAGGGCTTTCAGTGCTTTTTCGCGCGCTTCATCTTGCAACTTAGGAATCATTGTGGCCTCCTGAGCGTATGTCTTCGACTCCCATTACATATCAAACCATTGGGGTGATTCACACACCCTTCAAAGAAAAATTTGGGACGCCCCGGCAACCGGGCCTCATCCAACAAGCACAGGGTTGGATCACCTTCTTCCCGCCTTACGACCAGGCTGAAGCCTTTGAAGGTTTGGATGGTTTTTCTCACTTGTGGCTTCTCTTTGATTTTCACTTAACCCCCAACAAAAATTTCCAAGCATCCGTTCGCCCCCCCCGTCTTGGTGGCAACACCAAGCAAGGTGTTTTCGCCACGCGCTCCCCATTCCGACCCAATCACATTGGTTTATCTGTGGTGGCAAATGGAGGTTGGGTACAAAAAGACAAAAAGCTCGTTTTGCAAGTGAGCGGTGTTGATCTCGTGGACCAAACTCCCATTTTAGACATCAAACCTTATCTGCCCTATTGTGAAAGCTTGCCTCAAGCCACCGGTGGGTTTGCGGTTGCAGCCCCTCAACCCAGCTTGCAGGTAAAATGGACCCCCGAAGCCTTGAATCAGCTGAAACAATGCGAGCTGGACGAGGACTTTCAGACATTGGCCAGCGCCGTGCTGAGCCAAGATCCCCGCCCGGCCTACCAACACGGGCAAGACACCCTTGAAGGCGGCCTTCTCTTGCAGGAAACCAATCTCAAATACCGCGTAGAAAAAAATCAGCTCACCATTTTCAGCGTTGAAAAAGTGTCTTCAAATTAAACACTTGGCCTCTCCATGGGTTTGGGCTGCCCCATTTACAGGTGGGCAAAAAATGCCTAGAACCCATCCCAGAAAAAGGCTGCGTTAATGTTCAAACCCTTCTTTATCTTGAACCTTTTATTGTGCTTATCCGGCGCGCTTTTGCCGAAATCGGCCCAAGCCCAAGAACTGCGCCTGTCCTTTTCAGCGCCCAACAGTAACCAGCTTTATGCCCAAGCCCTCGAACGAGAAACACCGCTGCCAAAGATAAAAACCATCACGCTCGAACAGCGCCTTGCCTTTTATGGTGTTGGTTTTGGCGCAGCTTTGGCCACCGTTCCATTGGCCTTAAAGACCGCCGCATTTTTGGGAACCGTCTCCAATGAATTGTCAGCATCGTTACTCATGCCCGTAGGTGTCTTTTTGTTGGCCCCCACTGGGGCCGTGATTTGGGGGCAAAACACTTATGCGCATAAACAGGCCCTTAAACGCCGATCGTGGTTGTGGCCCTTCTTCGCTGGAATGGGCGTCCAACTCGCAGGGTTTGTGACCGGCGCCATGCTTGGCGTGAACACACACAATCTCCAAGAGCTGGTGGCGTTCTCCTTTGTGCAGGCATTGCTCCTCCCCGCTGTGACCACGCTCATTTTTGCGCCGGCACCCAACCCGGACATTGCCCCTGTAACCAGCGCTCGGACTTTTTCTGCGCTGCCTGAATTCAGAAATGGTGTTTCTGGTTCCACTCGCCCCTTTGTTGCACTGCCATTAATGGCTCTTTCTTTTTAGGATGTCCATGTTTCGCCCTGTTCACATCTGTTTCTTTGCCTTGCTCGCCTTGGGGGCAGTCAACAGTGCCCAGGCGTCCACCTGTGAGGAAGTCACGCGGTGGCCCACTGATTCTTGGGAAGATGCCACCGAAGAGGCTCGCGAAAAAAATGCGGATGTCATCGCTGAACTCGAAGAGCTGGTATTCACTTTAGAAGGGGAAGACGCCGAGCGTATTGGCACCCGTACCGATGCTGTGGTGATCATTAAAAGCGGTCGGCTCATTTACGAAAAATACGCGCGTGGCTGGAACGCAGATAAACCACATCTAACCTGGTCGGTCACCAAGAGCATTACCTCTGCGCTCACCGGCTTGGCCGTTTCTTTGGGGGTACTTTCGCTCGAGACTTCTATTTGCGATTACTACGCCGACTTGCCGCCAGACAATTGCGCGGTCACTGTCAAACACCTCTTAGAATTCTCTACGGGTTTTGATTGGACGGAAGTGTATGAAAACGAGGGCAATCAAGTGTCCTCGGTTTTCGCTATGCTGTATGGCGAAGGGCGCGAAGACATGAGCACTTTTGTGGCCAACCACCCTTTACGAGATGAGCCGGGAACCACGTACCAATATTCCACCGGCGATGCCACGCTCTTAACCGGTATTTTAACCAAAAGCTTATCAGACGAATACGGTGATGATTTTGCTTGGGACCTTTTGTTCGATCCCCTTGGCATGACATCGTCAGTCATCGAAAGAGACCGTGCCGGAGGCCTGATTGGGGGTTCTTATTTTTACGCCACGCCCAGAGATTTGGCCCGCTTTGGTTATCTGTACCTCAACAACGGCTGCTGGGAAAACGAACAAATGCTTCCAGAGGAATGGGTCACCAACTCCACCTCCCTCACTGAAGTGATGAGCAAAGAACGCATCGATGCGGACCCCGACTGGATTCAAGGGTGGATGTGGTGGCTGAACATCACGGATGACGACAAAGGCTTGGAAGCGCCTTGGCCCGATCTGCCAGCCACGGCTTTTGGTGCCAGTGGGCATTGGGGACAAAGCATCAACGTCTTCCCCACCCTGGACATGGTGGTGGTTCGTACTGCAGATGACCGCGACCGATCGTTTGTCAAAAACGACTTTCTCAAACTGGCGGTCAAGATCGGAGAAGGCTTATGAAAAAGTGCCTCCTGCTGATTTTCATGCTTGGCTTTGGGGCGGGCTGCGCTGAGGGGTACAGCCACAACGATTTGCGCATGCTCACCGCCTACCGCGCCAAAGAAGTATGTTCGTGCCTGTTCGTCCAGCAACAAACTGAAGATTATTGCCGTGCCTACACGGTGGCTTTCCCCAACCTGGCCACTTACTCCGTTGATTTAGAGGAAAAGGTTGTACAGGCTGAAGCCTTGTTGGTGTGGACGAATACCGCTCGTTACGAATCCCCACAATTTGGGTGTGTTTTGGACCCGATCCAATAGGAGGTTTTTCTATGGCGATGTTTGCTCCGAAATGTCATAATCCGTTCATGAAATGGTCTCCGTATTTGCTGCTTCTCATCTTTGCGCTCGGTGCTTGTCCCACGCCCGTGGAGGAAGAAGACATTCCATGGCCCCCCCCCGAATGGGAATACACCCCGCTCCCCAGCGAAGGAGAGCAACTCTATGTCCAATACTGCGCCTTCTGTCATGGTGATGAAGGCGAAGGTTATATTGCTGACAACGCCAATGCGTTGGCCAACACCCAGTTTCTCGAGGTGGCCACTGATGAGTTCATTAAAGACGGCATCCGTTACGGCCGACCGGGAACGCCCATGTCTGCCTGGGGCGTAGATTACGGAGGCCCTTTGGTGGACGACCACATCGACACCATTGTCGAATACATCCGCACCTTAAATCCCAATGTCCCAGCACAAGAGGTACACGAGCTAGAAATCACAGGTGACGCAGAAGCGGGGGCAGAGGTTTTTGCAACCCATTGTGCCGCATGTCACGGGGCCGACGGGTCAGGCAACACCGCCATGAGTCTCAATAACCCATTTTTTCTCAATCAAGCCTCCGACGGTTTCATTCAATACTCGATCCTACATGGTCGCCCCGGCACGGTCATGCCGGCCTATGAAGGCGCGTTATTCGAACACGAAATCGACAACCTCGTGGCTCTGATTCGTTCTTGGGACGATGACCAAGAGCCTGAACCCTTGCCTGCTTTTAATCCCGATCTCTCCGATAACCTCATCAATGAAGGCGGCGAAAGCGCCGATTTTTCAGCCGACCTGATTGAAGATCGTTTCGTCCCTGCGGCAGCAGTCAATAGCGCTACAGAAAACGGCGAAAGCTTGGTGATTCTAGATGCCCGCCCACACTCGGACTATTTGGCCGGGCATATTTCTGGTGCCATTGCCTTGCCCTTTTATCTTATCGAAACCAACATCGATTTGCTGCCCAAGGACAAATGGATCATCACTTACTGTGGATGCCCGCATGCCATTTCGGGGCAAGCGCTCGACAAGCTGAAAGAAAACGGTTTCGATAAAGTCGCCGTGCTGAATGAGGGTTTTTACTACTGGGAACGTTTTCCATATCCGGTTTCTCGAGGAAGAGACCGCTACGAGTCCGCAGCCGAAGAGGATTCGAGCGAGTAATCACCGGCCATACAAACCACGCCATTCTCATCGACCAAGCGTACCTTAGTGGGGTTGCCCTCTTGAATGTGTACTTCCATCCGGTTGGGTAAAACCAGGGGACGGGTGAATCGAACATTAATGCGCGGCAAATAAGGAATCGAGGTAGGCGCGTTTTGCAGCAAGGTTTCGTAGGTGCGTGACAGCGACGCGAAGCCATGTAAAATAGCGTTATTGAAACCGGCATGTTTTGCGTAGGGCCCCACCCAATGAATGGGATTAAAGTCACCGGTGAGCATGGCAAAAGACAGACCCTCATTTGGAGAAGCCGTCCACCCCCCAACGGGCAACCAGGGATTCTCATCTTCTTGGACGCGTGAGGATTTCTTCGCACTTTTACCCGTCACCACCACCCCAAACAAATCGCAAGCGATCAAATCTGGTTGCGCAGCAGTGCCCGTCGTCAATCGCTGGTGGATACGAACCCGTGCTTCTTCCTCGCGTACCTCCACCAAATGACAGGCCACCCGTAAATCCTCCCCCAAAGGCAAAAGACCTTTCTGGGAAATTTCACACCCCTGGTTCAATACTTTCTGCATGGGGTAAGGCAACGTTTCGATGTTCGCAGCCAAAAACGGAAAACCCCACTGGGGGAACAAATGCGCGGGAATGGTCTGAGGATACTGCGCTTGAGCGGCCCCAGCCCAATCGATAAAATCCGACACCAGCTCGGCATCCACCGCAGGTAGGGTGGTTTCATGGATGGTCTTGCCCCCTGAGGCATCCGCGGGCTTGAAAACGGCTTTGGCCATGGCCTCGATCACCGGCCACTGCTTTGGTAAATGTTTCAGATAGTTATGCATGACCCCTCCTTGCACGCTCACCGTTACTACCGCAGAAATTGTGACTTGTCACCCGGCCTACGTGCGAGCGGATCTCGCAGCCTCCCACAGCCCTGCTTTAACCTCTTGTTTTATATAAAGAAAAAGATGCGCTCATCCAAAGGGGCTTGGGACTAAACTTTCCATGCAACCCAACCGATTGATGAGGCGCGTAATTTTGGGGCCAGCGGTTGAGTTGAGCTATAATTAAACCAGGTCCTCAATGCTTCGCCCAAAAAGGAGCCTTCGTTGGCAGGTGCTGTTATAAAAAACAATATTTTTTCAATACTTATAGGCCTCTTTGTGCTCGGTCCGCTCTTGGGTTGCGAAGGGTTTGCGCCCAATGCAGGTGCAGAAAAATGTGCCAGCGGTGAAACCCGATCCTGTGCCTGTGCGGACGGCCGCGAAGGTGCTCAAAGTTGTCTCGAAACTGGCGCCTATGCCGCCTGTGTCTGCCTCGAGCCTCTGGTGGATGCAGATGCCGGACCTGGTTGCATCTCCGGAGAAAGTCGCTCATGTGCCTGCGAAAATGGAGGCACTGGGGCCCAAGTTTGCAATGCGCGCGGCACCGGTTTCGATGCCTGCGTTTGCAGTAACCCCTTTTTACAAGATGGCGGCATGTCGTGTTTACCAGGTGCCACCATCGGATGTTTGTGTGAAGACGGACGCAGGGGTTCACAAACCTGTTTGGAAGAGGGCGATACCTTCGGCGCATGCCAGTGCGTCATTTCCGATGCCGGGTTACCAACCGCCTGTGTGCCCGGTCGCAGCGAGCCGTGTGTCTGTGAAAATGGCGAGGCCGGAGCGCAAGTCTGTGATGAAGAGGGAAGTACGTTCGGCGACTGCCTGTGTGAAGAGGTGGTGGTGACCCAAGGGTGCACACCTGCTCAAAGCATCTTGTGTACCTGTGAAGATGGCGCGGAAGGTGCCCAGCAGTGCAATGCCTATGGCACTGGATACGGCGCGTGTATCTGTGAAGATGCGCTCACCAATTGCACCCCCAACGCATCCAAAAGTTGCGCCTGTGAAGATGGCAGGGCGGGTGCGCAAGTTTGTGCTGAAGACGGCTCTGCCTATTCAAGCTGTTATTGTACCGGCGCCTTTGGCGCGGATGCGGGGCCCCAAGTTCAAGTTTGCATCCCTGGCGCACAGCAAGGGTGTGCCTGCATCAATGGCGACGTGGGAGCACAAGTCTGCTCCTCCGACGGTACGCGCTTTCTTTCCTGTGTCTGCGAAGCGGACCCACAACTGTGCATTCCTGGTCAATCCTCAAGTTGCACCTGCCAAAACGGGCAACCCGGCCAACAAGTCTGCCACAGCGATGGACAAGGGTTTGGGCTTTGCGAATGCGATGACATCGAACAAAGCTGCACCCCCGGCCATGTATCCAGTTGCGTGTGTACCGATGGACGCGATGGGGCCCAAACCTGTGCGGAGGACGGCCTTAGTTACGACCCTTGCGTCTGTGAAAACGCCGAGTACAATTGTGTTCCCAATATTCAGGTGGTCTGTGCTTGTCACGATGGAAGAACGGGCGCCCAAACTTGTAATGAAGCTGGTTATGCTTACAGCGCTTGCATTTGTGCTGAACCACCTCCCAACTGCACCCCACACATTCAGATCACCTGTGGGTGCACCGACGGGCGAACGGGCGGACAGGCCTGCGCCGCGGACGGCAGTGGCTACTCATCGTGTCTTTGTGAAGAACCCGGGTGCGTGCCAGGAGAAGCCGAGCTTTGTGCGTGTACCAACGGTAACACTGGGGCACAGGTCTGCAATTCACAAGGCGATGGCTGGTCAACATGTGACTGCCCAGAATTTAACTTCGTTTGTGAAGGCGGCATAACCCAACAATGCTTCTGCACCGATGGTCGCATCGGTTCCCAAACTTGTTTTGAAAATGGCTTAGGGTTCGGCCCTTGTGTTTGCACCGAGCCACCTCGGATATGCGATCCGGGGCACATGAAAGCTTGTGCGTGCATCACGGGCTACATGGGTGCCCAAAAATGCCAATCGGACGGTCAAGGCTATGAAGAATGCATCTGTGAACCCCCCGCTGACGCTGGAGTTTTGGCCCCGCCTGACCCCGTGGATGCCGGTGAATTCGTGGATGCCGGTATGGACGACCCAGGACCCAGTGGCCCAATTTACGCGCCAAGATGCGCCTACAACGCCACAAGACTGTGCGAATGTCCCACTGGAAACTTCGGTGAGCAAACCTGTAACATTCATGAACCCGATGGCGGTATTCTTGAAGCCATCGATGGAAGCGTGCCCTACGGCGATCCGCGTTGGGGCGAATGCGACTGCTCTGAAGTTTTGGCGAATGGCCACCCATGGCTCGATGGTGAATTCGACAATGTGGTCGAAGTGGGACCCGGGAAAACCTATACTGAACCCGTAGATGTGCCCTGGGAGACTTTTGAAAACAACACCAACACCTTGGTAAAAATTCACTACCGATCATCGCCCTACCAAAACAAATTGCTGCTCAACTACAAGGCAACTGCCCTCAAACCCTTCGTGGTCATGGGTGTTCCTGATGTCGATGGTAACTTACCCATCCTCACGGGGTACAATGCTTCCTCGAGAAGCGCCCAAACCGATTTCCAAGGCCAAGGGACTGGGGTGGTGATCATTGGTCACAGCGGTGCGACCTCGGATGGCCCTTCCTATGTGGTTTTGGATTCATTGGACATTCGTGATGGCAAAGAAACAGAAAGCTACACGGACACAGCGGGCAACACACAAAACTACGAACCCTATGTGGCGGCCGTGAATGTGCGCAGTGGGCACCACATCACCATTCGCAACTGCACCATTAAAAACTCAGAACAAGGCATCATCACTCAGATCGGAACCGAAAACGTTCACATCGCTCACAACCTGATCACCAACATCGGCAAGGTGTCTTCATCTGACCGCCACCACCTCAATGTGGAAAGCATCGGCGTCATATATGAGTACAACCACATCGGACCGCCTTGCCTCAACTGCAACGGAACCCTCATCAAAGATCGCTCGGTCATGCCCATTATACGTTATAATTGGCTACAAGGCGGCAACCGCCAAGTGGACTTGGTAGAGAGCTACAATGTTGGGTATGCCTTCCATCCTGATTACCGTCAGGCGTTTGTTTACGGCAATCTTTTTTATGAAGATCAAACCGTCCTCACCACAGATTCCACCGAGGTGATTCGCTACGGCGGCGAGTTTTCAAACACCATATACTACAGACAGGGCGACCTTTACTTTTATCACAACACGGTCATCTACACACGGGACGGGCAAAACACCATTTTCAATGTCTCCACCACCGCTGAAAAGATCCATGCCTACCAAAATATCTTTCATACCTTCGCAAATAATTCACAACTGGCCATGCTCAGTGGCGACGGCAATATTGACTTGGTACGTAACTTTATCACCACCAACTGGGTGCCTTATTTAGACACCCAGGGTTCTGGCTTGACCACCTTCACTGATAACATCGAAGGCAGTAATCCTTATATTCAAGACATCAACGGCTTGGATTTTTCGTTGGCACCAGGATCACCGGCTCGGAACCAGGGGCAAGATCTCGAATGGCCCATGGAAGATTTGGATTACCAATACCAAGCACCTCAACAACGCGCCAATCGTTATTCCGTAGGTGGCGTGGATTTGGGCGGACTGGAATAAAAAAAGCAGGCATTGCTGCCTGCTCTCTTTATAATGCTAATCGCTGATGCTTATGCGAGCGCGATTTTGGTCACTTGAATGGGCTCGACCGGTCGATCGCGGCCATCAGTGGTGCAAGTTCCAATGGCATTCACCACATCCATGCCTTCAATAACTTTTCCGAAAACGGGGTGCTTGCTCGGACCAGCACTGAACCAATCCAAATAAGAATTGTGCACGGTATTGATGAAAAACTGACAACCACCGCTATTGGGCGCCCCAGTGTTGGCCATGGACAGAGTGCCTGGCTCATTGGAGATTTTTGCATCTTCAGGATGCTCATCTTGGATGGTCCCATGAGGGCTGTTCCCCGTACCCGCTAAGCCGCTGGATGGGTCTTTGCTGTGCGGGCAGCCAAATTGAATCATAAAGTTGGCGATCACCCGGTGAAAGTGGAGGCCGTCATAGAAGCCCTCTCCTGCTAATTTGAGAAAGTTAGCGGCCGTGATTGGCATTTTGTCCTGAAAAAGTTCGATTTTGATGTCACCAACTGTGGTGTGGATGGTTGCGGTTGGATTCACGTTCAACTCCTTTGGTTATTTTTCAGGGGCACCCTAATGGATTTCAGCGCTGGGGACAACCGTCTTAACTCGAAGGCCCGGTTGGATTGCACTTTGATGGCCAACGTCCTAAAAACGCTTTAGCATCCGTTAATTACAAGAGGCACCCATGAAAGAGAAGCACATCCGAATTCGCATCGAACAGTGCTTGGCCTTGGCCAAAGCATCTAATTGCCCCAGACGTACCTTTGGGGCCCTGCTTTTAGATCCCAAACGTAACGTCGTGCTGATGGATGGTTACAATGGGGGGCCCCGCGGCGGAGGTGATTTGTGTGGGGGCGATGATTGCCTCAGAGACACCATGAACATCACCTCTGGAACGCGCATGGAGGTTGGATGCCATCATGCTGAGATGAACGTCATTTGTAACTCCGCTGCCAATGGCGTCCCCACCCAAGATGCCTGGCTCATTGTGACCGGCGAACCCTGTATGATGTGCGCCAAACTCATTCATCATGCGGGAATTCAAAAAGTGATCGTGGTGAGCGAGGGTTATGCCGGCGCCAATGGTGTTTCGTACCTCCAAGATCACGGCGTGGCAGTACAAGGAGTGAGCGGTCCAAAAGATCCAAGACTGCAAACATGAAATATTGGATGGTAAAGGTATTTTTTGCTGCGTCGTTAGGCTGGTTGTGGCTCACCTTGGCCTGCACCCCCGTTTCATCCTCACCGAACCAGCAATTTTCAATGCCACCGGGCGCGCCCCCTGCTCCCAATGCGCTCACCCATCAATTATTTAAAGCCTACAAAAGCAAGGGTAAAAAATATAAGCCGCGGACCCATCACCTGCAAAAAGATGGCAGCCCAACCTTCATTAATCGACTGATTTTTGAAACCAGCCCTTATTTGTTGCAACATGCGCACAACCCCGTCAATTGGCAAGCCTGGGGGGATGAAGCATTCGAGCAAGCCCAAAAAGATGATAAGCCGGTCTTGCTCTCCATTGGCTATTCCACCTGTCACTGGTGCCATGTCATGGAACGCGAGTCTTTTGAAGACATCGAAATCGCCACTTACATCAATCAAAATTTTATCGCGATCAAGGTGGACAGAGAAGAGCGGCCCGACGTGGATGACATTTACATGTCCGTGGTTCAAGGATTGACGGGCAGGGGCGGCTGGCCCATGACCACCGTTTTAACACCAAAACGAGAAGCTTTTTTTGGCGGCACTTACTTTCCAGCACGGGACGGGGACCGCGGTTCCCGAAAAGGTTTTTTTACCATTCTCAAAGAACTCAAGGCGCAATACACCCATGAACGATCTGCGGTGGTGTCAAAAGCAGGAGAGATCACGCAAAAACTTCAACGCGACGCTCGCCCTGTTCCACCTTCGGGTATCGCACCCCCAAGCGTCCTGAGTAAAAATGCGCAACGGTTGGCACAACGCTTCGAACGACAATTCGGTGGCTTTAGCAACCAAACCAAATTTCCTCGACCTGCCAATTTAGATTTTCTTTTGCGCTACCATCGGAGAACCAATGATAAAAACGTGTTGTACATGGTCACCCATACCCTTGATCACATGTATTGGGGGGGCATGTACGACCACGTGGGTGGCGGTTTTCACCGTTATTCTGTAGATAGAAAATGGCTCGTACCACATTTTGAAAAGATGCTTTACGATAATGCGCAACTGGCCGATATTTACACCGAAGCTTACCAACAGACCCACAACAAACGTTATGCCTTTGTGGCGCAAAACATTCTCGACTACGTACAGCGTGAAATGACAAGCCCTGCAGGGCCTTTTTATTCTGCCACCGACGCAGACAGCCCCTCACCTCAGGGTCATGACGAAGAAGGTCTTTATTTTACCTGGACCCCTCAAGAAGTGACCGACATTTTGGGACAGGAAAGAGCTTCCGTTTTTACCCGTACTTTTAATTTTAAAAATGGGGGTAACTTTGAAGGGCGTAACATCCCTCACTTGACAAAGCCCCTCGATGAAACCGCGCTCTTCTTTCAACTCGATTCCAAGACATTCCAAGAAGAGATCAGCAGCATGAAAAAGGCACTCTATGACCACAGGCAAAATCGCGCCCCACCCATTCGGGACGATAAATTCTTGGTGTCTTGGAATGGCTTGATGATCGGCGCCATGGCCAAAGCCGCGTTGACGTTCCAACGGTATGACTACCTTCAAACCGCCACAAAAGCGGCCAACTTCATTCTCACACAAATGACCCAGAACCAGGGGCGACTGTACCGAACCCATTTTGGAGGGGAGAATCGCTACCAGGCTTATTTGGATGACTATGCTTTTTTCATTCACGGTCTCCTCAATCTCTTCGACACCACTGGGGAGGTGAAGTGGTTGAACGCTGCCATCAACCAACAAAAACTATTGGACCAGTATCATTGGGACCCAACCCATGGTGCCTATTTCATGACAGCCTCCGATGCCGAAAAACTGCTGGTACGTGATAAACCCAAATATGATGGAGCGGAGCCCAGCGGTAATTCCTTAGCGGCCCATAACCTACTTCGCTTGCACACGGTGACCACAACGCCCAGCTACAAAAAACGTGTGGAGCAATTGTTCTCTGCCTTCGGACGTCAGCTCAAGGGCAACGCCTTAGGGGTCCCAAAAATGTTGGCAGCATTGGAGCGGTATTACGACAAGAGTAAAGAAGTGGTGATTGTCTTTGAGACCAAAAGTTCAAAAAACCCGTTGGTCGATGTGTTTCGGGCGGCCTACCTGCCCAACGCGATCATGGTCTCCGGCAGCGTCTCTCAACTGAAAGCTTCCCAGCAACAGGTGCCATGGCTCGAAAACAAAATATCGCTCCAAGGCCAACCCACTGCCTATGTCTGCGAGGAAGGCCGGTGCGAACGCCCCACATTTGATTCCCAAACCTTTCTGCAGCAATTGAAAAAGATTGAAGATCTTTTGCCGCAAAATGAGATCCGGCCCATTACGCTGGCCGATCCCATTAAGAACCCAAAACCATGGCAATATAACCCCAGCACCAATCAGCATTGGCACCCGGGGCATGGGCATTGGCATGACGGGCCGCCACCTGCTGGCGCCCAATAATCCAACCCGCAACATGGGCTTGAGACAAGACAATTTCGGGAAAGTGTGTCATGTCTGATCTATAGAATTGTCTGGCTGGGTTGCGATCAATCGCGCCTAAAAAAGGCCCTTGCTCCCGCGAAAACCATGAACGAAATTAATCCCCCCCCTACCCTTCGTAAAATGGCCGTTAATGTGGCCGATCCCATTCATTATTCGTTGGTCATCGGTGACGAACACATCCCGCTCAACGAAGAAATTGGAACGGTCATCAAACTGACTTTCATGGGCAAAATCTTCTGCCTCAACTGTCACAAAGAAACGGCGAAATCCTTTGGGCAGGGTTATTGTTACAACTGCTTTCGCAAAGTGCCCGAAACCTCTGAATGCATCATGCGACCTGAACTCTGCCAAGCCCATGAAGGTGTTGCCAGGGATATGGACTGGGCCAAACGCAATTGCCTCACCCAGCAGTTGGTTTACCTGGCCGTGAGCAGTCACGTGAAAGTTGGCGTAACCCGTCTGAGCCAAATGCCCACCCGCTGGATCGATCAAGGGGCTTCCCGTGCGATTATTTTCGCGCGAACACCTAACCGGTATCTGGCAGGTGAATTAGAAGTATTTTTAAAAGACTATGTTTCGGATCGCACAAGCTGGCAAAAGATGCTGAAAAACGAAGTGGATGGCACCACCGACTTGTACGAACTCAAAGAAGAGCTGGCAGACCAACTGCCTGATGACATGGCGGACTTTTACTCCCCCGAAGAAGAAGAAATGACCTTTACTTACCCCGTCACGGCTTTCCCAGATAAAGTGAAAAGCGTTTCCTTCGATAAAGAACATGTCATCGAAGGCTTTTTGGTAGGTATCAAAGGTCAATATTTAATTTTCTCTGATGGCCGGGTCCTCAACATTCGCAAGCACACGGGCTACCAAGTAGAACTTTCTTAGCAGAACGAAAAAAGGCCACGTTGATGAACGTGACCTTTTATTCGCAGACGACAAACGCGCCTAGACTACCAGCGTCCGCCGCCGCCGCCGCCACCGCGACCACCACGACCACCGCCGCCGCCACGACTGCGTTCTTGAGCAATGTTGACGCGAATGGTTCGACCATCGAGTTCCTTACCATCCATTTCGCCCATAGCGCTCTCAGCTGCTTCATCGCTGCTAAAAGTCACGAAACCGAAACCACGGCTGCGACCAGTATCGCGATCTTGAATCACTTTGGCTTCTTCTACTTCGCCAAAGCTTTCGAATGCAGAACGCAATCCGTTATCATCCGTGGCCCAAGCCAGGCCGCCTACAAATAATTTATTCTTCATCTTTCTCTCTCTTCCAAAAAGGGAGCCCAGAACAGGCCCCACCCATTAATCTTCCACTACCAGATGCCCGTTATCAATCAAGCGGACCCATGGTTTTTGTTGGAATTTGACCGCCATCAACATGCGCGCCTCTTTTTTGATGCGTTTTAAAGGCATCAGAGTCTCCTGATCCACAATGGCTAAATAATCAATTTCGCATCTGGGGACCTTAAGCAAGCTGTTCTTGGCTAATTCGGTTAATTTCTGCGTGCTGCGCTCGCCTGCACGGGCCGCTTGTTGCACCTGTTCCAATACCTTGCTCAGGGCCACGGCGTTTTTTCTGTTCAATTTCTTGAGATTATAGTTCCGAGAGGACATGGCCAAGCCATCGGGCTCGCGATAGGTAGGGCATCCCACCACCTCTAAGGGCATGTGCAGATCTGCCACCATTCGCTTGATCAACAGGTATTGCTGGTAGTCTTTTTCACCAAAATAGGCCTTGTCGGGCGTGACCAAGTTAAAAAGTTTCGCCACCACTGTTAACACGCCATCAAAATGGCCAGGCCGCGAAGCGCCACACCAACGGTCGGCCAATGGACCGGCCACCACTTTGGTTTGAAAGCCTTCGGGGTACATCACAGAAGCATCGGGTAAGAAAAGCGCATCCACGCCCACCTTTTTGAGCCCCCGCTTATCTGCCTCGAGCCGATTGGGGTAATTATCCAAATCTTCCTTGGGCCCAAATTGTATGGGGTTCACAAAAATACTCGAAACCACCGCATGGTTTTCCGCACGAGCGCGACGCATCAGTGACAAATGACCTTCATGCAAGGCGCCCATGGTGGGAACAAAGCCGATGGTTTTCCCCCGACGCCTTTGGGCCAAAGACCATTTTTGTATCTCTTGTGGAGAGTTGAAAACTTGGAGTTTTTTGGCGGGCATGCTCGAACTATCTCATCAGAAAATTAATCTAGAACGTACTGTTCTGGATCCACTGGAATCCCGTCCACTCGAACTTCGTAATGCAAGTGAGGCCCCGTGCTGCGGCCGGTATTTCCCACGGCGCCGATGTGTTGTCCACGCTCAATTTCATCGCCAACACGAACCAACACTTTAGACAAGTGGCCGTAGTGCGTCACCAGACCCATGCCGTGCTCGATGATGATCATCTTTCCGTACGCTCCTCGGGTCCCTGCGAAGATCACCATTCCGTGGGCAGGTGCAACCACCTTGGTCCCCGCAGCCGCAGCCAAATCTACGCCACTGTGCATGGACTTTTCACCGGTGTAAGGATCATCACGCAGCCCAAACCGAGAAGTCATCCAGCCTCGGATGGGCCACAAGCTCGGCGTGTGGGCCAAAAGGGTTTCCTGGGCTTCAAAGAAAGAGACCAATTCGGTCAATGAGGACAACTGATGCTCAGCTTGGTGGGACAAGCCCAAAACCCGGCTTTCCATCAATGCGGTGCCCAACTCAAACATCACTGGGTCTTCACTGAGAGGCAGCGCGGCAGAAAAACCGCTCAACGCGCCACCCGCCGGTCCACCAGCCCCCTTGCGTGCTTTGAGGGGACCAATGGCCAAACCACTGACGTCATCAGCCAAAGTGGTCATGCTGCGCAGCTTTTCATCTAACTTACCCAAAGAGGTGAGTGAGGTTTCCATTTGCTCCATCTGCACTTCAAGGTCAGTGAGCGCCATGATCAGTTCTTGATTTTGTCGACGAAGGTTATTGGCTTCAAAAACTTCACTCACCACGTAGGTGTAGTGAATAAGGAACCCGGCCAAAAAACCAAAAGCACAAATACCACCCAGAATCGCACCATAAAGCGCCTTTTTGGACACACGAAGGCGCCGCGACACACCGTCGCGATCCGGGACCACAAAAACTGTAAAAGCGCTGGTTTTCATTACCGACCAAATCCGTCTAACTGGGTGAGACCTTATATATGGAGCAAGGCGCCAAATTGGCTCAAATGAACCACTGCAAGATCCCAATCTTTTGGGCTTTGGGTAGGAATTTGGCCCTAAATTGTCAAGCACCCACCGAGAAGCGCAATATCAGCCACCGGCGTTAAATGAGGCCCCGCCAAGGGTAGAGGGCGGTGGGGTGTCTGGTGTGTGATCCCAGGCCTCTTCGGTCCCGTCAGAAATATAGGACAGAACGATGGTGATGTTATCGTCGCCGCCACGCTCGTTTGCAAGATTCACCAATAATTCTGGTGCCTTACTCAAGAAGTTCTCGTTGACGATTTCGTTGATTTCTTTATCGGTCACCAAGCCAGACAGGCCGTCAGAACACAGCAAAACGGCATCTCCTGGTCGAATTTCAACCACGATGACGTCCACGTCCACGTCTTCTTCGAAACCCACGGATCGGGTGATGATGTTCTTAAAACGGCTGGTTTGGGCCTGTTGCTCGGTGATCAGACCTGCCTTCAGCTGCTCGTTTACCAAAGAATGATCATCGGTAAGTTGAGCGATGTGACCATCTCGAATCAAATAGGCCCGAGAATCACCCACGTGACCTAAAAATAGGTACTCTTGGTGGTAGACACTGAGCACCGTGGTGGTGCCCATATTCTCTAACTCTCTAATTTCTTGGCTTTTTCTGTAAACTGCACGGCAAGCCTCACGAACGGCGTCACTGGCCAAACGGGCCACTGGGCTTTGATCCACCGGGCCTTCATAATTGGCGTTTGGCGCTATAAGATCTCGATTTTCTTGTATAAATCTCTCAATGGTCCGCACGGATACCCCAGAGGCCATTTCGCCGCCTGCGTGCCCCCCCATGCCATCAGCCACCACAAAGGCGTTGAGTTCTGGAAGTAACAAATAGGAGTCTTCGTTGTGCTCCCGCTTCATGCCGACGTCTGAAATCCCCCACGCGTAAATGCGCCAGGGCTTCTCAGGGGCCTCTTTCTTACCAGATTCTTTTTGTTCGGTGTCACTCATAGGGGGTTTATCTCACCTTTTGGCGCGCAATGCACGCAACGATTTCAACGGTTTTTCCCTTTACCGCTAAATGCCTCGTTGATCCAGGGTTCATCCTCAGTTATTGCACATCAGACCCAAAAAAAAGAACAGGGAGCGCTTTCGTGGGAGACACCAAAGAGCCAATGGACCAAAGCACAGCTTTTCTGACCTTCATGGCAGAACAATTTCCGCTGATCCTGCCAGCCGCCCGAAAAATTAGCCAACGGCTGGGCCTCAATGACAACACAAGTCCCGAAGAGGGGTTTGCTGAGGCCTTCACGGCCGAAGTGCAAAAAGCGCTTTTAGGACAATCCGATGACCTGGGGGAGACCAGCCCGTTTGTGACCGCCCAAGAACGACTGGATCACGCGTGCCACCAAATGACCGCGAGCATTCAGGGTTATTTTGATCGCGAGAAAATGAAGAAGACCCTCACGGCTGAAGACAAGCGTTGGATGCTGCACGGCATGATCACCACCCGAGCCGTAGATAATCGAATGAAGCAACTCTTTCTGTCCGGCGAAATTAAATACAACGGCAAAGGGTTTCAAGGAAAAGGGTTTCGCTCTTTAGGACAAGAAGCAATTTATGGTGGCGCCTTACGCTTGCATCGTGGGTCTGCATACGCGAGCGCTGACGGCTGGAAAGGTGACGTGATCGGCCCCCTCATTCGCGACATGGGGATGGCCCTGGCCTTTACCGATGATGACGTTACCATGGCCCTCAATGCCCAAATGGGCAAATCAGGTTTGCCTTTGAACGGTAAAGATTTGCACTTGGGTGACCTTTCTCGAGGTGTCTTCCCCGCAGCGGCCCCTTTGAGCATCGCCTCTTGCACCGTCACAGGCGTTGGTATGGGCATGAAACTCAAAAAAGAAAAACGGGTGGCCTTTAGCTTTATCGGTGAGGGTGGTTCCTCTTTGGGAGAATGGCATGAGGCCATCAATATCGCTGCCGCCCAGCAGTTGCCCGTGGTTTTTTGTTTGCAAAACAATCAAACGGCTCTGTCCACTCCAACACCACAGCAAAGCCAAGTGAGACTGTTTGCAGAAAAAGCCGCAGGTTACGGCATGATGCATGTGACCCTCGACGGTACAGACCCTGAAGCTTTGGCCGCCGGCTTTGCATGGGCTGCCGACCGCGCACGAGCGGGACTGGGCCCCACCCTCATCGAAGTGGTGGCCATGCGCATGTGTGGACACGCCCATCACGACGACATGCTTTATCTTGGTGCAGATCCAGACTTGGCCTTCGATTATCCCGAACCCAATCAACGCGGTTATGTATCAACAGACCTCTACCAACAGTGGGCAGAACGGGACCCCATTAAATCTTACGCACAAAAGTTGCTCGAAGAATCTGTGGTCACCATTAAAGAGGTGGCGCAAATGAAAGCCACGGCCATTGCTCGCTGTGACGAAGCGGTCAAAGATATTGCGGATCGGCCCTGGCCTGCCGGAGAACTCTCGGGTCAAGGCGTCTACACCAGCGGGGATGAAACGCTCCGACACCCCCAGCCCGGTGAAGCCCTGAAACTTAAGCCCAATCTTGATACCAACGTCCAACTCGAAACGCAGCCAAAGCTTCACCCCAAAGGACGAACCTTTTTGGAAGGGGTCTGCCAAGGGATCGGCGACGTACTACAAGCCAATGACAAAGCATTCGTGTACGGTGAAGATGTGGGCCCTCCCTACGGCAATGCCTTCATGCTTCTACGACCTCTGGTGGATGCTTTTGGTGATCGCCTCATCAATGCACCCATTGCAGAAGGGGGGATCATCGGCGCTTGTGTGGGGGCGGCCCTAGAAGGGACACTGCCCATTGGTGAAATTCAGTTTAATGATTTTGTAGCCTCAGGTTTTAATGAGTTGGTGAACAACGCAGCCAAGTTGCACTATCGCACAGGGCTCAAAGCACCGTTTATCTTACGCATGCCCTGGGGCGGGTTACGAAGCGCGGGTCCTTTTCACTCCCAGGATACCATCCCTTGGTTTTACCGTTCATTTGGTTTGAAAATCGTCGTTCCCTCTACCCCCTACGACGCCAGAGCCCTCATGAAGAGCGCTGCCGAAGATGGCGGACCGGTCCTCTTTTACGAACACATCGCACTTTATCGCGACCCGAGCATCAAACAAGATTTGCCCAGCGATGGTCCTGCCGTGCCCATTGGTAAAGCTGCCTTTAGACGACTGGGTGAAGACCTTTCTATTATCTCGTACGGCGCCTACGTGCACCGCGCCTTGGCTTGTGCTCAGCGCCTGGAAGAAGAAGCAAATATCACATGTGATGTGCTTGATTTGCGTTCGTTGGCCCCACTGGATTGGGATGCCATCTCTCAAACAACCCTGCGCACGGGTAAATTGTTGCTGGTTGGCGAGGACAGTCGAACGGGAAGCGTGCTAGAGTCCATTGCATCCCGCGTGAACGAAGAACTCTACACCGCAATGGACGGCCCCGTTCGGGTATTAGGGGCGTTAGATGCGCCAGTGCCCTATGCGCCCTCTTTGGAAAAAGAATTCTTGGTGTCTAACGAGATGCTCTTTGAGCACGCCTTGCATTTGGCCAACTGGTAAATCGTTATGCCTTTGCCCACGCACCTGCTTGAACAAACGGCCGCAGAAAGAATTGCACCATTAAAGGTTCTCGACGGTGACGACCGCCTGCTCGTGCATGAAATCTACACATCCATTCAAGGTGAGAGTACGCACGCAGGGAAACCTTGTGTTTTTATTCGCCTCACAGGTTGCCATTTGCGTTGTGTGTACTGCGATACCGAGCATGCATTTAAAGATGGTGAAAAAACGACATTAGAAGAAGTGTTGTCCCAGGTTCGGGCACAGCAAATTCCCATGGTGGAGCTGACCGGTGGTGAACCGTTGCTACAAAAAGGGGCTTTCAAACTTCTACAAAACCTTTGTGATGAGGGCTACACGGTGCTCCTCGAAACGTCAGGCGCCACATCCATCGAAAAAGTGGACCGACGTGTCAAAGTCATTTTAGACGTGAAGACCCCTGGGTCTGGCGAAGTGCATCGCAATCTCAATAAAAACATTGATCTGCTCTGGCCTGGATGTGAACTCAAATTTGTTTTGTGTGACCGCGCAGATTTCGAATGGGCATGCCAATGGCTCGAGCAACACGATATTCCCGACTATATCCCTGTTCTCTTTTCGCCAGAAGCGGAGCAATTGCCACCTGTACGACTGGCAGAATGGATCACAGCACAGCGCTTGCCCGTTCAGTTCCAGGTACAGCTTCACAAAATTCTATGGGGTGACGAACGTCGACGGTAAAGCTACTTCTTCAAGTGCTTTCCAAAGAATGACAAGACTTCATTGCCTCGCTTTTTATATCCATAAGGGACGCTCAAAGTGGGAATGGACAAGGTCTTCTCATTGTTGATGTCGTTGGCCAACGGAAATAAAGGTCCAAAGGTTTCGCAGTGAATGCGCTCAGCCCCGCAACGATTGTTAAAGTCTACAAAATAGTCCACAGCCTTGGCGTCAAACCCATCACTCACGCGGGGTAATAAATTGGCCAAAGAGCTGCCGCCAGAGTGCCCCAAAACCCCCCACTTCATGGCTGCGACCCCCCAATGGGCCTGTGCCTCCCGCTGCGCCACCAAAGCCTCGTACACATGAAGACCCATCAGCGAAAAACCATGGGCCCACAAATCGATGGCCACCATGTTCTCAATGTTGACCTGACGCTGGCATTCATGGGCCCGCAGTCTGGGAAGGACCACGTGATGGCCTTTTGCCGCCAAACGACGACCCAAGTACTTTTTGGCCATGGTTTCCGGATTGTCTCCGTGGCCGTGCAAGGCCAAAATGGCGGTGGAGGAAGATCCAACCTTGGTGGGCGACAACAACAGGGCATCAAATCTGCCCACGTGCGGATCGATGATCTCTAGAATGGTTTCTTTAATACCGTTTTTGGTTTGCGCATGGGCCACACGGACCTGCCTTTGACTTTTAAGGTCATCGAGCAAGAAACCAATGTTCATTTTTTCAATGATGGCTTCACGCAAGGCTGCCCCACTGACCCCCTGGGCCTTGGGCGCTTTCTTTTTTTTGTATTGGGTGCGCCAGGTATCCACTGCTTTGACCCCTACGGGTCGCTGGTGCGCCTGATGACGTACAGCAAAAGTACGGTAGGCTTCTTCACAACGGTATTCCTGACAGGGATACTTGCTCTTTGCTTTTTCTGCCTTCCCTAAGGTTTGTTTGCGGGATTTTTTCTTTTTCTTTTTCTTTTTCGCAGCGTTTTTCTTTTTGTCGGTTTTAATGGCTTTTTCGACCGATTTAACCGGAGTCACGTCTTTTGGGCAGCCCAGCGCAAACAATAGAATAAGACAGCTGAGGCACCGCAAAGTTAAAAAATAGCTCCGAATTTTCATGGCCGCACCCTACACCATTCCCTTTAAACCTCAAGGCCCCTTGCCACAATGAGCCTGCCCAGGCTACATCATAGCCTCCGTTTGCACCGAAGATGGGACCCATATTGAACGCGTTGAACAACAATAAAGAATGGTTGCTTTGGGGTACCGCCTTTTCTTTTTTGACCCTTTTGCCTTTGTGGGTCACGCCTTTTCTCCCGCTTCACGATCTGCCCGACCACGTGGGCCTGGCGGCGCTCGTTTGGGACATTCTTCAAGAAGGGTCATTGGCCAATCAAGAGCTGGCCTTGCAAACCCACCCCGTTCCTTACCTGACCCTTTACGTTTTCATTGCCATTCTCAGCCCCATCCTGGGCTCCTTGTGGGCCGCCAAACTCTTTGTGTTGCTCTGTCTGATGACACTGCCATGGGGGGTAATGGTTCTGTTAAAGTCCCTGGGCAAAGATCCCCGCATCGGTTTGTTAAGCTTCCTTTTGGTTTGGGATTTTAATCTCACATGGGGCTTTGTGGCTTATCACCTGGGTGTCGGCTTGGTGTTTTGGGGCCTCAGCCTGCTGCACCAGCTCCATCGCCCTCGAGATTTACTCAAGGTGGTTCCGCTTTTTTTGTTGGCCGCGCATACGCATGCCCAAAGCTATGGCATCTTGGTTTTGGCGGTGGTGATTTGGACCGTGGTCCTGGTGCGAAACCGAAAACAGCTCTTGCTTTGGTTATCTGCCATGATTCTCGGCGGCGTTCCTTTGATTCCCTGGTTATGGATTCGAGCCACCTCGGGGACCGGCAAGAAAACACCCGATATGTGGGCACGTTTTAAAGGCGTGAGTGAGAAGCTCAGCCAACTGCAAGAACACACCGTCGCCATTCTCCCCGCAAAGGTGGCCCCACACCTGCCGGGATTGGTTTTACTCTTTTTCTGTTTGGCCATTTTGATTTTGTTGGTCCTGCCGCAGGTGACCGAACAAAAGCGACATCGGGCGGCTTGGTCCTTGGTGGGATTGGGTCTGTTTCTTTATTTCGCCATGCCCCACGCGCTTTTATGGCCCATGGAACAATGGCTCATTTATGAACGACACGGAACCTTCCTGTTGGTCACCTTGCTATTTATTGTGGCCCCCGTTAGCTCGCATTGGGTTCGCGGTCTTTTGGGCTGTGGCTTGCTTCTTCATGGTTTTTGGATGGCCACCGTCACCCAAGCTTACGCCGATTTTGGTCAACGGGCAGCGCCCTTCCAAGAGATCATCGATGCCACCCCCCGTAACCAAGCCATCATCATGGTGACCTTGGACGACAATGATCCAGCCATTAAACGCAGCCCCTACAACCAGTTTCATGCTTACGTGGTGGCAGAAAAAGGTGGTTACGATCCATTCCTTTTCGACAACAAAAGCCATCCCGTGGTCCACCAACAGCGTTCCAAGTGGAAACGCCCCAATTGGCGCCGCATGCACCGGTTCACCATGGAAAAGCACGGAAAATACTACGATTACATCATCGTGCAGGGGCTCAAAAAAGATCCGCTCAAACGGTTCAAAAACCGGCCAGGGCTCTCCATTCACCTTGAAAAAGAGGTTGGCCGTTGGCGGTTGTACCGAGTCGAGCGCTAAACGCGTTGGATTTGGGCTATTTATGCCTTTTTCGCCCCTTAGCCCCGGTTTACAAAAATCAGCAGATGGGCCATCCCCAACAGGTATTTAACAGGGGCTTTTTATGAAATTTGTAAATCTGGCGCTAGACATCCTTTTTCGCACGCTGGACACCATTGATGCGGTTCGAGATCGAATCGATGATGTCATGGGCCAAAAAACCCCACCAGAAGCCTGGGCAGTAAAATGGCCGGCAGCCCAACCACAACCGCCGTCCAATCCGGTGGCGACCCATCAGCCCGCTTCGACCGAACCGGCATCCCCAGCTGTGGTCAGCAAGAAAAAAGCGACGACCCAAAAGAAAAGCACCAAGAAAAAAACAGCGACCAAAAAGAAAAGCACCAAGAAGAAGCCGGCCGCTAAAAAGAAAAGCACTAAGAAAAAGCCAGCCGCTAAAAAGAAAAGCACGAAGAAAAAGCCAGCCGCTAAAAAGAAAAGCACTAAGAAAAAGCCGGCCGCTAAAAAGAAAAGCACTAAGAAAAAGCCGGCCGCTAAAAAGAAAAGCACTAAGAAAAAGCC